>NZ_JAGRPM010000080.1 GCF_019449565.1 Rhodoblastus sp. | reverse complement strand
TTTCCTCGTCGACGAGGGCGATGTCGAAAGTCACATGCTGCCACTTGCCGCGCGGATCGGTGAAGCGGAGGTCGACATATTTGATGTCTTCGTCCTTGATTCTCTTGAGAACGTCCTTGGCAGTCGTCATTTCACGCCTCTTGTCGTTGGAGGTGACGTTGAAAATTGGATAGGGGGATATCAGGGGGAAGAGGCGTCAGACGGCGTCCGGACCGGTCTCGCCGGTGCGAATGCGGATCGCGCCTTCAATATTCGAGATGAATATCTTGCCGTCGCCAATACGTCCGGTCTGCGCGGCCCGGCGGATGGCTTCCACCGCGCGCTCAACGGCGTCATCGGTCAGGACCAGTTCGATCTTAACCTTCGGCAGGAAGTCGACGACATATTCCGCGCCGCGATAGAGCTCGGTGTGCCCCTTTTGCCGTCCGAAGCCCTTGGCTTCCGTGACGGTGATGCCGTGAAGTCCGGCTTCCTGAAGGGCTTCCTTCACCTCGTCGAGTTTGAAGGGCTTGATGATCGCTTCGACTTTTTTCATTCCTGGGTATTACTCCCTGTCTCGCGCGGACCCGGCTGTTTCGGCTCGCCGCACGCAACTCCAGCGTTCTAGCACCGCGCCGAACGACAAGCCAGCACAAGCGCGGTGTAATTGGCGTCATTTTGCTCGCCACGAGGGCAAAATTCGCAATTCCTGCCAAGATTTCGCGCAGGGACGGAATTTTCGCCCGAAGCAAGGACGTTGCGCGACGTTGCGCCGCATTTCGCCCCAGCCTCACAGGAAAATCCACCCCGTCGATAAGGTTTGCGCGCCGTCAGCGCGTCTTTTCTTGCATGGCAAGCGCAATTTTTCGTGAACGCGCCGTCGGGGCGCCCCTTTTTAAGGCGGCTCAATTCGCTCCCTGCGCGATCGGCAGGTCCGGCCGCATGCCCCACTCCGACCATGAGCCGTCATAGACCGGGACGGCGTCGCGTCCGATGACCGCGAGGCCCAGGGCGAGGATCGAGGCGGTCACGCCGGAGCCGCATGTGGTCAAGACCGGGCGCGCGGGATCATAGCCCAAGGCCGCGAAGGCCGCTTCAAGCTCCTGCGGCGGCTTCAGCCGGCCGTCCGTGACGAGATTGCCCCAGGGAAGGTTGCGGGCGCCGGGAATATGGCCGGAGCGCAGGCCGGGGCGGGGCTCCAGCTCGTCGCCGCGAAAACGCGGCGCGGAGCGGGCGTCGATGATTTGCGGGCCGCCGGCGGCGGAGGCGCGGGCGCTCGCCGCGCGCATGTCGTCCAGCGAGGCGACCAGCGCATGATCGAGGCGGGCGGTGAAATGGCGGGGCTGCGGAATGGTTTCCCCTTCGGCGATGGGACGGCCTTCCGCGATCCACTTTGGCAGGCCGCCGTCGAGCACGACGACGTCGCGCTTGCCGAAGGCGCGGAAAGTCCACCACACGCGCGGCGCGGAAAACAGGCCGAGGCTGTCATAGACGACGATCTTCATGCCGTCGCCAATGCCCAGCTTGCGCATGGCGCTGGCGAAGGCGACCGGGTCGGGCAGCATGTGCGGCAGGTTGGTCGAATGATCGGCGATGGCATCGATGTCGAAAAAGACCGCGCCGGGGATATGTACTTTCGTGAATTCCTCGGCGCCGTCGCGATTGGCCGCCGGCAGATGCCAGGACGCGTCCACGATGGCTACGCCCGGCGCGCCAAGATGTTGCGCGAGCCAGTCTGTCGATACGAGAAAAGGTGACGTGTCTTCGGTGTCGCCGGTCATGTTCCGCTCCTTGGCCTGCCGCAAATTATAGGCCGGCCGCCAGACGCGAAACCCATCCTTTCTGGCGATTGAGGCTTTTCAACAGCGGTTTACTTATCCAGCCAGGGCGGGATGGGCAGGTTTTTCTCGCGCAGGAAGGCGGGATTGAACAATTTGGACGCGTAGCGCGCCCCGGAATCGCAAAGGATCGTGACAATCGTCTTGCCGGGGCCAAGCTCCCGCGCGAGGCGGATCGCGCCAGCGACATTGATTCCCGATGAGCCGCCGAGCAGCAGCCCTTCGTTCTCGGCAAGGTCATAAAGGACGGGAAGGGCCTCCTCGTCGGGGATCTGATAGGCGACGTCGATGGGCGCGTCGACGAGATTGGCGGTGATGCGGCCCTGGCCGATGCCCTCGGTGATCGAGGATCCGGAGGATTTCAGCTCCCCGCTGGTGTAATAGGAATAGAGCGCCGCCCCCAGGGGATCAGCCAGCCCTATCTTGATGGCTGGATTGCGCGCTTTCAGCGCCATTCCGACGCCTGCGAGCGTGCCGCCCGTGCCGACCGCGCAGATGAAGCCGTCAAGCTTGCCGCCGAGCTGGTCATAGATTTCGGGGCCGGTGGTTTCCTGATGGCCGCGCCGGTTGGCGACATTATCGAATTGATTGGCCCAGATCGCGCCCGCCGGATTCGTCTTCGCCAGTTCCTCGGCCAGACGGCCGGAATATTTCACGTAATTATCGGGATTCGAATAGGGGACGGCGGGGACCTCGATCAACTCCGCTCCCTGCAGGCGCAGCAGGCTTTTCTTTTCCTCCGACTGGGTGTCGGGAATCACGATCACGGTGCGGAAGCCGAGCGCATTGGCGACCAGCGCCAGGCCGATGCCGGTATTGCCCGCCGTGCCTTCGACAATGGTGCCGCCCGGCTTGAGCGCGCCCGTTTCGATGGCGTCGCGGATGATCGCCAGACCCGCGCGATCTTTCACCGAACCGCCCGGATTCATGAACTCAGCCTTGCCGTAAATGGCGCAGCCGGTGGCGGCGGAAGCGGCGCGCAGTTTGATGAGGGGCGTGCCGCCAATGGCGTCGAGAACTGTTTCCGTGACCTTCATGACAAACCTTATCGCCTTTTGTCGCCATGCTAATGGCGCTGGTGCAGGCCTGCAAGCGCGGCGCCGTTCAAGCCTTTTGCGCCGCGAAGGCCGCGAGCGCGCGGCGCCGGGCGAAATCGTGATCCACGATCGGCGCCGGATAGGTCTGGCCGAGTTTCACGCCGGCTTCGGCGAGCAGCGCGGGCGGCGCGGCCCAGGGCTTATGAATGTGCGGTGCAGGCAGGCGCGCCAGCTCCGGGCAGAAGCGCCGGACATAGGCGCCTTCGGGATCGAATTTCTCGCCCTGAGACACGGGATTGAAGATGCGGAAATAAGGCGCGGCGTCGGCGCCGCACCCCGCGACCCATTGCCAGCTTGCGGCGTTGCTGGCTTCGTCCGCGTCGGCCAGCGTGTCCCAGAACCATTTCTCGCCTTCGCGCCAATCGATCAGCAGATGTTTGGTCAGGAAGGACGCGGCGACCATGCGGGCGCGATTATGCATATTGCCGGTTGTCCATAATTCCCGCATGGCGGCGTCGACGACCGGATAGCCGGTGCGGCCCTGACGCCACGCCGCAAGGTCCCTCTCCGCCGTCGCGTCCCGCGCATAGGGAAAGGCGTCGAATCGTGGGTTGAAATTGCGCCAGGACAGATCTGGGTAGGCGAATAGCAGGTGATGGGAAAATTCTCGCCAGCCGAGTTCGGACAGGAACTTGTCCGCGCCGCGCGCGGACGCCGGAACGGTGGCGCAGATCTGCCGCGGCGAGATTTCGCCGAAATGAAGATGGGCCGAGAGCCGGGACGTCGCGCCGAGATCGAGGCGGTCGCGATTAGTTCCGTAACCATCAATTCTTTCGCTCAGAAAGTCACGTAACCGTGTTTGCGCCCCGGCCTCGCCCGCGTCCGGGTCGGGGAAGTTTTCCGCCCAGTTCGGCCTCTCGGGGGCAAGGTGAAGCTTTTCGCGCGCCAGCGTTTGCGGCGCCTCGTCGGGCCAGGCGGCGGCGCAAAGCCGCTCCGGCGGGGGCAGGGGCGGCCGTGGTTCAAGCTGCGCGCGCAGGGCGCGCCAAAAGGGCGTGAAGACCTTGAAAGCGCCGCCCGACTTGGAGGCGACGCGCCAAGGCTCGGCGAGCAGGGAGCCATTGAAACTGCAGACTTCGCGCCCCTGTTCGCGGAAAACCTGCTTGAGGCGCGTATCCTGCGCGATTTCGGCGCCGCCATAGCGCCGGCTCCAGAAAATCCAGCTTGCGTTCGCCGCCTCCACCACACGCGGAAGCAATTCTTCGGCAGGCCCGCGCAGAAAATGCAGTGCGCCGCCCCGTCGCGCCAGTTCGCTTTCCAAAGCCGCCAACGCGCGGTCGAGGCGCCAGCGGCTCGCGCCGCCCGCCGGTCGCAGACCTTCGCCGCCCTCATCGAGGATGAAAACACAGAGCAGGGGAAGGCCGCTCGCCGCCGCCGCCGCAAGCGCCGAATTGTCCGCGACGCGAAGATCGTTGCGGAACCAGACGAGCGCGCAGGGCTGTGGCATGAGGGGCGCCTTTGCAGGGCGTTAGCGAGGTGGTTTCGGATCGGTCTTTTTACGTGAAAGGACGGCGAAGGATTACCGCCGCGTGACGGAAATTGGTCACGTAACCAATTATAGTTACGTGACCAATATGAGTTACGTAACCTTTTGGCTTGCGTTTCAGCTATCGGCGAAAATCCGCGCGACCTCTTCCGCGCCGAGCACGGCGAATTCGCCCGGCTCCAGATCGTCCGGCAATTCCAGCCCGCCGACCGAGACGCGATGCAGCGTGACGACATGATTGCCGACGGCGGCGAACATGCGGCGGACCTGATGATAGCGGCCCTCGACAATGGTCAGAGCCGCCTCCGCGTCGCCGAGCGTCTTCATCCGGGCCGGCAGCAGCGGCTTGTCCTCGCCTTCCAGCATCAAGGCGCCGGAGGCGAAAACTTCCGCCTCGTCGCCGCGCAAGGGACGGTCGAGCGTCGCGCGATAGGTCTTGGCGATCTGCCGGCGCGGCGAAATGATTTTATGCAGCAACGCGCCGTCATCTGTCAGCAGCAGCAGGCCGGAGGTGTCCTTGTCGAGCCGCCCAACCGTGGAAAGCGCCGGATCGCGGCGCCGCCAGCGATCGGGCAGCAGGCGATAGACCAAAGGCCCCGCCTCCTTATGCGAACAGGTGACGCCGAGCGGTTTGTTCAGCATCACGGCGACGCCGGGCAGGGGATCCAGCTCCTCGCCGTCCACGGTCAGCCGTGCGGCGAAGGCGTCGTCGGCGGCGACGCGCTGTTCGACATCGCGCAAGGGCGCGCCGTCGAGCCTGATGCGCCCCGTGCGCGCCAGAATCTGGATTTCACGCCGAGAACCGTAACCGAGATTGGCGAGCAGGCGGTCGAGACGGACCGATTTGCCTGCGCTCACTTGATCGCCTCGATGATCTTGTAGCCTCCCTCGGCGGCGATCGGCGCGACCGAGCGGAATTTCTGCTCCAGCGCGGCCTCATAGGGGAGGTGGCGATTCGCCACCAGCCAACACTGGCCGCCGGGGCGCAGATTGGCGGCGGCGGCGTCGATGAAGCTGCGCCCCAGCGCCTTGCTTTCCTTGCCCGCCTCGTGAAAGGGCGGGTTCATGACGATGAAATCGAACGGCCCGACCGAAAGCGCGCGAACGTCCGCCCAGAGAATCGCCACGCGGGAATCGTCGACATTGCGCGCGCAAAGTTCGATGGCGCGGCGGTCGATATCCACCATCAGCAACGATTTGATCCGGGGAGAGGACAAAATTTTATGGGCGATGACGCCGATTCCGCAGCCGAAATCAGCGCCGCGTCCCGAAAACTCGGGCAAATGGCGTATCAGCAGCGCCGAGCCGGGATCGATTCGGTCCCAGGAAAAGACGCCGGGCTGCGTCCACAAGCCGAGCGATTCGGAGAATCGCGGCGAACCTGCGTGAATCGCGAATTCGAGAGCGGCCGGATCGCCCTGCGCGGCGGCGGCGCAGATGCGATGGTGGCGCTTGGCGCTTTCCTCGCTGGCGCAGCCGAGTTCGGACAGCTCCTTGGCCAGACGGCCGCCGCCCTTGTCCTTGGGCGCCATCACGCGAAAGGGCGCGCCGGGCGCGAGTGCGCGCAGGGCCAGGGCGAGGGCGCGGCGGCGCTCGGTGGCGCCGGGCGGCGCGAGCATGACAAGATTGTCCAGCGCGCCGGGCGGAAGGGCGGACAGATCCGCCGCGCCGGGACTGGTCGGCGAAAACTGGCGCGCATCCGCGGCGATGTCTGCGAGTTCCGGCGGCGGCGCGCCGAAATAATTGCTGAACGTCATTCTTTCCCCGGACGGTCGGGCTTCTCTGGGCCTCGCGATACGGCTTTCGCCGACTCATGAATCATGGCTTGCTCCGATTGCGGACAAGCCTTAGCCGCCAAATCTTTCGAGGAAAAGAGGTGGCTCCCTGAGCAGGACTCGAACCTGCGACCCAGCGATTAACAGTCGCTTGCTCTACCGGCTGAGCTATCAGGGATCACGTTAGCGATGAGCGGCGTATAGCAGCGAAGAATCCGATTGAAAAGCCCGAAAACGAACTTTTCACGACAAGGAAAGGAAAGTTTGCCAGACCCTTGCCGTCGGCGCCGTCCTGCTGCTATAGGCGTCGTTGCGGTCTGGACGAACGTCCCCGCGTGAGGCCTCGTGGCGGAGTGGCTACGCAGAGGACTGCAAATCCTTGTACGGGGGTTCGATTCCCTCCGAGGCCTCCATTTTTCAATAACTTGCGAGACATAAGAGACGTGGCGGAAGCCTTGTCCGCATTTTTATGGCCTAACCAGACGGCGCCATGTCGATCTGCCGCGTCAGCCAGTATTTTGGCCCGTTCGATTTGATCGGACCGCCCGACGAAACCCCGCTTCCCGACCTTTTGCCGTGTTAGGCGATCCCGCTGCTCGCCCCCTGGAGCCAGCACTGCCCACGCTTGCCAAAATTCAAAATGAGGATAGCGTTTCCGCCCCTACTCGACGACTGCCGAATGTGGACAGTTCGTTTGTTGGCAAGAGCCACCGCAGTTTTCGCTTAGCGCATAGACTCGCGTGCGTTGATTGGCGAGCCGACGGAGGAGGCGATCATGATGAACAACGTGGAATTCGTGAAATCGCTTTATGCGGCTTTCACACGGGGCGATCTCGATACGATTTTTGCCGCGTGCGATCCGAATATCGAGTGGATTTCCAATTCGGACCCGGCGCTCATTCCTTGGGGCGGCGAGCGAAAAGGCATAGACGGAGCCAGGTCGTTTTTCCGGGAAGTCGCTGCGCACATAGAATATGAATCCTTCCAGCCGCGGGATTTTTTGGCCGGCGCCGATTTCGTGACTGTACTTGGCCACACGATCGCTCGCGTCAAACCGTCAGGCGGCCGCGTCGACGGAGAATGGGTCCACCTGTTCAAGATTGAAAACGGGAAGGTGGTTTCGTTCCGGGACTATGGCGACACCCATGCGGTGGTGCAGGCCTATTTCGGCGGCGACATTCATGCCGTCACCGTGGCGCCATCGGAGGCGACGGCGCGGTTCCAGCACTGAGCAAACTGGCCGCCGGCGTCCACGGCGGCCCCCTCTTTGGGTCGCGATGCATCGCATCATCGAGAGGGTTTGGCCATTCGCTGAGGCCCTCCGGCCTTCCCGATGAGGCGATTGCGACGGCATTCGCCGGCTTGCGACAGAGCATGTCGTAAATGAATCACATATTGTCTGGACTGCGCCCGTTTTTCCCGCGTTAGGCGTTAAAATGGCCCCGAAAGCGCTGGCCCGCTTTATGCTCGCTGCCAAAAAATTAGCCACGCAGGGCATAATCGAGGAGGGACCGGCATGCAGCCTGATCAGCGCCAGAACGCTGCCCATCGACAGGATCATTCCCCCATGCCCGCCGCGCATCGCGCTGGTCCCAGCCTGCCTCGCGCCGACGCTCCGGACGTCGCATTCGCAGGCTTCGCTTTTGCTCCGGGCGATCCGCCGCCGCGCGCGGGCCTCTTCGCGCTCACGCGGCGCATCGGCGAATTTCTCTATCCTGTGCTGTTCGCCGAAGACGAGGACATGGAAGCCGCGCTGACGCGCCTGCGCTCGGATGAGCCGGTTCTCGCGGCTGGACTGGCCGACGGCTGCTTCTGGAGCGCCCGCGACAATGCGCGCCAGCGCCGGCATGTTCTGCGCGATCTCGTCGGCAAATATGACCCGCCGCTCAATGAGGACTTCCGGATGGGCCGCGCCGCGCCGGAAATCGCGGCGCTGGTCCCGGATCGCGGCAAGAACCTGCCGGCCGGCGAGGGCGAATATGCGGGCGAGCAGATCGACGCGACCGAAGACGAGTTGAAGGCCATGGTGCGGGCCTTTTATTCCGAGGCGATGGCGGATCCGCTGATCGGGCCGGTCTTCGCGCGCAATGTCTCCGATTGGGAGCATCATTTCGAGATCGTGCAGAATTTCTGGTCGCGCGCGCTGCTTGGCACGACGCGCTATCAGGGCAGCCCGTTCACGCCGCATCTTTCCATGAATTTGAAACCGGAATTCTTCGACCGCTGGGTCGGGCTGTTCAGGAAAAACGCCGAGGCCAATCTCAAGCCGGCGGCGGCGCAGGCGGCCATTGCGCGGGTCGAGCACATGAGCATATGTTTCCAGGCGGGCCTGTTCCCGCCCAAGATTCCGCAGAACGAGATCCCGCAGAAGGAGCCGGCAGCGTGACCGGAGACGAAGAAAGCGGCGCGCAGGCGTTTTTCCTCGCCCTGCGCGACAGTTTCGACCGGATATTGGCGGCCGGGCGCGGCGATCCGCGCCTCGTCGACGCCTTGACGGCGCAGGCTTTCGAATGTTTCGAGCGCAACGCCGAGATCCAGAGCGAAGGGCAGCCTGACCCCGCCTGCTCGCGCGGGTGCGACACCTGCTGCTGCCTCCACGTCTCCGCTACGGCGCCGGAAATATTTTTGGCGGCGCGCTTCCTGCGGCTGACGGCTCCGGCCTTCACGCGCCATGGCGTGGACATGGCCTCGAAACTGACCGGCGCGCATGAAGCGACCGCCGGCAAGAGCCAGCAGGAGCGTTTTTCGTCCTGCCTGCTGTGCCCCTTCATCATTGGCGGCGCCTGCGCGATCTATTCGGTGCGAACCCTCGCCTGCCGGGGCCATGTCTCGTTCGACAAGGAGGCCTGTCTCGCCGCGGCGGCGGGCGAGGACGCCGAGGCGCCGCTCTCTGCCGCCCATCGCGCGGTGCGCTCGCTGGTGCAGAGCGCCTTGCAAGCCTCGCTGCGCGACGCCGGCCTGGACTGGGGCGCCTGCGAGTTCCTTGCCGGGCTCGACCGCGCGCTGCATGACGAGAATTGTGAAGCGCGCTGGCTGCGCGGCGAGCCGGTGTTCGCCGATCTGCATGAGGACGACGCCACCGCGCGCGACATGGCACAGACCTTCGACGCCCTGCGCTCCCATTGACTTCTGACAAGACCCACAGGTGACAACCTGCGCGCCTTGATTAGGCGCGACTGCGACGCCGATAGCCCGTCGAAAGACGGGCGTCTTTCGACGCCCTTTGGCCTATGCGAGGGATTCCTTGACCGCGACGAGTCGCGGTCAAGGAAAAGGGGAATTAAGCGGCGGGCGGCTGGATTTCATCCGGCTCGCGGGCCCCGGCAATGCGCTGATATTCCGCGTGAACCTGCTCCTGGCCATATTTGCGCTCGAGCCGCCGCACGGTGAAATGCCCTTTGGCCAGGGACTGGAAATGGTCGATGAAGGCGACGTTGATCGCCGCCCCGCCGAAGGCGCCGAGCGCGGGCGTCGCCTGGGCGATGAATTTATTGCTGATGACCAGGCCGAATCGCGACGCGATTTGCGATAGCAGCCTGATCAGCGCCGGCGCCGTCTCGTCGATGACGCCCCGGCTGGCGACATAGCGCGCGGCTTCGGAAACCGAGCGCGCCAACAGGCTGCGGATGGCGAAATAGCCTGATTCCGAAACATTGTCGCCGGGAACGCGGCCATCGAGCGCGAAGACTTCGAGACAGGCCATCGCGGCTTCCGGATCGCGCAGATCCTCGCCTTCGCCGCGCGCGATATCCACGATCGAGCGCAGCATGACAATGGTCGTGACGGGTAGTTCGAAGGGCAGGCTGGCCAGACCCAGCGCCCCGCCGGCGGCGCCGGAAGCGGCGGCGAGGATCTTGTGCCTGCGGTCGCGGTCGCGGAGAGGGCGGCCATGCAGACTGGCGAGCGCGGCGCGCAGGGCCAGCTTCATCGCCGCCATGGTCGCGTTGTCGATGATCCTGGTGGCCTTTTCCGGCGCCAGATTCTTGAAGAAATTGACCTTTTGCCCGACAATATTGGCGAGGCGCAGCGCGGGGCCAATACGCTCCAGCCGCCGCACCGCATCGATCAGCGCAGCATGGTCAGCGGGGGTCATCTGCGTCGTATCGAAATTCGGGCCCATGGGCGCCTTCCTGTATCAGACAGAAAATGTGGCCTTTTCGCGTGGTTTCAAGCCCTGAATTAACCTTGGCGGGCGGCAGTATGTTAACGCGAGCAATTGATTAAGCAAAGCGGGAAAGCCGTCCGCGCGCTTCCGTCGCGCTGGACCCCTTGCAATTCAGGCGTTACAGGCGAATGCGCGCAATTTGAATCAAATCCGGAAGGCAATATTATACTTAAGCCAATCAAAGCAAAAAATGAACGTATTTGTCTAAAATGCGGCTATTTTACTTAGCCGCATAACAAAAGGAGCTGGTCATTATTGCCCTATCAAAGGGGAATGACATGCGCCTTACGTCTCTTGCCGGTTTCGCTCTCGCCTTCGCGGTTCTCGCGTCGCAGTCGAGCGTTGTCAAAGCCTTCGGCAGCAAGGATGTCGCTTACGCCTCGGTCGGCGGCGAAACCAGCATTCCCTTTGGCTGGATGGATTTCTGCCAGCGTTACAAGGGCGAATGCGACGCCCGCGAACTGCCGGCGTCCGATGTGAACTTGACCGAGAAGTCGATGCGCGAGATCGAGCAAGTCAACGCCAAGGTCAATCACTCCGTCGAAGCGGTCTCGGACATGGACCATTGGGGCGTGGTGGATCGCTGGGATTATCCGATGGACGGCAAGGGCGATTGCGAAGATTACGCCCTGATGAAGCGCAAGCTCCTGATCGAACGCGGCTTCCCGCGCCAGGCCCTGCTGATGACGGTGGTGCGCGACGAAAACAACGACGGCCACGCCGTCCTGACCGTGAAGACCAATGGCGGCGAATATATTCTCGACAACCTCCATGACGAAGTGAAGCCGGTCAACCGCGTCGCCTATCGTCTGGTGAAGCGCCAGAGCCAGCAGGACCCGAATGTGTGGGTGGCGCTTGGCCCGTCGGCCCCGGTCTTCGCCTCGCGCTGATCGCCTCAAACGGCAAGAGAGAAACCCCGCCCGCTCCGGCGGGGTTTTTCTTTTGAGCTTTTTGGGCGCCGGCTATATGACCAAGCCCCTGACGAGGTGGCCAAGACGTGCGTGTAGACCTGTTCGATTTCGATCTCCCTCCGGAGCGGATCGCCTTGCGGCCCGCCGAGCCGAAGGAATCCGCGCGGCTTCTGGTCGTGGCGCCGGAGAGTTTCCAGGATGCTTTCGTGCGCGACCTGCCGCAATTCCTGAGGCCGGGCGACGTGCTGGTGGTCAATGACGCCAAGGTGATTCCGGCGCAGCTGTTCGGCTGGCGCAGGCGTGGCGACGCGGTCGCGCGCATCGACGTCACCCTGCACAAGCGCGAGGATGGTTATCGCTGGCGCGCTTTCGTGCGTCCCGCCAAGAAGCTGAAGGCGGGCGAAAAGGTGATTTTCGGCGAGCCGGGGGAGGGCGCCGCCTGCCAGGCCGGCGCGCTCTGGGCCGAAGTCGTGGAGCGCAACGAGGGCGAGGCGCTGCTTGCCTTCAATCTGTCCGGCCCGGCGCTCGACGACGCCATTCTGGCGATCGGCCACATGCCGCTGCCGCCCTATATCGCTGCGCGCCGCGCCGATGACGAAAGGGACGCGCGCGATTACCAGACCCTGTTCGCTGAGAAGTCAGGCGCTGTCGCCGCGCCGACGGCGGGGCTGCATTTCACGCCCGCACTGGTCGAGGCTGCGCGGGCTGCCGGCGCCTCGATCGAAAAAGTGACGCTGCTGGTCGGCGCCGGGACCTTCCTTCCGGTCAAGGCCGACGACACCGCCGACCATGTCATGCATTCGGAATGGGGGTCGATCGACGTGGCGGTCGCGGCGCGGCTCAATGCTGCGCGGGCGGCGGGCGGTCGCGTCATCGCGGTCGGCACCACGTCGCTGCGCATTCTGGAAAGCGCCGCCGCGCCCTCCGGCGAAATCATGCCTTTTGCGGGCGACACCGCGATCTTCATCACGCCCGGCTATGAATTCCGGGCGGTGGACGCGCTCATGACCAATTTCCACCTGCCGCGCTCGACCTTGTTCATGCTGGTCAGCGCCTTCGCCGGGCTGGAGCGGATGCAGGCGGCCTACGCCCACGCCATCGCGCACGACTATCGTTTCTATTCCTATGGCGACGCCTGTCTGCTGCTGCGCGGCTGAGGCGGGGCGCGGTTTCAACACCCCGGAAGTGCGAAAAGCCTTTTCCTCCCGCGCGCCATTCTCTAGTTTCACGGCCTGATGACGGAGAATTTCCAGGACATGTCCGAACGCGCCAGTTTTTACATCACGACCGCGATTCCCTACGCCAATGGCGCGCCGCATATCGGCCACGCCTATGAACGCATCGCGACCGACGCCTTCGCCCGCTTCAATCGGCTCGATGGGCGCGACGTGCTGTTCGTGACCGGCATGGACGAGCACGGGCTGAAGATGCAGCAGACGGCGACGCGCGACGGCCTGACCCCGCTCGCCCTCGCGGACCGCACCGCCGCCCAGTTCATGGAAATGGGCGAAAAGCTCAACGCCGCCGCCGACGACGTGGTGCGCACGACGCAGCCGCGCCACAAGGCGACGGTGCAGGAAATCTGGCGGCGCATGGCGGCCAAGGGCGACATTTACCTGTCGAAATATTCCGGCTGGTACTCGGTCCGCGACGAGGCCTATTACGACGAGGGCGAACTGACCGCGAACGCCGAGGGCAAAAAGTTCGCGCCCACCGGCACGCCGGTCGATTGGGTCGAGGAAGAGAGCTATTTCTTCCGGCTCTCCAATTATGCCGACAGGCTGCTGGCCCATTACGAGGCCAATCCGGATTTCGTCACGCCCGAGAAATACCGCAACGAGATCGTCGCCTTCGTGAAGCGCGGCTTGAAGGACCTGTCCATCAGCCGTACGACCTTCGACTGGGGCATTCCCGTGCCCGGGGACGAGCGCCATGTAATGTATGTCTGGGTCGACGCTTTGACCAATTACCTCACGGCGACCGGCTGGTTCGAGGACGGCGCGCGGAAAAAATTCTGGCCCTGCGACGCCCATGTCATCGGCAAGGACATTACCCGCTTTCACGCAATCTTCTGGCCGGCCTTCCTGATGTCGGCGGACCTGCCGTTGCCGAAGCAGATCGTCGTTCACGGCTTCCTGTTCAATCGCGGCGAGAAGATGTCGAAATCGGTCGGCAATGTCATCGACCCGATCGCGCTGGCCGACCATTACGGGGTGGACGCCCTGCGCTATTTCTTCCTGCGCGAGGTGCCGTTCGGCCAGGACGGCAATTATTCGCATGAGGCCATCGTTCAGCGCATCAACGCCGATCTCGCCAATGACCTTGGCAATCTGGCGCAGCGTTCGCTTTCGATGATCGCCAAGAATTGCGGCGCGAAGGTCCCGGAGCAGGGCGACGTCGAGCCCGCCGATGCTGAAATGCTGGCCAAGGCCTATGAGGCGGTGGAAAAGGCGCGCGCGGCCATGATCGCCTATGCCCCGCATCAGGCCTTGGCCGATATCTGGGCCGTGGTCGGCGAGGCCAATCGTTATTTCGCGGGGCAGGAGCCGTGGAAGCTCACCAAGACCAATCCGACGCGGCGCGATTCCGTGCTCTTCGTCACCATCGAGACGCTGCGCGTCGTCGGCATCCTTTGTCAGCCCTTCATTCCGGCGGCGGCAGGAAAATTGCTCGACCTGCTCTCTGTTCGCGCCGACGAGCGCGACTATGTCTACGCCAGGCCGGAACACCGGCTGTTTGCGGGCGCGGACCTTCCCGCGCCGGCGCCGATCTTCCCGCGCTATGTAGAGCCGGAAGAGGCGCCCGCCGAAGGCGCGGCCCAAAAGCCGCCCAAAGCGGCTTCCAAAGGAGCGGTTTCCTGATGTTGATCGACACGCATTGCCATCTCGACTTCCCGGAGCTGACGAAGGATCGCGTCGCCGTGCTGGCTCGCGCGCAGGCCGCCGGAGTGGGGCGGATGATCACCATCTGCACGGAAATCGAGAAATTCGGCGCCATTCGTGAAATCGCCGAAAGCGACGAGAACATCTTTTGCTCGGTCGGCACCCATCCCAACCACGCGCTCGACGAACGCGAGTTTTCGGCGGACGAAATCGCCGCGCTGGCGGAGCATGGCAAATGCGTCGCCATAGGCGAGGCGGGGCTGGATTATTTCTATGACCGCGCGCCGCGCGATCTCGCTCATCGGGTGTTCCGCGCCCATATCGATGCCGCGCGAAAAGCCGGCCTCCCGCTGGTGATCCATACCCGCGACGCCGACGAGGATATGGCGGCGATCCTGACGGAAGAAACCGCCAAGGGCCCGTTCAAGGCGCTTCTGCATTGCTTCTCCTCCAGCCGCGCGTTGGCGGAAGCCGGGTTGAAGCTTGGCCTCTACATTTCCTTTTCAGGCATCGTGACCTTCAAGAATTCGCAGGAGCTGCGCGACATCGCGGAGACCGTGCCGCTGGACCGCATTCTCGTCGAGACCGACGCGCCCTTCCTCGCGCCGACGCCTTATCGCGGCAAGACCAACGAGCCGGCCTATGTCGCGGCCACGGCCAAGGTGCTGGCCGAGGTCAAGAAGATCACGCCCGAACAGCTGGCGGCGGCGACGACCGCCAACGCCCTGCGGCTGTTCGATAAAATGCCGCCGCTCGCCGCATGAGCCTCGACATCACCATATTGGGCTGCGCCTCGTCCGCGGGCGTGCCTCGGGTCGCGCAGGGCTGGGGCGCGTGCGACCCGAGAAACCCGAAGAACCGCCGCCGCCGTTGCGCCATTCTGGTGGAAAAGCGCGGCGAGCGCGAGCCGACCCGGCTGCTGGTGGACGCTGGCCCCGACCTGCGCGAGCAATTGCTGTTGGCCAATGTCCAGAGCATTGACGCCTTGCTGCTCACCCACGCCCATGCCGACCATATCCACGGGCTCGACGATCTGCGTCCGCTGACGATGGAGATGCACCGCAAGGTCGATACCTATCTCGACCAGCCGACCTGGAAATCCATCGGCCTGCGCTTCGATTATTTGTTCGAGACCCCGCCGGGCAGCGCCTATCCGCCACTGCTGAACCCGCATTTCATCCATTACGGCCGGCCGTTCTCGCATGGCGGCCCGGCGGGCGAGATCGAGACCATGCCGTTTCGTCTCAATCACGGCGACATCGACGCGCTCGGCTTCCGCTGGGGCGCCTGCGCCTATACGCCCGACGTGAAATATATTCCGTCGGAAAGCATGCAATATCTGGAAAATCTCGATCTGTGGATCGTGGATGCGCTGCGCCACCGCCTGCATCCGAGCCATCTCTCGGTCAGCGAGACGCTGGAGCTGATCGCGCATTTCAAACCAAAGCGTGCGGTTTTGACCAATCTCCACACCGATCTGGATTACGAGACGCTGCGCCGCAATTTGCCGGAAAATGTCGAGCCGGCCTTTGACTCCATGCGGCTGAGCCTGTGACGACGGACCGTCTGGCCGAGCATTACGCGCTCTGTGGCGTAGCCTTGCGCGAGAGCGACCGCGACCGCTGGCTCGCGTGCCTGTTCGCGCCGGAGGCGGCGCGGCCGCATCTCTTCGCGCTTTACGCCTTCAACGCCGAGATCGCGCGCATCCGGAGCCTCGTCTCGCAGCCGATTCTGGGCGAGATGCGCCTGCAATGGTGGATCGACGCGCTCGACTCGCTGGAGGGCGCCGAACCGCGCGGCGACCTGCGCGCCCATCCCGTCGCCGACGCGCTGCTCGCTACCGTTGAAAGACGGGACCTGCCGCGCCAGGTTCTGCTCGACGCTTTAGAAGCGCGGCGCTTCGACCTTTACGAGGACCCTGCGCCGGACATGGCCTTTCTCGATTGTTATTGCGACGAGACCTGTTCGGCCCTTTTTGGGCTTGCGTCTCGCATCATAGGCGGGACTCCGGGCGGGGACGACGGCGCCGAGGCCGTCGAGACGCTGGCCGCGCGCCACGCCGGCCGCGCTTTTGCGTTGGTCGGTCTGTTGCGGGCGCTGCCCTGGCATGTCGCGCAGCGGCAATGCTACCTTCCGGGCGATCTTCTGGCCCGGCATGGCCTGACGGCGTCCAATTTTTTCGCGCGCGAGAAGAATCCCGCCATCGCTGCGGCTCTCGCGGAGTTGCGGACTCTGGCGCGCGACCATATTGGCGAAGCGAAACATAGCCTTCTCTCCCTCCCAAAAGCCGGGCGCGAGGCTTTCCGCCTTCTCGCGCTGCCCGAGCTTTATTTGCGTGAAATGGAGCGCCGGGATTACGACCCTTATTTGACGCTCGTCGACGTTCCACTCTGGCGCCGCCAATGGGCCTTATGGCGCAATAAGCCCTAAAATCCGTAAATAATTTCGCGCAAAGCGTCTTCATAGCGCTTTTTCGCGGCCTTCACCCGTGAACGGACCGCGTCTTCGTCAAAATGCGCCTGTTCCCACAGGTCGATCTTCGCGACATCGTGATCGACCGAGGCGAGGTCTTCCTCATGCTTGATGGCCGCGATCCATTCCTCGACCGCGGCCTTGTAGGCGCTCTGCAATTCGTCGAGATGATCGAAATTCTCCGCCATGTGCGTCTCCCTTTTCCGGGAGACTAGCGCGGGCGCATGACGCCCAAACGACGGAGTTTCGGCAAGACCTCGCGTAACAAGACCTCGCGTAACAAGATCTGGCGTTATATGCCGGCAGGACAGATAATTTCCTTGCGGACGGCGGCGGCAAAGGCCTTCAGGCCGCAATTGATGCGAAGAGGGCTGAACTTGCCGCCTTTCGGCCAGGCCTGATAGGTGACGATCTGGCGGGTGATGGTCAGGACCTTGTAATTATCCGATCCGGCCGAATAGCATTTGCCGGCCTGGATATCTTCTTCGTTCATCGGCATGGCTACCTCCTAGTCGTGGTCGGCTTCTTGATGTTGCGGATTTTGATGTTTGACATGGCGGGCCAGAAAGGCGCCAGCCGCGTCCGCGCCCTCTCCGTCGATCTCATGGCCGAGGCCGGGCCGCTTGAAACTCCAGACCGGCGCGCCGCATGATTTCAACGCCTCCTTGAGCGCAAGCATGCCGGAATAAGGCGCTTCGCCATCCGCCTCGCCATGGACGAGAAGAGTCGGCGCGGCGGAAAAAGCGCCGACCGGCAGCCCGGCGGCGTGATAGGCGCCTGAAAAGCCGACCAAGGCCGCGAAAGGCTCGGGCCGGCGCAGGCCGACGTCAAGCGCAAGTTCCGCGCCCTCGCCAAAGCCGACCAGAGCGACATGCGAGGCGGGCAGGCGGGTCCGCGCCAATTGCGCGTCGAGATAGGCGTCAAGCGCGGTCGCGGCTTCGGCGATGGAGTCGCCGGGCCGGGCCGGATCGCGCCAGACCGCGCGCCCCTCGGCGTCCCGGAAAGGCGCCTCAAGCGCGATGAAATCAGCCTTGATCATGCCCGGCGCCCAGCCGAGTGCCAGATCGGCCATATCCTGACCCTTCTCGCCCTCGCCATGAAGCATGACGACAAGATAGGTGGGCTTGCCGCAGGAAAGCGCGGCGAGTTTGGGGCCTTCGATGATTTCTGGCATGGCGGTCTCGCGTCTTCGCTCGCCGGACAATCAATATTCGTGCCGCGCCTGGCGTGAAGCCCACTCAGGCCTTGGCCCATTCTCTGCTTCTTCCGACGCGTGTCGTTATTGCTACAGGCCTCACGCGTGCGCGGCCGGAAGCCACGGAACAGGGATCAAACCATGACGCTCGACCTCAAGGGAAATTGGACCGACGGCGATCTTGCGAAACTTCTCGCGTCCCAAATCGACGATCGCGACTGGCGGCTGGAGGTCGATCCTGCCGGGATCGCGTCGCTTTCCGACAAGAGCGCCAATCCGACTGGTCCGGAATATGACGAAGGCCTGCACTGCTTTTTCGAGACCTGGATGTCAGGAACGGATTTCGTCGGCCCTTCCGCCGCCAGCGACAAGTCCCTGGTGGGCAAGATCGCCAAGGCCCTGCGCGAAAACTATCCAGCGCTCCAAGGGCCGAAATTCGTCTATGTCTCGCTGTAAGATAGCGAGCGGCTTATTGCGCGGCTGACAGCCAGCCGCGCAGATCGTCTTCGGCCCGCGCGGAAAGCGCGCGCTTTTTGGCGATGGCCTTTTCCGGCCC
The DNA here is from genome assembly GCF_019449565.1 of Rhodoblastus sp. Lineage (GTDB taxonomy): Bacteria > Pseudomonadota > Alphaproteobacteria > Rhizobiales > Beijerinckiaceae > Rhodoblastus. The sequence goes on along the minus strand of NZ_JAGRPM010000080.1, from coordinate 124,686 downwards.
GCGCATTCTCTTGCCGTCTTCTGCCTTGGGCGTGAAGTCGAGCGGCGGGAACAGGCCGAAATTGACGTTCATCGGCTGGAAGCTGCGCGGCCCGGCATCGATGGTCTCGATATGGCCGCCGGTGATGTGGTTGAGCAGGGCGCCGATGGCGGTGGTCAGCGGCGGCGCCTGCAACTCGCGCCCGAGGCGTTCGAGCGCGGCCATGCGCCCGGCGATCAAGCCGACCGCCGCGCTTTCGACATAGCCTTCGCAGCCGGTGATCTGGCCCGCGAAGCGCAGGCGCGGCTGGGCCTTGAGCCGCAAGGCTTTATCGAGAACCTTGGGCGAATTGAGGAATGTATTGCGGTGGAGCCCGCCCAGCCGCGCGAATTCCGCGCGCTCCAGCCCGGGTATCTTCCGGAAGGTCTCGACCTGCGCGCCGTAAAGCAGCTTGGTCTGAAACCCGACCATATTATATAGCGTGCCCAAAGTGTTATCCTGCCGAAGCTGAACAATCGCATAAGCCTTGACGGTCGGGTTATGCGGGTTCGTGAGGCCCACCGGCTTCATGGGACCATGACGCAGGGTCTCGCGCCCGCGCTCGGCCATAACCTCGATGGGAAGGCAGCCGTCGAAATAGGGCGTCTTCTCGAAATCCTTGAATTCCGTCTTGGGGCCGTCGATCAAGGAAGTGACGAAGGCCTCATATTGCTCGCGGTCGAGCGGACAATTGACGTAATCCGCGCCTGTGCCGCCCGGTCCGGCCTTGTCGTAGCGCGATTGCAGCCAGGCCTTGTCCATGTCGATGGAGTCGAAATGCACGATCGGCGCGATGGCGTCGTAAAAGGCCAGCTCGGCCTCGCCGGTCAGCGCGCCGATGGCCTGAGCCAGCGCCGGTGAGGTCAGCGGACCCGAGGCAATGATGACATTATCCCATTCCGCCGGCGGCAGGCCCGCGATCTCCTCGCGGCGGATCTCGATCAGCGGCTCGCCTTCCAGCGCCTGGGTCACGGCTGCGGCGAAGCCGTCGCGGTCCACCGCCAGCGCGCCGCCCGCCGGCACCTGATGGGAATCGGCGCAGCGCATGATGAGCGATTCCATCGCCCGCATCTCGCGATGGAGCACGCCGACGGCATTGGTCCCGGCGTCGTCGGAGCGGAAGGAGTTGGAGCAGACCAGTTCCGCGCAGAACCCGGTCTTGTGCGCATCCGTCGCGCGTTCGGGCCGCATTTCATGCAGCACGACGGGAACGCCGGCGCGCGCGATCTGCCAGGCGGCTTCGGAGCCGGCGAGGCCGCCGCCCACGACATGGACGGGCGCGGGGGAGGGAGATTGGGAGCGGGATGTCTGGTTCATCGGCCTTAACTAGTGCAAGGCGGGCCGAATTGGCCAGCGGAAAGCTCGCCTTTGGCGCCGCGCCGTGCTAACCGCAAGGCGAAAGGCGAAAGGCGCAAGGGAAAAACGAAATGGCCGATATTTTCCGCGAAGTCGATGAAGACGTCCGCACTGACGTATTGAAACGGCTGTGGTCGCGATATTCCATCGTCGTCTATGGCTTGGCAGCCGCGATCGTAGTCGGAACCGCCATATTTGTCTTCCTGAGCCATCAGCGCCAGACCCGCGCCGAAGCGGCTGGCGCGGCCTATGCGGCGGCGCAGGCGCTCTCCCATGACAACAAGCCCGAAGCCGCGGCCGCCGCCTTCGAGGAAATCGCCAAAAACGCCCCGCAAGGCTACCATACGCTGGCGCAGCTGCGCGCCGCCGAAGAGCGCGCCTTGTCGGACCGCGCTGCGGCCGTCAAGGAGCTGGACGCGCTCGCCGCCGACGTCGCGCTCGACAGTCTGCTTCGGGATGTCGCCCGCCTGCGCGCCGCCCTGTTGCGCGTCGATGAGGCCGGCAAGGCCGAACTGGAGCAGCGTCTGACTCCGCTACTGGACGGCTCCTTCCGCCATACCGCGCGGGAGTTTCTCGGCCTCGCCGCTCTGAAGCGCGGCGATTTCGAAGACGCCGGCAAATGGTTCGACCAGATCGTGGTCGATAGCAAGGCGCCCGAGGGCCTGCGCCAGCAAGTCAACGCCTATCTGTCGCTGGTGCGCGGCGGAGGCAAATTCACGCCGGCAGCCGCCCCGCCGGCGCCCGACAAGCCTGCTTCTGACAAGCCGGCCGACCAGAACCCCAAGAGATAATGACCTTTACCGTCGCCATCATCGGCCGTCCCAATGTCGGCAAGTCCACCTTGTTCAACCGGCTCGTCGGCAAAAAGCTCGCGCTTGTCGACGACCAGCCGGGCGTCACGCGCGACCGACGCGCGGGCGAGGCGAAGCTCGGCGACCTGAATTTCACCATCATCGACACGGCGGGTCTGGAAGAGGGCGGCATCGAGACGCTCACCGGCCGGATGCGCGCCCAGACCGAGGCGGCGATTGAGGACGCGGACGCGATCTTCTTCGTGATGGACGCGCGCGTCGGCGTCACCCCGGAAGACCGGCATTTCGCCGCGCTGGCGCGCCGCGCGGGCAAGCCGCTGATCGTCATCGCCAATAAGGCCGAAGGGCGGGCAGGCGAGGCGGGCGCCTATGACGCCTTCGCGCTCGGCCTGGGCGATCCGGTCGCCCTATCCGCCGAACATGGCGACGGCCTGGCCGAACTCTATGCGTCGCTGCTCACCGCCTTGCCGGAAGCCACGGCGCTGTCGGAAGACGACGAGGACGTGCGCGAAAGGCTGGTTCTCGCCGATGACGAGGACGGCAGCGAGCTCGACCCCACCAAGCCGCTGCGCATCGCCATCGTCGGCCGCCCCAATGCGGGCAAATCCACGCTCATCAACCGCCTGCTCGGCGAAGACCGCCTTCTGGTCGGGCCGGAGGCGGGGGTCACGCGCGATTCCATCGGCGTCGAATATGTCTGGCGCAAAGGCGAGCAGGAGCGCGCGCTCAAGGTGTTCGACACTGCGGGCCTGCGCAGGCGCGCCCGCATCGATGACAAGCTCGAAAAGCTCGCCGCCGCCGACGCCCTGCGCGCCGTGCGCTTCGCCGAAGTCGTCGTCATCTTGCTGGACGCAACCATTCCCTTCGAGAAGCAGGACCTGACCATTACCGACCTCGCCGCGCGCGAGGGCCGGGCGCTCGTTATCGGCGTCAATAAATGGGACCTGATCGAGGACAAGGGCGCGAAACTGGTCGAACTGCGCGAGGAGGCCGAGCGCCTGCTGCCGCAGGTACGCGGCGCGGCGGTGGTTCCGGTTTCGGGCGCGACGGGGCAGGGCGTCGACGCCCTGATTGAAGCGGCGATCAAGGCGCATGAAATCTGGAACCGGCGCATTTCGACAGGTCGGCTCAACCGCTGGCTCGAAGGCGCGATCGACCAGAATCCGCCGCCGGCGGTGGCGGGACGCCGCATCAAGATCCGCTACATGACCCAGCCCAAGGCGAGGCCGCCGCATTTCGTGGTTTTCGGCAACCAGCTCGACGAGCTGCCGGACTCATATCAGCGCTATCTCGTCAATAGCCTGCGCCAGACCTTCGCGCTGCCCGGCACGCCGATCCGCCTCACCTTGAAGCAGGGCGACAATCCCTATGCGGGGAAAAAGCGGCGGCGGTGACTTTTCTGCCCCACCGGCCTATTCTCGTGGAATGCAAGTCGTCAGCAGCGTTCCGCCGCCCGTCGATTGCGACTCCCTGCTGCCGGGCCATGACTTCGCCGACGCCTATGCCGTCTCCATTCCGGTGGGAATAAACGCAGCGGAAGCCACGCGCCGCGCCTTCGCCAACGCCCCGCGCTGGGCGGCCACACTGATGGCTCTGCGCGACAAGCTGGTCGGGCCTTTCGGACTGAAGCCCGCGCCTTCATCAGGTTTTCCTATGATCTCGGAAACGCCCGAACGCGCGGTCATGGGCTTTGACGACCGCCATCTCGATTCTCGTATTGTGGTGACTGTCGCTTGCGGCGTCGCCACGCTGACGACGATCGTGCGCCGCCACAACGCCCTTGGCCGCGCCTATCTCCTGGCGATCATGCCGTTCCATCGACTGATCGCGCGGGCTTTCGCGGCCAATATCGCTTGAGCGGAGCAGCCTCGGGCGCGCGCTTTTTTCTTAAGCCGGCCCCTGGAAGGACAGCACCTTGTCGGTCGGGAAGTCGTAGATCCGGCCGGTCTCGGTCCAGTCCGGCCCGCACAGATCGACCAGCTTCGGCGCGAATTCCTCGGGCGTGCGCAGGGTCGCCGGGTCTTCGCCCGGCATGGCCGAGGCGCGCATTTTCGTGCGCAGCGGGCCGGGATTGACGCTCATCGCCTTGATATTCGAGACATTGACCACATCGGCGGCATAGGAGCGCAGGATCGCGTCGAGCGCGGCTTTTGACACCGCATAAGGCCCCCAAAACGCGCGGTAGTCCGCCCTTTGCGCCGCGCCGGAGGAGATGAGAACGACGCGGCCGGCGTCCGAGGCGCGTAGCAGCGGGTCGAGCGAGCGCAGCAGGCGGTAATTGGCCGTGACATTGACCGCGAAAAGCTTATCCCACTTGTCCGGGTCGCAATGGGAGATCGGCGTCAGCGGGCCGAGCACGCCGGCATTGCCGACGAAGATGTCGAGCTTGCCCCAGCGTTCGTGAATCGCGGCGCCGAGACGGTCGAGCGCCGCGAAATCCGTGACGTCGCAGGGAACGAGAGTGGCCTCGCCGCCGAGCGCCCGGATTTCATCGTCCAGCGCCTCGAGCGCGCCCTGGGTCCGCGCCATGGCGATGACATGGGCGCCGCGCCGCGCGAGTTCGAGCGCGACGGCGCGCCCAACGCCGCGCGAGGCGCCGGTGACGAGGGCTATACGGCCGGCAAGCTTGCCGCCGGGCGAGGAAAGGTCAGACATGAGAGAGGCCTGTTTGGTGGGTCAGCCGGTTTCGGCGAGCAGCGACAATTGCGCGCGAATATCCTTGCCGTTCATGTCGGTCAGCGTCGTCGGATAATCGCCAGTGAAGCAATGGTCGGTGAATTGCGGACGATTCGGGTCGCGGCCGTCGCAGCCCATCGCGCGATAGATGCCGTCCACCGACAGGAAGGCGAGGGAATCCGCGCCGATCCACGCGCGCATCTCTTCCAGAGTGTGGGTCGCGGCCAGCAATTTGTCGCGCTGCGGCGTGTCGATGCCATAATAATCGGGATAAGTGATCGGCGGCGACGAAATGCGGAAATGCACTTCCTTGGCGCCAGCCTCACGCATCATCTGCACGATTTTCACGGAAGTCGTGCCGCGCACGATGGAATCGTCCAGCAACACGATCCGCTTGCCGGCGACCACCGCGCGATTGGCCGAATGTTTCATGCGCACGCCGAGCTCGCGCACCGTTTGCGTCGGCTGGATGAAGGTGCGGCCAACATAATGGTTGCGGATGATGCCAAGCTCGAAGGGAATTCCAGAGGCGCGGGCGTAGCCAATCGCCGCCGGAACGCCGGAATCGGGCACGGGCACGACGACGTCGGCGTCGAGCGGGTTCTCCCGCGCAAGCTGCGCGCCCATTTCCTTGCGCACGTCATAGACCGAGCGGCCGTGGACGATGGAATCGGGGCGGGCGAAATAGATATATTCGAAGATGCAGGGCCGGGCGGGCTGGCGCGGAAAAGGACGGACGCTTTCCAGCCCATCCTCAGAAATAACAACGATTTCGCCATTCTCGACGTCGCGGATGAAATGGGCGCCAATGATGTCGAGCGCGCAGGTTTCCGAAGCCAGAATATAATGGCCATCGAGCTGGCCGAGCACCAGCGGACGGATGCCGAGCGGATCGCGCGCGCCAATCAGCTTCTTGTTGCTCATGGCTACGAAGGCATAGGCGCCTTCGAGTTGGCGCAGCGCCTCGATGAAGCGATCGACGACCGAATGTTTGCGGCTGCGGGCGACGAGATGGAGCACGACTTCGGTATCGGAGGTCGATTGATAGATCGCGCCGGCGCGGATCAGTTCGCGGCGGTGGGTCAGGGCATTGGTGAGATTGCCATTATGCGCGACTGCAAAGCCGCCCGAATCGAGCTCGGCGAACAGCGGCTGGACATTGCGGAGAATGGTTTCGCCGGTCGTCGAATAGCGCACATGGCCGATGGCGCGGTCACCCGGCAGGCGTTCGATTGTCGAGGCCTTGGAGAAGGTGTCGCCGACCATGCCCATGCGGCGCTCGGAATTGAAGCGCCGTCCGTCATAGGACACGATGCCGGCCGCTTCCTGGCCGCGATGCTGGAGCGCGTGGAGGCCGAGCGCGGTGATGGCCGCCGCGTCGGGATGGCCGAAAATGCCGAAAACGCCGCATTCCTCGCGCAAGCGGTCGGCGTCCATGTCGAAATCCGCCGCCATGTCGTCATTGGCGGACAAGCCTCGCCCCGCACCGGATTGATCCATTTTTCTGGCTCCAGTTGCGCGCGAAATCACCAGCGCGCGAGGCGTATCTATCGCCCCATTAGCGAAAGAGTGCTCAATAAACCTCTGTGCGACAAATGGAAAGTCTTTGCCGAAATTTCCAGCGCCGCAGGGCCTTAATCTCGATCAGCGGGTGTTCTTGAGAAGATTGTCGATGGTTTTCTTGTCGTCAGGCGCGGCGGGTGCCGGCGCCGGCCTGCCGGGACGCGCCGGCGGGACCGGAGGCGACGGCGTCGCGGGCACGGCTTTCGGCTCGGAATCGGATTCCGGAGGCGGCGCCTCTTCGCCGGTGGCGGGCAGCTTGGGCTTCTTGAATTTCGCCAGCAGGCCGTCGGGATCGTCGGGGAGAAGCGCGAGCAATTGGTCGCTTGTCGCCTTGAGGAGCGGCAGGCTGCGGGAATTGGCCAGCCATTGATTGCGCAGGGCCGTGCTGGAGCCATTGGCGGCAGTCGTGGGGCTGCCGGCTTCCGGGGCGAGCCAATTGAAGAAGATGAAGGCGATGGCGCAGAGCAGCAGGCCGCGCACCGCGCCGAACAGGAAGCCCAGCGAGCGGTCGAGCGCGCCGATCTTGGAATCGAGAATCGCGTCCGAAATGCGGATGGTGATGAAGGAGACGACAATCAGCGCGACGAAGAAGATCGCGGCGCCGGCGGCATAGGGGCGCAGGGCCTCCTTGCTGATAAAGACCGGCGAGGCGGGGTCGGCGAGTTTGGGGAGCAGAAGCGGATAAAAATAGACCGCCGCCGCCGCCGCCGCGCCCCAGGAGAAAATCGCCATGACTTCGCGGGTGAAGCCTCGCACCGTAGCGAGCAGAGCTGATATGAGGACGACGGCGAGTAGACCCAGGTCAAGATAAGACGGCATTCGGCGCCTCGAACAGCGATGAAATCAGGTGTCGGCGCAGTAGCCGGGAGCGGAAGACAAGGGAGGCGACCTTCCGCCGTCTTTCTTCGCGCAAGCTTATAGCTAATGCGGCCTCTGGCGTCGATAGGCTCAGCGCCAGCAGTTTAAACGGCGGCGCGCGCGGATCTTTGCGATTCTCTTGGCGCTTCTCTCGTCGGCGCCGAGGAGACGCCCCGGCCGAGGGCGGCGATATCGGCGATGGCCTCCCCGATGTGGCGGACCGGGCGCTGGACTATTCCCGCATTCTTGCCGGCGCCCTCGCCCTCCTGCGGTCCCTGTGGCGCGACAGCGCGAGAAAAGCCGAGCTTTGCGGCTTCCTTGAGCCGCAAATTGGCGTGCGGCGATGGGCGGACGGCGCCGGATAAGGCGACCTCGCCGAAAAACACCATGTCTTGCGGCAGCACGGCGCCGGTGAGCGAGGACACGAGCGCGGCGGCTGCGGCGAGGTCGGCGGCGGGCTCCGAAATTTTCACGCCGCCCGCCACGCTGAGATAAATGTCATGCTGCCCGAGCCGAACGCGGCCATGGGTCTCCAGAACGGCGACGAGCATCGAGAGGCGATTCGGGTCCCAGCCGACCACCGCGCGGCGCGGCGTGCCGAGCGCGCTGGGCGCCACCAAAGCCTGGATCTCGACCAGCACGGGCCGGGTCCCCTCCATGCCTGCGAAGACCGCCGCGCCCGGCGCCGAGCCGTCGCGCCCCGCGAGAAAGAGCGCGGAGGGATTGGCGACTTCGGACAGGCCGGCGCCAGTCATTTCGAACACGCCGATCTCGTCAGTTGGCCCGAAACGGTTCTTGACGTTGCGAAGGATGCGGAAATGATGCGAGCCTTCGCCTTCGAAGGAGGCGACCGCGTCGACCATATGCTCCACAACGCGCGGGCCTGCGATCTGGCCGTCCTTGGTCACGTGGCCCACGAGAATCACGCAGGCGCCCGACAGTTTGGCGAAACGGATCAGCGCCTGCGCCGCGCAGCGCACCTGGGTCACGGTGCCGGGCGTCGCCTCGGCGGTTTCGGTCCACATGGTCTGGATCGAATCGATCACCACCAGCGCCGGAAGCCGTCCCGTCGAAAGCGTGGCGATAATGTCCTCGACCGAGGTTTCCGCCGCCAGTTCAACCGGCGCGTCGCTCAGGCCTAGCCGCTCGGCGCGCAAACGCACCTGGGCGGCCGCCTCCTCGCCGGAAATATAGACCACGCGCTCGCCGCGCCGCGCCAGCGCGGCGCAGGCCTGGATCAGCAGGGTGGATTTGCCGATGCCCGGCTCGCCGCCGATCAGCAGGACTGATCCGGGGACGAAGCCGCCGCCGGTGACGCGGTCCAGTTCCGCCATGCCGGAAAGCAGGCGCGGGGCGGGCTTGGCTTCCCCGATCAGGCCTTCCAGCGCAAAGACGCGGCCCTTTTTGGCGTTGCGCGCGGCAAGCGCCCCAATGCCCGCCGAAGGCGCCTCTTCGACCAGCGTGTTCCATTCATTGCAGGCTTCGCATTTGCCCTGCCAGCGTGGGGAAACCGCGCCGCAATTCTGGCAGATGAACGATGTGCGGGCTTTGGCCAAAGCGGAAATCCGAATCTCAAACAAGAACAATTATAGAACATAGCCCTTTCGGCTTGTCCAGTCCAAGCGCGCTTTTTCACGCGGAGGGGTTCGCCTCCTCGCTTGCCGGCGCATCGGTCGGAGTTTCTGGCGGGGGTTCGGCGCCATAAATATATTCGCGCCGGAATCGCGCGCCGAGCCGGGTCAGGATCTCGTAGCCGATGGTGCCCGATTCAGCGGCGAGTCCGTCAATGCTGATATTGGGTCCCAGAATCTCGACCCGGTCGCCGCGCCGCAGCGGACCGGTCTCGCTGACGTCGATGATCGAGAGGTCCATCGAAATCCGCCCGACGATCGGGCAGTAATGCCCTGCCGCGAAGACCTCGGCCGCGATCAACCCTTCGGAGCCGCTGCGCGGAAAGCCATCGGCATAGCCCAGATTTATGGTCGCCAGCCGCCGGCGCGAGGGAGCCGTCCAGCGCGCGTTATAGCCCGCCGTCTCGCCCGCCGCGACATCGCGGACTTGAAGCACGAGCGATGAGAGGCCGACGACGCGGCGCATCGGATTGTCGCTTCCGGGCGTCGGATTGCCGCCATAAAGCGCATAGCCCGGGCGGCACAGGTCGAGAAAGGGCGCGTCTTCGAGAAACAGGCCGGAACTGTTGCACAGCGAGGCTGGCATGGGCGGCAATTGGGCGCAGGCCTGTTCGAAACGCTCAATCTGAAGGCGGTTGGTCGGCGCCGAAATGTCTTCCGCCGAAATGAAATGGCTCATCGCCAGAACCGGCGTGAACGAGTTCGACAGGGCGCGAGCGAGCTTGAGATCGCGCGCGGCGAGGCCGAGCCGGTTCATGCCAGTGTCGATATGCAGCCCCGCCGGGTGGGCGACGCCGTCAGAGGCGCAAAATTCCGCCCATTCGGCGATTTCCGGCAGCGAGCCGAGGATCGGAATCAGTTGCGATTCGACATAGAAACGCGCGGAAGCAGGGGCCAGGCCATTCAGGATGAAGATGCGCGGCTCCGGCGCGCTGTCTCGCAGGACCCGCCGAAGGATCTCGCCCTCGCCGAGATGAGCGACGAAAAAGGTCCGGCAGCCTACATCGAACAGGGCTTGCGCAACCGGCCCGATGCCGAGGCCATAGGCATTGGCCTTGACCACGGCGGCGCATTCGGCGCCCCGGGCGCGGGTGGAAAGGCGGCGCCAGTTCTCCGCCAGAGCGCCGAGATCGACCGTGAGGATGGATTGGCCCATCGCGCGGGTCTCTTCGGAAGCCGCCCCATCCGTCATGAAACGTCCTCACATATGAGCAGGCAGGTGATCGTCCTGCGCCAGATCGCTGAACCGGGTATATTCGCCCTCGAAGGCCAGCTCCACCGTGCCGGTCGGCCCGTGGCGCTGCTTGCCGATGATCACCTCGGCCTTGCCGTGGGCGCGCTCCATTTCGCTCTGCCAGGTCATGAATTCCGGCGTGCCCTCGCGCGGCTGCTTGTTCTTCAAGTAATATTCCTCGCGATAGACGAAAAGCACGACGTCGGCGTCCTGTTCGATCGAGCCGGATTCGCGCAGATCCGACAATTGCGGCCGCTTGTCGTCGCGCGATTCGACCTGACGCGACAATTGCGACAGGGCGATGATCGGCACATTCAATTCTTTTGCCAAGGCCTTCATGCCGGTGGTGATTTCCGTCAGCTCCTGCACGCGGTTGTCGCTGCGCGCGCGCGATCCTGACAGCAATTGCAGGTAATCCACCACCAGCAGATCGAGGCCGCGCTGCCTTTTGAGACGTCGCGCGCGGGCCGTGAGCTGCGCGATGGAAATGCCGCCGGTATGGTCGATATAGAAGGGAATGCTCTGCATTTCCCGCGCGGCGTGGGTTATGCGATGGAATTCGGCCTCGGTGATGTCGCCGCGTCGGATCTTGTAGCCCGGAACCTGGGCCTGCTCGGCGATAATGCGGGTGGCGAGCTGTTCGGACGACATTTCCAGCGAGAAAAAGCCGACAATGCCGCCATTGACCGTGAGATGCGTTCCGTCGGGCTGCGCCTCGCCGCGATAGGCGCGCGCGACATTGAAGGCGATATTGGTCGCCAGCGCGGTCTTGCCCATGCCGGGACGTCCCGCGACGATGATCATGTCGGACGGCTGAAGCCCGCCCATCATCCTGTCGAGGTCGTTCATGCCGGTGGCGACGCCGGAAAGGCCGCCATCGCGCTCCCAGGCCCGGGCCGCCATGTCCACGGCGCTGGTCAGGGCCTCCGAGAAGCGATGAAATCCGCCTTCATAGCGCCCCGTCTCGGCGATGGCGTAGAGCTTGCGCTCGGCCTCCTCAATCTGGGCGCGCGGACTCGCGTCTACGCCAGCGTCGAAGGCGGTGTTGACGACATCCTCGCCGATGGAGATCAGATCGCGCCGCAAGGCGAGGTCGTGGATGGCGTGGCCGTAATCCACCGCATTGATGATGGTGGTCGCTTCCGCCGCCAGCCGCGCCAGATATTGCGGGATGGTCATGCCGCCGAGGTCGATATCGCCCAAAAAGGTCTTCAGCGTGACTGGCGTGGCGAGCTTGCCGGCGCGGATCAGCTGCCCCGCGATTTCATAAATCCGACGGTGCAGCTCCTCGGCGAAATGCTCCGGCTTCAGAAAGTCGGAAACGCGGTCGAAAGCATCGTTATTGACGAGAATCGCGCCCAACAGGGCCTGTTCCGCCTCGATATTGGCGGGAGGCGTGCGAAAATTGGTTTCGGGAGCGGCGACCGTCATCAAAGCGCGGTCGAATTTCTTTTCAAGTGCGGCCATTGCAGCGCCATTCCTCGCGCAACGGGCTGACCGTCGCGCCGAATCATTGTGGATTATCGGATTGATGCGACGGAATACGCAATCGCCGCATTGTTCTGGCACGGCTTCGGACGGAATAAATCAACGAAACGTTAAGCGCCTCGCCTTGTCCACATTGTCCACATGGCCACGGCTAAATTGAGCGCGCGCGCCGAATTGGCTTGACCGCGCCTCTGGCGCCACGCACGAAAAAGCCGGACGGGATTGCGCCCGTCCGGCTTTGTGTTTCAAAGACTTGCTTGAGATCAGAGCTCGACGTCGCCGGCTTCGGCCAGGGCGGCGCCGACTTCCAGGCCCAGGTCGGCCATGGTGGTCTCTTCGCGCACGACGGCCGATTCGCCCTTGGCCTGACGCTCGGCTTCTTCGGCGGAGCGGGCGACATTGACGGTGATCTCGACATCGACTTCCGGATGCAGATGCACCGGGGTCTTGTGCAGGCCCAGCGTCTTGATCGGCGTATGCAGCACGATCTGATGACGCTCGACGGTGAAGCCGCCGGCCGTGGCGGCCTCGGCGACGTCGCGGGTCGAGACCGAACCATAAAGCTGGCCGGATTCGCCGGCCTGGCGCAGGATCACGAAGATCTGGCCGTTCAGCTTCTCGGCGACGGCCTCGGCTTCGCTCTTGCGTTCAAGGTTACGGACTTCGAGCTGCGCGCGCTCGCCTTCGAAATGCTTCTTGTTGGCTTCGGTGGCGCGCAGCGCCTTGCCGCGCGGCAGCAGGAAGTTGCGGGCGTAGCCGTCGCGCACGCGGACGACTTCGCCCATCTGGCCCAGCTTGGCGACACGTTCGAGAAGAATGACTTGCATGATTTGAACTCCAGTTTGATCAGATTTTGACGGTGGTAGAGCGCGCCTTGCGGGCGCGAAGGGAAAAGGCGGAATCGATCACGCCGAACACGGCGAGAACCACGACCGACCAGGGTTCGAGCACCAGGACGGCGGCATAGAGGCCCGAGAGCCAGGCGCCGCGAAAGCGGCTGTCGCGGGTCAGTCCATGAAGAGCGGCGAGGCCATGGAGCGCCAGGCCGAAGCCGGTCGCCGCAGCGACGGCGCCGCTGAGCACGCCGATCAGGCCGCCCTTGAACGCCAGGCCGGCGGCGAGCAGGAACGCCGGCGCGACGAGACGCGGCAGCGCGAGGTTTTCCGGCAACGACGGCCAGGGACGCCGCAGGCGGCCGGAAATTTCGATGGTCTTCGCCGCGAGCCAGAGGTTGACCGACAGAAGCAGCGTCTGCGAGGCGGCGACGCCGGCGGGCGCGCTGATGACCAGAAGGCGCTTGATCTTGTCCGCATCGAAATCCGGCGCCGCCGGGCGCAGGCTTTCAACCAGCTCGTCCAGAGCCGGGCCAAGGCGCTTCAGGATGGCGGTCAGCGTCGCGTCGAAACCGTGATAATGGGCGACCAAAGCGACGACGCCCAATCCGGCGACGCCGATGGCCAGCAGGATGATCGTCGCCAGCAGGGCGCCCGGCGTCATGAAACGAGGCGCGGGCGAGGGGGGATCGCGCGAGGGCAAGGGTGAGGAGCGCAAGGGGGCTTGAAGCAGAGCCGCGAGCAACAACGCCGGTCCCGCAAAGCCAAGGAAATAGCCGAGGCCAAACGGGAGTTGCGCGGCAAATACGAGCAGCGCCGCACCCGCGAGCGCGCCGGCCAAGGCGGCCGGAAATGAAAATCCGGCGGCGGCGATCATCAAGGGCAGCGGAGAAAAATAGGCGAGCGCCATCGCGAGGCTGGAGCCACGCGTCGAAACGACGAAAAGGAGGGCGCTGGCGAGCCCGGCGCCGAAAGCCACGGCGCGGTCGGGCCAATTGGCCGGCGGAAAATTGTCGTTCATTTACCCTGCTGTCCCGGAACCTTGCGCCTGACCTGTTCCAAATGCGGAATCGGGGTCCTGCGAGGGCGGTTAGAGACGGGTCACAGCCCGCCCCAACGAAAGCGGCGCCGCGCGAAAGGCCCGCGCGGCGCGAGTTTCAATTCAGACGATCACGTAAGGCAGCAGGCCGAGGAAGCGGGCGCGCTTGATGGCCTGGGCCAGTTCGCGCTGCTTCTTGGCCGAGACGGCGGTGATGCGCGAGGGCACGATCTTGCCGCGCTCGGAAATGTAGCGCGACAGCAAACGCGTGTCCTTGTAATCGATCTTCGGCGCGTTCGGCCCGGTGAAGGGGCAGGTCTTGCGACGGCGGAAGAAGGGGCGGCGCGCGGGGGCGGCGGCGGCGGTGGTCATCAGAACTGTCCTCCTTCGGCGTTGTCGTCACGGCGCGGGCGCGGCGGGCGGCCGCCGGGGCCGCCACGACCGGGGCGGTCGCCACGATCGCCGCGATCGCCGCGGTCATCGTCATCGCGCTTGCGCAGCATGGCGGACGGGCCGTCTTCGAGGGCGTCGACGCGGATGGTCAGGGAGCGCAGGATGTCTTCGCTGATCGACCACTGACGCTCGGCCTCGGCCAGGGCGGCCGGCGGGGCGTCGAGGTTGATAAGGGTGAAATGCGCCTTGCGGTTCTTCTTGATCCGGTAGGCGAGGGACTTGACGCCCCAATATTCCACCTTGCCGACCGTGCCGCCGAGGCTGGTCACAGTGGCCTTGAACTGCTCGGTCAGGGCTTCCGTCTGCTGGGCGGTAAGATCCTGGCGAGCAAGGAAAACGTGCTCGTAAAGAGCCATGTCATTGCCTTTCTCTATGATTTACGGCGGCTTGAGCCGCCAGTTTCATCCATCCCGGCGCGGAGCCCTTCGAGCCCGGAGAAAGGCTCGACGGAATTGTTTCGCATCTCGCTCTGGCGTAAGCCAAATGCTTGATGAAAAACGTCGAAGGCGGGAACACGGGAAGACGGGCAACCCCAGCCGCAAGCGCGGCCTTCCGTTCAGCCCCCGGCCGAGGGACGAAGCGCGCCTTATAGCGGGATTTTGCCGTCGATCAAGCGAAAAGCGCGCAATTGCGGGGCTTTTGCGCGCTCCGCCTTGACAGGGGCGACAGGCGGCGCCATTGGCGACAGCGATTTGACGTAAAACGAGGCAAGACCGCAAGTGACCGTCGCATTTCTCTTTCCGGGGCAGGGCTCCCAGGCCGTCGGCATGGGCAAGGCGCTTTACGAGGCTTTCGCCGCTTCGCGCGCGGTTTTCGAGGAAGTCGACGAGGCGCTTGGCGAAAAGCTCTCGACCCTGATGTTCGAGGGCGACGCGGCGCAATTGCAGCTGACCGCCAACGCCCAGCCGGCCCTGATGGCCGTGAGTCTCGCCGCCCTGCGCGCGCTTGAGGCTGAGAAAGGCGTAAAGCTGGAACGCGACGCGGTTTATGTCGCCGGCCATTCTCTCGGAGAATATTCCGCGCTCGCCGCCGCCGGCGCGCTGTCCGTCTCCGACGCCGCGCGCCTGTTGCGTCTGCGCGGCCAGGCCATGCAGAAGTCCGTTCCGGTCGGCGAGGGCGCCATGGCGGCCCTGCTCGGCGCGGAGCCGGAGCTGGCCGCGAAAATCGCCGGAGAAGCCACGGCGGCCTCCGGCAGCTTGTGCGAAGTCGCCAATGACAATGGCGGCGGGCAGATCGTGGTTTCCGGGGCGAAGCAGGCGGTCGATCTCGCGATTGAAATCGCCAGGGAAAACGGCATCAAGCGCGCCATGCTGCTGCCTGTGTCCGCTCCGTTCCATTGCGCGCTGATGGCGCCCGCCGCCGAGGCCATGCGCGCGGCGCTCGCGGAGACAACCATCCTGCCGTCGGTGGTGGAGGTGGTCGCCAATGTCACAGCCGCGCCGGTGCGCGATCCGGACGAGATCCGCAAATTGCTGGTCGCGCAGGTTTGCGGGACCGTGCGCTGGCGCGAGTGCATGGGCTATATGCATAAGCAGGGCGTCGATCTGTTCGTTGAAATCGGCGCCGGCAAGGTTCTGGCCGGTCTGGTCAAGCGCACGGCGGAAGGCGCGCGCGCGCTCAATGTCGGCGCGCCGGCAGAGGTCGAGAGTTTTTCCCTGACGATTTGATCTCTTATCCGGAGTTTCTCATGTTTGATCTGAGCAATCGCGTCGCGCTCGTCACCGGCGCCAGCGGCGGCCTCGGCTCCGCGATCGCGCGCTCCCTGCACAAGCAGGGCGCGAAAGTCGTGCTTTCGGGCACGCGCCGCGAGGCGCTGGACGTTCTCGCCGCCGAACTCGGAGAAGGCGCCTTCGTCGCGGTCTGCAACCTTTCCGACAAGGACGCCGTCGAAAAGCTCGTGCCCGAGGCCGAGGCTCTTGCGGGCCCGCTCGACATTCTGGTCAATAACGCGGGCGTCACCCGCGACGGCCTGTTCCTGCGCATGAAGGACGAGGACTGGGAGACGGTGCTGACCGTCAATCTGACGTCGGCGTTTCGTTTGTCACGCGCGGTGCTGAAGGGCATGATGAAGCGCCGCTACGGCCGCATCGTGAACATTACCTCCATCGTCGGCGTCACCGGCAATGGGGGGCAAGCCAATTACGCCGCCTCCAAGGCCGGCCTGATCGGGATGAGCAAATCGCTCGCCGCGGAGGTCGCGTCGCGCAACGTCACGGTCAATTGCGTCGCGCCGGGTTTCATCGCCAGCCCGATGACCGACGTCCTGACCGACAAGCAGAAAGAAGCCATTCTGGCGACGATTCCCTCGGGCCAACTCGGCAAGGGTGAGGATATTGGCGCCGCCTGCGTCTTTCTCGCCAGTTCGGAAGCCGCCTACGTCACCGGCCAAACCCTTCACGTCAACGGCGGAATGGCAATGATTTGAATGGCTTGTGTCTGCGGTTCGTGGGCGGCGGCTTTAGCAGCAAGTGGGCCTCGCAATCGTGACGGAAGTATGTTAGCAAGCCTCGGTTTGTACGTTCCAACGTGTGAAATTTCGCTGCGGGCTGAAATTTTCGCGTCGGCGGATCGGTCACTCCCCAGCGCGCCCAGGCCTGCCTTCAGGCGCGCCGTCAGTTCTATATAACGAGGAAACTAAAGATGAGCGATGTCGCCGAGCGCGTGAAAAAGATTGTGATCGAACACCTCGGCGTGGACGCCGACAAGGTAGTCGACAGCGCCAATTTCATCGACGATCTGGGCGCCGACTCGCTCGACACCGTCGAGCTGGTCATGGCCTTCGAGGAAGAATTCGGCGTGGAAATCCCGGATGACGCCGCCGAGACGATCGTGACGGTCGGCGACGCGGTTAAGTTCCTGGAAAAAGCCACGGCTCAGGGCTGATTTCAGCTCATGAGGACTTGTTCGCGCGCGTTCGGCCTGGCGTCGGGCGCGCGCGTTTGACATTGGGGGCGCCGGCTCCGTCCGGCGGGTTCGTCTGGTTGGTCCGCTCTGGCGCAAGATTGCGTCCGAGCGTCGAATGCAAAGCCCGAGGGAGCTAATGCGCAGGGTCGTCGTTACGGGATTGGGCATGGTTTCGCCGCTTGCGAGCGGCTACGAGGAAACCTGGAAACGTCTGCTGGCCGGCGAAAGCGGCGCCGGGCGAATTGAAGGCTTTGAAGCCTCCGATCTCGCTTGTCAGATCGCGATGCAGGTTCCGCGCAGGGACGCCCCCGACGCCTTCAATCCCGACGACTGGATGGAGCCCAAGGAACAGCGCAAGGTCGATGATTTCATCATCTTCGGCGTTGCGGCCGCCGCGCAGGCGCTCAAGGACGCCAATTGGGCGCCCAAGACCTATCAGGATCAGATCGAAACGGGCGTCCTGATCGGCTCCGGCATCGGCGGACTTGGCGGCATTTACGAGACGACCCTGGTTCTGAACGAGAAAGGCCCGCGCCGCGTGTCGCCGTTCTTCGTTCCGGGGCGCCTCATCAATCTCATTGGCGGGCATGTTTCGATCATGCATGGGCTCAAGGGCCCGAATCACGCCGTCGTCACCGCCTGTTCGACCGGCACCCACGCCATCGGCGACGCGGCGCGGTTGATCGCGCTCGGCGACGCCGAGGTCATGGTCGCCGGCGGCGCGGAATCCGCCTGTAACCGGATCGGAATCGCCGGCTTCGCGGCTTGCAAGGCTCTGGCCACTTCTTTCAACGACAATCCGAAGGCGGCGTCGCGCCCCTATGATCGCGACCGCGACGGCTTCGTGATGGGCGAGGGCGCCGGCTGTGTCGTGCTGGAATCGCTGGAGCACGCCCAGGCGCGCGGCGCGCATATCTATGCCGAAATCATCGGCTATGGCATGTCCGGCGACGCCTATCACATCACCGCGCCCTCCGAAGACGGCGACGGCGCCTTCCGCTGCATGCAGGCGGCGATCAAGCGCGCGGGCGTGACGCCCGCCGAGATCGACTATGTCAACGCCCACGGCACCTCGACCATGGCTGACGGCATCGAACTGCGGGCGGTCGAGCGCGTGGTAGGCGAAGCCGCCAAAACGATCTCGATGTCCTCGACCAAGAGCTCGGTCGGCCATCTGCTTGGCGCCGCGGGCGCGGTGGAGGCGATCTTCTCGATCCTCGCCATCCGCGACCAGATCGCTCCGGCGACGATCAACCTCGACAATCCGGCCTTCGAAACGGCGATCGATCTCGTGCCGCACAAGCCGCGTCCGCGTGAAATCAACGTCGTCCTGTCCAATTCCTTCGGTTTCGGTGGCACCAACGCCTCGCTCATCATGAGGCGTTACGCCTGATCGATCCTCAATTCGCCATAAATTAAGGCAAACTGTGGAATGATCTTTCGCCGCGCAAGCGGATCAGAGCAAGGCGCGCCAAAGGCATGAGCGAAAAACCGCGGGACACCGAACCGGGTGGCCAGGAATCTGGAAGCCACGATGGGGGCGGCCATGATTCGGGCGTCCAAGATCATGCGTCCCAGGATCATGCCGTCCAGCACACGCCTGAAAGCGCTCCGGCGGAACGGTCGGGCGCCAGCCTGTTTGGTCGTCGCGGGGCGCTGAGCCCCGCCGAGGCCCTGCATCCCCAAGACGCGCCGCCGCCGCCGCCCCCAGAAAAAAAGCGCAAGCCTTCGCGCCTCGGCGCCGCTTCCGGCTTCCTGACTTTTCTGCTTGCCGCTGCGCTTCTTGCCGGCGTCGGAGCCGTTTTCGCGGACCGCGCCGTGCGCGCGCCCGGGCCGCTGACCGCCGACAAGGTCGTCTACATCCAGCAAGGCTCGGATGCCGATCAGATCATTGAGCAATTGCAGACCCAGGGGGTTATCGACAGCCCGTTCCTGTTCACTCTCACCCTGTTCGTCGAAGGAGCCCGCTCCAAGCTCAAGGCGGGCGAATATCTGTTCAAGCAAAACGCCTCGCTGCAGGAAGTGATCGACACCATCGTGTCCGGCAAGGCGATCCTGCATTCGCTCACCATTCCCGAGGGTCTGACCAGCCAGCAGATCGTTGAGCGACTCCGCGAAAGCGATTTTTTGGCCGGCGATATCCGCGATATTCCGCGCGAAGGCGCGCTCCTGCCGGAAACATATAAGTTCCAGCGCGGCAACAGTCGCGACAAGCTTCTTCAGCAAATGGTGCACGACCAGAAGGCGCTGCTCGACGAGATCTGGCGCCGCCGCGCATCGGACCTGCCGCTGTCCTCGCCCTATGAATTGGTAACGCTTGCCTCGATCGTGGAAAAGGAGACCGGCAAGGCGGACGAGCGTCCGCGCGTCGCCGCCGTTTTCATCAATCGCTTGCGCAAACATATGCGGCTGCAATCGGACCCCACCATCGTCTATGGCCTGGTCGGCGGGCAGGGGCCGCTGGGCCGGCCGCTGACGCGCACGGACATTGACACCGCCAGCGCCTATAACACCTATGTCATCGATGGGTTGCCGCCTGGCCCGATCGCCAATCCCGGCCGCGCCGCGATGGAGGCCGTCGCCAATCCGTCGCGCACGCAGGATCTGTATTTCGTCGCGGATGGGACCGGCGGCCACGTCTTTTCCGATTCGCTCGATTCCCATAACCGCAATGTACAGCGCTGGCGCCAGATCGAGCAGAACAGCAAAGTCAAGGCTCCGGGAGCCCCGGCCGGTCCGGCTCCAGGCGCCCCTGCGACCGCGACTCAGGCTCCTGCAGCTCAGCCGCCGGCGGCGGTCGCTCCGGCCGCCCCGGCGCCTCGCCGCGACAAGGGGGCCGAGCGCGCAAGGCCCTCGCAATATGGCCTCGCGCCGAATGCGCCTGAATTTGACGCTCGTCGCGTCGGCCGGACGCCTTTGCCGCCGCGGCTGGCGCATGACCCGGCCCTGATCGCACGCGTCTCGCCCGTACTTCCCGGCGCGCCCGCAGGTCCGGTTCGCCTTGCCGACTATGTCCCGGCTCAGGGCCTCGCAACGCCGGCGCAATATGCCGGCGCGCTCGGCGACGTCCAGCTCGGCGGCATCACGCGGGCCGAAAATGATCTCGACGGGCCCGCCGCCGAGGTTCAGACGCCGAGGGCGCCGGACGCGCGCGGGCGCGTCGTCGCCGCCGCCGATCTCGACGGCCCGGCGGCGCCGGTGGAAAGCAGCGCCCTCGGCTATGCCGGAGGCATCGTCAATCCCGCCCCCAATGGCAAGCCGCGCATTTACGACGCCGTGGAAGGCACGGCGCTCGATCCGCTTCTGGATAAGGCCTGGGATCTCAACAGCCCCAAATCGGTCGATGCGCCGCCCGCGAAAACCAGCGCCAAGGCTGGAAAATAAGCCGGAAAACAGGCGCCAGCCGATCAGGCCCGGCCGCATAGATTTGCTGAGTTTTGCTTGACGAATCCTGCTATAGGCGATTGAGGTGCGATGGCTGGATCAGGCCATGCCCAATTGACGCCGGACAGGATTTTGAATGACGGTTTCCAGCATGACGGGTTTCGCGAGGGAGTCCGGCTTTTCCGCTCCCTATCGCTGGAACTGGGAGATCAAGACGGTCAATTCGAAGGCGCTCGATCTACGGCTGCGCCTGCCGCCGGGCTTCGACGATCTCGACAAGCCCATACGAACGGCCATTTCCGGGGCGCTGGCGCGCGGAGCCTGCTACGCCAATCTCAGCGTGACGCGCGAATCTCCCTCGCTCTCGGCGCGGGTCAATCGCGACCTGCTCGTCCATCTGATGGACTCGCTCGCTGACATCAAACGTCCGAATCATATCGGCCCCCTGACGCTCGATGGGCTCCTCGCCGTGCGCGGCGTGATCGAAACCGTCGAGACGGAAGAGGACGAGGCTGCTCAAGCGGCGGCGCAGGCGGAAATTCTCGCCGGCCTTGGACGGGCGCTCAAGCAGCTCTGCGCCATGCGGGCGGGCGAGGGCGCCGCTCTGGCGGCCCTTCTCAATCAAAGACTCAACCGGATCGGCGATCTCACAAAGGCCGCCGATCTTTGCCCCGGCCGCCATCCGTCGGCGGTGCGCGAAAGGCTGCGCGCGGCCGTCGCCCTGATCGCCGAAACGGGCCGCCTCGACGACGCCCGGCTGCATCAGGAGGCGGTTCTGATGGCAGCCAAGGCCGATATCCGCGAAGAACTGGACCGGCTGGTCTCGCATGTCTTCGCCGCGCGCAAGCTGCTGGCGGAAGGGGGCGCCGTCGGGCGCCGGCTGGATTTCCTGGCGCAAGAGTTCGGGCGCGAGACCAACACGCTCTGCGCCAAGTCCAATGATGCGGCTTTGACGGCGATCGGCCTTGATTTGAAGGTCGAAGTGGAGCAATTGCGCGAGCAGGCGCAAAATATCGAGTGATCTGAATGGAAATGGAAGCTACGGCGCTTCCCGGCGGCCGCCGGGGGCTGATGCTGATTCTCTCCTCGCCTTCTGGCGCGGGCAAGACCACGCTCACGCGCATGCTGCTGCAGAAGCAGGAGCTCGACTTCAGGCTTTCGATCTCCCTGACGACCCGCAAGCGCCGCTCCAGCGAGGCGGACGGCATCCACTATCATTTCATCGACCAGGAGGAATTCGCGCGCCGCCGCGACGCCGGCGAATTGCTCGAACATGCCGAGGTCCACGGCAATTTCTACGGCACGCCGCGCGGCCAGGTCGAGGCGACCCTGTCGCAGGGCCGGGACGTATTGTTCGACATTGATTATCAAGGCGCCCGGCAGGTGCGGGAGAAAATGCCGCGCGACGTCGTCACCATTTTCGTTCTGCCGCCGTCGATGCGCGAATTGCGGGCGCGACTCGAACGCCGCGCCGAGGACAGCCAGGACACAATCGCCCACAGGCTCGAAAACGCGCGGCACGAGATCGGACGCTGGGCCGACTATGATTACGTCCTGATCAATGACGACATCCAGAAAACCTTTGACGATCTGCTGGCCATCGTGCGCGCCGAACGGCTGCGCAGGCCACGCGTGGCGAAAGCCGTCGACGATTTCGTCGCCACGCTGCTGGCCGAAGACGTCTGACCATTTCGGCTCCGGCCACGGTTCTGCTAGACTTGAGGTCAATGGCGAGGTCGAAAGCCTTGCACACGCCCCCGGAGGCCGGCATGAGCTACAAGCGTGAACCCGAAATCCCGGATGACTCGAAGCCAGCCCCCGTCGCGGAAGCCCTTCGCGCCGTTCAGACGGCGATGGAAGATCTCGCCGCGCTTCTTGGCGTCGATTCCGCCGCCACCCTCGATGCGTTGAAACAGGCGCGCCATGCCGCCGCGAAAAACTTCGCCGGCGTCGCCGACGACGCGCGGGATCTCGGCCTCGCCAAGCTCGAAGACCTCAGCGCGGCGGTGCGCCGCAATCCGCTGGCATGGCTCGTGGGGGCCGTCGGCGTGGGCCTGATCCTCGGGCTCTGGCGGAAAGGGGATCGACGCTCATGAGCGGAATATTCGCGGCCATGGGCGTGGAGACCGCCGTTCTTTCCCGCCGTTTTCGGGTCTTCGCGCTCGCCGCGCTCATCGGCGCGGCGCTCGTCGTGCTGACCGTGGCCTTTCTGGCCTTCGCGGCCTATTTGGCCTTGCTCAGCCAAATCGCGCCCTGGCAGGCGGCGCTCGCGGTCGCTGGAGGAGCGCTGGTCGTCGGCGCGATCCTTCTCCTTGTCGCCGTCAAGGCGTTGACGCGCGCGACGGAGCAGATCGAGGTCGCCGTGAAGACCAATACGCTGGTCCGGGCGGCGCCCATCGCGGCGCGCCTCGCAACCGGCAATCCGCGCCTTGTCATGGGCCTTGCGGCGGCTGCGGCGGCGGTTCTTGCGCTGCTCCGCGCCCTGAGCGCGAAACCGAAGGCCGAAGGCGAAACTTGAGGCCTAGCCGCGTCGCGCCGCATAGGCGCGGGCGAGGGCGCAGAAGCCCGCCACCTCGATCTCCTCGGCCCTGCGGGTCGGCTCGATCGCGGCCTCTTCCAGCAAGGGCGCCGGATCGCCGATTCCCGGCAAGCTTTTCAGCGACTGGCGCAACATCTTTCGTCTTTGCCCGAAGGCGGCGAGCGTGACCATTTCCAGCGCCTTGGCGTCGCAGGGGATCGGTTCGGCACGCGGGCGCAATTCGACGACGCTTGAAACGATCTTGGGCGGCGGCGTGAAGGCCGAGGGCGGCACGTCGAACAGGATGCGCGACGCGCTGCGCCAGCCGGCAAGCACGCCAAGCCGGCCATAGTCGGCCCGCTCGCGCGGCGTCGCCACGATGCGCTCGGCGACCTCGCGCTGGAACATCAGCACCATGCGCTCGTAAAAGGGCGGCCAGGGCTCGGCGGAAAGCCAGCCCGCCAGCAATTGCGTGCCGATATTATAGGGCAGGTTTGCGCAGATCCGGATCTTGCCGGCAATGCCACGTTGGGCGAGAAAGGCTGGATAGTCGAGCGCCAGCGCGTCGCCCGGAACAATCTCGAGACGGCCGGGGTAGGCTCCTGCGATCTCCTCCAGCGCGGCGAGACAGCGTTCGTCGCGCTCCACCGCGATGACCTTTTTAGCGCCATTGGCGAGCAACGCGCGGGTCAGGCCGCCGGGCCCCGGTCCGATCTCGAGCACGGTCGCCCCTTCCAGCGGTCCGGCGGCTCGGGCGATCTTGCCGGTGAGATTGAGATCGAACAGGAAGTTCTGGCCGAGCGATTTCTTCGCCGCGAGGCCATGCTTGGCGACGACCTCGCGCAGGGGCGGCAGGGAATCGCTCATGCGCGCGCCCGCGCCATGCGGCCCGCAAGCGCCACCGCCTCCGCGAGGCTGGTCGGCCGCGCCGCGCCGGTCCCCGCGATATCGAAGGCTGTGCCGTGATCGGGCGAGGTGCGGATGAAGGGCAGGCCCAGGGTCACGTTGACGCCGCTGTCGAAGGCTAGCGTTTTCAGAGGGATGAGCGCCTGATCGTGATAGGCGCAGATGGCGACGTCATAGGTGGCGCGCGCGGCGGCGTGAAACATCGTATCGGCGGGCAGCGGTCCGCGAACGTCGTGGCCCTGCGCCGCGAGGCGCGCAACGGCGGGCGCGATGATTTCAATGTCTTCGCGGCCAATGGCGCCATCCTCGCCGGCGTGCGGATTGAGGCCGGCAAAAACCAGCCGGGGCCGCGCAATGCCGAAATCGCGCTTGCAGGCTTCGATCACGATCGCGCCGATCTCGACGAGCTCCTCCGTCTTGAGCAGGTTGGGAACGCGCGCCAGCGGGACATGAATGGTGGCCGGAACGACCACGAGATCGCGCGACCACAGCATCATGACCGGGCGGCAGGGGACGCCCCAATGCTCACGCGCCAGTTCGCCGAGATATTCGGTGTGGCCAGGATGCGCGAAGCCTGCGCGATACAGCACAGATTTGGCGATGGGATTGGTGACGATGGCGCTGGCGCGGCCGTCGCGGACCAAAGCGACCGCGCGCGAGATCGCCTCGATGACGGCAGGCGCGTCGGACGGGTCGGGCTGGCCCGGCGAGCCCTTGACCGGAGCCTTGAGCGGCGCGACCGGCAGCGCCGAGGTAAAAACCGAATGAGCCTGCTCGGGCGTCGCTTCGGCGATTTCAATCGCCAACCCAAGCAGTTCCGCGCGGCGGCGAAGCAAGTCCGGATCCGCGAGAACGAAGAAGGGCTCGCCGCTTTCCCGCCTTTGGCGATAGAGCGCCAAAGTGATGTCCGGCCCGATTCCGGAAGGGTCGCCCTGGGTCAGGCAAAGCGGCGGAAGCGCGCTCATTGCCCTTTCTTGACGATCACCGCATGGGAGCGCAACTCTTCATAGATCTTTTGCGCTTGACCCTCGACGATGCGCTGCAACAGCTTTTGCTGGGCGACTTCTTTCGCGGCGTCGGCGCCAGCCGCCTTGCGCGCGCAGATGGCGATCGCAACCAGACCTGTCGAATCGCGGCTTGGAGGGGTCAGGTGGCCGACAGGCGTCTTGTCGAGAAGGGCGACCAATTGCTCGCCAAGCTGAGATGAGCTTCGCGTGATGGGCTCGCGGACGACGAACTGACCGCTTTCCGTCGCGGCTTTCACGCCCGTATCGCAACTCGTGAAGCGGGCGCGCAGGCCTTCCATCTTCTTTGCGGCGTCCTGCAAAGCAGCCTCGCTTGCTGTCGTCGACAGGATCAGAACCACCTGGCGCAGTGTGAAGGACTGCTCATTGGCGAGTTTTTTATCGCGCCCGACCTCGGCGTCGACGTCCTGCTGGCTGACCTCAACGGCGCGATTGCGCGCCCGGGCGTAAAGGGTGAACGCCTGCTGAATCGCGAAAAAATTCTCGACATGTTTCGGGTCGATATGGGCCGCCGAAACCCGCTGCGACAGGGCGGCGACCGTCATATGGCCCTTTTCGGCGTAATAATTGAGAGTCGGCCCGAATTCGTTCGGCGAGACCTTGATGCCATATTTGTTGATCTCGCTCGCCTTGACACGGGATTCGATGAGGCTTTCGAGTGCGGCAGAGGGTGACGACGGCTGGCCGATCGCGCGGAGCAGCTTTTCGCGCTCGGAGATGTCAAGCGAGGTGATGGGATCGCCGTTGACGCTGGCGACGATCGTCTGGGCGCGGACGGCCTGCGCCGGACAGATCGCCAAAATGGCCAGCAAGGCCAAAGCGAATGCGCGCCAATTTTCGGCCCAGAACCGGTTATCCCTTTTTTTCATTCCTGCGATCCGTTTCAGCCAGTTTGCGTCGACGCCTCGCGCAGAGCCCAACAAGGCTACCGCGCGCGCCACGAGAATTGCGCCTCCTCCCATTTCCGAAAATTGCGGCAGCAATTCGATGCGAGGAAGCTGAGCCATACAGTTTTTCCGCGCGCTTCGCCAGATCGGGACGAGGCGCGCGGCAATTTGGCAAAATCAGTTGTAGCGCTGGCCGTCCTGAATTTGCGACGGCGACAGGGAGATCGGCGCCTTGATGTCGCCGAGCGTGCGCAAATCGAGGGTGAGTAGCACAGTCTGGTTGCGGGTGTAGACGGGCGGATTGCCGTAATTATCCGAGATTTGATTGATGTAATTGATCATCAATTTTGTGCAGTCGTCATTATAGCCCATGCCAAGGCCCCAGGTCGCGATCGAGTAGATCGGCTGCTGCGTGGGTAGGTAGGCCGGATAATAATAATGGCGGCTCAGATCGAAATTGATGCTGCCAGAGACGAAATAATGCTCCAGCACGTCATAACGCGTCGCGAGCTGCAAACCTTCGCGCCGGTAGATATAGCCAATCTGTGGCTGCTGCGTGTAATTGGCGAATTGCGCACTGAGATCCAGCGGGCCGTAATGAGCGTGGCCTCCGACGTCGAGACGATCGAGCGACCAGTTGGCCTCGTTGAAACGCGCCTTCGCGACGAAAGTATAGTTGGTGTTCGGCGTATAGGTCACGCGCCCGACATAGTCCGACATGCGTGTATTGAGGCCTGATTCGAGGCCGATATTGGCGGCGTCGGGCGTGGCGTAGGAATTCGTTCCCGCGAGCTGCGCCGACTGGCCGAACATGGCGTTCAGATAGCCGTTCTTGTTCATGTCGAGCGTGAACTGAGCGCCGTAATTGGCCCGAACGCCGGTCTCGAAACGGTCGTAACCGGAATATTTGTTCCATTCGAACAGGTTCGAATCGTCGAACACCAGACTCTGGGCGTCCATATTGACGATTGTGTTCGAAATCTGGGTGTTTGGACGGGCGATGATCTGACCGATGGGTTCTATGACCAGCGCGCCGATTGGCGTGCGCGCCAGAATGGGATAGCGCCAGTCGACGCCGACGCCCGGCGTGACGGATCCCATGAGCTGGTTGTTGTGGGTGAAGAAATTGCTCTGATAGGAATTGGCGATGGTGTCCGTGCCGAAGGTCGCCGAACCGGAGGTATCGTAGCTCAGATAATTGCCATTGGCGCGCATGAAAGCGAAAGGCGTGATCACCTCGCCCAGCGGATCGATATATTTACGCTGCCACGACAGCTGGATCGTGCCGCTGGTGTAGCTGCCGCCGATGCCGCGCACGAGGCACGACCCCGGGGTGTAATCCGACTTGCCGGTCAACGGATTCACGCAGACCGGATGCAGGCCATATTGATCGTCGAGCGAGATGGCGCCGACCTGCTGATAAGACGCCAAGGACGCCGAGGAACTGGTGAAGTTCGCGTCGATCGTGATCTGGCCGCCGATCCCAAAGGTCTTTTCTGGGGCGATGTCGATGGCCTTGTTATAGTCCAGGATTGGCCAGACGGCGGCGAGTTGGGGCTGGTAGTCGAAATTCGCCATGCCCTGGAAGGAAATGCCGCGCAGGTCGAAATAGCCGCGGTCGCCCTGGCCGTTCAGATAGACAGTCGATGAGGTTTCACGGAAGAAATTGCCGTTCAGCACTGGATTGGGCAAGCCGTAATCGTTCAGGAACCA
The DNA here is from genome assembly GCF_019449565.1 of Rhodoblastus sp. Lineage (GTDB taxonomy): Bacteria > Pseudomonadota > Alphaproteobacteria > Rhizobiales > Beijerinckiaceae > Rhodoblastus. Next base: position 97,388 of record NZ_JAGRPM010000080.1, on the reverse strand, counting down.
CTTGTCCGAAACGCGCGCCACGTCCCAGCCAAACTTCCAGTTCTGGCTCAGCCAAATCGCGCCCTGCGAGGTGATTTCGCCACGATTGGTCTGGTTGCCCGAACCCCACGGCTGGGCGGCGAAGGCGGAATCGTCCTGCTGATGAATTCCGCTCGCCTGAATGTAATAATAGCCGTTTTCCAGCCGATGACGGAATTCGATTTCGCCGAGGAAGCCCTGGCGCGACAGATAGGCCGGCGTCAGCGTCACGTCCATATTCGGCGAGAGCACCCAGAAATAGGGCGTGCCGGCGCCCATGCCGAGGGTCGACTTGTAGAAAACTCTCGGCGGGAGGAAGCCGGACTGGCGCGTCACGCTCGGGTCAGCCATCGACAGGAAAGGGAAATAGGCGATCGGCAGACCGTAAAGCTCGAAGGTCGCGCCTTCGTAATAGAGCATCTGCTCGTTGTTCTTGTGGATGACCTTCTGCGCGCGCAGACGCCAGATCGGCGCGCGCTCGGGATGTTCGGCGCAGCTCGGGCAGGCAGTATAGGTGCCCTTGTGGAAGACCGTCGTATCGCTGTCGATCTTTTCGGAACGCGACGCGCTGATATGAGTGCGCTCCTTGGTGTCGGCGCGGACGGAATCGACGAAGCCCTGCTTGAAGTCGCCGGTCAGCTCCATTTTGTCGGCATGGGTGACCGCGCCCTCCGGCTCGGTGAGCTTGACCGAGCCCTCGGCCAGGACGCGTCCGGTGTCCTTGAAATAGGTGACCCGGTCGGCTTCCAGCACCTTGCCCTGATAATAAATCTGGGCGTCGCCCTCCGCCGTGACCGAATGGGCCTGATCATTATAGACCACGCTATTGGCCTCAACGACCATCGGGCCTTTCTTGCCGGTCGCGCCGGCGAAACGGTCATTGAGGGTCTGCGCGCGCGCTTCGCCGAGGCAGGCGAGCAGGGCGAGGCCAGCGGCCAGGCCCATCGCGACGGCGGCGAAATGGCGCGGACGGGCGGCGGGCAGGGCGCTGCTGCGGCAAAAAATGCGACGGCTCAGGCGGCGGAGGAAGCGCATCGCCATCAGCCGTCCTCTCGATTCAGGAGTGTCAACGCGCCCAACATATTCGCCACGACCGCAGGCGACCATGCGGCGACGGGCGTGCTGAGCACCCCGGCTCCGCCAAGATCGGAAACGAGTTTCGTAGCGACATAAAGCACGAAGCCCGCGCCGACGCCACCCAAAACAAGAACGCCGACGCCGCCCATGCGCGAGAGCTTGAGCGAAAAGGACGCGGCGATCAACACCATGGCGACAAGCATTGCCGGCAAGGCGAGAAGGGACTGGAAACGCAAACGATACCCCATTGCATCGAGACCGGCGTCCTCCGTGTCGTCCACCACGTGGGGGAGCGACCAGAAGGGCACCGATTCGGGCGATACGAAACTCTGCATCACCTGACTGGGGAGCAGATTAGTCGCAAGATGGTAAACATCCGCTCTCCGCGGCTCAACGCCCGGCGCGGTAATGATGACATTGTTAAGCGTCCATTCCCTTTCGCCCATCGCGGCGCTGTCGGCGTCGACCCGTTCCAAAAATTTTCCATTGGAATCAAAGACAAATGCGGAGACGCCGGCCAGGCGCAGGCCGGAATTGGACGATGTCTCCGCACGAAGAATCGACTGGCCGTCGACGCTTCTCTGGCGAATCCACATGGCGGTGATGTTGGCGAGATATTTATTCTTGAAAATTCCCGTCTCGATCTCGTCGGCCTTCTGCTTCATCACCGCGGACAGCGGGTTATAGACGCCGACGGCGAACAGGCCGATGAGCAGGGCCGCCACCACCGGCGGCGTCAGGAATTGCCAGACCGAGACGCCAGCCGCGCGCGCCACCACCAACTCAAGCTTTCGGGTGAGGGTTATGAACGAGGCCATGGCGCCGAACAGAACCGCGAAAGGCAGGATCTGTTCCGAAACAGCCGGCGTATGCAGCAGGGAAAGCCACGCGACGAGCGCCGCGCCCGCCTTGGGGTTGTCGCTGGTCCGGCGCAGCATTTCGACGAAATCGACCATATAAATCAGGCCGAAAATCGTGAAGAAGACCACAGCGACGCTCTTGACGAAGCGTGACCCCAGATAAAGGCCGAGAGTTGGTCCGATCATTCAGGCCGCCGCAAAAACGGCGCGCACGCGCCTGAAGGGACGATCCAGAGCGAACCGGAACGCATAAAGCGCCGCGAGCGCGCTGGCGAGCAGCGGCAGGGCGTAGGCGGCCACAACCCCCATCGCGCCGCGCGCCATCATCGCCGAGGCGCCGAATCCGCCGACGCGCAATAAAAGCGTGGCGCCGACCGCAGCCGCGATCGCAAGGCCTCGATTCTGGCGTGTGGTCCTCGGCGCGCCCAAAGCGGCGAAGGCGATCATCCCCATCGCGACGGCGTAAAGAGGCGCGATGAAGCGTTCGTGGAGTTCGGCGCGGAAGCGGCCTTCGTTTTCTTTCACATAAGCATCCGACAGATCGTACCTGAGCAGATCCAGGGTTGCGCGCTCGCGCGGGCGCAGGGGCGCGCCCGTCGCGCGCGGGCCGAAATGGCTCAGGTCGAGCGCATAGGAATCGAACACGATCATGGCCGGCGTTTCCGCACCCTTGTCCTGGCGCTGGATCGTCCCGGTCTCCAGGACAAGATAATTCTGGTCTTCAACCTTGGAGGCGATTCCGGTTTCGGCGAGATAGACATTGTTTTGCCCTTCCTCGCGCCGGTCGAGCATGAAAATGCCCAGCAGGGCGCCGCCGGGTCCGCGCTCCCGATAATGGAAATAGAGCCCCGGCTCCAAATTGTTGAAAGTTCCGGGTCGCACGATTCGGGTCAGAAAATCGGATTGAACTTCGGTAATCGCGTCGCGCAGGGCGCGGAAGCTCGCGGGCATCGCCCAGAGCGACATCAGCCCCGAAAAAAGCGAGACCGCCATGATCAGCACGGCGAAGGGGCGAAACAGCTGGAAGGGCGAGAAGCCCGCCGAGGCCGTCACGACCAGCTCGCTGTCGCCATTGAGCCGGTTGAGAGTGAAGAGCGTCGCGATGAACAGAGCGATCGGCGAGATCACCATCACCAGCGAAGGTATGATCAAGCCCGTGACGTGAAAGAACACGATCAGCGACTGGCCCTTGGTGGTCATCAGGTCGAAATCGCGCATAGCCTGCGTCAGCCAGATGACTGCCGTCAGAACACCGAGTCCGACCAGGAAAGCCGAGCCGGCGATTCTGAGAATATAGCGTTCGACCAGCAACATTCCGGCTTCATTTCCCTTCGCGCGCCTTGCATAAATCAAATCGTGCTGCACCGCAAAGCGGCGTCAGAAAATCCCTCGACCAAATCAGCCGGCGCGACGAGGGAGCATTATTCCGGGCACAATGGCGTTTCCGTGGCCACGGCCGCGTCCGCGCCCCGTTTGCGGCCGGGCAGGACGATCTTTGTGTCCCGCCGTGACATTTTGAAAACAGCGCGCATTGACCCCCTTCGCCGGGGCGTCGCATAGTGGGACGACTCCCGTCCGCTCCGGCCTTACGCGAGGCGCCGCCAGGACGTCTCTCACAAGCATCCGGCGAGACGAATCCAGAATTTTTGCAAGAGGTACCAATGTCCGACTCCGTTACCCTCGGCGCCCTGACGATCGCCGAGGCCCTGGCCCCCGCGCCCGCGTCCGCCGGCTATGTTCTCGTGGCTTTCGCCGATGGGGCGCTCGGCCTTGGCGCGGCGACCTCCGCCGCCTTGGGCGTGGCCGCGGGCGTGATTCCTCGCGCCGCCGAAATTTCGTCCTTCAAGGGCAAGATCGGCTCGGCGCTCGATCTTCTCGCGCCCGCCGGCCTTGAAGCGCAAAGGCTGCTGGTGCTGGGAACGGCGCCGGACAAGGAGGGCGGCAAGACCGATTATCTGCGTCTCGGCGGCCTGGTCGCGGCCAAGCTCGGCAAGGCGAAGAACGCCCGCATCCTGTTCGATTTCGCCACGCCGCCGGAAGATTTCGCAACTGCGGCGAGCGATTTCGCGCTCGGCCTGCGACTGCGCTCCTATAAATTCGACCAGTTCAAGACCAAAAAGGCTGTCAAAGACGAGCCGGAAAACGGCGGCCCGGTCGATTTCCGCATCGCCGGCGCGGAAGCGGCCCCGATCGCCGACGCCATCGCCAAAGTCTCGGGTCTGGCCGACGGCGTCGATCTTGCCCGGACGCTCGTCAACCTGCCGCCGAACCTGCTTTATCCCGAAAGCTTCGCCGACAAGGCGAAGGAGCTGGAAAAGCTTGGCGTTGAAGTTGAAATCCTTGACGTTCCGGCGCTGGAGGCGCTTGGCATGCGCGCCTTGCTCGGCGTGGGGCAGGGCTCCAAGCGACCGAGCCGCGTCGTCATCATGCGCTGGAATGGCGGGGCGAAGGACGCCCAGCCCGTGGCCTTCGTCGGCAAGGGCGTCTGCTTCGATTCGGGCGGCGTTTCGCTGAAGCCCGGCGCTGGCATGGAGGACATGAAGGGCGACATGGGCGGCGCCGCCTGCGTCACCGGCCTGTTGTACGCGCTCGCCTCGCGCAAGGCGGCGGTCAATGCGATCGGCGCCATCGGCCTCGTCGAGAATATGCCCGACGGAGCCGCGCAGCGCCCCGGCGACATTGTCGCGGCCATGTCCGGCACGACCATAGAAATCATCAATACCGACGCGGAAGGGCGGCTGGTCCTCGCCGACGTGCTTTGGCATGTCCAGAGCGCCTTCAAGCCGGCTTTCATCGTCGATCTCGCCACGCTCACCGGCGCCATTCTCGTCGCGCTGGGCCAGGAATATGCCGGCCTGTTCAGCAATAATGACGAACTCGCCCAGCGCCTGACCGAAGCCGGAACGCAGACCGGCGAAAAGGTCTGGCGCATGCCGATGGGGCCGGCCTATGAAAAAATGATCGAATCGAAATTCGCCGACATCAAGAATACGGGCGGGCGTCACGCCGGCTCGATCTCGGCGGCGCAATTCCTTCAGCGTTTCGTCAATGACACGCCCTGGGCCCATCTCGATATCGCGGGAACCGCCATGTCGTCGCCGGCCGGCGATCTCAACCAGAGCTGGGGCTCGGGCTGGGGCGTCCGTCTGCTCGACCGTCTGGTGAAGGACTATTACGAAGGCTGATGGCCGAATTCTGGTTTTACCAATTGCAAAAGCGCACGCTCGATCAGGCCCTGCCGGTCCTTGTCGAGCTTGCGCTGAAGCGCGGCTGGCGGGCGGTTGTCCAGGGCCGGAGTCCTGAATTTCTCGCCGCGATCGACGATCTGCTCTGGACCTATGACGAGGAATCCTTCCTTCCGCATGGCGCGCAGGCCGATGGCGACCCCGAATTGCAGTCCGTCTGGCTCAGCTGTGGCCAGGATAACCCCAATGGCGCTCAGATCCGCTTCCTGATCGAGGGCGCCGAGGCCGCGCCTTTTCTGAACGCCGATTACCAGCGCCTGATCTTGCTGTTCGATGGGCGGGACGACGAAGCCCTCGCCGCCGCCCGCGCGCAATGGAAGATCCTGCGCGACGGCGGCGCCACGCTCTCCTATTGGCAGGAGACGGAGGAGGGCGGCTGGCGCAAGCAGGCCTGAGTCCAGGGCGGTTGGATCGCCTTCCGCTACGCTGCCCCATTTCCGCCAAAATGTCGGAGCCAATCTGAACAGGCGTTCACATTTCCGTGATATGATCCGTTCAGGCGGTCGCTTCACGGCAAGTGCGGGGCGCATGCGCGCCGTCACGGCTAGCGAAGGGTTAACTATTTGACTCAACCTTTTGGCAATTTTCCCGGCGCAATGTGGCGAATGATGTTTTCTTTCGCCAAAACAACTTCCGCTTCGACGCGCGCTCGCCGCATCGCCCGAGAGGGCATAGCCGGCCCCGCCGAAAACAGGATTATTGGCCCGTGACCAGCACGTCCGCCCGCTCCTTCGAACATTCCCTGGCCCTCCTCGCGGCGGCTCGCCGCGAAATCGCCGCCAAGGCCGGCTCCGTCATTGCTCTCGCCGGCGTGGTCGCCATGGCGGGCTGCGCGCAGGCCCCGCAGCAGGTCGCCCGCCATCACGGCAAGGAATATTTTCCCGAGAGCATTTATGGCCGCGCCAGCCAGCGCGTCGTCGCCGACGGCGAGGCCGTTCCCAAGGGCGGCGGCCAATATCTGGTCGGCAACGCCTATACCGTCGCCGGCAAGACCTATGTGCCGAGCGAGCGGAAATATTCCGCGGTCGGCCTGGCCTCCTGGTATGGCGACGCCTTCCACGGGCGCCGCACCGCCAATGGCGAGGTCTATGACCGTTTCTCCATCTCCGCCGCGCATCCGACCATGCCGCTGCCGAGCTATGCGCGCGTAACCAATTTGCGCAACCAGCGCTCGATCATCGTCCGCGTCAATGATCGCGGCCCCTATCACGGCGGCCGCGTCATGGATCTTTCCGCCAAGGCGGCGGAGGCGCTGGAGTACAAGTCTATCGGGACCGCCAAGGTCAAGGTAGAATATGTCGGCCGCGCCGCGCTGTCGGGCTCCGACGACCGCAAATTGCTTGCGACCCTTCGCGTCGACGGCCAACCCGCCCAGCTCGGCGATTTCGCCTATTCGCCGACGCGCGTCGCCGATCAGCGGGAACTGCCGCCTGCAGTCGCGCCGGATCGCGAAGGACAGCGCATGGCGCTCGAATCGACGCCCGAAGCCTATGCGCAGCGCAGTTCCGCGCCGCCGCGTCAGCGCGCGATCGAGGCCGCCGCCGAGCCGCCGCTGCCGCCCGAGCCGCCGCAGCGCCTTGCCCTTGCCGACACGGCTGGCCCCTCGGCGCCTTTGCCCAAAAATCCGCCGCTTCCGCCGCAGCGGCCCTTCGATCTGGGAACCATTCCCGGCGCGGATGTTCCCGTTTCGGTTGCTCGGCGCTGATCTCAATAGTCTGAATTGCACGGCGGCGCTGGCGTCGCGCGCTGAAAAAGCTTATCTCTCGGTGAGATGCGGCTCACACCCAGGTTCAAGCTCCTCCCGGGAAGACGCCGCCGAACTCACTTGAGCCATTTCGGCTCGCGCAGCGAAGAGGCGTTCGTGCCGTCACGTCCCTTGCCTTTTTTCTTCCGGCTTCTGCTCGCTTTGCCCCTGATCGCCGCTTTGACGGCCTCTGGCGCTCGCGCGCAAAATATTACAACGACCGCGCCGCACGCGGTGGTGATGGACGCCGGCACCCGAACTGTTCTGTTCGAGAAAGGCGCTGACGACCAGACCCCGCCTGCCTCGCTCGTCAAGCTGATGACGGCAGAAATGGTGTTGCGCGACCTGAAAAAGGGCTCGATCACGCTCGACACGCCCTTCTACATTTCCGAGAAAGCGTGGAAGACGGGGCAGAGCGGCGGGTCTATGTTCGCCCGAGTCAATACCAACGTCCGGGTCGAGGACCTGTTGCGCGGCCTGATCGTTCAGTCGGGCAATGATTCCGCCATCGCTTTGGCCGAAGGCTTGGGCGGTTCGGAAGAGAGTTTCGCGGCGATGATGAATGTCCGCGCTGCCGAAATCGGCATGACCAAATCGCATTTCACCGATTCCTGGGGCGGCGCCAATCCGGCTCAGCAGGTGACGGCCCGCGACATGGCGACGCTCGCCGAACACATCATCAAGACCTATCCGGAATATTATCATTATTTCGGCGAGAAAGAGTTCACCTGGAGCAAGATCCGGCAGCTCAGCCGCAATCCGATCCTGTTCATGGACGTCAATGGCGACGGCCTCAAGGTCGGCAACGAGAGGGACGGCGAGTATAACCTCGTCGGCTCCGCCGTCTTCGGCGGCCAGCGGCTGATTGTGGTCGTGCTCGGCTCCAAGACCGCCAAGGACCGCGCCGAGGAGGCGCGGCGATTGTTCAACTGGGGCTTCCGTGGCTTTGAGGCCAAGAACCTGTTCGAAGCCAATGAGACGGTGGGCGAAGCCAAGGTCTATGGCGGGGTGAAGACGGAAGTCCCGCTCGTCTCGGACACGACCATTCGCCTGATGATTCCGCGCGGCTCGCCAGAGAAGCTTACGGGCAAGATCGTCTATGTCGGACCGCTGATCGCGCCGGTCGCGGCGGGCCAAACCGTGGCGCGGCTGAAGATCTATCGCGGGACGAGCCTCGCCCTCGACGCGCCATTGAAAACGGCCGAGGCCGTGGAGCAGGGGCCGCTGGCCCAGCGCGCCCGCGACGCCGCCATGGAGCTTGGTCTGCAACTGTTCCACAAGGGGCTGGCGACCGCCATGCGCTCGATCGAGAAGAAGCCGCCAGCCACGCAGGCGCAGCAGCCTTGAACAGCCGCATTTTCGCGTTAAGACTGTAAGCCTTGGCTGTCGCATGGCGGCGCATGAATTTCAGCCCGATTTTTGAAACGGAGCGCCCTTGCGCCACGGACGATTCATCACTTTCGAGGGCGGCGAAGGCGCCGGCAAATCAACCCAGATTCGCCGCCTCGCCGCAACCTTGCGCAAACATGCGCCGGAGGTCGTCGTCACCCGCGAGCCGGGCGGCACGCCTTTCGCCGAAAAACTGCGTTCGGCGATTCTCGCGGGCAAGGCGCGCGATTTCGGCGACGTGGGCGAGGCTCTGTTGTTTTCCGCCGCGCGGATCGACCATATCGACCGCCTTATCCGTCCGGCGCTTGCGCGCGGTGCCTTCGTGCTGTGCGACCGTTTCGCGGATTCGACCCGCGCCTATCAGGGCGCGCGCGGCGGCGTGGAAGACAATATGCTGGCGACGCTCGAAAGGGTCACGCTCGCCGGGGTCCGGCCCGATCTCACCTTCATCCTCGACCTTGCGCCCGAGGCCGGCATGGAGCGGGCGCGTCTGCGGCGCGGGCAGGGCGCCGTCGATCGTTTCGAAGGTGAGGATCTGAGCTTTCACAGGCAATTGCGCGAGAAATTCCTCGAAATCGCGCGCGCCGAGCCGGAGCGTTGCCGGGTGATCGACGCCGCGCAGCCCGAAGAGGATGTCGCCCGCGCGATCTGGACCGCCTGCGTCGCGCAATGGCCTCAGCTCGCCTCGGACCAGAAGCAATGGGCGTGAAAGCCGGCGAGGACGGCCTGCCGGAAAGTGACCGTTTCGCGCCGGCGCCGCATCCGCGCGACACGTTTCAGCTGTTTGGGCACGAACATGCCGAGAGCGAATTTCTCGAAGCCTATCGGGCCGGGCGGATGCCGCAGGCCTGGATCATCGGCGGGCCGCCGGGAATCGGCAAGGCTACGCTCGCCTGGCGCATGGCCCGTTTCGTCGCCGCCCATCCCGATTCGACGGCGCTTGCCGTCCAGCAGGCCAAAAATCTCGCAGTCGACCCGCGCCACCCGGCCGCGCGGAAAATTTCGGCGCTGGCCTATGGCGATCTTGCGCTGCTCAGGCGGGAATGGGTCGAGAAGAACAAGAAATTCGCGACGCGCATTACCGTGGACGATGTGCGCCGCGCGCTGCATAAATTCGAACAGGCGGCGGGCGAGGGCGGCTGGCGCATGGCGCTGATCGACAGCGCCGACGACCTCAACGTCAGCAGCGCCAACGCCTTGCTCAAGCTGATCGAGGAGCCGCCGCCGCGCAGCCTGTTCCTGCTGGTCGCCCACCAGCCGGGGCGCCTTCTGCCGACCATCCGTTCGCGGTGCCGCATGCTGATGCTGCAACGGCTTGAGCCTCCGGCGCTGTCGGCTGCGGTTCGCGCCGCAGCCGACGCGGCGGACCTGCCCGCGCCCGGCGACGCGCTGGGCCGCGCCTGCGCCCGCGCAGACGGCTCTGCCCACGAAGCCTTGCGCCTGCTCGCGGCGGGCGATGGCGTCGTGGAGGGCTTGATGGAGCAGCTTCTGGGCAAGCTGCCGCAGATCAACTGGCGTTCCGCCTATCGCATTGCCGACGCCGTCACCGGACGCGAGGGCGAAGTGGAGTTCGACGCCTTTCTGCGGTCGTGTTTCGACTGGCTCGCCGCCGCCCTGCGGCGAAATCCGGGGCTTGGCCCGCGCGCGCTGGCGCCTTATGCGGAGGCGTGGGAATTTCTGGAGCGCGAAACCCGCGATCTTGAAATCTACAATCTCGACAAAAGGGCCTTCGCGATCATCGTCTTTTCCCGACTCGCGGATACCGAACGCGCCGCCCGCGCCGCGCTCGCCTGAGGATCTCATGACCGACACTTTCGGCTACCGGCTCATCGCCCGGGACGGCGGCGCCCGCCAGGGCGAAATTTCTACGCCGCGCGGAAATATCCGCACGCCGGCCTTCATGCCGGTTGGCACTGCGGCGACGGTCAAGGCCATGTATCCCGATCAGGTGCGGGCGCTGGGCGCCGATATCGTGCTCGGCAACACCTATCACCTGATGCTGCGCCCCGGAGCGGAGCGGGTCGCTTCGCTCGGCGGCCTGCACAAGTTCATGAACTGGCCGCATCCGATTCTGACCGACAGCGGCGGCTTTCAGGTCATGTCGCTGGCCAAGCTGCGCAAGCTGGACGAGAATGGCGTCACCTTCCAGTCCCATATTGACGGCGCGAAACATGTGCTGACGCCGGAACGCTCGATGGAAATCCAGCGTCTGCTCGGCTCGGACATCCAGATGCAGTTCGACGAATGCGTGAAGCTGCCCTGTTCGTTAGAGGAGGCCGAACGCGCCATGCGTCTGTCGCTGCGCTGGGCCGAACGCTCGCGCAAGGCCTTTGGCGAACAGCCCGGCCACGCCTGTTTCGGCATCGTGCAGGGCGGGGCGGAGCGATCCCTGCGCGTGGAGAGCGCGCGGGCTTTGGCGGAGATGGATTTCCACGGCCTCGCCATTGGCGGCCTCGCCGTGGGCGAACCTCAGGCGGTCATGCTGGCGATGATCGAGACGGTCATGCCCCATCTGCCCGAACACAAGCCGCATTATCTGATGGGCGTCGGCTCGCCCGACGATCTGATCGAATCGGTGGCGCGCGGGATCGATATGTTCGATTGCGTCATGCCGACCCGGGCCGGGCGTCACGGCCTCGCCTATACGCGCTGGGGCAAGATCAATCTGCGCAACGCCCGTCACGCCGACGATTCGCGTCCGCTCGATCCCCATTCCGCCTGTCCGGCGGCGCGGGACTATTCCCGCGCCTATCTGCATCACCTCGTGCGCTGTCAGGAAATCCTGGGCATGATGCTGCTGACTTGGGTCAACCTGGCCTATTATCAGGAGCTGATGGCCGGCGCTCGAACGGCAATCGCGGAGGGGCGCTTTGACGATTACCAGCTTCAGGTGAAGGCCGATTGGGAGCGCGGCGGCGAGCCGGACGCCGCAGCCTGAAATAGCACGTCAAGGGTCTGAAAAAAGCGCGTCGAGGGTCTGAAAAAAGAATGAGCGGAAAGACTATCGAGTCTTTCCGCTCCGCCTCACTTGTCCTGTTCCGCATCGAAAAAGCTATGCAGCTCATCTCCCCAGCGCCTTTTGGCGCAACGTCCGATGCGAAACGTCCTCCCACGACTTGGACAGCATGCAGGCCGTTTCTCGGCCATGGCCTCCTTTGGAGTGCGGGGCTACGTTAGTCGAAGCTTTTGGCCTTGTCATCAGGAGAAACGCCTAATTTTTCAAAAAATTGGCGTCGAACGGGACGAAAATCGAAAAAATATTCCCGCGGGCGCCCGAGGCGAACGCCTTCCAATTTCGCGCAGGAAGCCGCGCCTTGCTTCGGCGACACGCTTGGCTTAATCGGAACCTCTCGACGGGACCCATTCCATGACGCTTCTGCACGACGAAATCCGCCAGCATCACGACAAGGTTCTCATTGTCGATTTCGGTTCGCAAGTGACGCAGCTCATCGCGCGCCGCGTGCGCGAGGCGGGCGTCTATTGCGAGATCGCGCCGTTCCAGTCGGCGGAGAGGGTTTTCGACGCGATCCGGCCGAAAGCCGTGATTCTTTCCGGCGGCCCGGCCTCCGTCACCGAACCCGGCTCGCCCCGCGCGCCGCAGAAGATTTTCGATTCCGGCCTGCCCATTCTCGCCATCTGCTATGGCCAGCAGACCATCGCCGCCCAACTTGGCGGTGCGGTTGAAGGCGGCCATCCCGCAGAATTCGGCCGCGCCAACGTCGAGATCGTCGAGCCGAGCGCCTTGTTCGACGGCGTCTGGGAAATCGGCGGCGCCTATCAGGTCTGGATGAGCCACGGCGACCGCGTCACCAGCCTGCCGGAGGGCTTCACCGTCAAGGCGCTGAGCGAGAACGCGCCCTTCGCCGTCGCCTCGGACGAAAAGCGCAAGATTTTCACCACCCAGTTCCATCCCGAAGTCGTCCATACGCCGGACGGCGCGGCGCTGCTCGCCAATTTCGTCCATAAGGTCGCGGGCCTGAAATCCGACTGGACCATGGCGGCCTTTCGCGGCGAAGCGATCAAGGCGATCCGCGATCAGGTGGGGCAGGGCAGGGTTTTGTGCGGCCTCTCCGGCGGCGTCGATTCCGCCGTGGCCGCCGTGCTGATCCATGAGGCGATCGGCGACCGGCTCACCTGCGTCTTTGTCGATCACGGCCTGTTGCGCATGGGCGAGGCCGAGGAGGTCGTGACGCTATTCCGCGACCATTACAATATCCCCCTGGTGCATGTTCAGGCGCAGGACCTGTTCATCGGCGCGTTGGAAGGGGAAGCTGATCCCGAAACCAAGCGCAAGACCATCGGGCGGCTGTTCATCGAGACCTTTGAAGCCGAGGCGAAGAAGATCGCCGAGGACGGGCGCGGCGCGCCGGAATTTTTGGCGCAAGGCACGTTATATCCGGACGTGATCGAGAGCGTGTCCTTCACCGGTGGCCCCTCGGTGACGATCAAGAGCCATCACAATGTCGGCGGTCTGCCCGCGCGCATGAACATGAAGCTGGTCGAGCCACTGCGCGAATTGTTCAAGGACGAAGTGCGCGTCCTGGGGCGCGAACTCGGCCTGCCGGAAGCTTTCGTCGGCCGCCATCCATTCCCGGGTCCCGGCCTCGCCATTCGCTGCCCAGGCGGCGTCACCCGCGAAAAGCTCGACATCCTGCGCAAGGCCGACGCCGTCTATCTCGACGAAATCCGCAAGGCCGGGCTTTACGACAAGATCTGGCAGGCCTTCGCGGTGCTGCTGCCGGTGCGCACCGTTGGCGTGATGGGCGACGGCCGCACTTATGACCATGTCTGCGCGCTGCGCGCCGTGACCTCAGTCGACGGCATGACGGCGGACTTCTTCCCCTATGACATGAATTTCCTCGGCCGCGCCGCGACCCGCATCATCAACGAGGTCAAGGGCGTCAATCGCGTTGTCTATGACGTGACGTCGAAGCCGCCCGGCACGATCGAGTGGGAGTGAGGGGCGGCGGCCCCTCAATTCGGCATTGCTGGCGCGGCTGGCATCGGTCGGCGATTATCGTTCCGATAGTGTCGCGCTGAGCTACTCGACCAGCGAAACATATTGGGTCGTGTTCGAGGACGCGCCAAAGCCGGCGAGGCTGTACATGCCACAGCCACTTATGGCGATATTGCTGTTGCCGGTGAACGTGACGGTGTCGCCAATCCGCTGGAGACAGTTGTTCGCGCTCGTATTGCCCGCATAGAATACGGCGGCCTCCGGAAGATAAATCGCCCCGGTCAAGACCTGGGTCGAACCGCCATTGATCTTGTAGTTGAGTCCAACCGGCATATTACGGTCTCCATAGAAAAGGATGCCGTTCAGCCCGTTATTGCCCTTGGCGATATCGGCCGCCGTCGGCGCGATCAGATTGATGGTTCCTCCGCCATTGAATGTGACCGTCGGCCAATTCGAATTTGTGCTGGACGTGAACACGATCGTGACGCCGCTCATCCCGCCAACGGTAATGCTGGACAGGCTGGCCTGTCCGTTAACCGTGAAGGAGCCGCGGTCGATGATGTACAGGCCAGGCGCCATCGTGACCACAGCGCTCGAATTGATTTGTATTCCGCCGCAATACACGCCCGGGGTCAGCGCAGCATTCGTGCCGGTCGAATAATTTGTATGGTCGCAGCCGAGATAGGCCGGAATTACGACATTGGCATAGGGATCGGGAGTGCGCGCCGCGCCCATGTAGATTGCCTTGGACCCGTCCGGTTTCGTAGCTGTCGTGGTGATTTTTGACGCTCCCGACACGCCCCCGGTCACGTTGATCGTCCTTGCGACAAGCGTTGCGCTACCGCCGACGGCGAGGGCCGCGCTGTTGGAGGAATTGTCATAGATATCGCAGCTGGAGAGGGTCACGGTCGCGTTGCCATTGTCCCAGAAGGCGTCAACGGCGGAATTGTCGAGCGAAAGCACGCAACCGCTGCCGGGACCGACCGGGGCATTCTTGATCGCGCCGCCAGATTTCACACTAATCGGCACCGAATTTATCTGGGCGATGTTCATAACGGCCGTGGGGAGGGAAGTGCTCGCCGTGACTTCGTAATAGGCCTTTGCGCTCGTCGGATCCGATTCCCCGACGGTCGTCACATTGAGGCTGTTCGCCGTTGGTCCCAGAGCGGCGTTGAATGTAGCTTGCGCCAAGGCCAGCCGCTGGGCCTGCGTGAAGGCCGGAGATTGAACCGAGGATTGCGCGACGGCGACAGAGGCGGCGTCCACAGCGCTTTGCAGACGCGCTTTCGCGGATAAAGCCCGCCCGTAATCAATGGCGGCGCCCGTCATCATGAGGATCGGGAATAGCGCGAGGGAGAAATATATCGCGACGCTGCCGCGTTTTTCGCTCGGTAGCCGGCGGGCGGCGAGGACAAGATTGTTGACGACGTAAACCTGCATGGCGCCGACCCTATAATTCTGAAGCAACCCATCAATGACTTCCGTCACTAGTTACAAACGTAACCTCATTACGAAACGTAAATTTCGGCGTTAAACGTTGACGGCATTGCGCAAGAAGGCTGTTTGGATTCGCAATCACTTCTATAAGCCCGACATTAACCTTACCAATTTCTCGCCGCTGACTGGCCTCCCGAACTGGGGGCCGCCTAAACATGGGCCAGCGTCCGGCGCCTGTTCTCAAACTCGCGGAACTATCGCCGGCGCTGCTCGGTTAGAGGTTCGATCGCTGTGACGCCGCGAAAAATCACCGACCTCAGCGTCGGCCCGGCCGGCGATTACGTCGTGCTGGCGGACGCCCGGGCGCAATGCCTGGCAAAGGGGAGGTGGGGACGATGAAATATATGATCACCTGGAACGAGCGCCCGCAGGGATCGCCGGCGGATTACGAGAATGCCCAGAAGCGTATTCTGGAGGTTTTCCTGCAATGGCAAGCGCCCGCCAATTTCAAGATCGAGGTGTTCGTCATCCGCGTTGGCGACTGGGGCGGCTATATGCTGGTGGACTGCGACGATCCGCTGACCGTGCACAAATTCTGCTCCATGCTGCCGTCCTTCGTATTCGAGGCGCGCCCGGTGGTGCCGGTGATGGACGCCGTGCGCGTGGAGCAGGAGGCGATGGCCTTCCGCGATGCGATCGACGCCGGGACGGCTTAAGCAGGGCTCGTTTCGATCCCCGTTTCGTCAAATGGGCGTGGGCGCGGGGCGGCGGCCGAAATATTGGGCTTCCGCCGGGGAACCATTTTGAGCAAGCGTCGGTTAGGCCTTCGCTCCCTGGCGTTTACCATTGGCGGATCACAGCGCAAAGGGTGAGAGGCGGAGGCAAGCCGATGTCCCTGAGAATCAATTCCGAAGCTCCGAATTTCACCGCGGAAACCACGCAAGGGCCGATCAGTTTTCACGACTGGATCGGCGAAAGTTGGGTGATCCTGTTCTCCCACCCAAAAGACTTCACCCCGGTCTGCACCACCGAACTCGGCTATATGGCCGGGCTGAAGCCGGAATTCGACAAGCGCAACACCAAGATCATCGGGCTCAGCGTCGACCCCATCGACAACCACGCCCGCTGGGCGAAGGACATCGAGGAGACCCAGGGCCACGCGGTCACCTATCCGATGATCGGCGATCCCGAGCTCAAGGTCGCCATGGCCTATGACATGCTGCCCGAAGGGGCGGGGACAAGTTCGGAAGGGCGCACTGCCGCCGACAACGCCACAGTGCGCTCTGTTTTCGTCATCGGTCCGGACAAGAAGATCAAGGCAATGCTGACCTATCCGATGAGCACGGGCCGCAATTTCGACGAGGTGCTTCGGCTGCTGGAGTCCTGCCAGCTGACGGCGAAACATGCGGTGGCGACGCCAGTCAACTGGAAGCCGGGACAGGACGTCATCATCCCGACCTCGGTATCCGACGAGCAAGCCAGGGCGAAATATCCCGGCGGCTGGACGACCGTGAAACCCTATCTGCGCGTGGTCGCGCAGCCGAAGGATTGATCGCGCCCGCACGCGTGAATGGCTGCGTCGCGGCGGAAGGAGGGGTGGATGATTTTCGAAACCTTCGCCGCCGGCGGCTGCAAATCCTATATTGTCGGATGCGAAACGACCCGCGCGGCGGCGGTGATCGACCCCGAAATCTCGCGTATCGATTGTTACATCGGCTATGCCGCTCAACACGGCCTGCATCTCCGCTATATTATCGACACCCACACCCATGCGGACCATTTCTCGGCCAGCCGCGAACTGCGCAAGACGCTGTCGGCGCCTGTCGTCATGCACAGGCTGAGCCCCGCGCCTTACGCCGACCTGCGGCTTGACGACGGCGACATGCTGATCGTGGGCGAGTTGCGGCTGAAGGCACTGCATACGCCCGGTCACACGCGGGATTCCCTGTGCCTGGTCTTGCCGGACCGCGTCTTCACCGGCGACACGCTGCTCATCGGCGGAACGGGCCGGACCGATCTGCCGACCGGCGATCCCTACGCGCTGTACGACAGCCTGTTCCAAAAAGTGCTGACCTTGCCGCCGGAAACCCTCGTCTATCCGGCGCATGACTATAAGGACCTCGGCCATTCGACCATCGGCGCCGAAATCGAGCAAAATCCACGGCTGCAGAAGAAGGAGCGCGCCGCTTTCGTCGAGATGATGGAAAAGCTCGACCTCGCGGCGCCGACGCACCTCACCGAGGCGCTGCGCACCAATATGAGCGGCGGCAAATCCGTCGCGCAACTGCTGGCGGAGGCGGGCGCGAAGGTGCCGTTCATATCGCTGGCCGAACTCAATGCGCGGATCGGCGGCAACAGCCGCGATCTGGTCGTGCTCGACCTGCGCGAGCGTGACGCGTTCCAGACCGGGCACATCCCGGGCGCCAAACATCTTCCGCGCGGCCAGCTGGAGCTGCGGGTCAATGTCGAATTGCCCGATCCCACCGTGAGGGTGGTGACCTCCTGCGAATTCGGCAAGATCTCGACCCTCGCCGCAGCCACCTTGCGCGAGCTTGGCTATGGTCGGGTGGCCGCCCTCGACGGGGGCGTCAAGGCCTGGCGCGACGCCGGCTATCCGATGGAAGCCTAGGTTTCATCCCCGGGAAATCGATACACATTCCAGCTCGACCGCTGGCGCGGGGATTGCTCTCCGCGCGATGCGGGAGTCTGCGAGACGGGAAGCAGACAAACCGCGTCGCGAACAATTCAAAGTCGGAGGGCATGATGGCTGAAAGCAAGGTGACGATCGAGCAAAAGGACAATGGCAAATGGGCGTGCTTCCTGCACCTGCCCGAAGCCGAGGCTCCGGTCGATCTCGGCAAGGAATTCAAGACGGAAGACAAAGCTGAGATGTGGTCCGACACGTCGGAAGCCGTCACGGCGATCGACATGTTCACGCGCAAGTTTAAAAAATAGCAGAGCATTGCGGCGCCGGAGCAACACAGCCGGCGCGCGCCCCCGCGCGGAGCCGGCCCGACCTCTTGCGGTCGGCGCCGGATCTCTATTTTCTTTAATTTGAATTATTTTCAAATAGTTCTGGATAATATGCGATCTTGTATTGCAAGTCCGCGCCGGCGCAGGATCGCGCGGGGCAGGGAGAGGCCTCGTCCTTCGCCGCTTTCGCTAACTGCTTGGCCTCCGATCACAATTTCGTGTACGGTCCCCGCTTCGACCTTTGCGGCATAGCCGCGCGGGCAGGCGCCCACTCGAATTTCGCCATCGGAAGGAACAGGTTTTGCGTCGACCGACCATCGCTCTTCGTCTCGATCGCACCCCCGTTCCGGGCGCATGGAGCAGGGTCCGCGCCCTCTTCCTGCTCATGCTGCTCCCCGCGATGCTCGCGGCCTGTTCGCGCCCCGGCGTCAATGCGATGGTTCCCGTATCGGGCGCGGCGCCCGGCGCGACCGAACACACAATTCTGATCGCCACCACCCGCACGCGCTCGGCGGTCCCCGGCGCCATGTTCAGCGGCGAGCGCGCCCGCGAGCTGGACTTCGCGCAGGCGGTCGTCAGCGTGCCGCCGACCCATGTTCCGAGCCGGATCCAATGGCCGTCCCAGCCGCCTGGAAATCCGCAGACCGATTTCGTGACCCGTGAATCGATCTATCTCGACAGCGAAAAGCAGTTCATCGCCACTCTCAACCAGCAGCTTGCGCAGCGCCCGCCCGGCCATCGAAGCGTGATGCTGTTCATCCATGGCTATAACACGCTGTTTCCAGAGGGCCTTTACCGTCTCACCCAGGTCGCGCACGACGCCAACGCCCAGGGCGTGCCGGTCTATTTTAGCTGGGCTTCGCGTGGCGAATTGCTCGGCTATGTTTACGATCAGAACAGCGCGACCGCCGCGCGTGACGGTCTTGAGCATCTTCTGGACGTGCTCGCCCACAGCAATGCGGAACACATCAATATTATCGCGCATTCGATGGGCAATTGGGTAACCGTCGAAGCTTTCCGCGGCATCAGAATTTCCGGAGCGGCCAAGAATGTTGCGCCGAAGCTGGGCACAATCGTTCTAGCGTCGCCGGATATAGACATCGACGTTTTCCGCTCGCAGATGCGCCGGATTGGCGTGCCGAAAAAGCCGTTCCTGGTCGTCCTTTCGCGTGACGACCGCGCGCTGGCGGCGTCGAGGCTGATTGCCGGCAACGAACAGCGCTTGGGCGATTACAAGAACGCCGCCGACTTGACGAAATTTGGCGCGGTTGTGGTCGATCTCAGCGATTTGAAGGGCCAGGACTCGTTTAACCACGACAAATTCGCGGAACTCGCCCAAATGGCGCCGCAACTCAAGGAAGTGCTTGCGCAGGGCGTCGGGAAGAAGGAAACGATTGACGAAGTCAATCCCGTGAATGGCGCCCCCGACGTGGTCAAGACGGTGATTTCATTGCCCTTCGCCGTCGTCGCGGCGCCGATCGTCATTATCGCGCGTCAGGCGCAATAAGAGGAAGCCGGCGCGCGCCACGCGCGGGCAGGGCCGAGAGACGCCATGGACGCGGCGATTACGGAACGATTGGTAGAGACCTTCCAAAGTTTCGAGCGCATGCGCTTCGCGCCTATCGCGGCGCAGGCGCTGGCGCCGGCCTTTCTTCTATCGGCATGCGCCGCGGTGCTTTCCGTCCTGATGAACCGGCTGTGGCGAATTCTCGACCAGTTCCGCGCGCTCGACAGCGATCGCTCGACGCCCGAAAGCCGGCAGGACGCTGCGCGGCTGCTGGCCCGGGCGCGTCTCATCTATCGCGCCATCCGTTCCACCATTGGCTCGGCCCTGGCCATTGCGGCCGTGGTTCTGGTCGTCTTTCTCGATACCTTTTTCGGCATGACGCATGAATGGGGATCGGCCCTGTTGTTCCTGCTGGCGTTCGGTCTGTTCTCGCACGCATTCATATGCCTTTGGCGCGAAGTACGGATCGCCATGCTGAAATTCGGCGAACTCGTGATCTCGAGCGACGCGAACAGCCCAAAACCGGAATGAATGCGGGCCGGACAAGCGGGCCGCGAAGGGATCTGGCGCCAATTCCAAAGAGCGCGGTTTAGATCCTTGCTCCGATCATTTGTCCAACCGCGATAGCCAAACACGCTCAAGGCCCTGTTCATCCGGAGCTTTTGCGGCTACGGGATGGCGATCTCGCGCAAAAGGTCGGTGTAACGTGAAAACGACAAAGAGCCCGGGCGGACCGGGCGGCCGTGAACTCAAGACGCGGGTCAAGACCGCCCGCAAACGCACCCTCTCCTCGACGCTTTGGCTGCAACGCCAGCTGAATGATCCCTATGTGGTGCGCGCCAAGCGCGAAGGCTGGCGCTCGCGAGCCGCCTATAAGCTGCTTGAAATCGATGAAAAGCACCATCTCCTCCAGCCTGGGCAGCGAATCGTCGATCTCGGCGCGGCGCCCGGCGGCTGGTCGCAGGCGGCGGCGAAGAAGGTCGGCTCGGTTCATGGGCATGGTAAGGTGGTCGGGATCGACCTGCTCGACATCGAACCCATCGCTGGCGTCGAATTCGCCGTGCAGGATTTTCTGGCGCCGGAAGCTCCGGACCTGCTGAAGACCATGCTGGGCGGCGAGGCCGATGGCGTCATTTCGGACATGGCGGCCAACACCACCGGCCACAAGAAAACCGATCACCTGCGAATCGTGCATCTGGGCGAGCTGGCGGCCGAATTTGCCGGCGAGGTGCTGAAGCCGGGCGGCTATTTTTTATGCAAGCTGTTCCAGGGCGGAGAAACAGGAGAGCTGGTCGCGCGCCTGAAGCGCGATTATGCCGTCGTGCGCCATATCAAGCCCAACGCCAGCCGCGCCGATTCCTCGGAGCTCTATGTTCTAGCCACCGGCTTCCGCGCGAAAACGGCCTGATCGCCGAGGATTTGAACGCTAAGCGGTTTGAACGCAAAAAAAGAGCCCGGCCTGTTGGCCGGGCTCGATCGGGTTACCCCTGATCCTTACGGATCTCAGTACTTGGCGACGACCGGAGCCGGAGCGCTGAACAGATAAGCCAGGCCGACGCGGACGGTGTTGACCGAGGTCTGCAAGCGGATGGGGGTATAGGCGGCAGCCCAGGGGGTCACGTTGTAGTTGCCGAAGTCGTAGTAACGATATTCGACGCGACCAACCCAGTTCGGGGTGAAGGCGTATTCCACGCCGCCACCGACGTCGAAGCCGGACAGATTGGCGTCCTTGGAGACCGAACCGATGAACAGGCCGCTCGGAGCAGCGCCCGACAGGGACGCGCTGCCCTGAGCCCAGGCCGCGCCGCCGATGGCGTAGAACAGGGCGCGGTCATAGGCGACGCCGAGGCGGCCGTTGATCGAAGCCAGCCAGTTCGTCTGAACCTTGGCGGTGTAGACATTGGCGTCGCCAGCGAAGTTGCTGCCAACCCACGACCAGGACTTCGAAGCCGAAGAACCCTGGAAGTCGCCTTCAACGCCGATCACGAAGTTCTGGTTGACCTGGTAGTTATAGCCGACGTAGCCGCCGCCCAGAACGCCCGAGGTGTCGAGGCTGTGGGAGTTCCAGTTGGTCCAGCTATTGTGGAGCGAGGTCGAGCCGAACTCGCCGCCGATGTCGGCGCCGATGTAGAAGCCGGTCCAGGAGAAGACGGGAGCCGGCGCGATATAGACCGGGGCTTCCTTGCGCGAGGGCAGGTCGGCGGCGAAGGCCGAGCCCGCCAGAGCCGCAAGAGCGACCGTGGAGAGAAGAAGATGACGCATTGAATTTTCCTTCCTTGCTAAAGCCCATAACGACCGCAAGCCGCTATCGTGGGCAGACCATAATTCGACTTACCAACCAAGGCTAGGCGAATAAAACTTCGTCAGCTTGATTGTCACGGCGTGTTGCAAAACTGCCTCACTCGGGGGCCGTATTCCCCGAGAAACCTGGGCAAACGCGGCGTAATGACAATCAATGACAAAAATTTGATATCCCGTTAAGGACGACGCGTCGAGCGTAAATTTTCTGTGTTGCTGCGCATTTCGGTTTGTTTTGCCGCCGCGTTTCTTAAAAACCACACTTCGGATTGTGGCGATTCGTTGGCGGGGGATTAAGAAGAAGAGAAAAGCCTTGTCGCCCTTAAGGGTTGTTTGAAAATATACCTTCCCAATCGTTAACCCGGTTTCGCGGCGCTCCACCGATTGCCTAAAAATGTTTCAGGCGAAGACGGGAAAGCGTGTTTTTTCCTCACGCGGATTCGGCCCGGGGAAATCGGCGCCCATAGCGCGGCAGCATTCTTGCGTCGGGCGAGCGCGGTTTTTTAAAGCGCTTCGGCGGGTTCAAACTCGCCTTAGCTGGCGGCCTTGCGTCCGGCGAGACTCGCTCCGGCGTCGGGCGAAAGCCTGCGGAAAATCAAGGCGGATGCGGCCGTGATAGCGGCGACGACGAAGAATGCGGGCGGAAAGTCGCCGAATTCGATCTCGCCGCTCGGGGAAAGGCGGCGGGTCTCCTCGACGACCGCGGCGGCGATGGCCACACCCGAGGACAAGGATAATTGCTGGACCACGGCGGAAAAGCTGGTCGCCTTGCTGACGTCCGAATCGGAGACGTCGGCATAGGCGAGCGCGTTCAGGGCCGTGAATTGCAGGGATCGGAAAAAACCGCCGACAAACAGGGCGAGGAGCAGCACGAACTGGGGCGTGTCGGGCTGGAACCAGCCATTGCCAGCCAAAAAGGCGGCGCTGATCACCGCGTTGAAGACGAGCGTGGACCGGAAACCGAACCGGCCGAGCGCGGTGGCGGCGGTCGCCTTCATCACCAGAGCGCCTGCTGTGGCGACAAAGGTCGTCAAGCCGGACTGGAAAGGCGTCATGCCAAATCCGAGCTGAAAGAACAAAGGCAATAGGAAAGGCGTTGCGCCGACGCCGATTCGGAACAGGAAGCCCCCGGCCACGCTGGCCAAAAAAGTCGGGATTCGCAGCAGCCGGAGTTCGAGAATCGGATTGGGGGCCTTGAGCGCGTGGCGGATATAGAAGCCCATCAGAATGAGTCCCGCCGCGATCAAGGCGATATTGATTCCCAGCCCAATGGAGCCGCGTCCGAGCACGGTGAGGCCGAAAATCAGGCTCGGCAGGCCGAAGCCGGACAGGAGAAAGCCTCGCAGATCAAAGGCTGCGACATTTTCGTCGCGGATATCGGGGATATAGAGGGTGGTGAGAATCACGCCCACAATGCCGACGGGCACATTGATCCAGAAATTCCAGCGCCAGTGCAGATAGGTCGAGATGAAGCCGCCGAGCGGCGGACCGAGAATCGGCCCGATCAGCGCCGGCATGGTGAGATAGGCCATCGCGCGAACGATTTCGCTGCGTTCAACGGAGCGAAACAGGGTCAGGCGGCCGACCGGCGTCATCATCGCCGCGCCGCAGCCCTGAAAGATGCGGGCGCCGACGAATTGCGGCAACGTGCTGGAGAGAGCGCAAAGAATCGAACCGAGGGTGAATACGACGAGGGCCGCACGAAAAACCTTTTTTGTGCCAAATCGATCTGCGACCCAGCCCGACGCCGGGATGAACACCGCCTGGGCCAAGAGATAGGAGGTCAGGGCCAGTTTCAGCGCGATCGGGTCCTGCTTCAAATCGGCTGCGATGGCCGGCAGCGACGTCGCGATGATGGTCGAATCGAGATTCTCCATGAACAGCGCGCAGGCGACGATCAGCGGCGTGAGTATGAATGGGCGCAAGGTTCGTCCCGACGATTCATTATGCGGCAACAATGTGTTGCGGATGGTATTTTCAGCGCTGCTGGAAGTGCGGCCGGGCCGCCGCCCGCACATCGCCTTCTCTGGACGGCTATCCTGCGCGCCTGTCTTTAAACATAGAAGCCTGGGATGCGAAATCGCGCGGACGCCTGCTTCCCGGTATTTTGGCCGCAGTGGCGCGAAAATATGCGCTTGCGCGGCGCCATGGTTTGAAACCCGCGAAAGAGATGCTATGAGCAGCCGCCAACTCGGATGGCCACGCGCCATGCGTCCTTTTCGCCGATGGAGCTGGCAATGAACGGTTTTCCCCAATTGACCGAAGCGCTGACCTTCGACGACGTGTTGCTGCGTCCCGGTCATTCCGAAGTCATGCCCTCGGGGGTCTCAATCAAGACCCGGCTGACGCGCGATATCGAACTGAACCTGCCGATCTTGTCCTCGGCCATGGACACGGTGACCGAGGCGCGCCTCGCCATCGCCATGGCGCAGGCGGGCGGCATCGGCGTCATTCACCGCAATCTGGAACCCGCCGAGCAGGCCGAGGAAGTCCGCCGCGTCAAGCGCTACGAGAGCGGCATGGTGGTCAATCCGATCACCATCTTCCCCGACGAGACTCTCGCGGACGCCCTGAGCCTGATGAGCAGGAACTCCATTTCCGGCATTCCGGTCGTCGCGCGCGGCGCCGAAAACCGGCCGGGCAAGCTGGTTGGCATTCTTACCAACCGCGACGTGCGCTTCGCGGACAATCCGGCCCAGCCCGTCTCCGAACTCATGACCAAGACCCTCGTCACCGTTGGCGAGGGCGTCCAGAAGGACGAGGCGCGCCGCCTGCTCCACCATCACCGCATCGAAAAGCTGCTCGTGGTGGATTCGGAATTCCGCTGCGTCGGGCTGGTGACGGTCAAGGATATTGAAAAAGCCACGCTCCATCCCTCCGCCAGCAAGGACGAGGCGGGACGCCTGCGCGTCGCCGCCGCCTCCACGGTCGGCGACAAGGGCTTTGAGCGGGCCGAGTTGCTGATCGACGCCGGAGTGGACTGCATCGTGCTGGATACTGCGCATGGCCATTCCCAATCCGTGCTGGATCAAGTCGTCCGCATCAAGCGCATTTCCAACAAGGTCGGCGTGATCGCCGGCAATATCGCCACCGCCGAGGGCGCCAAGGCGCTGATCGACGCTGGCGCCGACGCGATCAAGGTTGGCATCGGCCCGGGCTCGATCTGCACTACCCGCATCGTGGCGGGCGTTGGCGTGCCGCAACTCACCGCGATTCTCGAAGCGGCTTCGGAGGCGAAGAAAGCGAACATCCCGGTCATCGGCGATGGCGGCATCAAATATTCCGGCGATTTCGCCAAGGCGGTCGCGGCTGGCGCGGACTGCATCATGATTGGCTCGCTGCTGGCTGGCACCGAGGAATCGCCCGGCGAGGTGTTCCTGTTCCAGGGTCGCTCCTTCAAGGCCTATCGTGGCATGGGGTCGGTCGGCGCCATGGCGCGCGGCTCGGCGGACCGCTATTTCCAGCAGGACATCAAGGATTCGCTGAAGCTGGTGCCGGAAGGCATCGAGGGGCAGGTGCCATATCGCGGGCCTGTCGGGCCGATTCTTCATCAGCTCGCGGGCGGCTTGCGCGCCGCCATGGGCTATGTTGGCGCCGCCTCCATTCCCGAATTCCAGAAGCGCGCGAGTTTTGTGCGCATCACCAACGCCGGCCTGCGCGAGAGCCACGTTCACGACGTGGCGATCACCCGCGAGAGCCCGAACTATCCGACCGGGCTCTGATCTGGCCGCTGTCGAAAAGAAGCGGTTGAAATCGCTTCTTTATTGGCGTTGTCCAAAATCTGGGCCACATTGACGCCTTCTGGGGGGCGATGCGAAAGGCGGGTTTCAAGCTGCCTTTCCTCCGCGCAAAAGGAGGGGCCATGACGCCGTCTTGCCTGTGTTTCAGAGCCGGGGTTTTAATTCTCATCGCCGGAATGGCCTGGGGCCTGCAGATGGGCATCTCCGGCGAGCATTCAGCCCTCGCCGCGCACGCCCATTTTAATCTGCTTGGCTTCGTCGCTCTTTTCCTGATCGGCATATTCTATCGCCTCAATCCGTCAGTGGAATCGAATGCGCTGGCCAAGCCTCAGGTCTGGATCTGGATCGCCGGAACGCTGCTGCTGACCTTCGGTGTGGCGCTCCTGCACTTGGGCCATCCCATCGGCGATCCCTTCGCGGGAGTCGGCTCCATTATCGTTCTGCTCGACGCGATCCTGTTCGCATGGCTGGTGTTCCACGCGCCTCCGGGGGAGGCGAGCGCGCTCTGACAGCGGCCGATTTGGGTTGCGCGCGGGCGAGGACTATGGAACGACGAGCGCAATGAAGGGCCGGCCCGCGCGCCACTCCCCCGTTTTTCCTATAGGTCAAGATGCATCCCTCCGCCCGGATCGCCGCTGCGATTGAAGTTCTCGACGATCTCGAAACGCGCCGCCGCCCGGCGAATGACGCCATGAAGGATTGGGGCCTCGCCCATCGTTTCGCAGGGTCGAAGGACAGGGCGGCCATCGCCTCGCTAGTCTATGACGCCCTGCGCCGCCGCGCCTCGGCGCGCTGGCTCATGAAATCCGAGACGCCGCGCGCGGAAATGATCGGCGCGCTGGTTCTTGCCCGCGGTTATTCGCCCGGCGAGGTTGAAAGTCATTTCAGCGGAGAGGGTCATGCGCCCTCGCCCTTGAGCGAAGACGAGCGCGCGGCGCTCGACGCCGCCAATCTCGCAGACGCGCCGGTCTGGGTTCGCGGCGATTTCCCGGAATGGCTGGCGCCGCAGCTAGAGCGCGCCTTCGGCGAATGCGCGGCGGACGAGGGCCGGGCGCTCGCCGCCCGCGCTCCGCTCGACCTGCGCGTCAATGCCTTGAAAGCCACGCGGGAGCAGGCCCTGGCCGAGCTTTCGCATCTTGGCCCGTCGGCGTGCCGCTTCGCGCCGCTCGGCTTGCGGATAGCGCAGGGGCAGGACGGCCGCGCCCCGGCGCTCGCCGCCGAACCTGCCTATGTGCGCGGTCTGGTCGAGATTCAGGATGAGGGCTCGCAGATCGCCGCGCGCCTCGCCCGCGCCGCGCCGGGCGAGCAGGTGCTCGACCTTTGTGCTGGCGGCGGCGGCAAGAGTCTCGCCATGGCGGCGCAAATGGGCAATAGCGGCCAGATCTACGCCACCGATTCTGACGGCCGCAGGCTGACGCCGATCTTCGCGCGGCTGGACCGGGCAGGGGTCCGCAATGTGCAAGTGCGGGCGCCGCGCGGCCCCGCGCATGACCCAGTTGGAGACATCGCGGGCGGCTGCGATCTGGTGCTGGTCGACGCGCCTTGCACGGGCGTCGGCACATGGCGGCGCAATCCCGACGCCAAATGGCGTATGCGCCCCGGCGCCCTGGAACAGCGGATCAAGGCACAGGATGAAGTCCTCAACCGCGCCGCGCCCTTCGTGAAGCATGGCGGGCGGCTGGTCTATGTCACCTGTTCGCTGCTATGCGAGGAAAACGAGGACCGCGTGGCAAGTTTTCTGGCCGCCCATCCGGATTTCTCCGCCGAACCGGCTGACATATCGCTTGCGCGCGCGGGACTCGATGCGTTGGCCGGAAGCGAATCGCCGCATGGCCCCGGCCTGCGCCTAAGCCCAGCGCGCCATGATACCGACGGGTTTTACGCCGCCATCCTGCTCCGCGCCGGGGCCTGAGGCCCTCTGGCGTCCCCGGCTCAGGCGCTCGCGACGATTTTCAGCGCCGAATCGCCGATACGGCGCACCAGGGGGCGCAGGTCTTCGGCGATGCGCCAGCGCCCGTGACGTCCGCCGCAGGCGTTGCTCGCCAATTCGCCGCAAAATTGCGCGCGACTCATGGTCGCGCATTGCAGTCGCGTCGCCAGATTCGATGGTTTCCGAATGTCGATCAGCGCGAAATTCCAGCGCTGCAGCTGAAAAGCCAGATTATTGACGGCGTGGACGAGCGAGTCTTCGTCGAGCGCGAACATGCGCTCGATGGTGAAGACGCCGCCGGCCGCGACGCCGATGAGGCCCGCGATCAGGACGCCATTGCGGTCGCGCACCTCCAGAGAGTGAGCGAATCCGGCGTCATAGAGATCGCCCAGCGCCATATCGAGCGCGGGCTTGCGCCAATGCGCCGGCTCCGCTCTCCCGCAGGCCGCGAGCACGACATCGAAGGCTTCGTCGAGGCTGACGCGTTCGCCCTCGGGGCGGATTGCAGCGATGCCGCGCGGAAAATCCCATGGCCGGAGCACGGCGCGGTTGGCCGGCGCCCAAAGCGTCGGCGTTCCCAAAAAATTGCGCAGGGTCAGGCCACGCGCATAGGCGTCGATCAAATATTCAGGCTCGAGCGAGGCCGCGCGTCCGCAGAATCCTTCCGGCGCGCGGGAGGCGCGAGCGGGTGAGGGCATCTGGTGCGCAGTCATCCAATCATGGGACATGCGCGCAAAGGCCAGGATCGCGGCGGGCAGATTCTTCGGCGAGAGCCAGTGAAAGGTCCCGCGCAATTTGCGCGACAGGGCTGCGATCGGGCGTTCCGCAAGCGTTTCTTCGCGCGCCTTGCGCCGATTCGCGCGGCTGGGGGCGGGGTAATCATTCTCGACGCCTTCGGCGAACAGCTCCGCAATTCGGGCGGCGCGCTGCTTCAAGGGCAATTGAGTCAATTCAAAAAAACGGGGGTCTGACACTTCTGGCTCCCAACGTGACGCTGGGAAAGATTGCACGATCAAATTGCCGTCCCGTTTGGGCATTAACTAAATTGCGTCCTAAATGGCGTTAAGACTTTTGCCGTCCGCGCAGGATTTCGGCCTTGTCGGAACGCCCGAATCGGACAAGTTTCCGAACTGTCCCAAGGGTTTCGTTTGCCGCTCCAGGCTTGCGGCCGGCGAAATGAGGGATGGCGTCGGGAAAGGTCTTTCTTTGCGCGCAATTCCGGACTATCTGCGAAGAAAATGCGTCGAACCCGGCGCGCTCGCCGCTTGGGGCGCCTCGCGCTCGCTTTTGCTTCCGCCTCGGAGCCTGATGACCCAATTGAGATCTATTTTTTCCGGTCGCGGCGGCGAAGGGCCGGGCGCCGCGCCGTTCGGCGCCTATGAGCGCATGCTCGCGCTGCGCTACATGCGCTCGCGCCGGAGCCGTTGGCTGCCCTCGGCCATCGCGGGGCTGTCTGTCACGGGTATCACCGTCGGCGTGATGGCGCTGATCGTGGTCATGTCGGTGATGAACGGCATGCGCGATGAAATGATGTCCAAACTAATCGGCGTCAACGGCCATATTTTCGTCCAGCCCATCGACACGCCGCTGACCGATTACCGCGACCTGACCGACCAACTCGCTAGTATTCCGGGGGTGACGCTCGCCTTCCCGATGGTCGAGAACGCCGCGGGCATTTCCTCGCCCCAGCAACAGACTGGCGCCCTTGTGCGCGGCGTGCAGGAGGCCGATCTCAAGCGCCTGCCCGGCATTGTCGGCAATGTGAAGCAGGGGACGCTTGAGCATTTCGACGACGAGGTCGGCGTCGTGCTCGGCCAGAGGATGGCCGAGGTGTTGGGCGTTCAGGTCGGTGACAAGGTTTCGATTCTCACCGCGCGCGGCGCCCAGACGCCCTTCGGCATGACGCCCCGGCTCAAGGCCTATCCGGTCAAGGCGATCTTCCAGTCCGGCCTGTTCGATTTCGACCAGCTGATCGTCTTCATCCCGCTGGCAGAGGCGCAAGCCTTTTTCGACCGGCCCAACGAAGTCAACATCATCGAGGGTTTCGTCGCCCATCCCAACAAGGTCGACGATGTGCGCACTGAAATCGTCCAGAAAATCACCCGGCCAATCATGCTCACCGACTGGCGCCAACGCTACAAGAGCTTTTTCGACGTGCTGAAGGTGGAAAGCGACGCCATTTTCCTCATTCTCGCGATCATTGTCGCCGTCGCCTCGCTGCTGATCGTGCAGGGGCTGATCCTGCTGGTGAAGGACAAGGGCCGCGACATCGCCATTCTGCGCACCATGGGAGCGACCCGTGGGGCGATACTGCGGATCTTCATCCTGACGGGACTGTCGATCGGGGCGACCGGCGCCGTACTGGGCGTCGCCCTGGGCGTGCCGCTCGCCTTGCAGCTCGAAGGCATCAGGTCGCTCATCAATCGCGTTTTCGGCCTCAACCTCTTCCCGGCCGACATTTATCATCTCTCGCAGCTGCCCTCGTCGCTCGATCCGCATGAGGTGGTCGGCGTCGCGATCATGACCCTGTGCCTGTCCTTCTTCGCCACGCTCTACCCGGCATGGCGGGCCGCGCGGCTCGATCCGGTGGAGGCGCTGCGCCATGAGTGAAGTCACGCAAGAAGCGCAAACGAGGGCCGCAAGCAACGCGATCTCGCCGACCTTGAGGCTGGAAGGCGTTGTACGCCGCTACCGCGAGGGCGATGGCTATCTGGAGATTCTCCGCGGCGTCGACGGCGCGCTCTGGCCGCATCAGGCGGTCGCGCTGGTCGCGCCGTCGGGCGTCGGCAAATCCACCTTGCTGCATATCGCCGGTCTGCTAGAGCGTCCGGACGGCGGCGAGGTCGTCATAGACGGGCTGTCGACTTCCACGCTCAGCGATTCGCAGCGCACCGCCCTGCGCCGCAACCGGATCGGCTTTGTCTATCAGTTCCATCATTTGCTACCGGAATTCACGGCGGTGGAAAATGTCATGACTCCGCAGATGATCGCGGGATTGCCGGCGGTCGAGGCGCGACGTCGCGCGCTCGAGCTGCTCGACTATCTCGGTCTTGCGGCGCGCGCGAATCACCGGCCGTCGGAAATGTCGGGCGGCGAGCAGCAGCGCGTGGCTATCGCCCGCGCGGTCGCCAATGCGCCCGCTCTCCTGCTGGCCGACGAGCCGACCGGCAATCTCGACCCTGAAACGGCGGATCGGGTCTTCACGGCGCTGATGTCGCTGGTGGAGGCGACCGGCCTTTCCGCGCTGATCGCGACGCATAATCTCGAACTCGCGGCGCGGATGGACCGGAGAGTAACGCTTCGCAACGGACTTCTGGTCGAGCTGCCTTGACGCTGCAACTCTCCGGAGAGGCGGGGCCGCGCGGGAGGCGAGCTTGTGCGCGGGCAAAGTGGGCGATTTCAAGGCGTTGACCCGTTGCGGATTGTTCTCGTGGAAAAATTGTCCACAAGAAAAAATTGAACTTATCCACAGGCTATCATCCTCTAAGAATTTGTTTTCACGGCCCTTGCGTCGTCGAAGAAAAAAATTTCAGAAAATTCTGGCGAACGGAACATAAGACGAATAAAAATAGAACATTCGTTCGGGCCACTTATCCACCGCATTGTGACGCGCAGCCTTGTCCGCAATGCCGCCGGAGGCGACAAGTTCGAGGGTTTTGACTATGCTGGCGCGTATTTTGCGGCGACGGGGAGGGTTGGAATGATCGACGAGACGATCGCGAAGGTCGGCTTCGTCCATCTTCACGTCCACACCGCCTATTCGCTGCGCGAGGGCGCGCTGCCCGTCGGCAAGCTGCTCAAGCTGGCCACCGCCGACGCCATGCCCGCGGTCGCCGTAACCGACGCCAATAATCTGTTTGGCGCGCTCGAAATTTCGGAAAAATTTGCCAAGGACGGCGTGCAGCCAATCGCCGGTTGCCAGCTGACGGTGGAATTCGGCGACGGCGAGGCTCTTCGTACGCGTGGCGAGATACCGCCCGCCGACGCGGGCCGCGGCAATATCGTGCTGCTGGCCCAGAGCGAGCAAGGCTATTCCAATCTCATGCGGCTCGTCTCGCAGGCCTGGCTTGAAGTCGAGGCCGGGGAAACGCCCCATGTCGGAATCGCGCAACTCACTGCGGCAAGCGAGGGGTTGATCGCGCTCAGCGGTGGACCGACCGGCCCGCTCGACCGCGCCTTTCTGCTCGGCAAGCCGGAAGTCGCCCGGGCGCGTCTGGCGGCTCTCGCGCCGCTGTACCCGACGCGATTCTACGTCGAGCTGCAAAGGCACGGACTGGAGAGCGAGCAGCAAGTCGAGCCTTTGCTGCTGGACCTTGCCTATCGCGAAGAACTTCCGCTTGTTGCGACCAACGAGCCTTTTTTCGCCAGCGCGGTCGATTACGAGGCCCATGACGCGCTGACCTGCATCGCGGACGGCACTGTTGTCGGGCAGGACAACCGCCGGAGGCTCACGCCAGAACATCGCTTCAAGACCCGCGAGGAAATGGTCGCGCTCTTCGCCGATCTGCCCGAAGCGACGCGCAATAGCGTTGAGATCGCCATGCTCTGCGTCTATCGACCGCGCACGCGCAAGCCGATTTTGCCGAATTTCACCCAGGGGACCGACGAGGCCTCGGAACTGCGCGCCCAGGCCGAGGCTGGCCTGACCGCGCGGCTGGCGGCCCATGGGCCGGCGCCGGGACAGACCGAGGAGGACTATCGCCAGCGGCTTGCGTTCGAGCTGTCGATCATCGAAGGGATGAAATTCCCCGGCTATTTTCTCATCGTCTCGGACTTCATCAAATGGGCGAAGTCAAAGGGCATTCCGGTGGGGCCCGGGCGCGGTTCGGGCGCCGGCTCGCTGGTCGCCTATGCCTTGACCATCACCGATCTCGATCCGATCCGCTTTTCGCTGCTGTTTGAACGCTTCCTCAATCCGGAACGCGTCTCGATGCCGGATTTCGACATCGACTTCTGCCAGACCCGGCGCGACGAGGTGATCGCCTATGTTCGCGAGCGTTACGGCAAGGACCGTGTGGCGCAAATCATTACTTTCGGCTCGTTTTTGGCGCGCGGCGTGCTGCGCAATGTCGGGCGTGTGTTGGAGATGCCGCTCGGCCTCGTCGACAAGCTCGCCAAGCTTGTGCCGCAGAACCCCGCGGCGCCGATCACGCTGCAACAGGCGATCGACACGGAGCCGCGCCTGAAGGAGGCCGCCGAGCAGGATTCGCGCGTGCGGCAATTGCTGGAGATCGCGCGCAAGCTCGAAGGACTTTATTCCAACGCTTCGACCCATGCGGCGGGCATTGTGATCGGCGACCGTCCGCTCGACCAGCTAACGCCGCTTTATCGCGATCCAAAATCGGACATGCCGGCGACCCAATATAATATGAAATGGGTCGAACAGGCGGGGCTGGTCAAATTCGACTTTCTGGGCCTCAAGACGCTCACCACGCTTTCGACCTGCGTTGCTTTGCTCAAGCAGCGCGGCGTCGAGGTCGATCTGGCCAAAATTCCGCTCGACGACAAGAAAACCTTCGACATGCTCGGGCGCGGCGAGACGGTCGGCGTGTTCCAGCTGGAAAGCGCGGGCATGCGCAAGGCTCTGGCCGAAATGCGCGCCGACCGGTTCGAGGACATCATCGCGCTGGTCGCGCTTTATCGTCCCGGCCCGATGGCGAACATCCCGACCTATTGCGCGGTGAAGCTCGGCGAGGAGGACGCCGATTACATCCATCCCATGATCGAGCCGGTGCTGAAGGAGACCTTCGGCGTCATCATCTATCAGGAACAGGTGATGCAGATCGCGCAGATCCTTTCCGGCTATTCGCTCGGCGAGGCGGACATGCTCCGACGCGCCATGGGCAAGAAGATCAAGGCCGAAATGGACGCCCAGCGCGCGCGTTTCGTCGACGGCGCCATGAAGGGCGGCCTCGAAAAGGCCAAGGCCGACGAAATTTTCGATCTATTGGCGAAATTCGCCGATTATGGCTTCAACAAGAGCCACGCGGCGGCCTATGCGCTGGTCGCCTACCAGACCGCCTGGTGCAAGGCCAATCACCCGGTCGAGTTCCTCGCCGCCTCGATGACGCTGGACAAAAGCAATACCGACAAGCTGGCGGAATTCCGCAACGAGGCCATTAGGCTCGGCGTCCGGATCGAACCGCCCTCGGTCAACAGGTCCGGCGTGGATTTCGACGTCCATCGCGATTCCGACGGCGAATTGATCATCCGTTACGCGCTTTCCGCCGTGAAGGGCGTCGGCGAGGGGCAGGCGGGCGCGTTGGTCGCCGTGCGCGGGGACAGACCTTTCCGTGATCTGTCTGATCTCGCCAAGAGGCTCAATCCGCGCGAGGTCAACAAGAAGGTACTGGAGGCTTTGGCCGCCGCGGGAGGGTTCGATGAGATCGAGCGTGACCGCGCCCGAGCCTTTGCGGCGGTGGAGCAAATTCTCGGCCTCGCCAATCGCGCGCAGGAGGATCACCTCGTCGGCCAGACCGGCCTGTTCGGCGCCGGAGAGCCGGAAGCTTTGCGCATCACACAATATGAAAACTGGTCGGCGGAGGAGCGTCTACGCCGGGAATTCGAGGCGATCGGCTTTTTCGTCTCGGGCCATCCGCTCGACGCCTATCAGAAGGTCCTTCAGCGGCTCAAAGTCATGAGCTGGGCGCCTTTCGTGCGCAGCGTGAAGCAGGGCGCGGTCGCCAATCGCCTAGCTGCGACCGTGCTCGACCGCGCCGAGCGCCGCACCAAATCTGGCAATAAGATGGGCATCGTGACCCTGTCCGACCCCACCGGCCAATATGAGGCGATCCTGTTTCAGGAGGGCCTGAACCAATATCGCGACCTGCTGGAGAAGGGCGCCTGCGTGCTGGTCACGATTCAGGCCAATGTCGAAGGCGAGGACGTGCGCGCGCGCATTACCATGGTCGAAAAACTCGATGAGGCGGCGGCGCGCATCCAGAAGGGGCTGCGCATCACCTTGCGCGATTCGTCGCCACTGCCGAAGCTCTCGGAAAAACTGAAGGGACGTCCCGAAGGCGAGGTGTTTCTGGTGTTGCGCCTCGATGCGCCGGAGCGCGAGGTCGAAATCAAGCTGCCCGGCCGCTATCCGATCAACCCGCAGGCCTCGGGCGCGATTAAGTCGATTCCGGGCGTGGCAGAAGTGGAGCTGGTATAGCGACGAAAGGCCAAAACGGCCCACTCCATGGGCAGTGTGGCTTTGCGGAAACGCCAGGTGTTTTCTTCAAGCTGAGACTGGACAGGGCTTGGGTGTTTTCAATAGCGTGTCGCCGGCAATGCCCCAGGAATGGCCGCGATGACGTCCGTCAATATAATCGATCCAGAACGATTCCGCTTCTCCTCGTCCGCCGCCGCCTTTTTCTCCCATCTCCGATATTCGCTGCAAAATGTCGCCTTTCTCCTCGGGATATTCGGGCTGCTCGCCGGCGGAATCTGGCTATGGCTGCCCTTCATTGTTTTTGTCGTCGCGATCCTCATCGGCAATGTCAAATTCAAGCTCGACATTTCCGAGCCGGAAAACCCGCCCTACGCCCTGCATGATTTCCTGCTGCGCGCTGCGCTGCCGCTGCTGCTGACCAATGCGCTGCTGTTCGCGCATTATTTCACCAATGCCGATCCCTTCCATATCGTCGCCGGGCTGAAGCATGTCGGCGTCAATCTCGACGCCGCGCGAGCCTCGACACATCACGCCGACAGGGTCCTCGGCATTTTCGCTCAGGGCTTTTATTGGGGCATCGGCCAGACGGCGGGGCACGAACTCTGCCATCGCCTGAATTCGCGGCTCGATCTCGGACTCGCGCGCTGGATCGGCGGACTGGCGCTCGACCCGGTCTTCCACCTTCATCATCCTTTCTGCCATCATCGCCGCCTCGGTCTGCTGAGCGATCCGGGCACGGCGCGGCGCGGCGACAACCTCTATGGCTTCACCATTCGCTGC
This sequence comes from Rhodoblastus sp., assembly GCF_019449565.1. Lineage (GTDB taxonomy): Bacteria > Pseudomonadota > Alphaproteobacteria > Rhizobiales > Beijerinckiaceae > Rhodoblastus. The sequence goes on along the minus strand of NZ_JAGRPM010000080.1, from coordinate 62,274 downwards.
GCCATCGGCAACACTCTTTACGTCGCGCAGGCCGAAGCGGAGCGGATGCGTCGGACCGGCCGGCCCGTTTTCTCGCCGCACAATAGATTCATAACCGCCTGGGGCATTTGCCTCCTGTATTTGGGCGTCTTCATCGTCATCGCCGGGCCGCTGGGCGGATTGGTCTTTCTCGCGGCCGGGTGCTTCAGCCGGCTGCTGCTTGAGAGCACCGCCTATGTCGAGCATTACGGATTGTTCCGGCTTGAAGGCGAACGCATTGATAATCGGTTGAGCTGGGACGTCTATACCTTCTTCAGCAATGCGATCCTCTATAATGTCGCTCGCCACACCGATCATCACCTCCACCCGCTGCGCCATTGCGCAGATCTGAAAATTGATCCGGGCGCGCCGCGTCTCAACCATGGCTATATTGCGCTGGTGCTGATCTCGCTCGTCCCGCCGCTTTACTGGCGCGTCATGCAGCCCCATCTCGACGACTGGGACCGCCATTTCGCGACGCCCGCTGAACTCGCCTATATGCGCGACCATAATATCCCGCACGCCGAACCTCTTCCGGCGAGCTGACGCTCTCGACGCCGCGCGTGGAATTGGCGCTCAAACAGGGGGCAATGGCGGCCGGGCGGAAAAAGAGCATAATGGCCGCCTCTGCGAAGCAAGCGGTTGGTTGCTCCGCGCGACTTGCGCAGTTGAAGCCATGACCTGTCCGCCTCCATGAACTCTGTCCGCCTCCATGACCTGATTGGCCTTCTCCTGCTCGTCTCAATGGCAGCGGGTCCGGCGCTGGGCGAGGGCGGCGCGCATCACGGTCACGTTCCGCGCGGTTACCGGAGCCTTAATCCGAATCGCAATCTGCCGCGCGTGCCTCCCGGCCCAATCCCCGCCCCGAATTTTGTGCTGCCCGAACCGTCCCGCGGCCAGCCGATGGCGCCGGACATGCCCTCCTCGTCTAGGTTGGCGCCGTTACGCGAACCATCCTATTCAGGCGTGGCGCCTTCCCTGTCGCAGGGGATGGTGATGACCATCGAAAAACTATTGTCCGATAAGGACAGGCCCGAGAACGCGCAATCCTCCTCGCCCATCACCCGGCCGATCGAGGCGGCGCGGGCGCTGGCGAAATGTTGGGAGCCGCCCATTCCGGCCAAAGGCGAGACCGTCGAGGTCACGATACGCTTCGGCTTCGACAGCGGCGGTTCGGTGCGCTGGCCGCCGCGAGTCACCTATCTGAAAGCAGCGGAAGGGTCGTCGCAGGACGTGGTGCGCACATCGATCCTCGATGCGCTCAAGGCTTGCACGCCCCTCAATTTCACGAAATCCATGGCCGCCAGCGCGCCCGGATACCCCTTGACCATTCGGTTCATCGGCCGGCGCGCGGCCGAGTCCGAGGCTCCCGCCGACAGCCACTGATGGCCTGCAGCGCGATTCCGAAGGGAAGATCGCCAAGCCGGAAAGCGCGAAATTCTCGATCCGCCTTGCCAAATGGCCCCGGCTGATATAGGAGGGCCGTCCATCCCACACGCGAATTCAGGCGGGCCTGTTTCAAGGTTTCGCTCCGGTGGCCGCAAGGCCCAAAAATTCGCGGAGGTTCAACCGGAGAATAGTTTATGTCGCTTCCCGATTTTTCCATGCGCGGCCTTCTCGAAGTCGGCGCTCATTTCGGTCACCAGTCGCATCGCTGGAACCCGAAAATGGCCCCCTACATCTTCGGCACCCGCAATAACATCCACGTCATCGATCTCGCCCAGACCGTGCCGCTGCTGCACCAGGCCCTTAAGGCCGTGTCGGACACAGTGGCCAAGGGCGGCCGCGTGCTGTTCGTCGGCACCAAGCGTCAGGCGCAGGAGCAGATCGCCGACGCCGCCAAGCGCTCCGCGCAATATTACATCAATTCCCGTTGGCTGGGCGGCATGCTCACCAATTGGAAGACCATTTCGGCGTCGATCCAGCGCCTGCGCAAGCTCGACGACCAGCTCGGCGCCGGCGCCTCCGGCCTGACCAAGAAAGAGCGCCTGATGCTTTCGCGCGAGCGCGAAAAGCTCGAAAAGGCCCTCGGCGGCATCAAGGACATGGGCGGCGTCCCGGACCTGATTTTCGTCATCGACACCAACAAGGAGCAGCTGGCGATCAAGGAGGCGGCCCGCCTTCACATTCCGGTCGCCGCCATCCTCGACACCAATTGCGATCCGGACGGCATCACCTTCCCGATCCCCGGCAATGACGACGCCGGCCGCGCCATCGCGCTCTATTGTGACCTGATCGCCCGCGCCGCGCTCGACGGCATTTCCCGCAGCCAGGGTTCGCTCGGCGTCGACACCGGCGCCTTCGAGGAGCCGACGGTCGCCGAACTGCCCGCCGACGCCGAAATCGGCGAAGCCGCGGCCGACCAGTTCGAACTGCTGACCGCGCCGCGCGGCGCCCCCGACGATCTCTCCAAGCTGGCTGGCGTCGGCCCGCAGGTCGAGAAGAAGCTGAACGAAGCCGGCCTGTTCCATTACTGGCAGTTCGCGGCGATGACCGCCGAGGATTCCCAGAAGGTCGACGCCGATCTGAAGCTGAACGGTAAAGTCGGCGGCTGGGTCGAGCAGGCGCGCGGCCTGATCGCCGGCTGATCCAAACTTTCGGCTGGGAGATTCGCGGCGCGCCGGGTCCTGCTTGGCGCGCCGTCCTTTTGAACGGGCGGCCGTCGCCTTGCGCGACTGTCTCCCGGACGACTGTCTTCCAGTTTTCGCATTTTCCCGATTTTCATACGGCAGAGGCGCCAAAGCGCCGGCCTAACCCCTGAAGGAAACGTTTCCATGGCCAATATCACCGCCGCAATGGTGAAAGACCTGCGCGAAAAGACCGGCGCGGGCATGATGGACTGCAAGGGCGCGCTCAACGAGACGGGCGGCGACATCGAAGCCGCCGTGGACTGGTTGCGCAAGAAGGGCCTCTCCAAGGCCGCCAAGAAGTCCGGCCGCGTCGCGGCTGAGGGCCTGGTCGGCGTCGCCGTTCATGGCGAGAAGGGCGTGGCCGTCGAGGTCAATTCCGAAACCGATTTCGTCGCCCGCAACGAGGAATTCCAGGCTCTGGTCAAGACCATCGCGCTGGTAGCGGTCGAAAAGGGCGAGACCGATGTCGAAGCCCTCAAGAACCAGCATTATCCGGGCGGCGCCGGCTCGGTGGCCGACGCGATCTCCAACGCCATCGCCACCATCGGCGAGAACATGACCCTGCGCCGCGTTTCCGCGCTCAGCGTCTCGCAGGGCGTGATCGGCCAATATGTCCATAATTCGATCGGCGACGGCCTCGGCAAGATCGGCGTCATCGTCGCGCTGGAATCGACCGGCGACAAGGACCAGCTGACCGAACTCGGCCGCAAGATCTCCATGCATGTCGCCGCCGCCGGCCCGCTGGCGCTGGACGCCGCCGGCATCGACCCGGCCGTGCTGGAGCGCGAGAAAAACGTGCTGCGCGAAAAGAACGCCGGCAAGCCGGATCATGTGCTGGAGAAGATCGTCGAATCCGGCCTGAAGACCTATTTCAAGGAAGTCACGCTGCTTGAGCAGCCCTATATCCACGACAATGGCAAAACCGTGTCGCAGGCTGTGGCGGAAGCCGCCAAGACCGTCGGCGCCCCGGTGGCGCTGAAGGGCTTCGTTCGCTACGCGCTCGGCGAGGGCATCGAGAAGCAGGAATCGGATTTCGCGGCGGAAGTCGCGGCGGCGGTTTCTGGCGAAGCCTGAGCTCTGGCCTCACTGGCATTTCAGGGAAAGGCGGCCGCTTTGGCCGCCTTTTTCATTTGCGTAGATCGAAAGGCAGGGCGTCGGCGCGGGCGTGGATGACCGCATTGCGGTCGGCGTAAATCCTGTTCCAGCCGGGCCGGGCGTCGAGCGTCCGCACGACGGGGGAGGCTGGCGGAAAGATTGTCCAGACGATGGCGTCCTTTTCGACCGCTGCGTCCAGCGCCTTGGCGTTTCCCGCTGCGATGCGGTCGAAATTGTCCAGGAAGGCGTCGCCGAACAAGTCAGTGCGGCCATCGATATAGGGCCTGACGCCGGAAAAAATCAGATAGCCGCCAAAGTCATAATGATTGAGCACGGGACGCGCGCGCAGTTCCGCCGGAACGGCGGCGAGGGCGGAGATGGGCGCCATCGGGCCATCTTCGCGCGTGACCGGAATCGCGAGGCGCAGGCCCGCCAGAACGACGAAAAGCGCGAGCGCGAGCGCCGCCTGAAGGCGAGTGATGAGGCGCCCCATGTCCGGACTTTGAGCCAAGGGCGCGGGCGTTTGCGCCAAGGCTTCGGCGATCGGGCGAGCCAGGATCATCGGCGCGAGCAGTCCGAGCAGCATCCCATGCCGCGTGTGATGCAGGGCGAGGTGGATCAACCCGATCAGCAGCAACAGCCGCACCGGGGCCACCCGCAGGGGGCGCAGCAGCGCGAAGCCGATCAGGGCGAATAGCGCGATTTCCAACGGGCCGACATGATCGAAGGCTTCCGGCCGCCATTCGCCGACGCCCGCCAGGCTCTTCAGGCCCATGAGGCGGATCGGGAACAGCAGGGCCTCGAGTCCGAGCGGGTTGATTAACGCCGAGCCGAGCGCCAGCAGGCCGAACACGATCCAGCCACGCGCGGCGGCGATCCTCTTCTCCGGGCGTGCGGCCAGCACGGCCTCAAGCGCGAAGGGGCCAATCAAGGCGAGGCCGACGATGAAGCTGCCGTGCAAATTGGACCAGATCGTCATCACCGGGAGCAAAGCCAGCGACGGCGCTTTTTCTTTGTCGCGCGCCGAAAACAGCCCTGCGGCCAAAGCGGCGAGCGCGGGCAGGGCTAAGACATGCGGTCGGGCCAGCATGCTGCCGGTGACAAGGCTGAATCCGAGCGCGGCGAGGCAGAGCAGGGCGAACCCGTGGAGATCGCGGGCCAGTCGCCGCATGAAGATGAAAAGGGTGGCCGCTACCGCCGAAGAGGTCAGGACCACCACGCCGCTCCATCCGCCCAAGCGGAAGCAGAGCGCCAGCAGAACCTCGGACAGCCATTCATGGGCGGTCCAGGGTGCGCCGCCAAAGCTGAAGGTGAAGGGATCAGTGGTCGGAACGGCGCGATGGTCCAGGATCCAGTCGCCCGCAGCAATGTGCCAAAAGGTGTCGCCATCGTTGAGAATGGCGGGTGAGGCAAGGGTCAGGGCGAAGAGCAGCAAGGCCGCCGCCGCGGGCGTCCAGGCGCCCTGGCGGATCGTTCCGGCGGGGGACCGGGCAGTCAGGGGCAGGGTCGCAGAGGTCATGAGGCGAATTCGAGGCTCGTCGCGGCGGGCATTGCGGCGAGCTTAGACGGAAGGCGGTAAAGAAAGGCTGCTCTTGAGATATCCAAAGAGCCACGCCGGATTTCCACTCCGGCGATTCCAAAGATCGGCGCGATGCTTTAGAAGCGGGGCGCGGCCGGTCGAATCGCGGCCAGCGCAAGGGAGCCCGCCATGAACGCTTCTCTTCAGACCCCGAAATGGAAACGCGTGGTCGTGAAATTGTCGGGCGAGGCCCTTCAGGGCAGCCAGACTCACGGACTCGATTCAGCGACCCTCGACCGGATCGCTGACGATCTGGTCACGGCGGCCGATCTCGGCGTCGAAATCGCGGTCGTGGTGGGAGGCGGTAATTTTTTTCGCGGGATTCAGGGCGCCGACAAGGGCATCGAGCGCGCCCGCGCGGATTCCATCGGCATGCTCGCCACGATCATGAACGCGCTGGCGATTGAATTTGCGATTGAAAAGCGAGGACGCGCGGCCCGGGCGCTTTCCGCCGTGCCGATGCCGTCGCTTTGCGAGCCCTATTCGCGTCAGACGGCGCTCCATCACCTCGGCAAGCGCCGGATCGTCATTCTCGCCGGCGGAACAGGCAATCCCTTCTTCACGACGGATACGGGCGCGGCTTTGCGCGGCGCGGAACTGTCCTGCGACGCGATCATGAAGGCGACCCAGGTGGACGGCATCTATACGGCTGACCCCAAGAAAGACCCCAATGCGACGCGCTACGAGAGCCTGACCCACGACGAAGCGATCGCGAAAAACCTCGCCGTGATGGATACGGCGGCCTTTGCGCTTGCGAGAGAGAACCGGATTCCGATAATCGTGTTCTCGATCGCCGCGCCGCGCGCCATTACAGAGGCGCTGTCGGGGCAGGGCAAGGCGACAATCGTGGTTCCGTGATGGAAAAGACCGGGCTCGGCGCAATTGGCGATAGCCATCGCGACGCAGCCCGCTACAGAACAAGAAGGCGCTCGGGCGCCGTGAAGACAGGTGGTTTCGATGAGCGCTCCATTCGATCTGGCGGAAATCAAACGGCGCATGCAGGCCTCGATCCAGGCCCTCAAGCATGAATTGGGCGGCCTTCGGACCGGCCGCGCCTCCGCGGCCTTGCTTGAGCCTGTGCATGTCGTGGCCTATGGCCAGTCCATGCCGCTCAACCAGGTAGCGACCATTTCGGTGCCGGAATCCCGCGCCCTGGCCGTGCAGGTCTGGGACAAGGGCATGGTCGGTCCCGTCGACAAGGCGATCCGCGACGCCAATCTCGGCCTGTCGCCGACCGTCGAAGGCCAGATCCTGCGCATCCGCATTCCGGAGCTGAACGAGCAGCGCCGCAAGGAACTCGTCAAGCTGGCGCATAAATATGCGGAGGATTCCCGCGTCGCCGTGCGCCATGTCCGTAGGGACGGCATGGACACCTTGAAAAAGCTGGTCAAGGACAAGGCGATCAGCGAGGACGACGAAAAGCGCCACGAGACCGAGGTGCAGAAGGCCACCGACTCCGCCATCGGCGAGATCGATACGGTTCTGGCCGGCAAGGAAAAAGAGATCATGCAGGTCTGAGCGGCCTTCAATCCGTCGGGCGTCGTTTCCGGCGGATGATTGTGCTAAGGCAATTGGGCGTGCAATGATTGGCGCGCGCGGGAAGTCCGCTTCAACCCGGCTCCGGCGCTGGCGAAGCGGCGCGCTACAGGGGCGGCGGACGGAGCTCGATGAGCGAAAAGCAGACAAGCGGCGGCGGCGCCGATCAGGCGGACGCAGCTGACGCCCACGGGCTGCATGTCGGAATCATCATGGATGGCAACGGCCGCTGGGCGGCCGCGCGCAGTCTGCCGCGTTTCGAAGGCCACCGCCGCGGCGTCGAGGCCCTTCGCCGCACCGTGCGCGCGGCCACCGATCTCGGCGTGCGCTATCTCACCGTCTACAGCTTCTCCAGCGAGAACTGGGCGCGGCCGCCGCAGGAAATCGCCGAACTGATGGGCCTCTTGAAGCTCTTCATTCGCAATGACTTGCTCACGCTCCAGGAATCAGGCGTCCGCATCAGGGTGATCGGCGAGCGGGACAATCTCAAGCCCGATATCGTTGCGCTGCTCGACGAGGCCGAGCAGCGCACGCGCCACAATGACAAGCTGCACCTGATCGTCGCCTTCAATTATGGCGCGCGGCAGGAAATTACCGAGGCGGCGCGCGCTTTAGCGCGCGAGGCCGCAGCCGGGCGCCTTAACCCCGACGACATAGACGAAGCCGCCTTCACGGCGCGCCTTCATACCTCGGGCATCCCGGACCCGGACCTCATCATTCGCACCTCGGGCGAAATGCGGCTCTCCAATTTCCTGATGTGGCAGGCGGCCTATAGCGAACTGGTGTTCCTGCCGATCTACTGGCCCGATTTTGACCGCCAGTCCTTCGAGCAGGCGATTGAGAGCTTCCGCGCCCGCGAGCGGCGTTTCGGCGGCGTCGGCGCTGCCTGCGTCCCGAAAGTGAAATCCGCCTCATGATTTTCGGCTGCCTTGCCCAAGAACTTCGGCTGAATGGCCATGAATGAAAAGGATCTGGCGCCGCCCGCCGAACCGGCCTCGGCCATCCGGCCGGGCCTGATGTCGCGCCACCATCTGGAAGATCTCGGCGTCCGCGCGGCTTCCGGGCTGGTGCTGGTGGCGACGGCCGTCGGATCGCTCTTCGCAGGCGGCTGGCTGTTCGTGCTCTATTGGCTGATCGCCGCGCTGGCCGTGCATTGGGAATGGCAGCGCCTGATTGGCGCTCCGCTGCCCTGGCTGCGTTTTTTCAGCGGCGGCTTCGCCCTCTGCGCTGCCGCGGTGCTCTACCGGCTCGGGCTGACCGAACTCGCTTTCGCAATGATTCCGCTGGCCGCGGCCTTCGCCGCCTGGGCCGGGGGCTCAGGCTTCCTGCTCTGGAGCGGGTTCGGCCTGTTTTACGCGGGCGGCCTGCTGCTGGCGACGCTCTCCCTGCGTCATGCGCCCTTTTTCGGCGTCTGCGCAATTGGCTGGCTGTTCGCCGTCGTCTGGGGGACGGATGTCTGCGCTTATTTCGGTGGACGGCTAATCGGAGGACCGAAGCTCGCGCCGCGCATTTCGCCCGGAAAGACGTGGTCGGGTTTTCTCGTCGGCGTCGTTTTCGGCGCGGCTTTCGGCGCCTTCGTCGCCCATGTCTGGCCCAATGTGCAGGCTCCGCTGGCGCCGGTTTTCCTGCTCGGCCTCGCCGCCGGCGCCGTGGCGCAGGGCGGGGACCTGTTCGAATCCTGGGTCAAGCGCCGTTATGGCGTCAAGGATTCCAGCCGGCTTATTCCGGGACATGGCGGCGTCATGGACCGGCTCGACGGCTTCATCGCGGCGGCGATTTTCGCCGCCTTGTTCGGCATGGCGCGCGGTCTGCCAAGCGCGGCGGCCGGTTTGCTCTATTGGCAATAGGATTCGAATGACAGCTCCCGCTCCCGTCTCGCCGCCCCGCAAACTGACCATCCTTGGCGCCACCGGCTCGATCGGCAGGTCGGCGGAAGCGGTGATCCTCGGCGCGCCGGGCGCCTTCGAGACGGTCGCGGTCGCGGGCGGGCGAGACGCCAAAAATCTGGCGCGGGTGGCGCGGGCGCTGGGCGCCACATTCGCCGCCGTCGCCGATCCTGCGGCCTATGCCGAGCTCAAGGCGGAGTTGGCGGGAACCAATATCGCGGTCGGCGCGGGACCCGAGGCGCTCAAGGAGGCCGCCGCGATGGAATCCGACCTCGTCGTCGGCGCCATCGCGGGCGCGGCGGGCGTGATCCCGACTTTTGCCGCCGTGGAGGCGGGGCGGGACGTGGCGCTCGCCAATAAGGAATGCCTCGTCTGCGCTGGTGAGCCCTTCATGCGCCGTGCGCGCGAGATGAACGTCCGCATCCTGCCGATGGATTCCGAGCACAACGCCATTTTCCAGGCGCTGGGCGGGGAAAGCGCGAAAACCATCGAAAAAATGTGGCTCACCGCTTCGGGCGGCCCGTTCAGGACCTGGAGCGCCGAGCAGATCGCGGCGGCCACGCCGGATCAGGCGCTCGCCCATCCGAACTGGGCGATGGGCCCCAAGGTGACCATCGATTCGGCGAGTCTGATGAACAAGGGCCTCGAACTGATCGAGGCGCTGCATGTGTTCGGCATCGACGCCAGCAAGCTCGATGTTCTGGTGCATCCGCAATCCATCGTGCATGGGCTCGTTTCGTTCACTGACGGCGCCGTGACGGCCGGAATGGCCGTGCCGGACATGAAGGTTCCCATCGCGCATTGCCTCGGCTGGCCGGACCGCGTTCCCACCCAGGCGCGCCGGCTCGATCTCGCGGAGATCGGCTCCCTGACGTTCGAGAAGCCGGATTTCAACCGTTTCCCCGCGCTCCGCGTCGCCATGCAGGCGCTCGCGGCGGGCGGCGCCATGCCGACCATTCTGAACGCTGCTAACGAAATTATGGTCGCGGCATTTTTAGAAAAACGAATTTCCTTCAATGATATAGCGAAACATGTTGAAGCAATTTGCGAAATTTTCGACAAGGAGGGAGCGGCCCGGACTCCGCCAGACATTGATGCCGCCCTTGCCGTTGACCATATTGTGAGAGAAAGGTCGCTGGCGGTCCTCGCAGGCCTTGGCCATTAAACCGTGATGCGTCATGGTAACGAAATGGTAACCATTTTCGCGGCGGGCGTGACCTAGTCCTCCGTCGCGGGCGGAGTAGGTCATGGCGATTTTTCATTGGCTTTGGACTGCAGGGTCCTATCTCGTGCCCTTCCTCTTCGTGCTCAGCCTCGTCGTGTTTGTCCACGAATTCGGCCATTTCCTGATCGGACGGCTCTGCGGGATCAAGGTTGACGCCTTTTCCATGGGATTTGGGCCTGAATTGGCGCATTACGTGGATCGCAGCGGAACCCGCTGGCGGTTGGCGGCCATTCCGCTCGGCGGCTATGTCCGCTTTCACGGCGACGCCAATGGGGCGAGCCAGCCCGATTTCAACGGAGCTTCCCAGATGCCGGAAGCCGAGCGCGCGGTCTCCTTCTTCGCGCAAAAAGTTTGGAAGCGCGCGGCGGTTGTCGCGGCGGGCCCAATCGCGAATTTCATCCTCGCGATCGCGATCTTCACGGCTCTATTCTATATCGAGGGCCGCTCGGTCCTGACGCCGCGCATTGAAAGCGTGGTCGCCGGCGGCCGCGCCGCCGCCGCAGGGTTCCAGAAGGGCGATCTGGTCGTGTCGATTGACGGGCAGCCCATCGACAGCTTCGCTGAAATGCAGCGCATCGTTTCGTCTTCGGGCGACACGCAGCTGCGTTTCACGGTTGAGCGCGAGGGCAAGAAAGTGGCGATTGACGCCACGCCGGAGCGCAAGGACACCCGGACGCCATTCGGCGTCAGCCGGGGCGGGGTGCTTGGCGTCGCCGCTGGCGGCGCGCCGCAAGATTGGCGTACGGTCAACTACAGCCTCCCCCAAGCCTTCGTCGAGGCGACCGGCGAGACCTGGTATGTCATCGAGCGCACGGGTTCCTATCTGGGCGGGCTGGTGATCGGCCGCGAATCGCCGGAGCAGTTGTCGGGTCCGATCCGCATTGCCGAAGTATCCGGCGAAGTGGCCAAAGCTGGAATCTGGCCATTGTTCAATCTCGCGGCGATTCTCTCGATCTCGATCGGATTGCTGAATCTGCTGCCAGTGCCCCTGCTCGACGGCGGCCATCTGCTTTATTACGCCTGCGAAGCGATCCGTGGCAGGGCGCTGACGCAGCGGGCGCAGGAGTTCGGATTCCGCATCGGCCTCGCCTTCGTGGCGGCGCTTATGCTGGTCGCGACCTATAACGACCTCGTCCGCATTACCCGGCAATGGCTGAATATCGGCTGATATCCCATTTCGATGGGACGCAGCACTCCATGAAACGATGCGCCCGCCGCCCCAAGCGACGGGCGTTTTCATGGGGTTCTGTCGGGGATTGCGGCGAAAATGTGAAGCAAAAACGTGGCTTACCGGCCACGGCGGCGTAAAAAAACGAGACAGCGGCCGTTAGGCGTTTGCAGGGTTCCGTAAACCTTGTAGAAGCAGAGTGAGATGGGCAGGCTGGGTTTATGTTATCCAGCCGCGTCTGAAGTTCGGCCGAATCGCAAGATTTCGGCCTCCGCTTGCGGGGCGACTCCCCAAGCGCTGGAAGCGTTCACGGGGACCGGGTTTCAATGAAGTTTCGCCGAGGTCTTAAAGGTCGGTCCGCATTGGCGGTCGCGTTGGTTGTCGGTACGCTCGCGGCGCCGAACCAGGCGTTTGCCGAAACTATCGTGGTCGAAGGCAATCATCGCGTCGATGCGGAGACAATCCGCTCGTATTTCGTGGGCGGCGACGCCAACGATGCGGTCAAGAAGCTTTACGGCACCGGATATTTCTCCGACGTGCAGGTCAGTCATCGCGGTTCGACGCTGGTGGTGCATGTCGTCGAGAACTCGACGGTGATCAATCACGTCGTTTTCACCGGCAACAGCAAGGTCAAGTCAGAGGACCTCGAAAAGGAAGTCCAGCTGAAAAACCGCGGCGCCTATAGCCGCGCGGTCGCCGACGCCGACGTGCAGCGCATCATGGACATCTACCGTCGCGCCGGACGCAACGCCGCTTCCGTCACTACGCGCACGGTCGAAGTCCCCAATGGCACGGTCGACGTCGTCTATGACATCAAGGAAGGCGAAAAGACCGGCGTCAAGGAAATCCGTTTCGTCGGCAATCAGGCCTATTCCAGCGGTCGCCTGCTGGGCCTGATGGACACGACAGAGATGAATTACCTGTCGTTCTTCAAGACTTCCGACGTTTACGATCCTGACCGCCTGGCCAAGGACGCCGAGGCGATCCGTCGTTTCTATCTCAAGAACGGCTATGCCGACTTCCGCATCATCGGCGTGGACCCGGTCTACGATCCGGCGCAGGGCGGCTATGTCGTAACGATTTCCCTCGAAGAGGGCGGCGTTTATCACGTCGGCTCCGTCCAGGTCGAATCGCACATCGCTGGCGTTTCCGACGCCGCGTTGCAGTCATCGCTCCAGATTCACGCTGGCGACACCTATGACGGCGACGCCGTTCAGAACACCGTTTTGCGCATGACGAAGGAAGTCCAGAAACTGGGCTATGCCTTCTCGCAGGTTCGTCCGCGCGGCGATCGCGATCCGGCGAACCATACCGTTTCGATCGCCTTTGTCGTCGAGGATGGGCCTCGCGTCTATGTCGAGCGCATCAACATCCGTGGCAACACGGCGACGCGCGATTATGTCATCCGCCGCGAGTTCGATATCGGCGAAGGCGACGCCTATAATAAGGTGCTTGTCGACAAGGCGGAGCGCCGCCTGAATTCGCTGGGCTTCTTCAAAAAGGTCAAGATCTCCAACGATCCCGGATCCGCGGCCGACCGCGTTATCGTGAATGTCGATGTCGAGGAGCAGTCCACCGGTTCGTTCTCGGTTTCGGGCGGCTATTCGACGACCGAAGGCTTCATCGCGGAAGTCTCGGTCACGCAGAGCAATTTCCTCGGCCGCGGCGATTACATTCGCACCTCGGTCTCCTATGGCCAGTACACCAAGGGCGTCGAGTTCAACTATACCGAGCCCTTCTTCCTGGATAACCGGCTTGCAGCGGGCTTCGACCTCTATTCCAAGATGTCGAGCGCCTCAAACTATGCCTATTATTCGAACTGGGTCACGGGCGGCACCATTCGCTTTGGCATTCCGCTGACCGACGATCTTTCGATCGCTCCGCGCTACACGCTGTATAATTCGCAGCTGACGATTCCGAATAACTCCAGCCGTCCCTATAACGACTGTACCTATCCGATCTGGGGCATCACGCCCGGCACGCCCGGCGCGTTGCCGGTCAACGATATCAATGGCAGTTCGAGCTGTTTGACCAATGGCGAAGCGTCGCTGGCGCTGAAGCAGGCGCAGGGCAACTGGCTGACGTCGATGATCGGCTATACGCTGTCCTATAATACGATCGACAATCCGCGCGATCCGCATAATGGCATTCGCGCTGAATTGAAGCAGGATTTCGCCGGCGTTGGGGGCGATTCCAACTTCCTGCGCACGACGGTCGATATTCGCGGTTATCATGAGCTTTATTTCGACAATATCGTCGGCATCGGGCATGTGCAGGCAGGCAATCTTCTGAATACCGGTAGCCAGCCTCTGCGCATCGTCGATAACTTCAATCTTGGCCCGAGCCTCGTCCGCGGCTTTGCGGCCGGCGGCATCGGTCCGCGCGATGTCACCAACATCTATACCAATAATAACGGTAACGCGCTCGGCGGCACCGATTATTGGGGCGCTTCACTTGAAGCGCAGTTCCCGATCTGGGGCGTCCCCAGGGATCTCGGCCTCAAGGGCGCCGTCTATTTCGATGCGGGCAGCCTTTGGAACTACCAGGGCATGACTAATTTCGGCAGCTATCTGGGGTATAATGCCGCTCAGGCGCTGTCTTGCACCTATATGAACAATAACACTCCGACGGGCGCGCCGAAAAAGACTTTTGCAGCGAACGGCGTTCCGATCCAGCAAACGCCTTGTATCGATGTCGGCAGCAACAACTCGGTCATTCGTTCGGCCGTCGGTCTTGGTCTGATCTGGGCTTCGCCCATGGGTCCGATCCGCTTCAACTATTCCTTCGTACTGTCGAAGGCCAACACCGACGTCACTCAGGCGTTCAGCTTCACCGGCGGCGCGAATTTCTGATCGCGCAGCGCACGAATAAGAGGGCGCGGCCGAAAGCCGCGCCCTTTTCCTTTGGCGGGAAGGCTCTTTTTGGCGGGAAGGCTCTTGCCGGCCGCATATCGCTATGTCTCACAATTCAAGTCTCTTCAAAGAAAGGGAGCGCCGAAATGGACGAGATGAAGTTTTTTCGTCGCGCGATTTCGCCTACTCTTGGCGAGATTGTCGAATGGACGGGCGCAAAACCGGCCGAAGGCGTTGATCTGAGCGTCACCATTGTCGATGTCGCGCCGCTCGACCGCGCGCGGCCCGGCGACCTGGTCTTCCTCGACAACCCCAAATACGCCGATCAACTCGCCGCCACGCGGGCGACCGCCTGTCTGGTCGGCGAACGCTATGCGGATCGCGTGCCCGAGGGCGTCGCAGCCCTTGTGGTGCGGGAGCCTTATCGGGCCTGCTCTATCGTCACGTCGCGGCTTTATCCCGACGCCGCGCGTCCCGTCTCCCTGTTTGACAGCCACGGCGTATCGCCCGGCGCGAATGTCCACCCGCTCGCGCGCCTGGAAGCGGATGTTATTGTCGATCCTGGCGCGGTGATCGGTCCCCATGCGGAGATTGGCTCGGGCGCCGTCATCGGCCCCAATGCCGTCATCGGCCCGCGCGTGCGGATCGGCCGGTCCAGCGCCGTTGGCGCGGGCGCGACCGTCTGCAATGCGCTGATCGGCGATCGCGTCATCATTCATCCCGGCGTGCGGATCGGGCAGGACGGCTTCGGCTTCGCGATGAGTCCAAAAGGACATCAGAAGGTGCCTCAAGTCGGGCGCGTAATCATTCAGGACGATGTCGAAATCGGCGCCAACAGCACGATTGATCGCGGCGCCAACCGGGACACGATTATAGGCGAAGGGACGAAGGTCGATAATCTCGTGCAGATCGCCCATAACGTCGTGATCGGTCGCCACTGCGTCATCGTCAGCCAAGTTGGCATATCCGGATCGACGGAGTTCGGAGATTTTGTCGTCGCTGGTGGCCAGGCCGGCATCACAGGCCATTTGCGGATCGGCATGGGAGCGCAGATCGCCGCGCAGTCCGGCGTCATGAATGATGTCGATCCGGGCGCCAAGGTTGGCGGGTCTCCGGCCAAGAATGCGCGCGACTGGCTGAAGGGCGTCGCCGCGCTCGACAGATTGACCAAAAGTCGCGGCCGAGGGCGCGAGGAATGAGTTTTTGCGCTGGCTTTCGACGCGAATGTGTCGTTAAAGCGGGCTTATCGTTCAGGGCTTTATTTTCATGGAACTTGATATGTCGGACCAGGGCGGAACTTTGGAGACGATCGATATCCAGCGGCTGATGCAATTGCTTCCGCATCGCTATCCTTTTCTTCTGGTTGATCGGATCATTCAGGCGCGCGGCGACGAATTCGGCGTCGGCATCAAGAATGTGACGATCAACGAGCCGCAATTCACCGGCCATTTCCCCGAGCGGCCCGTTTTCCCCGGCGTGCTTCTGATCGAAGCAATGGCCCAGACGGCCGGAGCGCTCTGCGTCAATTCGCGTCTCGGCGGCGCGAAGCCGCCGCTGGTCTATTTCATGACCATCGACAAGGCGAAATTCCGCAAGCCTGTCGTGCCGGGCGACCGCGTCGAATTCCACATGACGCGAATCAATCAACGGCGGAACATCTGGTGGTATCAGGGCAAGGCGATGGTCGACGGCGCGCTTGTCGCCGAGGCGGAAATCAGCGCCATGATCATCACCGAAGACGCTGACAAACAAGGCTGAACCATGTCCATTCATCCCACTTCGATCGTCGAGGACGGCGCGAAACTGGGCGACGGCGTCCAAATCGGCCCGTTCTGCCATATCGGCCCGAATGTTAAGCTCGGCGACGGCGTGAGTCTGAAATCCCATGTCGTCGTCAATGGCCACACCACCATTGGCCCGCGCGCCCGCATCTATCCCTTTGCCTCGGTCGGTTACGAGCCTCAGGACCTGAAATATAAGGGCGAGGAAACCACGCTGACGATCGGCGCCGATTGCGTGATCCGCGAGGGCGTGACGATGAATCCCGGCACGGTGACGGGCCGCTCGGCGACGATCATTGGCGATCGTTGTTTCTTCCTCGCCAATTCGCATGTCGGCCACGACAGCATCATCGGCAGCGACTGCGTCTTTTCCAATAATGTCATGATCGCCGGCCATGTCACCATCGACGACTTCGTGATTTGCGGCGGCGGCTCGGCCATCGTCCAATATGCCCGCGTCGGCGCGCATTCCTTCGTCAGCGGCATGACTGGCATTGGCGCCGATCTCATCCCCTTCGGCCTGGCCTTCGGCAGCCGCGGCTTCCTAATGGGCCTCAATCTCGTCGGCCTCAAGCGGCGAAACTTTACCCGTGAAGCCATTCATGACCTGCGTCGCGCCTATCGCGCTCTGTTCGCGCCGGAAGGCACGTTGAAAGAGCGAGTCGAGGACGTCGCCGAAGAATTCGCCGATAATGCCGAGGTCATGATGATCGTCGATTTCATCCGCGCCGGCGGGGATCGCGCGCTGTGCATGCCTCAGATTGAGCGGCTGGCGCCGTGAACGACCGCGTCGCCCTGATTTGCGGCGGCGGCGAGTTTCCCCTCGTCGCCGCCCGCGCGGCGCGGCGGCGCGGGCTCGAGGTCTTCATTCTCGGGCTCAAGGGCATGGCGAGCGAAGCGATTGAGGAATTTCCTCATGTCTGGCTGGGCGTCGGGCAATTGGGCGCCGCGCTGCGCGAGATCTCGGCGCGCGATATCAAGGACGTCTGCCTGATCGGCGGGCTTGGACGGCCTGAATTTGCCGATCTGCGCCCGGATTGGGGGGCGATCAAACGCCTGCCGGACATTTTTCGCCTGCTGAAGGGCGGCGACGACCATGCGCTCAAGGGCGTCATTCGGCTATTCGAAGGAGAGGGGTTGCGGGTGGTCGGCGTCGATTCTTTCGCGCCGGAGCTTTTGGCGGCCGCTGGGCCGATGAATCGCGTCCCCTTTCCGAAGGATTGCGCTGAAGATCTCACTTTCGGCCATGATTGTCTAAGCGCGCTGTCAGCCTTCGATTGCGGTCAGGCGCTCGTGCTGTTCCATCGCCGCATCATCGCGCTGGAAGCAGCCGAGGGCACCGACGCCATGCTCCTCCGGGTCGCGGATCTGCGCGAAAATGGACGCTGGCGGGCCAAAGGGCCGGCTGGCCTGCTGATCAAGGCGCCGAAAAAGGGCCAGGACCTTCGCGTCGATCTGCCCGCCATTGGACCGGCGACAGTGGCCTCGGCCGCGAAAGCCGGGCTCATGGGCATTGCTGTGGAGGCGGGCAGGGTGCTGATTCTCGACCGCGCCGCGGTCGCTGCTCAGGCAGAAAAGGCGGGACTGTTCCTTTACGGCTTCTCCCGGGAGACGGCGGCTTGAAAATTTACATGATCGCCGGCGAACCCTCGGGCGATCTGCTCGGCCAAGGCTTGATCCGCGCCTTGCGCGCCCGCGCCCCCCATGTCGAATTGTCAGGGGTCGGCGGCGAAGCCATGCGCCGCGAAAATTTCGACAGCCTGTTTCCGATGAACGAAATTTCGTTGATGGGCGTGCTGCCGGTGCTCGCCAATCTGCGCCATTTGCTGAAGCGCATCGACCAGACCGCGCGCGCGGTGATCGCCGCCCGTCCCGATGCGCTGATCCTGATCGACAGCCCGGATTTCACCCATCGCGTCGCGAAGCGCGTGCGCAAGGTTCTGCCAGATCTGAAGATCGTCAATTATGTCGGACCGACCGTTTGGGCCTGGCGACCCGGCCGCGCGAAAAAGATGCGCGCCTATGTCGATCTGATTTTGGCGATCTTTCCCTTCGAGCCAGAGGCGCATCTGCGCCTCGGCGGGCCGCGCTGCCTCTATATCGGCCATCCCGTGATCGAGCGGGCGGCGCAATTGCGCGGCGACGACGAGGCCAAGAAATCCGGTCCGGTGTTGGTTCTGCCCGGTTCACGCGCTTCGGTTGTCCAGCGTATGGGCATTCCCTTCGGCGAGGCCATCGCGCGACTCGACGTGGCCCATCCGGGGCTCGACTATATTCTTCCCACGGCGACGAGCGTGGTGGAAAAAGTTCGGGCAATGATCGCTGACTGGCCGGTCAAGCCGCGCGTCGTGGTGGATGACGCCGAAAAATACGCCGCATTCCGCTCTGCTCGCGCCGCACTCGCGGCCTCCGGCACCGTTGCGCTGGAACTGGCCATGTCGCGGACGCCCGCCATCGTCGCCTATCGAATCCCCAAGATCGAAGAATTTTTCGCGCGGCGCCTCATTCAGGTGAGCATGGTGTCGCTGCCCAACCTGATCATCGGCGAAAAGGCCTATCCGGAATATTTGCAGGATGAGGCGAATGGCGCGCTGCTCGCGGAACGTCTGGCCGAGATCATCGAGGACAGTCCGGAACGGCGCCGGCAGCTTGCGGCGCTGGGCCTGTTGCGCGAGCGGATCGCCATAGCGGAAGGGCAGAAGCCCAGCGAAAAGGCGGCTGAAGCCATTTGCGAGCTTATCGGCGCAAGTCAATCAAATTAAAAGAGATTACGGCCTCAGCGTGGGTTCATGATCGCCAGCGTCTTCTTGCCGAAGGTGGTCAGGACGACAACGCGCGCCCTGGCGTCGCCGATCTGCGGGCTGTAACGCAGGAAGGGCGTATTCGGGTTTTCATTCCCAGCGTAGCCAAACGCCTTTTCACCAAGGCAGGCTTCGACCGTCGCTTTGAGATCGGCCAGGCTCAGCTTCTCCGCCTGGCAGGAATAAATGATCTCGCCGATTTTTTTCTTGTCGACGATCTCGCAGGCGCCAAAAAGCGGATCGGTGACGCCGAAGGTCGCCAGCGAGTCACTCTCGCCCTTGACTGCGGCGCGAATGGCTTTGAATCCATCCGGCGCCGCGACGATCAGCTTCCTGAAGGCTGAGCAATCGAAGGCCTTGTCGTCGATAAGCTCCGGTTCGCCGCGTTTTTCAACCAGTCCGCCTTCTTCGATCGCGTTGGCTTGCGCCAAAACGAAACCGCCCCCAAGGCTGAGCCAGATGAGGGCGGTTGCGGAGGCGGACCGCGCCGCCGCGCGCAAGGCGCGGGACGCGGGCCGAACTTTTTCCGAGAGATAGATCAACGCGAGCCGATCTTCACGTAATCGCGCTGCGGCGCGCCCGTATAGAGCTGGCGCGGACGGCCGATTTTCTGGCTCGGGTCTTCGATCATTTCCTTCCATTGCGCGATCCAGCCCACGGTGCGGGCGAGAGCGAACAGAACGGTGAACATCGAAACCGGGAAGCCCATCGCCTTGAGGGTGATGCCGGAATAGAAGTCGATATTCGGATAAAGCTTCTTTTCGACGAAATATTCGTCGTGCAGCGCGATGCGCTCCAGTTCCACCGCCACGTCGAGCAGCGGATCATCCTTGATGCCGAGTTCGCCGAGCACTTCATGGCAGGTCTTGGCCATGATCTTGGCGCGCGGATCGTAGTTCTTGTAAACGCGGTGGCCGAAGCCCATCAGGCGGAACGGATCGTTCTTGTCCTTGGCCTTGGCGATATATTTCGGAATATTTTCGACCGAACCGATTTCCGAAAGCATCTTGAGCGCGGCTTCATTGGCGCCGCCGTGAGCGGGGCCCCACAGGCAGGCGATGCCCGCGGCGATACAGGCGAAGGGATTGGCGCCCGAGGAGCCGGCGAGACGAACGGTCGAGGTCGAGGCGTTCTGCTCATGATCGGCGTGCAGGATAAAGATCCGGTCCAAAGCGCGGGAGAGGATCGGGTTGACCTTATATTCCTCGCAGGGCACGGCGAAGCACATGCGCAGGAAGTTCGACGTGTAGTCGAGGTCGTTCTTCGGATAGATGAAGGGCTGGCCGACGTTGTACTTATAGGCCATCGCCGCCATGGTCGGCATTTTCGCGATGATGCGCATGGTGGCGATCACGCGCTGCTGCGGGTCCGAGATGTCGGTCGAGTCGTGATAGAAGGCCGAGAGCGCGCCGACCGAGGCCACCATGACCGCCATCGGATGGGCGTCGCGGCGGAAGCCGGAGAAGAATTTCGCCATCTGCTCGTGGATCATCGTGTGGCGGGTGATCCGATAGTCGAAATCCGCCTTCTGGGCGGCGGTCGGCAATTCCCCGTACAACAGCAGGTAGCAGGTCTCGAGGAAGTCGCCATTTTCGGCGAGCTGTTCGATCGGATAGCCGCGATGGAGCAATATGCCTTCGTCGCCGTCGATATAGGTAATCTTGGATTCGCAGCTCGCCGTCGAGGTGAAGCCGGGATCATAAGTGAACATGCCGGTCTGGCTGTATAACTTGGCGATGTCGGCGACAGCCGGCCCAATCGAGCCATGCTTGACCGGCATTTCTACCGTCTTGTCACCTAGGATAAACTTGCCCGTTTCGCTCATGAGACTCGCCTTTTCGCTGACGCTGCAGGCCGCGCGTCGCCGGTCGCCCGCCGCGATTTGACGGGCGAAATACGGCGAAAACGCGGGAAATTTGTGCGCTGCAAATGACTAGCTCATTGTCGGCGCCTGTTCAAGATGACAACAACTTAAACATTGGGGGCGCCGCCCTGCGCCGCGTCCCGGATCCGGCCGAGGCTTTCCTCGCGGCCGAGCGTGACGAGAACATCGAAAATACCCGGCGAAGTTGCGCGCCCCGTGAGCGCCGCGCGCAGCGGCTGGGCGACCTGGCCGAGCTTGGCGCCGGTTTCGGCGACATGGGCGCGCACGGCGGCCTCGGCCGCCGCTGCGGACCATTCGGGCAAGGCTTCGAGCTTCGGCGCCAGCGCCGCGAGATGGGCGCGGCCCGCCTCGCCAAGCAGGTCGCGCGCCTTTTCGTCATAGGAAAGGGGCCTCTGCGCGAACAGGAACTGCGCGCCATCGGCGAGTTCAACCAGGGTCTTGGCGCGCTCCTTGAGGCCAGACATGGCGCTGCCGAGCTGTGCTTTTTTCCTGTCGTCGAGCTGCGCCGCAAGCTCAGGCCCATTGGGCAGATAGGGCAGGGAGGCGATGAATTGCTCCAGCAGCGGGGCGTCGTCCATCGCCCGCATATATTGGCCGTTCATGTTTTCGAGCTTTACATAGTCGAAGCGCGCCGGGGAGCGGTGAACCTGATCGAGGGAAAAGGCCTCCACCAGCTCCGGCGTCGAGAAGAATTCACGGTCGCCCTGGCTCCAGCCGAGCCGCGCGAGATAATTGCGCAGGGCCTCGGGCAGGTAGCCCAGCGCCCGATAGGCGTCCACGCCGAGCGCGCCGTGGCGCTTGGACATTTTCGCGCCGTCCGGCCCATGGATGAGCGGGATATGGGCGAAGGCCGGGACGTCCCAACCCATGGCCTGATAAATATGGGTCTGGCGCGCGGCGTTGGTCAGATGGTCGTCGCCCCTGATGATCTGGGTCACGCCCATATCGTGATCGTCCACCACCACCGCCAGCATATAGGTCGGATTGCCGTCGGAACGCAGCAGCACCAGATCGTCGAGATCCTTGTTAGGGAAGGTGACCCTGCCCTGGACCTTGTCCTCGATGACCGTCTCGCCTTCGCGCGGCGCCTTGAGCCGGATCACCGCCTTGCGGCCTTCGGCGAGGGCTTTCGCCTCGGCCTCCGTGCCGCCGAGTTCTCGCCAGCGCCCGTCATAGCGCGGCGGGCGGCCCTCCTTGCGCGCCAGGTCGCGCATTTCGTCGAGCTCGGCAGGGGTCGCATAGCATTTATATGCCCCGCCACTGGCGAGCATTTGGGCGGCCACCTCACGGTGGCGGTCGGCGCGGGCGAATTGATAAATGGTCTCCCCATCCCAATCGAGGCCCAGCCATTTCATGCCGTCGATGATGGCTGAGATGGCGCCTTCGGTGGACCGTTCGCGATCGGTGTCCTCGATACGCAGCAGCATCTTGCCGCCGGTCTGGCGGGCCAGCAGCCAATTGAATAAAGCGGTGCGCGCGCCCCCGATATGAAGATAGCCGGTGGGCGAGGGAGCGAAACGCGTGACGACGGATTGGGACATGTCTAGAAAACCTGATGCGGCGCGCGGGATTATGGCGCGAAGGAGCGTGGCGTTGCGGCGGCGCGTTCGTGTAGCATGGGCTCTGGCGGCAGAAAAAGAGACAATCGCATGGCGTCCCTGCCCAAAGGGCTGACGGAGCGGATTCTCGGGGGCGCGGGGCTGGCTGGCTGGACGCCGGACGCCGCGCTCGCCGCCTTGCGTCGCCGCTTTGGCGCGGCAGTTGAGGAGGAATGGGACCTGCGCCGGCCCTTCCTCTGGCTTCCGGCCGCCGCCGGCGCGGGCGCGATCTTTTATATTGTCGCGCCCACTGAGCCGGTGCTGTGGATCGTCGGGACCGCCGCCGTCCTGTTCGCGGCTCTGGCCTTTGCCGCGCGGGATCGCCGCGTCCTGTCCACATTGTTCATCGGGCTTGCGGCGATGGCGGCGGGAGAATTTTCGGGCGGCTGGCGCGCCGCGCGGGTCGAGGCGCCGGTGCTGGAGCGCACATTTGTCGGCGAAATCGCAGGCTTCGTCGAGGAGGTGGATCATCGCGTCCAGGGCGCGCGATTCCTGTTGCGCGTGACCGAGGCCGAAGGACTGGCTCCCGAAAAAACGCCTTTTCGCGTGCGGCTGACCTCGCGCGGCGTTCCGGCCTTCGCCGCCGGCGATTTCCTCACCGTCAAGGCGCGGCTGTTGCCGCCGGCCCATGCCGCTCTGCCGGGCGGCTATGATTTCGCGCGCGATGCTTTTTTCCAGCGCATCGGCGCGGTCGGCAATGTGCTCGGTCGGGCCGAGGCCGTGCCCGCGCCCGAAACGCCGGACTGGCGGCTACGTTTTTTCGCCGGCCTGGACCGGGCGCGCAATGCCCTGGCCTTGCGGGTTTACAATGCGATTGGCGGCGATAATGGCGCGATTGGCGCGGCCATGGTGACGGGCAAGCGGGACATGCTCTCCGAAACCGCGCGCGAAACAATCCGCAAGGCTGGCATTTTTCACATCATCACCATATCCGGCGTGCAAATGACCCTGGTCGCCGGCATTTTCTTCGTTGGATTTCGGGGGCTGCTCGCGCTCTTTCCCGCTCTGGCGCTCAATTATCCCATCAAGAAATGGGCGGCCGCGCTCGCGATGATTGGCGCGCTGGCCTATGGCCTGTTCACGGGCTCGCGCGTCGGATCCGAGCGAGCCTTGTTCATGACATTGATCCTGCTCGGCGCTGTGCTGGTCGATCGTCCGGCGCTAACCATGCGCAATCTCGCCTTCGCGGCGCTGGCGGTGATCGCGCTGGAACCCGAGGCTTTGCTCGGCGCGAGCTTTCAACTCTCCTTCGCCGCCGTCGCGGCGCTCGTCGCCGTTTACGAATCGCGCGCAGCCGCGCGACGTCCGACCGCCCCTGCAAGGCTGGATGGAACCGAAGCGGAGAAGGCAAAGCGCGGGCTGGCCGACAATATCGCCGAAATGAGCCGCCATGGGCTGCCCGGCGCCTTGGTGGCGACCTTCTGCGCCACGTCGGCGACGGCCTCCTTCATGGCTTATGATTTCCATGAACTGAGTCCCTATGTCCTGATCGGTAATCCGCTGACGCTGGCGATGATCGAGCTGTTCGCGGTGCCCGCCGCGCTGCTCGGCTCGCTGCTCTTCGCTTTCGGAATCGACGGCTGGGTCTGGTCCTATCTCGGGGCGGGCATCGCCATGATCATGACCTTCGCCCGCTGGATCGGCGAGGCGCCGGGCGCAACAGTCGCGCTGCCGGCTTTTGCGCCCTGGTCGATCGCCTGCCTGACTCTGGCCGTTCTGTCGTCGGTGCTGTGGCGCACGCGCCTCCTGAAGCTGACGGCTCTGCCCTTAGTGGCCCTCGGCCTGCTCGGCGCGGCCAATGGCGGGCGTTTCGATCTCGCAGTGGCGCCGACGGGCGAGCTGGCAGCTCTGCGCGACGCCGATGGGTTCCTGACCTTGCTCGGAAAGCGAAGCGATAATTTTGCCGCCGAGCAATGGTTGCGAGCCGACGCCGACTTGCGCTCGTCCGCCGAGACGGAAAGATCGGGGCGCTGCGATTCGCTCGGCTGCGTCGGCGTGTTGCGCAATGGCGACCAGGCGGCTCTGGTGCTCGACCCATCCGCCTTTCATGAGGATTGCACGCGGGCCCAGATCGTGATTTCGCCGCTCTATGCGCCGCACTCCTGCGCGCCAAAAATCCTGCTCGACCGGCGCAAGCTGGCGGAAACCGGCTCGGTTACGTTGGCCTTCGGGCCGGAGGGCGCGGCATGGCGCACGGCCCGCGCTCCGGGAGAAGACCGCCCCTGGTCGCGCGCGCCGCGCGGTCGCGCCACGCCCCTTGCCCCGATGCCCCAAACCTCCGTCTCGTCGGAGTCGCCCGCAGGCTGGAAGGAGCCGCCGGAAGCGCCCGTGGAGTAAAGCGGCGCACGCGGGGGAGGGCAGATCAATATTTGCGCAAAAGGCTGACCAGCTTGCCTTGGATATTGACGCGGTCCGGCCCGAAAATCCGGGTTTCATAGGCAGGATTGGCCGCTTCCAGCGCAATCGAGGCCCCGCGCTTGCGCAAACGCTTCAGCGTGGCTTCCTCATCGTCGATCAACGCGACGACGATATCGCCCGATTCGGCGGTGTCCTGCTTCTTGATGACGACCGTGTCGCCATCGAGGATGCCGGCTTCGATCATCGAATCGCCGCGCACTTCGAGCGCATAATGCTCGCCGCCCGAGATCATGTCCGGCGGAAGCGCGATCGAATGCGAGCGCGTCTGCAGGGCGGAAATCGGCGTGCCGGCCGCGATGCGGCCCATGACCGGAATAGTGACCGTCTCGTTCGAATCAAAGGAATCGCCGAGCGCGACCGGGCGCGACTTGCCGAGATTGCCCTCGATCACGCTGGGAGCGAAGCGAGTGCTGCGCGGCGTCGCGGGCGTGGACGATTCGGGCAGGCGCAGGACTTCGAGCGCCCGCGCTCGGTTGGGCAATCGGCGGATGAAGCCGCGCTCCTCGAGCGCCATGATCAACCGGTGGATGCCCGATTTGGAGCGCAGATCGAGCGCGTCCTTCATCTCGTCGAAAGACGGCGGCACACCCGTCTCCTTGAGGCGCTCGTGGATGTAGCGCAGCAGTTCGCTTTGTTTTTTCGTCAACATGGTCGCGCCTTGTCTCGCCTCGCGGGCTGCCGTCATTTGATCCGCTGAATACTGGACTCAACTCAGACAAATCATGAACGGAACATAGACGTTCGCGCTTGGTTCCGCAATATAAATGTTCCAGCTTCGTTAGCAAAACCGGACATGTCGAGGTGCGACAAGCCTGTGGACGCGGCTTGATGGCGCGAGCTGCGGCAAGGTCTAGTCGATCTTCTGGCCGAGCCGCCCCGCCAGGTCCTGAATATATTGATAGGCCGCGCGGCCGGAGCGCGAAGCGCGGGTGATCGCCCATTCCAGCGCCTCGGCGCGGATCTGCTCTTCAGGCGCCTCCAGCCCATAATGCGCGATGTAAGCGAAGACCATGGCGAGGTAGTCGTCCTGGCTGCATTTATGGAAGCCGAGCCAGAGTCCGAAACGATCCGACAGCGAGACCTTTTCCTCGACCGCCTCGCCCGGATTGATCGCGGACGAGCGTTCGTTGTCCATCATGTCGCGGGGCAGCAGGTGGCGGCGGTTCGAGGTCGCATAGAACAGGACATTGGCCGGACGGCCCTCGACGCCACCCTCCAGCGCCGCCTTGAGCGATTTATAGGAGGCGTCGCCGCCGTCGAAGGAGAGATCGTCGCAGAAAACGATGAAACGGGGCGCAGCGTCGCGCAGCTGGGCCATCAGCGCGGGCAGGGATTCGATGTCCTCGCGGTGGATTTCGATCAGCTTGAGACCCGGAAAATCCGGCGTGGCGGCGAGCCGGGCGTTGATGTCGGCATGGGCGGCCTTGACCAGCGAGGATTTGCCCATGCCGCGCGCGCCCCATAGCAACACGTTATTTGCAGGCAAGCCGCGCGCAAAGCGCTGGGTATTGCCGAGCAGCTGGTCGCGCAGATAATCGACGCCCCGCAGCAGCGCGAGCTCGACGCGGCTGACTTTCCTGATCGGATCGAGTGTCTGCGTTTCGGCGCGCCAGACGAAGGCGTCAGCCGCCGAAAAATCGGGCCGCGGCGGCGGCGGCGGACTCAGCCGCTCCAGCGCCTCGGCGATGCGCGCGAGCAGGGTTTGCACGTTCGGGGTCTCTGCTAGGGTCATCGGCGTCCGTCCGGTCGGAAAGGGCCGGTTTAGGGCCGCTCCGCGAAAGACTCAAGGCTTTCCCCGCCGCTGGCGATTGCTTTCAGCTTTGCAGCCGCTATAGTCCGGCGCGATTTTCATCCTGGCGCCCGAAGCGCCGCAGGCACCCGGCGCCGCAGCGCGCCCAAAAGCGGAAACGTGACATGAACTTCATCACCCCGGCTTTCGCGCAGACGGCGGCGGGCGCGTCTGGCGGAGCCGACATCCTGATGCAGCTGGCGCCGTTCGGCATCATTCTGATCATCATGTATTTCCTGATCCTGCGGCCCCAGCAGCAGCGCGCCAAGGCGCAGCAGGACATGATCACGAACATCCGCCGCGGCGACACCGTCGTCACCAATGGCGGGTTGATCGGCAAGGTCACCAAGACCATCGACGATAGCGAAATCGAGATAGAAATCGCTCCGAACGTCCGCGTGCGCCAGAGTCGCGTGGCCATAGCCGACGTGCGCGCCAAGGGCGAGCCGGTGAAGGACAACGCCTGAGGGCGGAAGAAAAAGAACGGACTAGCCGCCCGCAATGATGCGCTTTGCCCCCTGGAAGGTCGCCCTCACGGTCGCCGCGACCCTCATCGCCATACTGATCTGCCTTCCCAGCATGATCGGGCCGGATAATCGCGCGCGGCTCGCGGCCGTTCTGCCGTCCTGGCTACCGCCGAACTCCATCGTGCTCGGCCTCGACCTTCAAGGCGGCGCGCATCTCCTCTATGAGGTGGATCGCGGCGACGTCATCCGATCCATGACCGGCAATTTGCGTGACGACCTGCGCCGCCTGCTGCGCGACGAAAAGATCGCCATCGCGGGCGGCATCGGCGTCAATCCGCGCGGCGTTCAGGTCCGCATTCCCGACGCGGCGGATCGCGCGCGAATCATGCCCAAGCTTTACGGTCTGGTGCAGGTCGCGGCGGGTCCCGGCGGTTCGGGCCTCGATATTTCCGACGCGGGAGACGGGTTGCTCAAGCTCACGCTCACCGATGGGGCGATTGATTCCAAGGTCAAGCGCGCGGTCGAGCAGACGATTGAAGTCCTCAACCGCCGCGTCAACGGCCTCGGCACGACCGAGCCGAACATCCAGCGCCAGGGTTCCGACCGCATCCTCGTCGAGGTGCCCGGCCTGCAGGACACCAACCGCCTGAAAGACATTGTCGGCACCACCGCCAAGCTGGAATTCCGTCTCGTCGGCGAGCCGGGCGCCAATCCCGGCGACGTGGACATGCTGGATCAGGCCGATCAGCCCGGCAAATTGGCGGTCGAAAAGCAGGTGATGGTGCAGGGCGAAGATCTCACCGACGCCCAGCCTGGCTTTGATTCGCGCACGGGCGAGCCCGTGGTCAATTTCCGCTTCAATATTCGCGGCGGCCAGAAATTCGGCCAGGTCACCTCGGCCAATGTCGGCCGTCCCTTCGCGATCGTGCTGGACAACAAGGTCATTTCCGCGCCGCGCATCCTGGGGCCGATCACCGGCGGCTCCGGCCAGATTTCCGGTCGTTTCAGTGTGGAGCAGGCCAATAATCTCGCCATTCTGCTGCGCGCGGGCGCGCTGCCCGCCAAGTTGAATATCGTCGAGGAGCGCAGCGTCGGCCCGGGCCTTGGTCAGGATTCCATCGACGCCGGCAAGCGCGCCGCCTATTGGGCGGCGGGACTGGTGGTCGCCTATATGCTGGTCACCTATGGCGTATTTGGCATCTTCGCCAATGTCGCGCTGCTGATCCATATCTCCATGATCTTTGCAGCCCTCGTGCTTTTGCGCGCGACGCTGACCCTGCCGGGCATCGCCGGCATCGTGCTGACCATCGGCATGGCGGTCGATTCCAACGTGCTGATCTATGAGCGCATCCGTGAGGAATCCCATGCGGGCCGCTCGCTGATTTCGGCGCTTGACGCCGGCTTCAACCGCGCCTTCGCCACCATCGTGGATTCCAACGTCACCATGTTCGTGGTCGCGGCGATCCTCTATTTCCTGGGCTCCGGCCCGGTTCGCGGCTTCGCGGTCTCGCTCGCGCTCGGCATTCTCACCACCATCGTCACCGCCGTGACCATGACGCGAATGATGATCGCCCTGTGGTATCGTTATGCGCGCCCGACCAAGCTGCCGATTTAAGCGGGACTTTCAATGAAGCTTCTGCGCCTCGCGCCTGAAAACACCAAATTCCCGTTCATGCGCTTCCGGCGCGTGTCCTATCCCTTTTCGGCGGTGCTCTCGATCATTTCGGTCGTGCTATTCCTCGTCGTGGGCATGAATTTCGGCATCGACTTTTCCGGCGGCACCTTGCTGGAGGTGCAGGCTCGGTCTGGAACGGCGGATCTGTCCTATATCCGCGACCTGTCGGACCATCTTGGCCTCGGCGATCTCGAAGTGCAGGGGTTCGGCACCCCGGCCGACGCCTCGATCCGCTTCGGCATGCAGCCGGGCGGCGACGCGGCGCAGCAGGTCGCGGTCGAGAAGGTCAAGACTGCGCTCGGCGATTCCTATGAATTCCGCCGCATCGAGGTCGTCGGCCCGCGCGTGTCGGGCGAACTGGTGCAGCAGGGCACGCTCGGCGTGGTGCTGTCGATCTTCGCGGTGCTGGCCTATCTCTGGTTCCGCTTCGAATGGCAGTTCGCCATCGCGGCCATCATCGCGACCATGCATGATCTGCTGCTGACGGTCGGCTTCTTCTCCATCACGCAGCTCGAGTTCAACACCACCTCCATTGCCGCCATCCTGACCATCGTCGGCTATTCGCTGAACGAAACCGTCGTCGTGCTCGACCGCATCCGCGAGAACATGCGGAAATACAAGAAGATGCCAACGGACCAGCTGATCGATCTCTCGATCAACGCCGTGCTGCCGCGCACCTTGATGACGGCGACGACCGTGTTCCTGGCGCTGCTGTCGCTGGTTGTCTTCGGCGGACAGGTGATCCGCTCTTTCTCGCTGGCGATGATGTGGGGCATTTTCGTCGCCACCTATTCCTCGATCTTCATCTGCTCGCCGACCCTGATCTATCTGGGCCTGCGCAATGAATCGCGTTCGGCGAGCGAAGAAGTCGCCGGAGTCGGCGCCAAGACCGGCGCCCGGCCGCTGTCGAGCGCCTGATTTGGCGATAGGGCGCAAATATGACGGCTTCCTGCCGGGCCGCTTTCCGATCGACAGCATCGGGGCCGGGGGATTTCAGTTCGGCGGGATGTCGCATCGCGGCTCGCTGCTTGCGCTGCCGGATGGAATCCGCGCCTTGGCCGCAACGAGCTTTTCAGAAATCGACGAGGCGTCGCTGGCGCCCTTGTTTGCGCTGCCGCGCGGCTCGGTCGAATTGATGCTGTTCGGCTGTGGCGCATCGCTGCAACTGGTCCCGCCCGCCTTGCGGCAGAAGCTGCGCGATTTCGGCATAGCTTGCGACCCGATGAGCACCAGCGCGGCATGCCAGACCTATAATATTCTGCTGGGCGAGCGACGCCTCGTCGGCGCGGTTCTGATCGCCGTCCAGTGACGGATGGATTCAGAAGAATTCCAGGATTGCAAAAGAAAAAAGCGCCCGCCGGGGGGAGGAACCGGCGGGCGCCATTTTGAACAGGGGGTAGTCCGCGCCCGTTCAGAAGTCTGTCCAGACGAAGCGGAGGGGACATTTGCCGTCCGTCTAGAAGGCCAGTCTCTGCGCAGATGCGGCATAAGTGAACCAATTATTTTGCAAAGCAGCATTTCGTTTTTGCATAGCTTCGCTCATCGGCTGTTCATTTTTCCTTCGCCCATAACGCATGGCGCATAAGCGCAAAATTGCCGCCCCAACCTTTCGCTTATGACCTGGGCTGGGGACGAGCGACGTCGCGCCATGTAAGTTCTCACTCTGCTTAGTTTTCACTCGGCGGCCTGGGCGCCGCTGGGGCGTCGCTCCAGCACGTCCTTGAGATATTTCCCGGTATGCGAGGCGGGCTCGCGCAAGATGGCCTCCGGCGGGCCTTGCGCCACGATGCGCCCGCCGCCGTCGCCGCCCTCCGGCCCCATGTCGATGACCCAATCCGCTGTTTTGACCACTTCGAGATTATGCTCGATCACCACGACGCTGTTGCCCTGGTCCACCAGTTCATGCAGCACCTCAAGCAGCTTCTTGACGTCATGGAAATGAAGCCCGGTAGTCGGCTCGTCGAGAATATAAAGCGTCCGCCCGGTCGAGCGGCGCGATAATTCCTTGGAAAGTTTTACGCGCTGGGCTTCACCGCCCGAAAGCGTTGTGGCCTGTTGCCCGACCTTGACATAGCCGAGGCCGACGCGCGCAAGGGTCTGCATCTTGTCGCGGATCGAAGGCACGGCCTTGAACAAATCGGCGGCCTCTTCCACCGTCATGTCGAGCACGTCGGCGATGCTCCGGTCGCGATAGCGCACTTCAAGCGTCTCGCGGTCGTAACGCTTGCCCTTGCAGACGTCGCAAGTGACGTAAACGTCGGGCAGGAAGTGCATTTCGATCTTGATGACGCCGTCGCCCTGGCAGGCCTCGCAGCGGCCTCCCTTGACGTTGAAGGAGAAGCGTCCCGGGCCATAGCCGCGCGCTTTGGCCTCAGGCAGGCCGGCGAACCAGTCGCGGATCGGCGTGAAGGCGCCGATATAGGTGGCGGGATTGGAACGCGGCGTGCGACCGATCGGCGACTGGTCGATGTCGATGACCTTGTCGATCAGCTCCAGCCCGTCAAGAGTATCGAACGGGGCGGCATGTTCGAGCGCGCCGTTGAGCCGCCGCGCCACCGCTTTGTAAAGCGTATCGACGATTAGGGTCGATTTACCGCCGCCGGAAACGCCCGTGATACAGGTGAACAGACCGAGCGGAATTTCCGCCGTGACATTCTGCAGATTATTGCCGCGCGCTCCGACCAGGCGCAATTTTCGGCCTGCCTCGGGCTTGCGACGCTTTTTCGGCGTCGCCACCTGCATCCGGCCGGTGAGATAGGCGCCGGTGAGGGAATTCTTGTCGGCGAGAATGTCAGCCGGGGTTCCCTGCGCCACGATCTCGCCGCCATGGACGCCGGCGCCGGGGCCGACATCGACGACATAATCTGCGGTGAGGATGGCGTCCTCGTCATGCTCCACGACGATGACCGAATTGCCGAGGTCGCGCAGCCTACGCAAGGTTTCCAGCAATCGGGCGTTGTCGCGCTGGTGCAGGCCGATGGATGGCTCGTCGAGAACGTAAAGCACGCCGGTAAGACCGGAGCCAATCTGCGATGCGAGGCGGATGCGCTGGCTTTCGCCGCCTGAAAGCGTGCCGGAGCCGCGCGAAAGCGTCAGATAATCCAGACCGACGTCGATGAGAAACTTCAGCCGCTCGTCGATCTCACGCAGGATGCGGGAGGCGATTTCCAGCCGCTTTGCGTCGAGCTTGCGGGGCAGGGCCGTGAACCAATCCGCCGCGTCGCGCACCGCCAGCTCGGAAATTTCGCCAATATGCTTGTGGTCGATCTTGACCGCGAGGGCCTCCGGCTTGAGGCGATAGGCGTTGCAGGCGGGGCAGGGGCTGGCCGCCATGAAGCGCGAGATTTCTTCGCGCGACCACTCGCTCTCCGTCTCGATATAGCGCCGCTCCAGATTGCGGATGACGCCCTCGAACGGCTTTTTCACCTCATAGGAGCGGACGCCGTCGGCATAGGCGAATATGAGCTGCTGATCACCGGAGCCGTAAAGAATAATGTCTTTCGCCACTTGCGAAAGGTCCGACCAACGGTCCGACAGGCGGAACTTGAACGCCTTGCCGAGGGCTTCGAGCGTCTGGGCGTAATAGGGCGAGGGCGATTTGGCCCAGGGCGCGATCGCCCCTTTGCGCAGGGTCGTCTCCGGATTGGGGACGATCAGGTCCGGATCGACCTTCTGCTGCGAGCCGATGCCGCCGCATTTCGGGCAGGCGCCGAAGGGATTATTGAAGGAGAACAGGCGAGGCTCGATCTCCGGGATCGAAAAGCCGGACACGGGGCAGCAGAATTTCGACGAAAAGATAATGCGTTCCGGCTCCTTTCCTTCGGAGGTCTCCGCGAAGTCCACCACAGCGATACCGTCGGCGAGATCAAGCGCGGTCTCGAAGCTTTCGGCGAGGCGCGCGGAGATGTCGGGCCGCACAACGATGCGGTCCACCACCACGTCAATGTCATGCTTGAACTTCTTGTCGAGCGTGGGCGCGTCGGCGATGTCATAAAACTGGCCGTCGATCTTGAGGCGCTGGAAACCGCGCTTCATGTAATCGGCGATTTCCTTGCGATATTCGCCCTTGCGGCCGCGCGCGACCGGCGCCAGCAGATAAAGCCGCACGCGTTCCGGCAAGGCAAGCACGCGGTCCACCATCTGGCTCACGGTCTGACTTTCAATGGGCAATCCAGTGGCGGGCGAATAGGGGATGCCGACGCGCGCCCATAGCAGGCGCATGTAGTCGTGAATTTCCGTGACCGTGCCGACGGTCGAGCGCGGATTTTTCGAGGTGGTTTTCTGCTCGATGGAAATGGCGGGTGAGAGACCCTCAATATGGTCCACATCCGGCTTCTGCATCATTTCCAGAAATTGCCGGGCGTAGGCCGAAAGGCTTTCGACATAGCGCCTCTGGCCCTCGGCATAGATCGTGTCGAAGGCCAGCGACGATTTGCCAGAGCCGGAGAGGCCGGTGAAAACTACCAGCTTGTCGCGCGGGATCGTCAGATCGACATTCTTGAGATTGTGCTCGCGCGCGCCGCGCAACGCGATGACGCGGCCCTCGCCGATGCGGTAGGCGCCTTCCTCTATGGCGGATCTCGATAGCGCCGCAACTCTGGAGGGCGCGGCTGTCTTCGAAGGCGTGGCTGTCTTCGAAGGCGTGGCTGTCTTGGAAGCCGTGGCTGCCTTGGGAGGCGTGGCTTCCGCCTGAATCGACGCCTTCGCCGCCGAGGCGGCTTTCCGGGGCTTTTTGGGCTTCGCGGGGCTTGAATCCATCATTGCTTTCCACAGGCGCGCCGCTCCGACGCCGACGCTTCACGCCCTATGTAACGCCTTTTCGTCAAAATTCACCGGGGTAGGGTTGCATGATTCGCGCCAGCGCGCTAGAACATAAACGGAACATAAGGGCGCTGTGGAAAAGAGATTTTGGCGGGCGCATGAAAGTGTCCGGGCGTATAACATGCCCGGCCAATACGGGAGCGAGACAGATGTCGGGCAGCGTCAACAAGGTGATTTTGGTCGGCAATCTGGGCCGCGATCCGGAAGTGCGGCGGATGGGATCGGGCGACCCTGTCGTGACCTTCTCGCTGGCGACAACTGAATCCTGGCGCGACAAGGCCACCGGCGAGCGCAAGGATCGCACCGAATGGCATAATGTCGTGATTTTCAACGAAAATCTCGGCAAGATCGCTGAACAATATTGCAAGAAGGGCGCGAAGGTTTATCTCGAGGGCCAGTTGCAGACCCGCGAATTCACCGACAAGGAAGGCAACCAGCGCAAGACCACGGAAGTCGTGTTGCAGCGGTTTCGCGGCGAGCTGACCCTTCTCGACAGCCGGAGCCGCGGCGGCGACGAATCCGCCTATGGCGGCGCATCCTCCGGCGGCTTTGGCCGCCAATCGCCGATGGAGCGCGCTCCCGCGTCCGGGGGAGGCGGCAAAAGCGGCGGCATGGGCGGTCGCGCGTCGGATTCCATCGACGACGATATTCCGTTCTGAGTGGCTTCGCCGCGCCTGCATAGACCACGGTTGCGAAACTGCGCGCCAGGCCGCCGTCGCGTTCGGCGGCCCCGCATGACGATTTTATTTCGCCGTTCATCGCCGCATCAGCATAACACGGCACAACTTGTTGTTTTAACGAAATAAACTCTGCGCTCGCCGCAGCCCGCGAAACTGGCGTTCACGGTAAGAATCGCCTAGAAAGAGCTGGCTCTTTTTTCATCAACACGCGAGCGCATTTTGGCCGATCAAAACGACGACACGCCGGTCCCGCCTGCCTCGGACATTCGTCCGGTCTCCATCACCGACGAGATGAAAAGCTCCTATCTCGCTTATGCGATGAGCGTGATCGTGAGCCGCGCGCTGCCCGACGTCCGCGACGGCCTCAAGCCGGTGCATCGCCGCATCCTGCATTCGGCGCAGGAAAATAATTTTCTGCCCGATCGCCCCTATGTGAAATCGGCGCGCATCGTCGGCGAGGTGATGGGTAAATATCACCCGCACGGCGATCAGGCGATCTATGACGCGCTGGTCCGCATGGCCCAGCCCTTCTCGATGAGCCTGCCGCTGATCGACGGGCAGGGCAATTTCGGCTCGGTGGACGGCGACCGCGCGGCGGCGATGCGCTACACGGAATCGCGTCTGGCGCGGTCGGCCCTGGCGCTGATCGAGGACATCGATTCCGATACGGTCGATTTCCAGCCCAATTACGATGGCAAGGAGCGCGAGCCGACCGTCCTTCCCGCGCGTTTCCCCAATCTTCTGGTCAATGGCGCCGGCGGCATTGCGGTCGGCATGGCCACCAATATTCCGCCGCATAATCTCGGCGAGGTCATCGACGCTTGCGTCGCCCTGATCGACCGGCCCGACATGACTTTGCCGGAACTGATGGAGATCGTGCCGGGGCCGGATTTCCCCACCGGCGGCAGCATTATGGGCCGCGCCGGCATCCGGCAGGCCTATGAGACCAGCCGGGGCTCGATCCTCATTCGTGGCGTCGCGACCATCGAGACTTTGCGCAAGGACCGCGAGGCGATTGTCTTCACCGAAATTCCCTATCAGGTGAACAAGGCGACGCTGATCGAGAAGATCGCCGAACTGGTGCGCGACAAACGGCTTGAGGGTATTTCCGACCTGCGCGACGAATCCGACCGCGAAGGCATGCGCATCGTCATCGAGATCAAGCGCGACGCCGTGGCCGATGTGGTGCTGAACCAGCTTTACCGTTTTACCGCGCTGCAAAGCTCCTTCGGCGCCAATATGATCGCCCTGAACGGCGGCCGCCCGGAAAGCCTGACCCTGATGGACTGCCTGAAGGCGTTCATCGATTTCCGCGAGGAAGTTGTCAGCCGGCGCACCAAATTCCTGCTGAACAAGGCGCGCGACGGCGCGCATATCCAGGTCGGCCTGGCGATCGCCGTCGCCAATATCGACGAAGTGATCCGCCTCATCCGCACGTCCGCCGACGCCGCGGCGGCGCGCGAGGCCCTGATGGGCCGCGTCTGGCCGGCCCATGACATGGCGCCCTTGGTCGCGTTGATCGCCGACCCCCGCCATTCCATCGACGAGGACGGCAATTGCCGGCTCTCCGAAGCGCAGGCGCGCGCTATTCTCGAACTGCGCCTGCAACGCCTTACGGCCCTCGGTCGCGACGAAATCGCTGAAAACCTGAACAAGCTGGCGGTGGAAATCGCAGACTATCTCGAGATTCTGCGCTCGCGCGAAAGATTGTTCGGCATCGTGAAGGATGAAATGCTGGCGGTGAAAGCGGCTCACGCCGTGCCGCGCCGCACGCAGATCCTCGATGTCGATGGCGACATGATGGATGAGGACCTCATCCAGCGTGAGGAGATGGTGGTGACCGTCTCGCACGCCGGCTATATCAAGCGCGTTCCGCTCTCGACCTATCGCGCCCAGCGGCGCGGCGGCAAGGGCCGCTCCGGCATGCAGACCCGCGAGGAGGATTTCGTCCAGCGGCTGTTCGTCGCCTCGACCCACGCGCCGGTGCTGTTCTTCTCCTCGCTCGGACAGGTTTACAAGGAAAAGGTCTGGCGGCTGCCGCTGGCGGCGCCGCAGGCGCGCGGCAAGGCTCTGGTCAATATGTTGCCGCTGGAGCAGGGCGAGCGGATTACGTCAATCATGGCCCTGCCAGAGGACGAAGCGCTCTGGGAAGGCCTGGACGTGATGTTCTCGACGACGCGCGGCACCGTGCGGCGCAACAAGCTGTCGGATTTCACCCAGGTCAATCGCGCCGGCAAGATCGCCATGAAGCTCGATCCCGGCGAAGGTATTGTCGATGTCCAGATTTGCCAGGAGAGCCAGGACGTTCTGCTCACAACGGCCAAGGGCCAATGCATCCGCTTCCCGGTGACGGATGTGCGTGTGTTCAAGGGCCGCGATTCCATGGGCGTGCGCGGCATCAATCTCGGCGAGGGCGATCAGGTCATCGCGCTGTCGATCCTGACCCATAGCGACGCCACTCCCGCCGAACGCATCGCTTTCCTGAAAATGCGCCGGGCGTCGGCGGAAGAGGCCGCCGAGCCGGAGGCGGTCGAGGAGACTGAGGATGGCGGCGAGGTTGCGGCGCAGCTCGATGCTGAAACCTATGCGCTCATGGAGCTGGCCGAGCAGATCATCCTGACCATTTCGGCCAATGGTTATGGCAAGCGCACGTCGTCCTTCGAATATCGCGTCACGGGTCGCGGCGGCAAAGGCATTGTCGCGATGGCGGTGAACGCCCGCAACGGCGATCTCGTCGCCTCCATGCCTGTCGAGACGGGCGACCAGATCATGCTGGTCACCGACGGCGGCCAGCTCATTCGTTGCCCGGTCGCAGGCATCCGCGTTGTCGGGCGCGGCACGCAGGGCGTTATCGTTTTCAACACCGCGGAGAGCGAGAAGGTCGTCTCGGTCGAGCGGATCAGCGAAGATGAGAATGGCGACGGCGAGGCCGAGGGCGACGAAGCCGGTCCTGGCGAGGAATAGGAACGCGTTATGGCGGGGCAGTCGCGGACTTTCGATCCGCTTGATCCTGAACAGGCCGCTAAGCGCGCGGCGGCGCGGCAGAGGCTCGACGCCATTGACCCGGCCAAGCAGCAGGGTGGGGCGCTGAAGGACCCGAAAAGGCGTGAATGGTTCGAAGCCGTTTACGCGCTTTCCGGGGACGACCCGGCCAATGTGCCCTGGGGCAATATGGTCGCCCATCCGCTGCTGACGAATTGGCTGGCCAAAGGCCCGGATCTTCGGGGGCTGACGGCGTTGGATGTGGGTTGCGGGTTGGGCGACAACGCCGCGGCTCTGGCGGAGGGCGGCGCGAAAGTCACGGCCTTCGACCTCGTGCCGCGTGCGGCGGAATGGGCGCAGGAACGCTTTCCCGGCAGCAATATCGAATTCCAGGCCGCCGATCTGTTCGCGCCGCCGCCCGAATGGCGCGGCGCTTTCGATCTCGTGCACGAGACCTATACTTTGCAGGCGCTTCCAGCGGAAATTCTGCCTGCCGCGCGTCAGGCTCTGACTGATTTGATCAAGCCGGGCGGACGCCTGCTGGTGATCTCCCGTGCGCGCGACGAAGGGCAGGGGAGCGAGGGGCCGCCATGGCCGCTCGCCCGTTCGGATATCGAGGCGTTTGCCGCCTGCGGCCTCGTGCTGGAAAGTCTGGAAGACGTTCCGCCGGTGCCGACGCCCAGCCGCCACTGGCGGGCTGTGTTGCGCAAGCCTGCCTGAGCTTTCGCGTCAAGAAGAGGTTTCGAGAATCGCTTCGAGCTTCTTGGCCTCATCCCACAGCGTGTCCATCTCCATCAGCGTGGCCTCGCCGAGTTTTTTGCCCCGGCGTTCGAGTTCCCGCTCAATATGATGAAAGCGGCGTTCGAATTTGGCGTTGCAGCCGCGCAGCGCGCTTTCCGGGTCTGTTTTGACGTGGCGCGCAAGATTAGCGACCGCGAACAAGACGTCGCCGATTTCGCTGGCGACATGGGCCTTGTCGCCACGGTCCAACGCCTCCTCGACTTCGTCGCATTCCTCACGGATTTTCGCCAGAACCAGGCGGGCGTCGTTCCAATCGAAGCCGACCTTGGAGGCTTTGTCCTGCAATTTGATCGCTCGGGTCAGTGCGGGGAGGGCACCGGGCACATCGGCGAGAAAGCCTTGCCGCGCCTGATCCGGCAGGCCCGCGATCCGGCGCGCCGCGGCCTTTTCAGCCTTCTCCTGCGCCTTGATTTCGGCCCAGGCCCCTTCCACCGCTTCCGGCGTGCGTTGCTCGGGTTCGCCGAAGACGTGCGGGTGACGGCGGATCAGTTTCTGTGTGATGGCCTCGACCACGCCGCCGAAATCGAACAGGTCGCGCTCCTGCGCCATGCGGGCCTGAAAAACAACTTGGAGTAGAAGGTCGCCCAATTCATCGCGCAGATCGACGAAATCTTCGCGCTCGATCGCATCGACAACTTCGCAGGCTTCTTCGACAGCATAGGGCGCGATGCTCTTGAAGTCTTGCGCCAGATCCCAGGCGCAGCCCGTGTCCGGGGTGCGGAGGGCGGCCATGATTTCGAGGAGGCGGGAAATTTCGCGCGAAGGCTGCATCGGATATCCCAAATGAAAAGAGCAGGGCGCCGGCGCCCTGCTCTGAATTGCGTTCAATCTGCCAAAGCTCAGGCGAGCGAGATGGCGACCGCTTCACGGCCCTTCTGCGTGTCGACGACCTTCATGGTCACCGGTTGGCCTTCGGGCAGCTGCGAAATTCCGGCCTGGCCGAGGATGGAGATATGGACGAAAACGTCCTTGCCGCCATCATTCGCCTGAACGAAACCGAAGCCCTTGGCGCCATCGAACCACTTCACGGCGCCCTGGATTTCCACGGCGTTGGAAAGGTCGGGCGCACGGCGCGCCGCCGGCGGACGGGCCGGATCGAAGGTGCGCTGCGGCGCGCGTTCGGCGGCGCCAGCAGTGTCGACTTCGAGCACGCGGGTGACCTGCTGGCCCTTGACGCCATTGGCGACAACGACTTTCAGCTTGGCGCCGGGCGGAACGGTCTCATAGCCGGCCGACTGCAGGGCGCCGATGTGCAGGAAGGCGTCGCCGCTGCCATTGGACAGCTCGACGAAGCCGAAGCCCTTGTCGCCCTTGAACCATTTCACAACGGCGTCGATCGCATTGGCGGCGCCAAAACTGGCCTGCGGCGCTGCGCCGAAATCGCCAAAGCCACCGCCCATGGGCGGACGGTCAAATGCGGGGCGAGTGGGGCGAACCTGGCGCGGATTGTCATAAGGCGAGGGCCCATCATCATCAAAACCGCGCTTCCTGGGTCCCCGAAAATCTTTACCTTTGCTCATGACCGCCTTTAGATCTCCGCCTCATTTCAATCGTGACGTACAGCTCAGAGTTACGCCGTACGACACCTTGCTCCCGCCACGGCCGTAATTGACCGCCCGGAAACGCCAGCCGATGGTGTGTGGATATTTTCGCCCAAAGCCCGCGCAATAACCTTTTAGCAGCAACTCCCCCGGTTTGGCTAGATTTAATCAGCCGCAAATCGCGCCAAGAATGACCAAAAAGCTGGCGTTTTTGCTCGTTGGCCCGATTGGACAGCCGGTTGTGCGCAGTTTGTCGAGCAGCATCACAATTTCGTGAACAGAAGGAGCTGGCGCCGGGCCGTCCGCGTGAATGGTCGGAAAGACAATGCGTCTGCGTCAAAGAGGCCAGCGAACGCCGCCGGTACAATTCACTTTATCCATCTGGGAGCCTTTTCTGGACCGCTTGAAGTGCATCGTTTTGGGCGCTGGCTTGTGCGGCACGCCTTCGGCCAGGGTCCAAGCGTTCCAGTGCCAGTCCTCATGGCCGAAACCCAGCGCCAGATCGTTGCGACGAAAAGGAAATAGGCGGTAGAGTTCCGTGCGGGCGAAACTCATCGCGTCCCAATAATTGAGCCAGGCCAGATAGCTCGGGTCGCATAGACCGCTCTCGGAATCGAGCTGCAATATTTGTCCGCCGGATATATGGGCCAGTTCCGGGGCGTAACGCTTCCGCTTTGGTCCCTGAGCGTCGAAGATGGACTCTATGCTTTTACAGCCTTGTTATTTATGTTTTCGTTACATAAATCTCCATTGCTTACAGCGTCTATCATTGTCCTATTGCTGCTTGGCGAGAGATATGTCGAAGATCCCACGACAAAATACCGGCTTTTCCATACGTTCGTTTCGTTTTTTGCTGGGAACCTGGTCAATATCTACCATGATCGGCTGCGGAGGCTTTCATGGGTTTGGCCTGCAATCGTCGTCGTCATTTGCAGGGCAGGCTTGGCGGACGGTTTAGGCTTGGCAAGCTTGCCGCTTTTGATGGCCGCGACCATTTTGCTGGCGATATGCCTGCCGCAAGGGACATTTCGACTCCCCGATTTGTCCTATGGAATCTATATCTGGCACGGCCCGATCATGATCGCGTTGCTTGATCCTGTCGGCATGGGTCGAAACGCGCAATGGGTCATCGCGACGGTGCTGGCGTCGATATTTATCTCGGCTTTATCCTGGTATTTTGTCGAAAAGCCAGCTTTGCGCTTGAAGCGTCAATGACGATGCGACGGACAGCGATCAGGTGAAGGAGGGGATTACGAACCGTGATCGATTCGCATAATCAATATTATGGAACTTTGCGGCGTGTCGTGGATATTACGTTCTGAGGCTGAAAACCGCAGCCGGCGAAAAAAGCCGCCCCACGGGTCGATGGCGGCCTATTGCCGCTTTGAGCCTTCCGCGCCGGGCGCCATCGCCGCGATCAAAAAGCGAAGGAACGATCCGCCCGCATCAGCTCCAGCAGAATCCCCTCGCGCAAGCCGCGATCGGCGATACGGATTCGCTCGGAAGGAAAACAGCGGCGAATTCCTTCGAGAATCGCGCAGCCCGCCAGCACCAGATCGGCGCGGTCCGGGCCGATGCAGGAATTGCGCGAACGCTCCGCAAAGGACATGCGGCGCAAGCGATTCATCACCGCATCTATTTCCGCGTGGGACATCCAGAGTCCGTCTACACGGCGTCGGTCATAGCGCGGCAAATTCAAATGAACGCCCGCAAGGGTCGTGACCGTGCCCGAGGTTCCGAGCAGATGGAAGCGGTTGCACCGCTCTTCCTTCGCAGCCGAGGCCAGAAATTGCTGCAATTCGGAAACGACCAGTTCGGTCATGGCGGCGAATTGCGCAAAAGTGACGTCTGCGCCGCCGAATCGCTCGGCCAGTGTCACCACGCCAAGCTGAAGCGAGGTCCAGTGCCGCACCCTGTCGCCGCCAGGAATTCCTGCTCCGGAGCCAAGCCAGACGATTTCGGACGAGCCGCCGCCGATATCGAACAGCACCACGCTTTTGGCCGCCGAATCGGCGAGCGAGGCGCAGCCCTCGGCGGCGAGGCGCGCCTCGGTCTCGCGGCTGATGATTTCGAGCGCCAGGCCGGTGCTTTCCCGCACCCGTTCGATGAATTCGGCGCCGTTCGCCGCCGCCCGGCAGGCCTCGGTGGCGATCAGGCGGGAGCGCGTGACGCCTCGTGAGGCCATCTTGTCGCGGCAGACCAGCAAGGCGTCGATAGTGCGCCGGATCGCGGCCTCGGAGAGCTGTCCGCTCTGGCTTAGCCCCTCCCCCAGGCGGACGATCCGCGAAAAGGCGTCGACAATGCGAAAACTTTCGCCAAAGGGATTCTCGTGGTCGCAGACCGGCCGCGCCACCAGCAAACGGCAATTATTGGTGCCGAGATCGAGCGCGGCATAGGTCGCCGTGCGCCGCGCGAGCGAAGGCCCCCCGCCGGCGGAAAACCGCGGCAGAGTCGCCGACTGGCCGTCGGAATGATTGGCCCCTGTCGCGTCAGCTGACGGCACTATTCCTCCCGCGTCTCCGCGCGCTACTGGTCAACGCGCCAGCATAAAGCGCCGACAAGCGGGCCGACAAGGGATTTATGTGGAAAACACAGGTCCACCCGGCAAAAGCGCCCAGTTTGTGATGCAAATGGGGGGTTGCGTTCCACCGGCCCTTTCGTTATGTGAAGCCCAGCTTGGCCACGCGCCCGGTGGGAGATAGTTCAACGGTAGAACAGCGGACTCTGACTCCGTTAATCTTGGTTCGAATCCAGGTCTCCCAGCCACATTTTTCCTTAACCGACTGATCTGGCGCGGCTTTCTGCCGATTGCGCACTCGCAGGATTCTTAGGGTCCAGAGGCGTGGTCCAAAGTCGTGGTCCAAACGGGCCGCCGGATCATGAGCGCTGGGTACCATCTCCGTCGACGTGGCGCAGCCGTCCTCTTTCGCCGGGCGGTGCCGTTCGATTTGCGGGCGAGATTCCAAAAACAGGAAATTGTCAAGGGCCTTGGACCTTTATCAGCGCGTATGGCACAATATTTTGCACATGCCATGTGGATTCGCTGTGAAGAGGTTTTTGCCGCCGTGCGCCAGGATCAGACGCTGACCCCAGCCCAAATCGATCAGATGATCGGGCTTTATCTTGCCGACTGCCGAAATGGCATCGAAGCGGACAAGGCCTCGTTATCGCCAAATGTCGGCGACGCCAGTCGGCGCCGCCTTATCGACATCCACGGTTTCGCGGGCCTCGGCGCCGAGATTCGACGGCGCGCCGAGAATAATGACATCGCCATCAACACCGAGGCCGTCGCCGACCTCGCGACGCGCGTCGGTGCGACGATTCCGCCGGGCTCCCTGGATGAGCGCCTGGCGACGCGCGCCCTCGGCCGGGCGCTGGGGGACGAGTATCTCCGTGTCGCCCACAGCCACGCCAACGAGCTCACCGGGCCGCTGGGCTTCTTGATGCGGTCGAAACTTCGCATCTTCAATCCGGCGCCAGACAGCGAAACGATTTCGGTTGCGACAAGACCTTCGTCCGGATCGATTTCTGGCGTCCCCGGCAAACCGCCAACCGCCGCTGGCGCGGAATCGAAGGCAACGGCGTCCAACGCGAAATGTCCGGTTCTCACCGACGCGTTCGCCGAATTCCTCGACCGTCAGATCAACACCCGAAAAGAGATGCCGTCTGACCGCCGGCGCGAATTCGAGAGCACCTGTTCGGTCGTCACCTGGATTCTTGGGGACAAGCCGCTCGATGAATATGACGACGACGACATGAAGCGCTTTGAGAAGGAATTCCTGGCGCTTGCAAATGATTATAAGAATTTTCGAGCAGACGGGGACAGCCTTGAGAGCACAAAAAAGAAAATAGAAAACGCCCGCGAAACAATTCCGTTCATTCAGGACGCGAACAAACGCCTAATTATCGAAGAACGACTCAAGACAATAAATCCGAAAACCTTCAATAAACATATTA
Source organism: Rhodoblastus sp. (assembly GCF_019449565.1). GTDB lineage: Bacteria > Pseudomonadota > Alphaproteobacteria > Rhizobiales > Beijerinckiaceae > Rhodoblastus. Next base: position 19,089 of record NZ_JAGRPM010000080.1, on the reverse strand, counting down.
GCAATTTCAAAGCCGTGCTTGTTGCCAAAAAGCTGAAAAATATCACAGAAGGCTATCACATCTGGATCGACAAATCGAAGAAGGCCCGCCGCGCCGAAAGGGATGCGGCGAAATTCGACGACATCAAACGTCTGTCCGAAGCGCCTTACTGGACCGGCCGGAGGTCGGCCTATCATGTCGCCGTCCCCGGGAACGTCATCATTCGTGACGCTATGTACTGGACGCCGCTGCTGTGCGTTCATCATGGATTGCGGATCGAAGAGGCCGCCCAACTGCGCAGGCGGCACTTCCGGTACGAAATAGCCCCCTTGCTGGGCATGATCCTTTGCATTGATCTGGCCAACGATCCCTCGCTCAAACTCAAGAACACCAATGCTGAGCGGCCGGTGCCGTTGCACGACGCCATGTTCATTTTGGGCTTCGACATCCACCTCGCGCAATTCGGACCTGACGATCTCATTTTCCCGGAACTCTCGAACGACAACGCCCACGAAACCTATGGCGCAGACTTGGAGAAGCGCTACGGCCGCATGCTGAGAGAGGTTTTTGATCGCGCGACGGCGAAACGGCTGACGCATCAATCTTTACGACACTTCGTCGCCACCACGCTTGGCAACACGGAATTCAAGGACTCCTGGGTCAACGAGTTGATGGGCCACGAAGGCGTGCGCGTGTCGGAGGCGGAGCGATATAACAAGGGCCTTTACGTCCAAAACCTCAAGCGCATGATTGATGCGATCGAATTGCCGATCGATTACGCCAAATTGCGCGAGTTGGCCGACGAATCCGCCCGGCGGCAGAATGCGAAGCCTAAGCCCAAGAGAAAGCCCGAGACAAAGCCGTGAGTCTTGAGAAGCCCTTTCGGGCTTCCGGATGCGTTGGGCCTCAATGTGAGCGCCCTGACGAGCGGCTGTTGCCTCGGGCATGATCAAAGGAAGATAAGTTGCCGTTGGTTTCCATAGGATTTTTCCTTGGAGACCCCATAAAATGCCAAAGAACACCCATGCCGACGATGCGGATCGCACGAATTGGCGTTTGCCGCGCCCCGAGCCTGCGTCCATCCAGCTGTATGAACCGGCGCAGTTAAAAGCGCTGATCGAAGTGGCGGGGGGCAATTCTGGCGGCGACTTCGGCGTCGATTCCGACGATCGGAAGCGGATCGCCGCGCTGGAGCGCGTCGCCGCCAGCTTCCTCGGGCCAGAGCGAAAGGTGCTCACCGGAACCCCTGCCCTGGTGGACGATCTCGATGCGTTGAAACAGCGGATTCCAAGCTTCGGACCGGTCGTCGACCTCTTCCGACGTGAGGCGTTGGCCTCCTCCCTGAACGGCGCGCCGATGCGGGTGACGCCCCTACTGCTGGTCGGACCTCCCGGAATCGGCAAGACCTATGCGGCCCGGCGGCTGGCTGCTGCGCTGGGCGAGACCTTCGTCTCGATCTCGATGACGCTATGCGACGACGTCGGCGATCTGGTCGGCCACAGCGCCTCCTGGCGGGCCGCCCGCCCCGGCCTGATCGCCACCACCCTGCTCGACGATCTCTCGGCGTCGCCCGTCATCCTCGTCGACGAAATCGAAAAGGCGCCCCACATGGGCCATCAGGAGCGGCCGCACGACATTTTCCTGAACCTGTTTGAACCGGAGAACGCCAGCGCCTTCGCCGACGCCTTTCTGGGCCTGGAAATTCGCGCCGACCATCTCTTCTGGCTCTGCACGGCCAATGCGACGGAAGGAATCCCCGCGCCCGTCCTCGACAGGATGCTCATCATCCCCATCGAACCGCCAGAAGGCGCCGAACGTCGATACGTCGCGCAGAACGTCTTCAACACGTTCGCCGCCTTGCGGCGCAGTACTCAGCGCCGCCTCGATGCGGACGCGCTGGCCATCCTCGCTGAGTACAGCCCGCGACTCATGGGAAAATTGCTGTTGCTGGCGTCCGGCTACGCCGCCGAACGCGGCACCATGACAATTTTGGCCGATGATCTCGAACGGGCGAAAAGCATCGCTAAAGGAGAAGACCCGATGTCGCGCATCGGCTTCATCTAGCGCCGGGTCGAGGATTAGCCATTGAGACCTAACCGCGTGAAAAACGCTGAATTCCGCGCTTTGGCGTCCTTCAAAAGTTTTGAAAATGGGACGATTTCCACGAATGCCTTCGGATTGTCGGTGTACCCGAACATGCCCTCGTTATCTGGCGTTGGCTGCAGCGGCAATCCGATAAGTTGCTTTCTAAGCCCCTCGGTCAAGTCGGCGACGATGTAGCAATCGAAGGATGTGCGCTCGCCGACGTTTGAAATCACGCGACCGTTCTTATCGCGGAACGTCCTCGACGACTTGATGAGGTTGACGTACCGCAGCGCCTGCCTGATCGGATCTTCGTGCGGATACGACTCCAATCCGGGTCGCTTGAATTCCACCAGGACAACTTTGTCGCCGGATTGCTCGCCCTCGCGCCAAGCCAGACAGCTGTCATAGAGGAATGCCAAATCAGGTCGCTCCTGACTGCCGGTATTCAGGTACGACCTCGCCTCCTTGTCGGACGCGAAGAAATTGAAGAAGGCGAGCCGATCATCCAATAGCCAAAGATTGTGGTCGTCGATTTCGGCGACTTGCGATGAGTCTATTTTCATAGGGCAAATGAGCGCGTGCACAGCGTCCTCAAGATGGTGTCTGCGCTTTTCCGGGTCTTCGTAAGCCGTCAGAGCGTCGAGAAAATCGAGAATCGCCTTGCGCTTGCTGACATATTCCGCCAACGCGCCTTTCTTCTCGTCGTCCACATAACGCATATATTCATCGACTTTTTCTTGAATCTCCGCGTGGTGATCAGGGGGCGACGATATCTCATCGGACAAACGTCGAAATTCGCGCTGCCGGCGATATCGTCGGCGACTCATTGAGACAAAAATTTCTTCTTGTTTGCCCGCGCTGTTGAGCGGGAGGCCCTCAACGAACGCATCGAACTCATTATTGATGAACAGGAATTGCGGGTTCTCGCGTATCAGAGCCTGGGTGCTTCGGACCATTTCAGCCCGTGAGAGCGAAATATAGGCTTGCAGGTATTCTCTGACGCTTGACGCGACGCCTCTCCGAATGACGGTTTCCTCGCTGTTGGAGAACGTGAAGCCGTCGCGCTCCTGGTTCACATTCTCGTCGAGGTAATTCCCCGATGCGCAGCCTATATAAATCGCCTCTCCATCAAGGCTTCTGAGACCAATCTGCTCATCTATGCACTGTTCGGTGACGCTACGCTCATGCCCGCAGAGAAACATCCAATTATAGCTTTGCCCTCTCGGCCGAATGTCCTTGTTGCATTTCATGTGCCGGACGGTGATCGCTATTTCGTTCCCATCGTCTAGTTGTACAGGAACAGTTGCGACCGCTGTATCGACAATCTTGTCCCTGAAATAATCTGGAAGATCGAACGACTCAGCGCCGTCGATCAATTCGGCGAAGGGACACGCGCCGGATGCCAGGATTGGTAGAAAGTGCGCGATCAGGCGTTGAGCCAGCGTCTCAGCCCGGGAAGGAGAGCGACTTTTGTACTCACTCTTGAACTCCCCGAGGGTGATGATGGTTCGAGGGGCGACCGCCCCATCGGCGGCTCCATTCAGCTCATTCCGCATCTGATTGCTTTCGTCGAGGACGAAATCAAAGGAGCGCCTCAACAACCGGCCTCCATCGGCATAGATGCTTTCGATCTTCGCCCCGCCAAACACTCGCAACCATGACAGGCGTCCGACGCCCTTGCCGCCGATGCCGATTTTAAGTCGGCTGTCTGGGGTTCGGAAGGAATGATAATTGTCGTCTGTGAAACCTATCCCGTTGTCTTCGATCCTAAAGCCATTCACATCGTCGTTGCCGTCGCGGAGGACGGTGATCTGGATGCGTCCGTCACGGACAGCATCTGCTCCAAATCGGAGATTGATGGCGTGGAGAGCGTTGCTGAACGCCTCCATCAGCGGCAACAAGGCGTTTGTCTCAGACGGCTTCAGCGGAAGGCGGTTCACTCGCCCAACGATATCGCTGGCAAGATCAGTCATGTCCGTTCCCTATCCGTGGTTGGTCGAAAACCTCCGACGACAGCGCGGCGGAGATTTCCTCCGTTTTGGCTGCGGCGGCGTCGAGATTGCGGGCGAGCCGTTCTAAATGGCTGACACGTTCTGCAAACGCGGTTTGCAGTTGGCGGGGCGGGAGCGGGAAGGAGAACTTCACAATCGCGCCCTGGCTGATCTTGAATGTCCCATTGGTCGTCTTGGCTGCTGCGTCAATTTGCGCCCGCAGATGATCGGACGACCAAACAGCCGCGAGATATGCAGGTGCTAATTCCGACTCGTCAATTCGCAGTGCGATCATCGTATCCGGGAAAGCCACACCCGGCATGTCGGAATGAGGAAACGCTCCTTGGCCCACAAGATGGCGATTCCCATTGCCGCGACAGATCAAAAACAGTGACCGGGATACTGTCTGTTCTTCGGCGAGCGGCGCGGCAAACATGCTTTCTTTCTTCGCGCCCGGATCGAATGACCCGCGCGTAATCGCTGACAGCGTCAGGACGTTGCCGACCACCTTCCCCATTTTGGAGGGAGATATGCCATTGCGAAGCTCACTCCCCTGAAGATCGCCAACCGTTACCACTGGCCACCCTTTCGGATTGGTCGCCGGATCACCGAACGTGTCGTTGAACAGCGCGGGGATGATGGCGCGGGCTTTGGCGCGGGCGGCGTCGGCGCGGCGTCTGATTTCCGACGCACGCACCAAAAGACCCACAACGCGGTGCTGCTCGCTTTTGGACGGAATTGGAATTTCCAGATCACGTATGATGTTTTGACTGATATTCGGCTGTGCTCCGCCGATGCTGCTCGCGAGGAGTTGGCGGCGTTTATTCAGCAAGAAGAAAAAAAGGAAATCCCGATCAACTTTTGAGTTTGGGCGAATCGCGCAAATGGCCTGATTGGTGGCGGCATCAAGGTCAAGGATTCCGAGCTTTCCGACCGTCGCGCCGTACATCGCAATGAGCAAGGTGCCCTTGGGAAAGACCTTGGCGCTGGAAGCCGCCAGTCCGGCCTCCGTAATGGTCTCATCGGTCTCCAGCACCAAACCGTCATTGAGATTTCCGGACTTCACCCAAGGAATGTCGCCTCCGAAAAACTCCGATCTGGATCGCGACGGCGTACCACCGCTCGTCGTGTGGCAAACGTCGCCTAATCGGCACAGCTGAATCACGCCGCGCTCTCCCCAAGCTCGGCAACCAAGGCCTGGATGTCGCCCAAGATCGCCGCCGTCTCGTCGCGCAATTCCGCCAGCAATTCGCGTGGATCGCGATGGTCGGCCGCCTCCCGGCTTTCGGGGCGATACCGGGAAGCTGATAGATTCCAATCCTCGCTCTCGATGGCCTCTGCGGTGGCGAACCAGAACTTCTCCGTCCAGCGATGGGCGAAATCCCAATCCTGCCAGTCCTCCCACAGCTCATCGCGGCTGTTGAAGGCGCCGACCAGCCCCGGCAGGTCGTCGGCCTCGATCGGCTGTTCGTGATTGGCGTCGAGCTTGAAACCATCATTGTCGGCATGGAGGAACATCACCTTCTCGGTGGGCCCGTTCTTGGCGAAGATGAGCACCGAAGTCTTGACGCCCGAGTACGGCTGGAACACGCCGCCCGGCAGCGACAGCACCGCCTCGACGCGATTGTTCTGCATCAGGATGCGCCGCAGTTCCTTGTGGGCGCCGGTCGAACCGAACAGGACGCCCTCCGGCACGATCACCCCGCAGCGGCCATCCTCGACGAGGTTGTCCATCATATATTTGACGAACAGCAGCTCCGTCGCGGTGCTGGTCCCCACCCTGACGTCATCGACAATGCGATCACGGTCGATCCTGCCGGAAAAGGGCGGATTGGCCAGCACGATATTATAGCCCTCGAGCGGCAGGCCTTTTTCCGCCTTCATCTGGCGGTCGAAACTGGTGGTGAGGACGTTGCGCTTGAGAATGCGAACATCCGGCAGGCCGCGCAAGGCCAGGTTCATCGAGGCGAGGCTGACCATCTTCGGATCGACGTCATTGCCATAAAACGTTTCGGCCTGAAGCTTTCGCCACTGCGCCTGTTTCAGCTTGTCGCCATAGCCGCGCTCAAAGGTCTTGCCTTCAAATTCCGCGACCTCACGGCCATTGGCCGAGGAATTGGTGAGGCGGATGTGCTCATAGGCCGCGACGAGGAATCCTGCCGTGCCGGCGGCGGGGTCGTAGACCGTTTCCCCGATCTTCGGATCAACTAGATCGACGATGGCGCGGATGATGTGGCGCGGCGTGCGGAACTGGCCGAGTTCACCCGCTTGCTTGATCTGGCGCAGGACATGTTCGAACAGATCGCCCTTGGTGTCAGGGTCGGCCTGCTCCAGCCGCAATTCATTGACCAGCGTCACGACCTGGGTGAGGACGGTCGGCTCATCGACGGTCAGACGGGCCTGGGCCATGAAGCTCATGCCGAAGGCATCGCCAATCGCCCCGAAAAAGGGAAAGACTTCGTCGCGGACGAAGGTCACCAATTGCTCGCCCGACAAGGCGTTGGCCCAACTCGACCAGCGCATGCGCGTACGCGGAACGGTTTCCACGCCTTTCCGTGGCGCATTGAGAGGATTGCGCAGGATCCAGTCGCCCGCGAACAGCGAGTCGTAATGCCGCCCGGTCGCCTTCGCCTGCCGGAGATTGGCGCCGTCGATGCCCTCGATCATGTAGAAGAAGAACAGGAAGCTGAGTTGCTCCGCGTTCGACAGAGGGTCCGGATAGCCGCCGCCATAGAGGTAATCACGGATCTGATCGACCTTGCGGCGCATGTCTGGCGTAAAGGGCATGAAAACCTTCAATTCAGAGGCTTGTCCGAACGCGTCGGGGCATCGTCTGACTCATCCGGCGGGGAATCGCCAAAGACCGCATTGTTCATCGAACGCAACACGCGTTCAAGCTCGGCCTCGCCGCCGAAATCGGCGCGGGCGCGTTCGAAGCCGCCGTTCATCGACAGAGGCGGCAGATCGAAGCGCCAGCTCTCAAAGGCGTTGAACTCGGCCGCGTTGGCCTTGATCTGCTCCTTGATGAGGTGCAGCAGGCGCAATTGATCGGAATTGAAGTTCTGACCGTCGAGCCAGGTCTCGAAGCCGGCGCCCAGATGTTCGGCGCGCGCCTCATCAACGTCCATGAAGGCGTTGCCGTTTTCGTCGATCGTGACCCATTCCCGGGTCGCAGGATCAATCTCGTCGTGAACGTCCAGCGTGAGCATCTTGCGGGTGACTCCGCTCGGCTTCAGCGCCGGGCGCACGACAACCGCACCACCCTCTCCCGGGCTCTCATCATCACCATGACGAAGGGTGACGCCGGTGAAATCCCACATCGTAAAACGGTCCTTGCCCGGCGCTTGGCGCGTGCCGCGACCACGCATCTGCTGGTAGAGGATAGTGCTGTGGGTGAAGCGCGCCATCACCAGATTGCGGATTTCGGGACAATCGAAGCCGGTGTCGAGCATGTTCACGCTGACGAGGATCTGTGGGAACGGCTCCTTCTTGAAGCGCTTGATCTTGGCCTGCCCATCGATGGTGTCGTCGGGCCCCTGGCCAGAGACGACGAAATCCGCATAGCGCGTCGTTGGGCTTGGCTTCTTGTCGGCGAAAACCTCGTCGAACATGCGCGCCAACGTTTCCGCGTGGCGCTTGGTGACGGCAAAGACAATCGTCTTGCCTGGCTCGGGCGCCCGGCGGGCGCCGTGGGGGCCGTTGTAGCCATTTTCCAGAACATCGCGGAATTCGCGCACCATGGCGCGATTGCGCTCTGGAATCGTGAATTTGCGCTCAAGCACGGTGGGATCGACGATCAGGGGATCGCTTTCGGCGAATAAAGCTTCCAATTCGGCCCGGGTGTCGTCGTCCAGCGCATCCCAGTCGATTTCGTTCCGGGCGACGGCGAATCCCTCGGTGGCCGCAGTTCGCGCCGTCATGGCGCGATAGATCTCGTAGGGAACCAGGTGGCCGTCGGCGATGGCCTCGGCCATGCTGTAGCTATAGGTCGGACGATCGACCTCGAAGAAGCGCAGGGTGTCGCGGATCGCCACCCGATCATCATCATCGACTCCTGGAGCATCCCGCATGACGCACGGCGTGGCGGTCAGCCCGATCTTGACGCCGTCGAAATGATCCAGGGCCCGCCGCCATTGCCCGTAAATGCTGCGATGGCATTCGTCGATGATGATGGTGTCGAAATATCCGGAGGAGTAATTGGCATATTCGTTGACCAGCGTTTGCAGGGTCACGATCGTGATCCGCTTCTCGTCCTGAAAGCGTCGCCCCGTTCTGGGTACACGAAAACAGGGAAGGTGTGGCAAATGTTCGGCGAAGGCGTCTTCGGCCTGAATGGCGAGGGTGTTGCGGTCGACAACGAACAAGGCGCGCGTCGCCCAGTTCGCTTCGAACAGTCGTTTCATTAATGCGGCCGCGGTCCGCGTCTTGCCCGTGCCGGTCGCCATTTCCACGAGCATTTTACGGCGGCCGTGGACGATCTCCCGGCTCACGGCATCAATGCAGGCGGTTTGGTGATAGCGGCCGTCGCCGCCGGCGATCCTGGTGTCGATCGGAACATCGAGCAGATTTCGGCGGATTTCACGCGCCGCCGTCCGCCGAATGAGATCGTCCTGGCTGAAGATAGTTTCTATGAGCCGAAAATGCGCGTCCTGGCTCTTGTCACAGAACCAGACCTCCTCGCCATTCGACAGAAAAATGAACGGAACGCCCAATTGCTCGGCGTAACGGCGGCCTTGCGGTTCGCCGGCGGCGAGGCTGACGCTGGTGCTCTTGGCCTCCAACACCGCGAGCGCCCGGCCCTGGCGGTCGAACAGCGCATAGTCCGCCTTACCACCATCATCGAGTGGATATTCGAAGCGAACGCTCAGGCCGTCGGTCAGCCGCCAGTCCGCGTCCTTCAGAAGCTGGTCGATCTTGACGCGTGCAAAGGCCTCATTTGTCAAACAACCGGCTCCGCCAAATTTGCCGCCATCTCACCACGATCGGCGGTCATGCGCATCCAGATCTCCAATTTAGGGTCGATGCCCCGCATTAGGCGTTGGCAGAGCGTTGGTCCGACCGCTCTGAATTTAGATTGGGACCTGAGTCTTGGCAATGTGACGGGCCCGATGTCGGGCACAAATGGTTGGGGCATGGGTCAGCCCGGAACGATGAAAGGGGAAAGTCGAAAAAAGGGTTTTCGTCCAGCCAGTTGGAGAAAATCCCGTGAAAACTTGCCATGTATTTTACGATGTCGAAACGACAGGAACACTGAGAGGTTACGACCAGATCCTGCAGATTGCGGCGGTCAGGACCGATAGCGACCTGGAGACGATTGATCAGGAGCGGTTCGATCTGCGTTGCCGCCGCTTGAGTTACCAGATCCCTTCGCCCGGCGCCTTGCTTGTCACCGATTTTGACCCAGAGGATCTCGAGCGCGCCCCGCTGTCTCACTATGAGCTCGTCCGCGCCGTCCATCAGAAATTCGCAGATTGGAGCCCGTCTGTCTTCTGCGGCTACAATTCCTTGAAGTTTGACGAGATCATGTTGCGTCAGGCTTTTTATCAGACCCTCCACCCGATCTATCTCACCCAGATCAACGGCAATCGCCGCGCCGATGTTCTGACCATGGCGCAAGCAGTGGCGATTCATGCTCCTGGCGCGCTCAAATTAAACGAAAGCGGCTCATTCCGTCTCGGGGAATTAGCGCGCGCAAATGGCATCGATCTGACCGAAGCCTCGGCGCATGACGCAATGGCGGATAGCAAGGCGACCATCCAGCTGATGCAAAAGATGCGAGATCTCGCCCCGGCGCTCTATTCCCGGATGATGCAGAACGCCGACAAGAATTTTGTCATCGGCTTCGTGAAGGACAACCCCGTTTTCCAATGGTCGGCAGTTTTCGGCAGAAACCGCATTTCCAAACACGTCACATTCATCGGGTCGCCCGACGACGACCGGAGCGCCATGTTCCTGTTCGATCTGGCTTACGATCCAGAACAATTCTTTCGCCTGCCGGACGACGCGTTGGCGGAGTTCGCATTTGGGCCACTCAAAGTCATCCGAACCGTGCGCGCTAACGGGTTTCCAATTATCCTGCCCCTCGGATCTTCGCCCTCCGGGGATGGTTCCAACGACCCATCCGAATGCGAATTATTGCGGAGAGCGAATGCGATCGCCCGGAACGAGGATTTTCGCCGACGCATCATTCGAATACTGCGGCGTGAATTTGAGGATCGCCCCAAAGCCACCTTCGTTGAAGACCGCATTTACGAATCCTTCATCGGAAACCGTGATGCGGGGCGTTGCGCACAGTTCCATCAGATTCCGTGGGAACAACGCCCTGCCCTTGCGCGATTTCTCGACGATCCCCGATTGAGGGAATTGGCGACCCGTCTCATTTTCGCGGAGCATCCCGAACTCCTCCCAGAAGATGCACGCCGCGAACTCGTCGCGTGGCAAATGACGCGAATGGAGGCGGACGGCGACGTTCCGTGGCTTTCAGTTCCTGCCGCCATAGCCGAACTGGGCCGCATGTGGCGAAGCACGGACATCGGAACGCGTCAGCGATTGGAGAAATTTGCGCGGTATTTCGCGAGAATTCGGTCGGTCGCGACGCTGTTTCCGCATGGACCGGCCAGGGCCGACGAAAAAGGCTCTCTTTTGCGAACGGGCTCGTAATCAACCGGTCCACTATCTCGAGCAAAAACGCCTGCAGATACGAAAAGGGGACGCATCCGCGCCCCCTTTTTTGCCCTGTAAGCAAAACCCCGCGGCCTCGATGAAATAGGATCAAAGCTGTCCCGTCTCATAGCCGCGCGAAGACTTCGATTGGCCCTGCCTTGTGCCTTTAGGCACGGTCTTTTTCGCGCTTGTCGCTTTGACCGCATCGCAGATCACCCGCACCCGTGGGACGAGCAAAGCGAGATCCGCCGACGCTGCCACCTGATCTTGAGAGAGCACCGCAATGATTTGGGGGTCGGACAGGCCGGCTTCCAAAACAGGCCTGAACTGCTCCAGGACGGAGTCCGGAATGGCCGACAATATCACATGCGTCAACGGCGCCGTTTTCAACTTCTCCAGAGATTCGCCGAGACGGCCGATATCGATTTCGATGGCTTTGTTCGTTGCTTTCATTCTGGCCATTACCTGCCTCCGTTGCATTAAAATGCTGATGTCGAGCTGATTTAAAAACGCTCATCAACAATAATCTCACATTTTTTAAAGTAGTTCAATCCACACAGCGCAACAACTATAGCTTTTCGCTTGACTTAATTTCTGTAATACGAGATAAGAAGAGGCATATACAAAGAGTTTGGTGGTAGCCAGCAATGGACTTGTTAAACACAAGTCCTGCCGGGCCCCTTTGGGACTGGCGTAGCTGGTCTCTCGGTTCCCTCGCTTTCCCATCTACGCAGGGAGGAAATCCATGTCCAAGAAGACGAAATTCATCGGCGCCCGGGTTGCTCCCGAGGTCTCAATCTCGCTTCAAGAAAAAGCCACCTATCTTGGACTGTCAGCGAGCGAAGTGATCGCCACGGCGGTCACGCGTTTCTGCGCATCCGATTTCGGCCTGTCTTCGATGCGTAATGAAGACCAGTTCCGCCGCCGCGCCGAAGTGGTGGTGGCGCTGGGCGCCATCGCCAGCGACGCGCGCAAGGCGGGTGGCCTTTTTGCGCTTGCCGTCAAACGCGCGAACGGCGTTGACGTCGGCGGCATGGAAACCGGCCGCGCGCGAATTCTCGCGCTTGCCGAGGAGGCCTCGGAGGCGATCCGCACACTGCTCGACGAGGCCTGAATTGATCGCGCGCTCGATCAAGGGAAATTATTTCAAAGGCCTCCTGGCCTATCTCCTGTCAGTGGGGCGGGATTTGCCCGCTGAAGCGATCAGAATTTTTAATCTTGGATCGCTTCGAACCGCGGTTGCCGAGATGAGGGCCAACGCGTCGAGATCCAACCGCATCCAGCATGCGGTTGGCCACTTGATCCTTGCATTCAGCGCTGCCGAGCGCCCGGAACCAGATGTTCGCGCAGCAATGGCCGAGCGCTTCCTCGAGGTCCTTGGTTTGGCGGCACATCAGGTCGTCATGGTCGATCACTCTCTCGAGCCAACACATCTTCGAACCGATCGGCATGGCGAGCTTCATATGATGGTTAGCCGGATCGGCGTGGACGGACGCGTCGCCAAAAGTCTCGACAGTTTTGATTTCGCCACCTGCGAACGCGCCGCCGCGCAAGTCTCTCTTGAATTTGGCCTGACACCCGTGCCTGGGCGGTTCAATACTCTTTCCGGGGAGCGCTATGGCCCTGCGCTGGCCGTACGAAGCCCCGATGCGCCCGAGCCCATCTCCGAAACCGCGCGCGGCCTGAAGGCGGCGACGGGAGACGATGTGCTCATTGAAGAACTCCGCGCAGACGACGGGTTGCGCTCGGCGATCATCGAAGCGCGACAACGATCCGATTGGGTGGCGTTTGAAGAAGCCTTCTTTTCGCGCGGTTACCGATTGGCGTTCGCCGCCAGAACCAAGGGCAGGAAACCGGCGTTGTCCTGCGGCATGATTGTCCTCGATCGCGACAATCCGGACCGCAGATGTGCGCTGAGCAAAATCGGCAGAGCGGCGTCGGAAAAATGGGGACTGCCCAGCATAGTAGGGCGCAAAGGCTCGATCGACGGCTTTGTGTTTCCCGCGATGGGACCCCCACCGCCGGGATTAATTTATGAGGCGCCGCGGCGCCAGCGAGGCCAACCAGCCGCCCCGGAATTGCCGCCGATGCGGGCGGAGATCGCGCGTCGCGCGAAAAAGCAAAACCGAATCAGCGGCGGATTCGATCGTGAAAAAGCCTATCAGGCGTTCAAGAAAGAACTGTCCGAAGCCAAGGCGCACAACGCGCGGATCGAAACCGACCGCCGCGCCGAGCATGCCTTGATCCATCAGGCTGCTGACGAAGAGTTCCAGGCGATCGTCGCCATGGCGAAAAGGCGTCGAAAGCTGGTGCGCGGATTTTTTGGCTATCGCTCTCCAATCGCCGCACTTTGGAACGCCCTCGCCGATTTAGCTGTCGACGCCAAACTCGGGAAACTGAAAGCGATCAAAAGCAGACTTCGAAACGAGATCGATGTCCGGATGCGTCACCGCCGTCGCCAACTGCCCCTACTGAGCGATTTCATGCGCGCAGCGCACACCGCGAGCACGGCCAACATCGAAGCGGAAGCTCCAACCAGGCCGGTTTCCACGGTCGCGCCCAACCTTGACGCGATTACCGCCGAGCAGGCGCGCCCTGAATCAAGTTCCATTGAGAAAGGGGAGAAACCGTCAAAGGAAAAAAACCCACAAACTCAAACCACTTACGAAGCAATCAAAAAGGAAGGCATCAATTATGACAACGTCACCATCCACACCACCGGCCAGCGGTCAGCCACGGAACATAGCGCCGCAAATTCTCAACGAGGCCACCCAAGCGCACGAATTCTCGGCGCAAGCCGCCCAGAACTCCCAGAAGCTGTTGGAACTGATGACCCCGGAAAGCGATCAAGCGGATCCCCTGAACGTCTTGATGGATATTCTCAAGGGGATAGCCGACGCCAACGCCCAGATCATCAGCATGCTCGGCTTCATCAACCGGCAGAACGCGGCGAACCAAGAGCTGATCAAAATGCTATTGGCCGAGCGTTCGCGCAGCGGCAATTCGTGATCGCGCGATTGAAACATTGGGCGATCGATAACACCGCTGCGCTGGGCGACGCATTGGAGAACGCTCGAGCATCTTTCGTTCAACCTGGCGCAGGATCAGGGGGACCATCGGCGGTCATTGCCCCTACGATGCTGGCGATCGCTCGCCTTCGCGCTTGGTCTGCGCGACACCAGGTCGCGCTGGCCGACTTCTTTGATCCCGTTTCGGCGCCGCCGGCGTCGCCAACCGCTATGCCGCCAAAATCCGTGGTGAACATCGTCGGCGGGGGGCTCGATCCATCAAAAACCAACACCCAACACATCCAGAGCGACCTGCTGGCAAAATCTGCGAGAACGCCCCCTGCGAACAAACCCACCATCCAGCTCGCTGGTGGAGTACCGACGGCTCGCGACGCTTCGCTGCGCAGTGGTCGGACGACGGCGTCTCCTATTGCCGAAACAATTCCGAAAAGCAGCGAGCTTCTGGTAACCGAGACGGAAACGTCTGTTTCCGGCGATGCCGGCCGCAAGCCTCCCAAGGACCGCTTCGTCCCGAAATCCGACCATGTTCAGGAGAAGCCGTCGGACAAACCCAATCCAACAGGGGAATTCGATCCCAATAGCCTGCCGACCCCGCACCTTCGTCGTTTGGCATCGACCATGATCACCACCCACAACGAGAAGGTCTTCGGCATGGCCGCCGATTGCTTCCAATTCGCCCAGAAATCGAAATTTGCGGACCGCGCGGCGAACATCGCGGGCCTAAAACGTTGGGCGCGCGCCCATCCGGACCGAGCAAAAGAATTCTGTGCGGATTTTCCCTATTTCACATATCGCGATCTCAATTACCTCCACGACAAATTAAAATCACGTTGAAGGTCACCCACCGGCGGCCAGGCCCGACTCCACAAAGGCCAGGAATGCGCGCGCTTGCGTCTTCATCCGCTTCAAGGTTTTGGGCGCACGACCGCAGGGAGCTGCTTTTGCCTCTGCTTCCGCTATGGACTGATCGACTGTCAGGTTGCGGTTGCGTGATGATTTGCCGATCGTTTTCGGCAATCGCTGCGACAACGCAATCAGTTCATCGATCGTCTGCGTTCCGCGAAGGCGTCTCACATCATCTACCCCGACCGTCGCAATAAGCCGCTTGGCCAAGTCCCGATATTGGTTGGCGGTTCGGCAAATCGATTTCTCGCCATGCTTTTCGAGCTTCCAGTCATGCAGGGCGATCCACCGGTCCATCCAACCAGAAATCGAATAATCCTCGTCTTCAACGATCCCCGATGACGTCTCCACCACTGGCGGCGGGAAGGGAGGCACGGCGCCGGGATCAATTCGGCCTCGCAGAATCTCGAAGTTGCCGTCCGCGCCAACTTCCACCCTGAAATCGTTGGCCCTTATTGCGTCGGCGATGGCGAACGGGGCTTCGCCGAGCCGCTCCTCGTAGAGCTCGCGAGAAACGGGAGCGACGGCGCTAATATTTCGTAGCGCTTGTGGCAAATCTTTTGATGCAATCTCAAACGTCTCAGCCGCCTTGGTTTCGAGCTTTTCGCGATAACGGGCGAATATTCGGCAAAGCTGCTCGGTCAAATCGGCGATTGGCTCTCGGCCCGCTGCGACTGTCAAGTATTTCAGGAAATCACCCGAAGGTAAAAAGACGGCCGAACTTCCCGGACTATAAACCTCTCGAGCGTAGCCATTTTCCAACCTCTGGCGGAATTTAGATCGCATTTGCTCATCGAATCCGTCGGCGATGAGCGAGGAATCGATTTCGTCGGAATATTGGACAGCCCGGCCGCGATCGGCAGCCCAATAATTGAGCGCCGCAAAAATGCTTGCCTGCCGAGAATGCTCACGCAGCTCCACCAGCCGCTGTTCGTGATCCATTTGTGCGACGGCCACCAGGATATTGCGCGATCTCTCTTGGTAATCGTGACTCACGATATCGAGATAGCGCTGCGCCCATTCGCGCATCAAAGATAATTCCGTTCGTTTCACTTCCATCCGAATACCTTAGCAGAAAAAGAACAGATCCAAAACACGACTCCATTTCGATAGCCGCCCGCCAAGCCGTTACAAAAGCGGAGACGACGGGAATCCTCGGAAAGCACGCATTTCCGACATTTCCGGCAATGGCAACATGGCGCCAGGACCGGAAGTGCGGCGTTGGATGAACCCATCCGCGTTTATGGTGGAAAGCTGCCATTGCCTGCGCTCAATCAAGAACAGAGAGGACTCCTCCGCCCATCAACGCCGCCCAATGCTTAACGGCGACATCTGGAAACTGCGGTCAAATTGAGCGCTGATTAACCCGTTTCGACAGTTCCGCGGCGCTTTCCTTGCGCTCGGAATAGCGATCGACGAGATAGTCGGAGCAACCGCGCGTCAGCAGCGTGAACTTGACCAGTTCCTCCATCACGTCGACAACGCGGTCGTAATAGGGGGAGGGCTTCATCCGGTCGTGGTCGTCGAACTCCATGAAGGCTTTCGCCACCGATGACTGGTTGGGGATGGTGATCAGCCGCATCCAGCGTCCGAGGATGCGCATCTGGTTGACGGCGTTGAACGATTGCGAGCCGCCGCAAACCTGCATGACCGCCAGGGTCTTGCCCTGGGAAGGCCGGACTGCGCCCAACGTCAGCGGAATCCAATCGATCTGCGCCTTCATGACCGCCGTCATAGCGCCATGGCGCTCCGGCGAACACCAGACCATGCCTTCCGACCACATCACGAGATCGCGCAGTTCGGCGACTCTGGGGTGATCCGCCTCGGCGTCGTCAGGCAAAGGCAGACCGCTGGGGTTGAACATGCGCGTCTCCGCGCCGAAACGACGCAGGATGCGCGCGGCCTCTTCCGCCAGCAGGCGGCTGAACGAACGTTTTCGCAACGAGCCGTAAAGCAGCAGGATGCGCGGCGCGTGTTTTTCTCGCGGGGCGTTGAGCAGGCTTTGCTCGTCGACTGGCTTGAAATAGGCCTCGTCGAGATTGGGATTGGAATCCGCGTGATCAACCAACCCGGCGGCCCTCCGCGTTGATAAGTAATTGGCCGTCTTCCTTGCACAACGGGCCGGGTGGCAGACGATCAAGAAGATCGAGTACGGTCTCGCTCGGACGGCAGAGCTTGACGCCTTTCGGCGTGCAGACGATCGGCCGGTTGACGAGGACCGGATGTTCGACCATGGCGTCGAGCAGCGCTTCATCAGGAACCAGAGGGTCGAGCAAGCCAAGCTCCGCCGCCGGCGATTTCGTCGTCCGCAAAGCCTTGCGCGGCGTCAATCCCGCAGCGGCGAACAGGCCGAAAAGCTGCGGCTTTGTCCAACCCGTTTTCAGAAATTCGATCACGGTCGGCCTATAGCCCGCTGCTTCGATGATCGCCAGCACGTTGCGCGACGTGCCGCAATCCGGGTTATGATGAATGACGACATCATGCGTTTCGGACAACGGCCTTCTCCTTGACGCCATCGGCGGCGACCCGCCGCTGGACTGCGGAGCCGGACTCGTACCAGCCGCGTGTGGCATTGACGATCTTGACCACCGTCAACATAACCGGCACCTCGATCAGGACTCCTACCACGGTCGCCAGGGCAGCGCCCGAATGGAAACCGAACAGGCTGATCGCGGCGGCGACGGCCAGTTCGAAGAAATTGCTGGCGCCGATCAGGGCCGAGGGGGCGGCGACACAATGCGCCTCGCCGGTCACCCGGTTCAGGAGATAAGCCAGGGCCGCGTTGAAATAGACCTGGATGAGGATCGGAACCGCCAGCATGGCGATGACCAGCGGTTGGGCAAGAATTTGCTCGCCTTGAAACCCGAACAACAGCACCAGCGTCGTTAGGAGGGCGACGAGCGACAGAGGCTGCAATGTCGCGAGCAATGCGTCGAGAGCGGGCTGGCCGCCGCGCGCGAGGACCGCCCGGCGGATAAATTGCGCGACAAAGACTGGAACGACGATGTAAAGGGCCACCGAAAGCATCAACGTCTGCCATGGCACGGTGATCGCCGACAGGCCGAGCAACAGGCCGACGATGGGGGCGAAGGCGACCACCATGATCACGTCGTTCAACGCCACCTGGCTCAGTGTGAAATGCGGCTCGCCATTGGACAAATTGCTCCAGACGAAGACCATGGCGGTGCAGGGCGCGGCGGCGAGCAGGATCAGGCCGGCGATGTAACTGTCGATCTGGTCGGCGGGCAGATGCGCCCGGAACAGCCAGCCGATGAACAGCCAGCCGAGCAGCGCCATCGAGAACGGCTTCACCGCCCAATTGATGAACAGGGTCACACCAATGCCGCGCCAATGTTCCGCTACCTGCGACAGCGCCGCGAAATCGATTTTCACCAGCATCGGAATGATCATCAGCCAGATCAGCCCCGCCACCGGCAGATTGACCTTGGCGATTTCAGCCGATCCGACGATATGAAAAACGCCGGGAAAGAAATGGCCCAACGCAACGCCCGCGACGATACAGAGAAAGACCCAGAGGGTCAGATAGCGTTCAAAAGTGGACATGAAGGGACTCCACGGTCGCCTGGGCGACCCGACTGACGGATGCGGCGCCGGTTCAGGCCAGCGCCTGGACGAAAGTTGCGCCTTCCATCTGACCGATCGCCTGCAGGCTTTGAGTCAGCGACGCCCGATCCAGGCTTTGGATCGGCAGGGCAAGGAAGGCCGAGATGCGGTCTTTCATATGGTGGAAGGCCGTGAAGAAGGCCCGTTCCTTGTCGAATTCGCTTCCTTCGACCGCGGCGGGATCTTCAATTCCCCAATGCGCCTTGATCGGCTCACCCGGCCAGAACGGGCAGGCCTCGCCTGCGGCGTTGTCGCAGACGGTGAAAACGAAATCCATTTTCGGGGCGTCGGCGCCGGCGAATTCGTCCCAGCTTTTCGAACGGGCGCCGTCGGTCGGATAGCTCGCCGCCGTCAGAACCCTGAGAGCGAACGGATTGACCATTCCCTTGGGCTGGCTGCCGGCGGAAAAGGCGCGGAATTTTCCGGCGCCGTCCTTGGCGAGAATTTTCTCGGCCAGGATCGACCGGGCGGTGTTGCCGGTGCAGAGAAACAGGACGTTGAAGACGCGATCAGCCATGAGCGGGAGCCTCGGGCGGGCAGCAGGGGGCGAGGTCGGCGATCAGCGACGCGCAGAAATCGGCACGCCCGCCGCAGCAATCCTTGAGGAGAAATAGGACAAGCTCGCGGAAACGAGACAGGTCCGCACGGTAGATGATCGAGCGACTTTGGCGTTCACCCCGCACCAGGCCAGCGTTGGACATGATTGAAAGATGCGCTGAAAGCGTGTTTTGCGGCACGCCGAGGAGCCGCGCCAATTCGCCGGCCGGAACGCCGACCGGTTCGGCCCTGACGAGCAGGCGAAAACATTGCAGGCG
>NZ_JAGRPM010000006.1 GCF_019449565.1 Rhodoblastus sp. | reverse complement strand
GCGTTGATGTTCGCAACCCGACTCTGACCACAGAAATCGTCGATGACCACCGCAAGCCGCTCGCTCGCTACGGCGCTATGATAAGCGCGCTTCGCAAGCGGCTTGCTCCTACTCAGCTACACCACTCGGCGGGACGCGACCATGCTTGACGTTTCAAACACACGTAGCCTCACGACCGAAAAAGACATCGAACATCCGATCGAGGCTGTCTGGCGCGCCATAACCGATTCCGAATCGCTCTCGGTTTGGTTCTTTCCAAACGACATAGATCCCGTGGTGGGCCATAAGTTCACAATCTGGAGCCGCCCGATCGAGCGTTGGGATGGCGAGTTCAAATGTGTGGTTCTCGCTGTCGAACCCAACAGCATGTTGCGTTTCAGATGGACGGGCGGTCACGCCGAGCTCAAGGGTTTTGGCCGACACATGGACACGACGGTTACTTGGACGCTCTCGCCGCTGCCGGATGGCGGCACGCATTTTGTCTATGTCCAGGAAGGAATCGAGGCCGGCCCCGAGGCGGACGCGATCTATGACATCCTGCGCAAAGGCTCGGAAAGCGTGTTGAAATCACTCGTGAAAAGGCTGCCGCAACTAATCGAGCACGGCGGCTGAAACCCCAAGGCGGGACAATTTGCTTCGCCCACTCAGGCGCTTATGAGATCGAGCCGCATCAATGTTCGGGCGTCGAGCGAAATTTCCGTCGCGCCGCAAATTTCATCGAGTTGAGCGAGGCTCGTGACGCTGACGATTGGCGCCGTTACGCCGGGCCGGGCCAGCAGCCAGGCGAGGGCGATCTGCGCCGGCGTGGCGCCGCACCGAACAGCGGCGGCGTCGAGTTCGCGCAAGATGTCGAGGCTGCGATCGTCCAGCATTCGCGCGACCACCGCGCCCCGCGCGGCGCCGACCGTATCGGCCATGGAGCGATATTTCCCCGTGAGCAATCCGGCTTCGAGCCCGCGAAAGGGAATGACGCCTATTTCCTCTTGCTGGCAGAGCTGCTGCAGACCGCCCTCGTAAAAGCCGCGTGTCACGAGATTATAATGCGGCTGCAGGCAGCTATAGAGCGGAAGCCCATGGCCGCGGGCGGTCGCCAGTGCTTCGGCGAGGCGCGGCGCCGAATAATTCGAGGCGCCGATCGACCGGACTTTCCCGCTTTGAAGGAGGCTTGCGAAAGCTTCGAGCGTCTCCTCGAAGGAGGTCGCGGTGTCGTCGAAATGCGCCTGATAGAGATCGATGCGGTCGGTCCCAAGCCTGCGGAGCGATTCCTCGGCGGAGCGGATGATATGGGCTTTAGAAAGCCCCTTGCCGACGTTTTTCATGTCGCCGCCGACCTTGGTCGCGATCAGGACCTGCTCGCGCTTGCCGGTCGTTCTCAACCAATTCCCGATGATCGTCTCGGATTCCCCGCCGCAATGGCCGGGCGCCCAATTTGAATAGGTATCGGCGGTGTCGATCATCGCAAAGCCGCGCTCGACAAATGCGTCGAGAATGGCGTGGGAGACGGCTTCGCTCGCAGTCCAGCCGAAGACATGACAGCCCAGCACCAGGGGCGCGCAGCGGAGGCCGGATTGGCCGAGTTGGCGATGTCGCATGTTAAATCCACGGAGACTTTAAAGGGCCATCGGAGTCTCGGGGGCGACAAGGACCTCCATGCCGTCGAACGCATCGTCGAACTTGATCTGGCAGGCGAGGCGCGAGCCGATCCTGCGATGGCTGGCCGCCGCAAGCATGCGCGTTTCTCCAGCCCCGGCGGAGGGCGCTTCAACGCCTTGAGGCAAGGTGACGTAGACATGGCATGTCGCGCAGGCGCAACTGCCGCCGCATTGCGCGATCAACTCTTCGACTCCGGCGCGCCGGATCAATTTCATCAAGGAGACGCCCGTCTTGCCTGTGATTTCCTGACGCGTTCCGCTTCTGGTTTCAAGAATGAAACTGGCCGTCTTGCCGACGGCTGGGAGGTCATCCGCGATCTTGTCTTTTGGCGGCGGCTCCGCAGAGCATTCCAGGACCAATGAAGCAAAATCCGGGTGAACCGGATGTCCACTGTCGGCGCCGTCCTCGCGCGCGATAAATACCGTCGCAAGGCCCGCCGACCGGGCGGCATCCAATTCCTCCTCATCGCCCGACAGAACGAGCACCGATGCCGGAGGCAAGGCTAGGCGTTCGCAAATCTCACGGTAGGAGGCCGGTTCGGTTTTCTGGCCGGCCGATGTGTCGAAGAACGCTTCGCACAGACTCGCGAGGTCGCCCGAGGCGCCGTGGCTCAGCAGGAGTTGCTGCGCCAATCGCGAATAGGATGAATAGATGAAGAGACGAAGCCCGGCGGAGGCCCATGACTTCAGCGCCGCCGCCACGTCCGGATAAAGCTCGGCCTTGATCGCGCCAGCTTCATAGCTCTCCCGCAAGATCATGCCCTGTAGCGTCTTCAGCGGGGTCATCTTGCGGTTCTGCTTCAACCACCGCAACAACACCAATTCGGCCTGTCCGGGCTGCAAGTCATAGCCCCCGAGGAGACGTCCGGTTTCCTCCAAAGCCTCCTCCACATCCGGATCCTCGGCATGTTCCGCGACAAAGGCTCCAAGCCGCGTCTGCGTGAGAGGGGTCAGCGTCTCGGTTGCGAAAGCCATGGGAAGGGCCACGCCATCGAGTTCGATGAGGACGGCGCGCATAGGTTCAATCATCGCGCCGGATCCATGGGGAAACGGTTGGGGGCGCCACTCTGGCCCGAAATCGACGCCTTGCGGCGCGAAGCGGCGCAGCCATCCGCGCCCACATCAAAGCCGAACTTAGGCGCGTCGAACTGCGAACAGCTGATGGAGAATTGTTTCAATCGCGCCGCCTTCCGCCTATGCTTTTCCGGGTCCCGACAATTCTATGGCGAGATGCATCATCCGTGCCGTCTGCCACTGATCGCGCCAAGCCGGCGTCTTTCGGGCTTGGACCGATCTTTGCGGCATCGGCCTCGGCGAATCGATTGTTCGGAGGCGTGAGAATGGGTTCAGGCGGGGATGATTTGGAAACTGTCGTCGGCGTCACGCTCGACCATTACAATCGGCGCGCCGATGCTTTCTGGGAGGGCACGCGCGGGCACGACGTCATGCAAAACATTGCGGCTCTGCTCCGTCACATTCGTGGCGCGGCTCCTTTCACGTTGCTCGATTTCGGTTGCGGGCCGGGACGTGATTTGAAGGTTTTCGCTGAGCTGGGGCATGTCGCGATTGGCCTCGACGGTGCGGAGCGCTTCGCCGAAATGGCGCGTATCCATAGCGGTTGCGAGGTGTGGCGGCAGGATTTTCTCGCACTTGATTTGCCTCAAGGGCATTTCGACGGAATTTTCGCCAATGCGTCGTTGTTTCATGTGCCGAGCCGCGAATTGCCGCGCGTCCTGCGCCAGCTTCACGATGCGCTGAAACCCGAGGGCGTGCTGTTCAGTTCAATCCCGCACGGAGCCAATCAGGAAGGCTGGAGCGACGGACGCTATGGCGTCTTTCATGCGCCCGAAAGCTGGCGCGCTTTCGGATTGGCGGCGGGCTTCGTCGAAATCGAACATTATTACCGGCCGAGCGGAGCGCCGCCGGGCGCGCAGCCCTGGCTGGCCAGCGTCTGGCGGCGAGGATAGAAAACTTGATGAAATTCACGCTTCGCGCAGCGCCGCAGCGAGCGCTTCCGGCTCGACGATGGGCAGTGAACAGACCATGCCCCGGCAGACATAGACCGTGGCGTGGCCATGGAGCGCGGTTTTACCGAAAGCTGGATGCGTGGAAGGAAGCGGGGCCCCGGGCGCGATCAAATTGACAGTGCGACCGGGTCGGCTGACGTGGTAGATCACGCGCTTCAGCGCCGCCGTATCGGCGCCGTCCGCCTGACCAATCACGACGATCTGCATGGAGTCTCGCAGCATCTCCATGCCGTTCAGCAGGGACGAAAAGCCAAGAAGGCGTTGGCGAACCGTCCCCGAAAAGGCATTGACGATTCCTTCCGCGCGTTCCCGATAGAAGCTCTCGCCGGTCAGATGATAGAGCTGCGCCAGCGCTTGCAACATCATGCCATTGCCGGAGGGGGCCGCTGAATCCTCGGCGATTTTGGCGCGCGCGATCAGCGTTTCGGCGTCGTCGGCGGTGAAAAAATAGCCGCCATTTCGATCTCGATAATGACCTTCGACATGCTCGGCCCAAGCCCTCGTGCATTCGAGAAAAGACGGCGCCCCGGTTGCTTCATGGAGCGCCAGAGCCGCCCTGCACATCGCGGCATAATCATCGAGGACAGCCGGATGACGCGCGCGTCCCCCTCGCCAGGAATGAAGCAGACGGCCATCCGTCGTCGTCATCGCGCCTCTCACGAAATCGAAGGCCTCGACCGCGATTTCGAGCCAGTCCCTGCGTTCAAACACGCAAGCCGCCTTTGCGATGGCGGCGATCGTCAATCCATTCCAATCCGCCAGAACCTTGTCGTCGCACTCGGGCCTGACGCGGCTTTCGCGCAGCGAGAACAGGATCGCGCGGTCTCGCGCCAATGCCGCCTCGGCGTTTTCGTCCAGCAATTCGATCGACCCGAGGCGATTGAGGATGGACTTGCCATGTTCCCAATTGCCCTCGCGGCTGACGCCATAGGCGTGCGCGAAAAGTGGCGCGCGCGGACCCAGCGCGTCGTTGATTTCGGCCTCGCTCCAAACATAGAACCTGCCTTCCTCGCCTTCGCTGTCGGCGTCGAGACTGCTGGCGAATCCGCCGCCTGGCGCGCGCATCTCGCGCGCCAGCCACTGGATCGTCTCGGCCACGCGCAAGCTATAAAGTTCGCGGCGCTCATCTTGCCAGACTTCGGTCAGCAACTCGATCAGCTGCGCGTTGTCGTAGAGCATTTTCTCGAAATGCGGCGCGAGCCAGTGATTGTCGGTGGAGTAGCGCGCAAAGCCGCCGCCCAAATGGTCGTAGACGCCGCCCTGCGCAATATGATCGAGCGTCAAAACGACGCCCTGCCGCAACGAATCGCCTCCTGTTCGCTTCCAGGTCCTCCAGAGAAAATCGAGGCTCGGCGTCTGCGGGAATTTTGGCGCAACGCCGAAGCCGCCGTCGACACGGTCGAGTCTTTGTTCCAGCTGCTCGCAAATGGTTGAGACGAGTTCGGGCGAGATCGGTTCGCCTGGAGCCGTCTCCGACAGGCTCGCCAGCCCCGCGCCGAGTTGCTTGACATTATGGTCGATCGAATTGTCTCGCTTGCGCCAAAGCTCGGCGATGGTTTGCAGCACCTCGGCGAAACCGGGTCTTCCGCCTTGCCTGACGGGTGGAAAATAAGTGCCGCCCCAGAAAGGCTGGCCGTCTGGCGTGAGGAACATCGTCAATGGCCAGCCGCCGCGCCGGCCCAACATCATCGTCAAGGCTTGTTGATACAAATAGTCGATGTCCGGCCGCTCTTCCCGGTCCACCTTCACATTGACGAAATATTTGTTCATTAGCGCCGCGATTTCGGCGTTCTCGAAAGATTCATGCGCCATGACGTGGCACCAGTGGCATGCGGCGTAGCCCACCGAGAGCAGCACGGGTCGTCCCAATCGCTTGGCGAGTGCGAGCGTCTCTGTGGACCAGGCCTGCCAGCGCACTGGATTATGCCGGTGCTGAAGCAAATAAGGGCTGGTCTCTTCACCAAGCCTGTTACTTTCCACCGTCATGGAGCCCTCCTGCGGTGCGGCGACGGTCTCGTGGCGCCGTCCAGCTTGTCGCGGATCAGTCCTCGATCCGGGTCTGGATCGTCCAGATGTTGTAGGGCGGGGCGTCAGGAACATTGGCGTAGGAGGTCGGCCCGAATTGCGCGGCGCCTTCCTGCGTCAATGTAAGACGCGGCGTCTTGCCGATATCGCCGCCGAAAACCTGAATTGCGATCGAGACGCGATCTGAATGCAGATTGACAAGTTGCGCGGCGCCGCGCGCCGACGAGGTCAAGATGGCGCCGCGGTCGAGCTTTTGCTCCTTGCCGCCGGGCAAAATTCTGCTTTCCGCATCGACATCGAAGCTGCGACGCGAAAAAGCGCCGCGCAGGACGCCGGAAACTTGCCAGAAGGGTTCGACGCCGACCGCCGCCGCCTGACCAGGCGCCAGAACCGTGCTGACGATGGTAAAGCGCTCCATGGCGTCGGCATAGAGCTGAAATTGTTGTCCGCAGGCGGGGTCGGCGATGGAAAAGGCGGGCGGGAGCCAATTGTCCATGGCGATAAGCCGCGTCATGAGATCGCGACCAATCAAAAGAATTTCCCGCTCGCTTTCCGCAAGTTCAACCATGGACTGAATGTCCCAGATGAATCTTTTCAACGCTTCCGGCGGGAGATGGGTCACGAAAGTCTCCGATAAAAATGCGCGGAAATATCGCCGACCGCGCGGTTGTCCCGAGAAAGAAGCAAAAACCGCGCCCGCAGCGGGCCGGAGGAGGGGGCGCGGCACGGCGAGATGCCGCGCTGTGTCGCGAGGCCTGGTCTGTTCCGGGAACGCTCTCAGACCGGCGCGGTCATATATTGCGCGCTCGGGCCGTAAGTACTGAGCTTGTCCGATAGGGCTGGATCCTGAACGGTTGAAAATCCGAAACGGCCCCACAACAGATAGGTTCGATAGACAGACACGAGCGCGAGCCAATGCAGATCGATTGATGCCGCCACTCGTCGCAAATCTTCGATCAATCGAGGCGACGCGGAATGGCCTCGACCCTCCGGGAGCAGGGCGGCGTCATGCAGGTACAGGCATTCCGGCGTCTTGGGCAGTTCATTGAGAAAGCCATCCAGCGGAGGAATGTCGCCGAGCATCCATGGATGGGCAATCGCATAGCCAAGCATGGCTTTGTCGCTTTCGAAAATGAAGCAGCCTCGCGGAAAGAGGCGGAATTTTTCCGCGAGCACGTCCGGCCTCTCTGGCAGCAATGCGTGAACCTTGCCGGCGATCCGGCTGACCGTTTCAAGATCGGCGGCCGCCATTGGCCGCCACGAGAATGCAATGTTGGTCATGTTCGACGGCGCCGTGCTCGCTGAAGAAGGCTTTGAAAAGCAGCTTCTAACGCAGAATTTTGATCCGAGGGGCGTTTTTCGCCGTGACGGCGTCTCGCGATGCGCCTCGCGTTCTCCGAGGTTGTTCTGGTCGCGTTGCGCCATGGCTGACGGTTCGCTCACGGCGGTGTAGCCTTCCTGGGCCTCGACCAGTGGCGAAGGAATTGCGAATGACGACCGTTCCCGAAAAGGACTCCCTCCTCGCCCATCTGTCGGCGGACCGGCGCTATCTGGCGATGCTGGGCCTCGGCTTCAGCGCGGGCATGCCCTATCTGCTGGTCTATCCGACGCAGGCGGCCTGGCTGTCGGACGCCCAGGTTCCAATCCAGACCATCGGGCTGATGAGCGAACTCACCATCGCCTATAAGCTCAAATTCATCTGGGCGCCGTTCCTCGACAAATATGACGCGCCGGTTTTCAGCGCGCTGCTCGGGCGTCGGCGCGGGTGGATCGTTCTCTCGCAGATCGCCGTGATGTTGTCGCTGATGGGCGTCGCCTTCGGCGATCCGGCCCATTTCCTCGGCTATACCGTGGCTTTTTCGCTGGCGCTTGGGGTCGCCGGGGCGACGCAGGACGTCACCATCGACGGCTGGCGCATCACGTCCGTTCCCGTGGCCAAGCAGTCCGTCATGACTGCCATCAGCGAGATGGGATATCGTTTCGGCAATCTCGCCGCCGGCGCCGGCGCCTTGCTGCTCGCAGACAGATATGGCTGGCCTGCCGCCTATTTCTTCATGGCGAGCCTGATGCTGGTCGGCGCGGTCTCGGCCTTCATCGCGCCGGAGCCCGATTCCGATTTTACGGTCAGCCACAAGCATCCCGGTTTTGTCGCCACGGTCATCGCGCCAATCAAGGAAATGATCACGCGGCTCGGGCCGCTGGCGCTGCCGATCTTCCTGATGATCGCGGGTTTCCGCTTGCCTGGCTATATTTCGAGCGCAATGGCCATGCCGCTGTTCAAGAGCCTGCATTATTCGGATACTGAGATTGCGACGGTCACCAAATTATTCGGCTTCTGGATCGCGCTCGCCGCCACATTCTTCAGCGCCTATATCATTCGCAGGATCGGCCTGATGCCAAGCCTGCTCGTCGGCACGGTGGCGGGATCGGCCGCGCATCTGAGCCTCGCCTGGCTCGCCACCCAAAGCGGCGGCGATTTCTGGGGCTTCGCCCTCGCGGTCAGCATCGAAGGTTTCGCCTATGCCTTCGCGCAAGTGGTGCTCATCAACTACATGTCGTCGCTCACGGCAACTGAGCTTGCGGCGAGCCAATTTGCCCTGCTCACGTCGCTCTGCGCCTTTCCCGGAAGCCTTCTCGCGGGCTCGTCGGGCTTTGTCATCGCGCATACCGGTTTCACGATGTTTTTCGTGGCGACTTCGCTGATCGGAATCCCGGTCGCGCTACTGTGCTGGTATGTCGTGCGTCTGCACCCCGTTGTGACGCCGGATCCCGAACGGCATGGATCGGCCGGCTAACCAAAAAGGAGCCGGGGCGGCGGTCGCCTGCGGCTCCGGCGTGATCACCTGATGCGGTGATGGGCGAAAAAGCGCATCATTTCCCGGCTGGCGTCGGGGCCATGCGGATCGGTGTAGGACCCCGCGGCGCTGCCGCCGGACCAGGCGTGACCGGAGCCATGGAGAACCCAATGCTCCGCCATCGGCCGTCCGCCTGCGTCGACGTGGACGGTCTGCGTGTATTTGCGCCCGTTGGGAGAGACGCCGCCGGTGACTTTCGGATCAAGCTTCGCCCCGGCTTTCGCCTGCGTGATCACTTCGTGGCCATTGACCGGATGGACCGTGGTGTCGCTGTCGCCATGGAACACGATGGCCGGGACAGCGCTTGCTCGTGATGTCGCGGCTGGCGACCCGCCGTTCTTCATCGCCGTGAAGGCCGAGGGCATGTCGCGGGCGGCGCCGCAGGCCAGTCCGGAATGAACGCCGATTGCGGCATAGAGGTCAGGATAGGCTGAACCCATGATCGCCGCCGCCGCGCCCCCGGCGGACAGGCCGGCGATATAGACCCGCCCCTGTGCGACCGGAAATTCTTCCATGATCTGGCGGGTGATCCCCGCGATCAGCGAGGGCTCGCCGCGATCGCGCTGCTGATCCCCGGATTTGAACCAGTTCCAGCATTTTCCGGCATTGGCCGACTGGGGTTGCGCCGGATAGGCGACGAGGAAAGTCTGCTCCTCGGCCAGATGATTCATCCGCGTGCCGGCGGCAAAATCGTCGGGCGACTGGGCGCAGCCATGCAGCATCACCACAAGCGGCAGGGGTTGGCCGTTAAAGCCGCTCGGGACGTAAAGCTTGTAAGCGCGAACGCCGGCGGCATTGGCGAAGCTGCGCTGTTCGAACCGCGAACCATCCGCTTTACGCGCCGGCGCGGGGTCCGAGGCTTGCGCGAAAGCCTCGTCGAGCGGGGGCGTCGGACGAAGCCGTCCGAGGCGTTCGACAAGTCCGCCCAGCGTCTCGCGAAGGGAAATCCGAGGCAAGCTCGCGCCCCCAAAAGTCCGGGACGGAGCGCTCGACTCAAACTCCGGCTCAATATTCGATTGCGGAGCGCTTGAGAACGCGCCGCGCAAGGCGGTCATAGCCTCTTCGAGCCGGCCCTCTCTCGTAAGTCGAAGGGCGGCAAGCATGTCGATCTTCGTTGGAGCATTCATGATCTAAATTCCTCGGTCAGCGGGAACTGCGGCGCGGGAAGGCGCGGGTCTTTGAATATGAGAAGGGGAGGCTAGGCGACGCGTCCGGACAGCGCCGCTTTTACCGCCGGACTGGCTTGCAAGGCGCCAAGGACGTGAATGGAGGCGATGGTTTCCGCCGCGAGCTCAGGCGGGACGTCGTTGGCGATCACCGCCAGCCCGAGGACCTGGATATGAAGCTTCTCTCCGCGCGCGCGGGCGGCCTCAAGGTCCTCGCGGCTGTATCGTCGCAAGCCGAGGTCGAGCTTGTGCCGGGTGACCGATTGCTTGACAGCCTCCTGATGGCGATCAAGCTGATTACGGATCGCGGTGCGGATAAAATCGGTGCGGTTGGAAAAAAAGCCTTCCTCCACCAGCAGGTCGATATGGCCGAGATCGACATAGCCCAGATTGATCGTGATCTTCTCGCTGTCGGGCGTTCGCGGGCGAAGCTCCTGAATATTCCCAGTCATTGCGACCATCCTTATACCATCCATATGGATGGAGATAGGATGGATTTACGCGGCGTCAAGAGGCGAGCGTCCATAAGGCAGGCCTCGCACGAAAATGAGCGCCCTAAGACCGGCGACCCCGCGCCGCTTCGCCTGGATTGCGGACAAGTTTGAAAATCGCGTCGCTCATGGGGCGGCCGCTGACCGCATCGACCAGGATTGGATCGGCTTCCAGCCCCGTCTCTCGGTTGACCAGCGTCACCGCGCGCCCCTCCGGCGTGAAATTTCGGTTGCCCCAGGCGAGCAGCGCGATCACGACCGGTCGAAAGTCGCGTCCGCAATCGGTGAGCACATATTCATGGCGCGCGGGACGCTCTTGATAGAGGCGGCGCTCCAGCAGGCCGGCGTCCACCAGCGCGCGCAACCGCCGCGTCAGCATATTGGGCGCGATGTCGAGGCTGCGCTGCAACTCGTCAAACCGTTTCAGCCCGTTCAAAGCGTCTCGCAGGATGAGAATGCTCCACCATTCGCCGACGCGCTCAAGGCTGCGGGCGATTGGACATTGCATTTCTCCAAAGGGCTTTCGCTTCATTTGAAATCTGTCCGGACTTGCGGGACGGGCATCCGTCGCTCTAGTTTGGGGCGTTACTAGCATCATGCAAGTTACGAAGCTTATCAGACTGAGGTTGGCCATGTCCACGACGCTCGCGCATCCATCACCCGCCTTTCTGGAAGACCTGTCTGTCGGACAGCGCTTCGTCAGCGCGTCCTGCGAGCTGACTGCCGAGGACATCAAGGCCTTCGCCCGGCAATATGATCCGCAGCCGTTTCATACCGACGAAGCGACGGCAGAGGAGACGTTCTTCGGTGGACTGGCCGCGAGTGGGTGGCATGTCGCGGCGGTCACCATGCGGCTTCTCGTCGGCGAAGGCGCCTTTATCGCCAATGGGATCATCGGGGCGGGCGGCGAGATCGCCTGGCCGAGGCCGACCCGGCCCGGCGATATTCTGACCGTCGAAAGCGAAGTGGTCGAGATCAACCCGTCGCGTTCGCGGCCGGATCGCGGCATGGTCACGGTGCGCAGCGAAACGCGCAACCAGCGCGGCGAAATCGTGCAGATCCTGACCGCGAAACTGGTCGCGCCGCGTCGCGTCGCGGCGCCTCCGCTGAACATCGAGGGCGCGGCATGAGGACCCTTGTGATTGGAGCCGGAGCAGTCGGCGGCTATTTCGGCGGCAGGCTGGCGCAGGCCGGGCGCGACGTCACTTTTCTGGTGCGTCCCCGCCGCGCCTCCGAATTGCGGCAAAACGGGCTGACGATCCTGAGTCCCCTGGGCGACTGGCGCCTGGCCGCGCCGCAGCTGGCGACGGCGGAAGATCTCGGCGGGACCTACGACCTCATTCTGCTGAGCTGCAAGGCCTATGATCTCGAAAGCGCGATGGAGTCCTTCACAGCCGCCGTTGGGCCAGAGACCGCCATCCTGCCGCTGCTCAATGGCATGAAGCATATCGACGCCCTGTCGGCGAGCTTTGGCGCCGAAAAAGTGCTCGGCGGCCTGTGCATGATCTCCGCGACGCTCAGCAGCGGCGGCGTCATCTCGCACCTCAACACGATGCATGGCCTGACCTTCGGCGATCTCGGGGGCGTCCATTCGCCGCGCGTTGCGGCGGTGGCGAAGCTGTTCGAGGGCGTCGGCTTCGATGGGCGGGAAAGCGCGTCGGTCCGGCAAGAGATGTGGGAAAAATGGATTTTCATCGCCGCTCTGGCGGGCGTCACTTGCTTGATGCGCGCTTCGATCGGCGACATTGCCGCCGCTGGCGCCAGCGATCTGGCCGCAGGCCTGTTCGACGAATGCGCCTCCATCGCCGGAGCCAACGGCTTTCCGCCGAGCCAGGGCCATATCGAGCGGACGCGAGAGACCCTGACGCAGGCGGGTTCGCCGATCACCGCCTCGATGCTGCGCGACATCGAAGTCGGTGGCCGAATTGAGGCCGACCAGATTCTAGGCGACCTGCTGCATCGCGCCAATGGCAAGGCGGCCGAGCGCTTGCTGCTGCGCATCGCCTACGCCCATGCCAAAGCCTATGAGGCGCGTCGCTTGCGCGAGGCTCCGATCCCACCGGCGTGAACTCGGCGCCCTCCCGTTCTCTGTCTCGTTTTTAAAAAGTGGAGCGTAAAATGACCAAGCAAGCTCTGAAGACGGTGCTGGTCACCGGCGCGTCGTCGGGAATCGGCGCGGCTTACGCCGACAGGTTCGCCCGCCGCGGCCATGATCTGGTTCTGGTCGCGCGAAACGGCGACCGCATGCGGGAGGCGGCGGCAAAGCTGCGCGCGGAAACCGGCGTAGCGATCGACGTCCTGCCGGCGGATCTTACAGTCGCCGCCGAACTCGAACAGATCGAGGCGCGCCTGAGGGACGATCCGCGCATCGGCGTCCTTATCAACAACGCCGGGGCCGTCTTGCCAGGCGGCTTTCTCGACGCCGACAACGCCGCGCAGGATTGGCTGATCCGCCTCAATGTCACCGCGCCGACCCGTCTCGCTCGCGCGGTCGCCCCGCGTTTCGTGGCAGAGGGCGCCGGCGCGATTGTCAATATCGCCTCGGTTCTGGCTTTGGCGCCCGAAATCATGCCGGGCATCTATGCTGCGACGAAGAGCTATATGCTGACGCTTTCACAATCGCTGCAAACGGAACTCGGACCGCGCGGCCTCTATGTTCAGGCCGTATTGCCGGCAACGACGCGCACTGAAATCTGGAAGCGTTCCGGGCGCTCGGCCGAGGCCATCGCGGGCATGATGGACGTTTGGGAACTTGTCGATGCCGCGCTGGTCGGGTTTGATCGGGGTGAGGCCGTGACGATTCCGCCGCTGCCCGAAATCGCGCAATGGAACGAATTCGCAACAGCGCGGATGGCGATGCTGCCGAATTTTCGACAGGAACATCCCGCCGCACGCTACCGGCGATAAGGCCGCGCCGAACGAGGCCCATACCGTACACAACGAGGCAAAGAGCATGAGCGATTTTCCCTATCGCGTGGCGCTGATCGTCGGCGCCGGACCCGGCGTCAGCGCCTCCGTCGCCCGCAAGCTCGCGGCGCTCGGCGTCAAGGTGGCGCTGGCCGCGCGCAATACCGGCAAGCTCGACGCCCTGTGCGCCGAAACGGGGGCGGTGGCCTTTGGCGCGGACTCCTCGGATGCGCAATCGGTCGCGGCCTTGTTCGACGCGGTCGAGGCGCGCCTCGGCGCGCCCGACGTCGTGATCTTCAACGCTGGCGCCCGCCTGCGCGGCGCCATCACGGAGCTTGATCCGGACATGGTCGAGAAAGCCATCGCCATCGGCGCTTTCGGCGGCTTTCTGGTCGCCCAGCAGGCGGCGAGGCGGATGGTTCCGCGCGGCGGCGGGGCGATCCTGTTCACCGGCGCGACGGCGAGCGTGAAGGGCTTTCCGCTTTCAGCCGCTTTCGCGATGAGTAAATTCGCCTTGCGCGGCCTCGCCCAGAGCGCGGCCCGCGAACTCGGGCCGAAAGGCGTCCATGTCGCCCATTTCGTCATCGACGGCGCGGTGCGCGGTCCCGGGCGCGACGACCTTCCCGGCAGGCCCGACAGCTTTCTCGATCCCGACGCCATCGCGCAGGCCTATGTCGACGTGCTGCTCCAGCCGCGCAGCGCCTGGTCGTTCGAGGTCGAGTTGCGGCCCTGGGTCGAGACGTTTTAGGGCCGGGAAGCCTCAATGAAGAAATCCCGGCCTGAGGCCGGGATTTCACGATGCGGTGCGCGACGACTGGGGAGGGGGAGGAGGCAGTCGCAGGCCGCCGCATCAACCTGCCGGCAGAGTAGCGAACTCACCAGACATAGGCGAATTTCAGATAGCCGGCGTTGGTCAAGCCCGTGTTGTAGCCTTCCACGCCACGCGAATAGCGCAATGTGAGCGACGCCACATCGGAGAAATGCGCCATGACGCCCGCGCCCAGAGCCGTCTCCTGGTTGGCCAGCCCGGCGACGCCTCCGCCATTGGCAAAATTGGCGGAGCCGGTCGTCTGCCAATCGAAGGCCACAAAGGGCTCCCACAATTTGGTCGCCTTCCAACTGAGACGCAAATTTGCGTGGAGCGTGGTGCCCTCGTCGATGCGGGCCACACCCGGTGCGCTCTGAATCGACCGGAACACCGCGCCGGCGTTACCCGTGAAGCCCAACAAGGGCGTTTCCCAATCGAAGAAGATGGATGAATAATTCGCCCAATAATGATTGCTGACCTGGGTCTCGCCGATCGGAAGCTGGACGAAGCTCTGCAAGCCCAATGTGGTGTCCTTGGTAGGCTTGATCCAGACCGCCGGGCCGGTCAGCGGGTCGCCGATGCCTTTGACAGCGGAGCCGGCGCCCGTGATCATCACCTCCGGCACAATCACTTCATAGGCGAAGCCGACGTTCGGTATGCTGTCGAAGGTCCAGAAGCGGACATATTTGGACAGGCCCACGAACAGGTTCGTGTTGACGTTCGTGTTGTAGAGTCCGCCGGAAGGGGTCCAGACCTTGTTCGTGCTGTTGAATTCGCCATATTGGACGAAGACGTTGAACGGGTCTTTGAAATTGACGGGTAGGTTATATTCCTGCGGCCCGATCACCGCGAAGGTGATGTCGGACGCCCGCGCCTGCGGAACCGCCGCCAGCGGAATCGTCAAAGCCGCGCCGAGCGCCATATGGCGGATTTTGCTAAGCGAATTTTCCATTTTGCCTCCCCTTGGTGTTGGTTTCAGGTTTTCTGCTTGCTGAGAAATTCGAGATAGGCGACGAGCTCCCAGATCTCTTCGGGCGTGAATGCGCCGCCCCATCGGGGCATGACGTCGCCCGAGCCCTTGCGCCCGTTGGTGATGGTGCGGAAAGCGTAGTCAGGGTCGAAATCGTCGCCGCGTCCCTTGAAGGAAGGGGCGTTGCCGCCCATGCCTTCGAAGCCGTGGCAATAGCCGGCGCAGGAGCCGTTGAAGCGCAGCCGGCCGGTTTCGATCCGATGCGGATCGGACAGGTCGAACGGCGGCTTGTCCTCCGCGCGCGCGACGCCCGAAAGCGCCGCGAGGCAGAGAACGACTGGCAGGATTGTCTTGCGAAGCATATTTCGCCCTCGGATCGAAGGGCGACGGCCAGGCCGCCGCCCCGGGTTCTGGTTCAATCGCTTCAGTTGACGGCGAAGACTACGAGAGCGGCGCCGGCGGGCAGTTCCTTCACCTTGGGGAAGGCGCTGGCCATGAAGCCGACGGCGTGCGAGCCGAGGCCGGTCGGCACCGCGATATATTGCTTGCCCTTGATCGAATAGCTGATCGGCCCGCCGCGCAGTCCGGACCCGGCGAAGAACTGCCAGAGCTTCTTCCCGCTTTCGGCGTCATAGGCGTAGATATTGCCTTCGACGTCGCCGTTGAACACGAGGCCGCCAGCCGTCGCCAGGACGCTGGACAGGGCGGGGATGTCGTAATCCACACTCCATTTCGCCGCGCCGGTGACTGGATCGCGCGCGACGAGACGGCCGAGCGCCTTGCCGCTCGGCGGCGCGACGGTCTTCAGTTCTGCCACGCCGAGCGACAGCGCGTTCACGGTTTTCAGCGCGTTCGGATCGTCGCGGCGCGAGACCACCTCGTTACAGGCCTCCATCGTGTTGGTGTACCAGAGTCCGGTCTTGGGGCTGTAGGCGCCGTGGTTCCAGCTGCGGGCGCCGAGCAGCCACGGACAAAGCAGAACGCGCTCGTTGGGCTTAGGCTCGTTGCGTCCGACCAGTTCGCCGGTCTTGGGGTCGATCGTCGCCACCGAATTGACGTTCTCGGCCAGCTTCCAGACGTTCTTGAGATCGCCATTGTCCTTGTTCATGACAAAGACGAAGCCGTTCTTGTTGAGGTGAACGAGCGATTTCTCGCCGCTCTTGTTCTCGCCGGTCTTGGGGAGAAGCAACGCCTCATAGGCGGCGTCGTAATCCCAAACGTCATGCGGCACTTCCTGCCGGTGCCATTTCAGCTGGCCCGTCTTGGGATCGAGCGCGAGCAAGGTCGCGGTATATTTGTTGTCGCCCTCGCGGTCGGCGCCAAAGAAATCCGGTGCGGCGTTGGACGTGCCGATATAGATCGTGTCGGACGTCTCGTCATAGGTGCCCGGCAGCCAGGCGCCGCCGCCGCCGACATTGCCCGAATCGCCCGCCCAGCTCTTCGGGTCGTCCTTGATCGTGTCGAAGGTCCAGGCCGGTTCGCCGGTGTCGGCATTGACCGCGTAGATCTTGCCGCGCTGGGGCTGGTCGCCGCCGGTGGTGCCGCCGAACAGAACGTCGCCCGCAAGCTGTGGCGGCGAGGAGAACAGCGCGCCATATTGCTTCTTCTGATCGGTCAGTTGGCGCGACCAGACTTCCTTGCCGGTCTTCTGGTCGAGCGCAATGAAGCGGCCGTCGAGCGTGCCGAGGAAGACCTTGCCGCGCCCGACGGTGACGCCGCGGCTGGCGGCGACATAGAACACGTCGTTGGAGACGGAAGCGAGCTTAGGCTTGTACTGCCAGAGCATCTTGCCGGTCGCGCCGTCGAGCGCATAAACGTGATTATAGGCCCCGATGTAATAGAGCACGCCATCGATCTCGATGGGCGTCGCCTGCAGTCCGTGCGTGATGTCGCCCGGCTGGTGGATCCACTGGACCTTGAGGGTCTTGACATTATCGCGGTTGACCTGATCCAGCGGGCTGTAACGCCAGGCCGCGCCGCTGCGGTGATATTGCGGCCAGTCGTTGGGCGAGGCCATGCCCATCGCTTCGACCGTTTCGGCGCGCGCGGCGAAAGGCGCCGCGGTCGTGAGCAGGGCGAGGGCGAACAGGCGCAGGCGGATGTTGGACTGAAACTTCATTGAGCGCTTCCTCTGTGATTTTTTTGGTTTGGTTTAGGCACTACGGCGCCCGGCCTGCGCGATCGCTCGCGCAGGAGTGGAACGCCTTTGACTCCACGGAACTCAGGACAGGTGATGAACGGGCTGCGGTCCATAGACGGGGATCGGAAGTCCTTCCTTCCGGGCCTTCAACTGGAGCGCGAGATAGAGCGAGTAATGGCGCGACTGGTGCAGGTTGCCGCCGTGGAGCCACAGCCCTTCCTGCTGGGTCGGCTTCCACATGTTGCGAAGCTCGCCTTCCCAGGGGCCGGGGTCCTTGCTGGTGTTCGAGCCGAGGCCCCAGACCTTCCCGATACGGTCAGCGACCTCCTGCGAGATCAGATCGGCGGCCCAGCCATTCATCGAGCTGAAGCCAGTGGCGTAGACGACCAGATCGGCGGGCAGTTCCGTTCCGTCGGTCAGGATGACAGAGTTCTCGGTGAGGCGCGCGACATTGACGCCGCTCTTGAGCTTGATGCGACCGTCCGCGACCAGATCGCAGGCGCCGACGTCTATGTAATAGCCCGAGCCGCGCCGCAGATATTTCATGAACAGGCCGGAGCCGTCGTCGCCGAAATCGAGCATGAATCCGGCGTCCTCCAGCCGCTTGTAGAAATCGGCGTCGCGCTCGCGGATCCGGTCGTAAATCGGAATCTGGAACTGATGCATGATCTTGTAGGGCATGGAGGCGAAGGTCAGGTCCGCCTTCTTGGTCGTCATTCCGGACGCTACGGCGCGCTCCGAATAGAGGGCGCCAAGGCCGATCTCCATCAGCGAGTCCGATTTGACGATATGGGTGGACGAGCGCTGGACCATGGTCACGTCGGCGCCGCCTTCCCACAGCGCCGCGCAGATGTCATGCGCCGAATTATTGCCGCCGACGACCACGACTTTCTTGCCGCGATAGGCGTCCGGGCCGGGGTGCTGCGAGCTGTGCTGCTGCTCGCCCTTGAAGATGTCCATGCCTGGAAACTTGGGCAGGTTCGGCTTGCCGGACATGCCGGTGGCGAGCACGAGCTGCTTGGGCTTCAGCTCAATTTCGCGGCCCTCGCGACGAACAATGACCGTCCATTCCTTCGCGGCCTCGTCATAGGACGCTTTCACGCATTCGGTGGACGCCCAGTAATTGATCTCCATGACCTTGGCGTACATTTCAAGCCAGTCGGCGATCTTGTCCTTGGGCGTAAACACCGGCCAATTGTCCGGGAAGGGCATATAGGGCAGGTGATCGTACCAGACGGGATCATGCAGGCACAAAGACTTGTACCGCTTGCGCCATTGGTCGCCGGGGCGTGCGTATTTGTCGATGACGATGGTCGGCACGTCCAGCTGGCGCAGGCGCGCCGCCAACGCGATGCCGCCCTGTCCGCCGCCGATGATGAGGCAATAGGGCTGGCGGGAAAGGCCAAGCTCCGCTTCTTCCTGCGCGCGCTCCTCGGCCCAGGTCTTGCGGCTGGCGTCGATGCCATGCTTGGCCCCGGCCGGGCGCCGGACGCCCATCGGCTCCTCGAAACCTTTCAGCTCCTGCATTGTGGTGAGCAGGGTCCAGATGCGGCCCTCCTTGATGCGGATCTGGCCATAGCCTCGCGCCAGCGCCGTTTCGAATTCGATCCAGCCTTCGATCACATCGTCGGTTTCGCTGGCCTCCTCGCCGTCCGCGATTCGCCAGTTTTCCGGGCGCGCTTCGCCAAGCTGCGCGCGCAGCATGTCGCCGATCTGCTCCCTGCCTTCCAGCGTCTTGAGGTTCCATGTGAACGCCACGAGGTCGCGCCAATAGCAATCGGCCTGGAACAATTCGAGCGCCGCAGGGACGTCGCCCGCCGCCAGCGCTGCGCCAAGCCGGTTCAGAACATCCGTCGCAACGGCTGTCGCCGACGCCTTGTCTCGCATTTGCAAACTCCCTGTCGCCGATTGCCGGCGCATTTTTCATTTTCCGGGATTCGATTTTCGGACCGAACCTGCGGAAAGGGAGAGCAAAGGCGGCGCCAGAGTGGGAAAGCAGAAATTATATTTTAAAATCATTAAGTTAACGCGGTCGCAGCAAAGCCGGAAGCGCGGCGGCGGCGCCACATGTGTGGCGCCGGGAACGCCTCAGGTTGAAGGCTGAGCCGTTACATGCGAAATTCCCCGATTAACAAATCCAAAAAATAACATCCGCGAAAAAACAGCGGGATCCGGGAGGAACGTGGTGATGCGCGGCGCGCAATCGGCCCATATCGACGAACTCGTGCGCGCGGCGGTGGAGCGCAATTCGCGGCGCGACGCCATCATCCATGATTCATGGTTGCGCTGCGTGACCGAGCACAAGCTCGACCCGAGCGTGCTGCGCGAGGCGCGCATCGTCACGCCCGGGCAATTGCGCGAGCATCGCGACGCGATGGATGAGTTCCTGCACACGGCGCGCTTCGGCGTCGAGATGCTGTATCGGCAGGTGTCGGGCCTCGGTTATGTCCTGCTGCTGACCGACGCCAATGGCGTGACCGTGGACTTCATGGGCGATCCGACCTTCGCCAATAATTGCCGCAAGGCGGGGCTCTACCTTGGCGCCGACTGGAACGAGAGCTATGCCGGCACCTGCGCGGTCGGCACCTGCATCACGACGGGCGAGGCGCTGACCGTTCACCAGACCGATCATTTCGACGCCACCCATATTCCGCTCACCTGCACCGCCGCGCCGATTTACGATCCTTCGGGCAAAATGGCCGCCGTGCTCGATATTTCCGCCCTGCGGTCGCCCGAGCCGAAGGCGGGCCAGTTGCTCGCCATGCAATTGGTGAAATCCTTCGCGCACAAGATCGAGACGGCCAATCTCCTGAACCGTTTCCGCAACGAATGGATACTGCGCCTCGCCGTCTGCCCCGAATTCGCCGACGTCGATCCGGACGTGGTCATCGCCGTCGACAGTTCCGGCTGGATCATCGGCGTGAACAACCAGGCCCGCATCATGCTGCAGCAGGAAATGCCGGCGCCCGATCCGTCCAAGCCGCCGCGCCCGGTGTCGATTTCCGACATCTTCGAATGCAGCGTCGACGATTTTCCGTTTTACGTTCACTCGCGGCCCAGCGAACAGCGCGGGTTGCGGCTGCGTCGAAGCGGCCGCAGCCTGTTTGGACAGGCGCTCCCGCCGCCGCCGAAGAAGTCGGCGGGCGCGCCGCTTCGCGAGCGTCCGCTGCCGGCGGCGCTTGCGGCGCTGGCCGGCGACGACGACGCGATGCGCAATGTTCTTTCGCGCGCGACCAAGCTGGTCAATACGCAGATGGGGCTGTTGATCCACGGCGAAACCGGCACCGGCAAGGAACACCTGACCAAGGCGCTGCATAGCGTCAGCCCGCGCGCGGGCAAGCCCTTCATCGCCGTGAATTGCGCCGCGCTGCCTGAAGCGCTGATCGAGAGCGAATTATTCGGCCATGAAGCGGGCGCCTTCACCGGCGCCAAGGTCAAGGGCAAGAAGGGGCTGGTGCTGGAAGCCAATGGCGGCACCTTGTTCCTCGATGAGATCGGCGACATGCCGCTGGCCTCGCAGACCCGTCTGCTCCGCGTACTGGCGGAACGCGAACTGACCCCGGTCGGCGCGACGCGCCCGATCCCCGTCGATATCCGCGTCATCGCCGCGACCCATCGCGACCTCGTCGAATTGATCAAGAGCGGCAATTTCCGCGAAGACCTCTATTTCCGTCTCAGCGGCGCCGTGCTGAAGCTGCCGCCGCTGCGCGAACGGTTAGATTTCGAATGGCTGGTCGAGAAGATGCTGGCCGAGCGGCGGGCGCAATTCACGCGCGCCTTCGCGCTGTCGCCGGCGGCGCTCGCGCGGATGCGGCAATATGACTGGCCGGGCAATATTCGCGAGCTGATCAATGCGCTGGATTACGCCTGCGCGATCGCCGAAGGCGACCTGATCCAACTCGACGATCTGCCGGACCGGATCGCGTTCTGCGACGCCGACGAGCGTAAGGTCAGCGGCTCGGCGGAAGACCTTCTCGCCGAATTGCGTCGCAACCGCTGGAACGTCTCCCAGGTCGCACGGCTTCGCGGGGTCGACCGCACCACCATCCATCGGCAGATTCGCCGGCACGGCCTGATGGCGTTCAAGAATCACGGCTGAGCGCGCCGACCTGTGGCGTCCGGCGCCACAGCTGTGGCGCGGCGCCCCGCTAGGACGTCGGGCGCCATTTCAGGAAATATAATTATTTCAATCATGTGCGGGGAATCCCCGCGCTGGCGCCGCGCTTGCTGAACATCCTCAAGAAAAAAATCTTGAGGAAACCCATGCCGCTCAAGGTCGGCGTCATCGCCAACCCGGTTTCGGGGCGCGACATCCGTCGCGTCATCGCCCAGGCCAATAGCCTGCAAGTTGCGGATCGCGCCAATATGCTGCTGCGCGCGCTTGCCGGCCTCGCCGCCTGTGGCGTGGCGGAGGCTGTGATGATGCCGGAGCGCGGCGGTGTCGCCGGCCATGTGCTGCGCCATCTCGCTCAGTCCGCCAATCGCGGCGAGGCTCGCTTTCCGCGTCTGTCCTTCCTCGAAATGCCCGTCACCGGCACGGTCGATGATTCCCGCCTCGCCGCGCGAAAACTGGCGGGCGAGGGCGTCGCCGCGATCATCGTTCTCGGCGGCGACGGCACGCATCGGGCGGTCGCTGCGGAATGCGGCGCCACCCCCATCGCGGGCATTTCGACCGGCACCAATAACGCCTTTCCCGAATATCGCGAGCCAACCGTCACGGGCTTCGCGACCGGCCTCGCCGCGAGCGGCGCTGTCCCGAAGGACGTGGCGATCGCGGCCAACAAATGGCTGAAGGTGTGCATTG
Source organism: Rhodoblastus sp. (assembly GCF_019449565.1). Taxonomy (GTDB): domain Bacteria; phylum Pseudomonadota; class Alphaproteobacteria; order Rhizobiales; family Beijerinckiaceae; genus Rhodoblastus. The sequence goes on along the minus strand of NZ_JAGRPM010000006.1, from coordinate 109,865 downwards.
AAGGCGCGCCGTCCGAAATCGCTTTGGTCGATGTCGCCGTCGTGACCGAGCAGAATCTCGGCGCCCGCGCGCTGTGGCGAGCCGACACCTTCCGCGAGCTTTACGTGACCTTCGCCGATCCTCAGGTCATCGGGATGTCCGCGATCGCCGGGCTGGTCGAGCCAGTCGGGCGGGACGAGGCGGGCGGCCTGATGCTTCGGCTGGCGCCGGCGGGCGCAGCGGCGACAATCGTGCGGGCGCCGATCGCTCCCGGCCTCGTCGAGCCGATCGGGGTGGAAGACTGGCGGCGTCTTCCTGCCGGGCGCGCTTTCACGCCTGCGCTTGCTGCGGGATCGATCGCGCTGGATGGCGAGCGCGAACTGTCCTTCGGCCCCAGGCGGAAGGTGTCGATCGAACTGGTCGAAAACGCCTTCGCCACCATCAATGTCGCGGCCGTCATGCGCTACGCGGCGGCCAAAGGGCTGCTGCGCGAAGGCAGGCTCGCCTGCGCCTGAACAACCAATCCAAAACCAGAAGAAGGAGGAAACGACAAATGTCCAGCAATCCATTTCCCTTGTCGAGGGACGAGCTATTGCGGGCCTACCGCACCATGCGCACCATCCGCGATTTCGAGGAGAGGCTGCATTTCGAATTCGCCAAGGGCGACATTCCCGGCTTCGTCCATCTCTATGCCGGCGAGGAAGCCTGCGCGACCGGCATCATGATGCATCTGACTGACATCGACCGCATCGCCTCGACGCATCGCGGCCACGGCCATTGCATCGCCAAGGGTGTCGATGTCCATGAAATGATGGCCGAGATCTATGGCAAGGCCACGGGCTCGTGCCGGGGCAAGGGCGGCTCGATGCATATCGCCGACCTCTCCAAGGGCATGATGGGCGCCAATGGCATTCTGGGCGCCGGCGCGCCCTTGATCTGCGGCGCCGCGCTCGCCTCGAAATTCCGTGGCGACCACGGTGTGGGCGTCACCTTCTTCGGCGATGGCGCAGCCAATCAGGGCACCGTGCTGGAAAGCATGAACCTCGCCGCCGTGTGGAATCTTCCGGTCCTCTTCGTCGTCGAGAACAATGGTTACGCCGAAGCCACATCGGTCGAATACGCCACGGCGGTCGATTCCTATGTCGATCGCGCTTCGGGCTTCGGCATGCCTGGCGTCACCGTCGACGGGACCGACTTTTTCGCGGTCTATGAAGCCGCGGGCGAGATCATCAGACGCGCGCGCGAGGGCGGCGGGCCAGCCTTGCTCGAATGCAGCGTCACGCGCTTCTACGGCCATTTTGAAGGCGACGCCCAGACTTACAAGGCCAAGGGTGAGAATGAGTTCAATCGCGCCAATCGCGACTGCCTCAAGATCTTTCGCGCGCGCGTTTGCGACGCCGAACTGGCGAGCGAGCGCGACTTCGCCCTGATCGACGTCGAGGTCGCGGCGTTGATCGACGCCGCTGTTTCATCAGCCAAGGACGCGCCGCTGCCCCATGCGCGCGAGCTGCTTACCGACGTTTACGTTTCCTACTGACGCCCGGAACGAAGGAGAAAAATCATGACCCGCAAGATCAGCTTCAAGACGGCGATCAACGAGGCGCTGGACCTCGAAATGACTCGTGACCCGAATGTCATCCTGCTCGGCGAGGATATTGTCGGCGGCTCCGGCGCGCCCGGCGAAGCCGACGCCTGGGGCGGCGTGTTGGGCGTCACCAAGGGGCTTTACGCCAAGCATGGCGGCCGCCTGCTCGACACGCCCTTATCGGAATCGGCCTATGTCGGCGCGGCCATCGGCGCCGCCGCCTGCGGCATGCGCCCGGTCGCCGAACTGATGTTCATCGACTTCATGGGCGTCTGTTTCGACCAGATCTTCAACCAGGCGGCCAAGTTCCGCTACATGTTCGGCGGCAAGGCCAAGACGCCCGTGGTCATCCGCGCCATGGTCGGAGCGGGCTTCCGCGCCGCCGCCCAGCATTCGCAAATGCTCACGCCGCTATTCACCCATATCCCCGGGCTGAAGGTGGTCTGCCCCTCGAACGCCTATGAAGCGAAGGGCCTGCTCATCCAGGCGATCCGCGACGACGATCCGGTCATCTTTTGCGAGCACAAGAATCTCTATGGCCTCGAATGCGAGGTTCCGGAGGAGTCCTACGCTATACCCTTCGGCGAGGCGAATATCGCGCGCGAGGGCAAGGACGTCACCATCGTCAGCTATGGTCTGACCGTCAATCGCGCGCTCGAAGCGGCGGAAAGACTCGCCCGGAAGGATCGCGTCGAGGCGGAGGTGATCGACCTGCGCACCTTGTCGCCGATTGATTGGGACACGGTGCTTGAAAGCGTCGAAAGCACCGGCCGTCTGGTCGTGGTGGACGAGGCCAATCCGCGCTGCTCGCTCGCCAGCGACGTCGCGGCCTATGTGGCCCAGCACGCTTTTGGCGCGCTCAAGGCCGCTCCGCAGATGGTGACCGCGCCGCATACGCCGACGCCCTTTTCGCCCTCGCTGGAAGACCTCTACGTCCCCTCGACGGACGCCATCGTCGCCGCCGTCGGCAAGACCATCGCCCGCGCCAAAGCGGCCTGAAGGAGCGCCATATGAATATGAATATTACGCCGATCGTCATGCCCAAATGGGGCCTGTCGATGTCGGAGGGAAAGCTGACCGGCTGGCTCAAGCCGGTCGGCGCCCAAATCGCCGTCGGCGATGAAATTATGGAAGTCGAGACGGACAAGATCGTCAATGTCGTCGAGGCCGACGCCGCCGGCGTTCTGCGCCGCGTCATCGGCGAAGACGGCGTCGTCTATCCGGTCAAGGCGCTCATTGGCGTCATCGCCGGCGCCGACGTTGCGGACGAGGAGATCGAGGCTTTCGTCGCCGGTTACGCGGCGCCCGCGAGCGAGGAGGGCGGCGACGAGGACTCCGGCCCGCGCTACGAATTCGTGATGACGCCCTTCGGTCGCCTGCGTTACGCCAAGCGGGGCGATGGCGCGGAAGCCGTCGTCCTGGTGCATGGCTTCGGCGGCGACCTCGACAACTGGCTTTTCAATATCGAGGCTTTGGCCGGAGCGGGGACGGTTTACGCCCTCGATCTGCCCGGCCACGGCCAGTCGGATAAAAAGCTTGGCGACGCGAGTCTTGGCTGGCTGGCCTCCGCCGTTGTCGCCTTCATGGACGCCGTCGGCGTGGAGTCGGCGCATCTGGTCGGCCATTCCATGGGCGGCGCCGTCGCCGGCCGCGTGGCGCTGGACCAGCCCGGGCGGGTCAAATCGCTGGCGCTGATCGGTTCGGCGGGGCTCGGCCCCGAGATCAACGGCCCCTATCTCGACGGCTTCGTCGCTGCCGGCTCCCGGCGCGACCTCAAGCCGCTGCTCGAGCAGCTGTTTGACGACCCTGCGCTCGTCAACCGGCAACTGGTTGACGAAGTTCTCAAATACAAGCGCATCGACGGGGTCGAAGGCGCCTTGCGGGGCCTCGCGGCGGGCGTTTTCCCGGAAGGGCGTCAGACTTCAGTGCTCGCGGAAGAATTGAAAGCGTCCGGAATCCCGGCTCTGGTGATCTGGGGCGAGACGGATCGCATCATCCCGGCCGCGCATGCGTCCGCTCTGGGGGCGGGCGCCAAATCGGAGACGCTTGCCGGCGCGGGGCACATGGTTCAGATGGAAAAGGCGGGCCGGGTGAACGAGCTGCTGCTCGCGCATCTTTCGGCCTAGCTCGCCGGGCGCCGAGGCGAACCGCCGCATCTCGCGGCGGTTCGCCTGTCAGCGATAGGCGCGCCAGAAGACGAGCAGTGTGATCGTGGCGTTGAGGCAGGAGATGACGATCCGCGCCTTGGCGGGGTCCAGCCGCCTCCCGTAATGGCCGGCGAGATAGCCGCCGAAGGTCGAGGTAACAAGCAACACCGCCATTTCCCTCCAGTAGATCAGCCCGCCGAAAATGAAGAGCAATGACGCCGTGGCGTTCATCGACGCATTGAGCAGATGACGCGACGCCTGCATGGAATTGACGGTCGCCTTGGTCAGGACGCTCCAGGCCGCCAGCATCATGACGCCGACCGCGCCGCCGAAATAGCCGCCGTAAACGCCGAGGACGAATTGGACCGCGGGCAGGGCGTGCGGATGGATGTTCACGCGCTTGCGCAGCTCGTCGCCCAGCTTCCGGCCGAAGGCGAAGACCAGAACGCCGAACAGAAGCAGGAACGGGAAGATTTCGTCGAAGAATTTCTGCGAGGATTTGAGCAGCAGGACCGCGCCGATTGCGCCGCCAATCACGCTTACCGCCGCCATGGTCGAGAGCTTGACGCCATCGAAGCCGCGGAAATCGTGGCGATAGGCGAAGCCGGTCGCGAGCGCGCTCGGCACCAGCGCGACCGTGTTGGTCGCATTGGCGAAGAGCGAAGGCATGCCGGCGGCGACCAGAGCCGGCAGCGTCACGAAGGAGCCTCCGCCGGCGATGGCGTTCATGACGCCGCCGAGCAGGCCGGCCCCCGCCACAAGGATCGCGTTGTGCATTTGTCCCTCGGGCTGGGGGTTAGGCCGGCCGCTTGACGTCGGCGGCCGATAATTTTTCGACGGATTTAACGAGATTGGCGAAACGCTCGCCTTGCACCATAACGTGCTGGCGCAGTTTTTCCGCCGCGAGTTCGGCGTTATTGGCGAGGATCGTTCTCACAATCTCTTCATGTTCGGCGAAGGACGAGGCAATGCGCTCGGGAACGCGCAATTGCAGGCGCCGGTAAGGCCGCGCGCGGCGCTGCATTTCCAGCGTTTGCTCGATCAGGAATTCATTGCCGCTCGCCTCGTAGAGCGCGACATGAAAGATTTCGTTCAGCCGGTAATATTCGTCCGGGTCTTTCACGCCTCGGCAGGCTTCATGGGCCGCTAGCAGCTTTTGTAACTGAAACGGCGTGGCGCGGCGTGCGGCGAAACCGCCGCAAAGCGCCTCCAGTTCAGCCATGAACTCGAACATTTCCACCAGGCGGCGCGGCGAGGCCGGGGCGATGGCCCAGCCCCTGCGCGGCATTTTCTCGATGATGTGGATCGAGCCAAGCCGGATCAACGCTTCGCGGATCGGCGTGCGCGAGACGCCGAAGGCCTCGGCGAGTTCGACCTCATCGAGCCGCGCGCCCGGCGGATATTCGCCGGTGACGATTCGTTCCTCGATCGCTTCGAGCAATTGTTCTGACAGGCGGTTCGGGGGTTGGTCCATGGCGGCCAGCGCTGAAAAATTATTTATGATTCCTTCATACAAAATGCTTGACAGCGTGTCCATCTTAATGTCTTCTGTATACATAAATTGGAATTGGAATACATAAATCCAGCCAGTTTTGGGGAGGAAATCGATGGTAATTTTTGGCACCGCCTTATTGGCGGCCTGCTATCTCGCAGGCGTGGTCATAGGCGAAGGAATTGCGGCGCTGATCGGCGTCAAGGCGAATGTCGGCGGCGTCGGCATCGCGATGCTGCTTCTGATAGCGGCCCAGCATTATCTGCAAAAACGCGGTATGTTCCCGGTCGATACGGCCAAGGGCGTGACCTTCTGGGCGATGATGTACATCCCCGTGGTCGTCGCGATGGCGGCGACCCAAAATGTGATCGTCGCCGCCCGAAGCGGCCCGATCGCCTTGCTGAGCGCCGCCGGCGCCTTTGCGATCTGCATAGTCTTCATTTCGCTGATCAACCGCGTCATCGAACGGGCCCATATTGCCAGCGCGGCTCTCGAGCCGGTCTCCGATGATCATGATCCCGCCAGCGACCTCTCGGTCGCCCCCGACCATCGCTGAGGACCGCCAACATGTTGCACATGCTCGAAAAAACCGTTCTCGACAATCCGCTGGTCGCCGCCTTCGCCTTTGTCGGCGCCGTGATCTGGGTTTCCAACCTGCTCGGCCGTCATCTCACCGGCGGCCGTGTGGCGGGCTCCGCCATCGCAATTATCGTGGGCCTTGCCCTCGCCTATTGGGGCGGTGCGGTCACCGGCAAGACCAAGGGTCTCGCCGACGTCGCCCAGTTCGGCGGTCTCGCCCTTATGGGCGGCGCCATGATGCGGGATTTCACCATCGTCGCTACGGCGAGCGAGGTTCATGTCGATGAGGCGAAAAAGGCCGGCTGGCTGGGCTTTCTCGCGCTGGTGCTGGGTACGGTGCTGCCCTTCATCGTCGGCGTGGGCGTGGCTTACGCCTATGGCCATCGCGACCCTGTGACGCTCACCACCATCGGCGCCGGCGCCGTCACCTATATCGTCGGCCCGATCACCGGGGCCGCCATCGGCGCCTCCTCGGACGTCATCGCGCTCTCCATCGCCACCGGCGTGGTCAAGGCGATCCTGGTGATGATCTTCACCCCGGTATTCGCCCGCTTCATGCGGCTGAACAATCCGCAGGCGGCGATGGTCTTCGGCGGTCTCGCCGGAACCGTGAGCGGCGTGAGCGCGGGCCTCGCCGCGACCGACCGCCGGCTGGTGCCCTATGGCGCCCTGGTCGCGACCTTCCACACCGGGTTCGGCTGCCTGCTCGGCCCTTCCATTCTCTTCCTCGCGGTCAAGGCCCTGTTCGGCTGAGAACGGGACGATCACTGAAAGGTTTTTCCATGCGAGACTGGAACATTCAGGCGCGCAACAGGGAGGCGCGGCTCGCCCGCGCAGTTTCCCTGGCGAAAGGCAAGGAAGTCGCCGCCGCCAATATCGGAGCCTTGCTCGAAGCCGTGCTGGAGCCCGGCGACCGCGTCTGCCTCGAAGGCAACAACCAGAAGCAGGCGGATTTTCTCGCCGCCGCGCTTGCTGGCCTCAATCCCGAAAAAGTCCACGACCTGCACATGGTGCAGTCCGTGCTGGCTCTGCCCGAACATATCGACGTGTTCGAACGCGGCGTCGCCTCGAAGCTGGATTTCTCCTTTTCCGGCCCGCAGGCGGGGCGTCTCGCCAAGCTTGTTGGCGCCAATCAGATCAGAATCGGCGCGATCCACACCTATCTCGAATTGTTCGGCCGCTATTTCGTCGACCTGACGCCTCGGATCAGCCTTGTCTGCGCTCAATCCGCGGACCGGCAAGGCAATCTCTACACCGGCCCGAACACCGAGGACACGCCCGTCATCGTCGAGGCGACCGCTTTCAAGGGCGGCATCGTCATCGCCCAGGTCAACGAGATCGTCGATACGCTGCCGCGCGTCGACATTCCCGGCGGCTGGGTGGACTTTATCGTGCAAAGCCCGAAGCCGCATTTCATCGAGCCCCTGTTCACTCGCGATCCGGCCCAGATCTCTGAAATTCAGGTTCTGATGGCCATGATGGCGATCAAGGGAATTTACGCCGAATATGGCGTGAACCGCCTGAACCACGGCATCGGCTTCGACACGGCGGCGATTGAGCTGATCCTGCCGACCTATGCGGAATCGCTCGGGCTGAAAGGCAAGATCTGCCAGCATTGGGCGCTCAACCCGCATCCGGCGCTGATCCCGGCGATTGAGGCCGGCTTTGTCGAGAGCGTGCATTCGTTCGGCTCCGAGCTTGGCATGGAGGCCTATATCCGCGCCCGGCCCGATATTTTCTTCACCGGCGCCGACGGCTCGATGCGCTCCAATCGCGCCATGTGCCAGGCGGCGGGCCATTACGCCTGCGATATGTTCATCGGCTCGACCCTGCAGGTCGATCTTGCCGGAAACTCCTCCACCGCCACGCTCGGCCGCATCGCCGGGTTCGGCGGCGCCCCGAACATGGGTTCTGACGCGCGCGGGCGGCGTCACGCGAGTCCGGCGTGGCTGAAAGCGGGCCGCGAGGCGCGGGATGGCCGCAATCTCATTCCGCGCGGCCAGAAGCTGGTCGTGCAGATGGTCGAGACTTTCCGCGAGCATATGCAGCCCGCTTTTGTGGAAAAACTCGACGCCTGGGAACTGGCCGAAACCGCCAACATGGATCTGCCGCCGGTGATGATCTACGGCGAGGACGTCAGCCATATCCTGACCGAGGAAGGCATCGCCAACCTTCTGCTGTGCCGCACCGACGAGGAGCGCGAGCAGGCCATTCGCGGCGTCGCCGGCTATACGCCCGTCGGCCTCGGACGCGACAAGGCAATGGTCGAGAATCTTCGCGATCGCGGCATTATCCGCCGCCCCGAGGACCTCGGCATCGACAAGCGTCACGCCACCCGCGATCTCCTCGCCGCGCGCTCCGTCAAAGACCTCGTGCGCGCTTCCGGCGGTCTCTACGACCCGCCCAAACGCTTCCGCAACTGGTAGGCCCAACATGGAAAAGCTGACCTTTGAATTTCTTGGCGGCGCCCCTGTAAATGCGACGCGCGCGCCCGCCCTTGTCGGCGTCGTCGGCTCCGGCAATCTTGAAGTGCTGATCGAGCCGGTCGAACTCGGTGGCCGTTGCGCCGTCGAAATCCTCACAGCGGCGCGCGGTTTCGGCGCCACCTGGGAAGCTGTGCTCGACGACTTTTTCGCGCGGCACAAGCTCGCCGACGTGCGCATTTCGATCAATGACGTCGGCGCGACGCCGGCGGTGGTTTCGCTGCGGCTGGACCAGGCCGTCGAAGATTTTCTGGGAGGGGCCGCATGACCAGCTATTACGAGTCCAGCGCCCGCGAGCGACTGGCGAATGTGCTCGATCCGGGCAGCTTCCACGAGTTCCTGCCACCGACCGAGCGCGTCATCAGCACGCATCTCGTGCAGCTCGAAACGCCCGCCGCGTTCGACGATGGAATCATCGTCGGCCGGGGGACACTCGACGGCCGCCCCGTTCTGGCGGCGGCGCAGGAAGGCGGCTTCATGGGCGGCGCCGTGGGCGAAGTTCATGGCGCCAAGCTGGTCGGCCTTCTGGAGCGGGCGCGCGACGAAAAGCCCGCCGCAGTCCTGCTGCTGGTGGAATCCGGCGGCGTGCGGCTGCATGAGGCCAATGCCGGATTGATCGGGGTTTCCGAAATCATGCGCGCGGTGCTCGCCCTGCGCAGCGCGGGCGTTCCCGTCCTCGTGCTGGATGGCGGCCAGTTTGGCTGTTTCGGCGGCATGGGCATTGTTGCGCGGCTGTGCGACGCCATCGTGATGAGCGAGGAGGGGCGGCTCGGCCTTTCCGGCCCGGAGGTGATCGAGACGACCTGCGGCGTCGAGGAATTCGACTCGCGCGACCGCGCCCTGGTCTGGCGCACGGTTGGCGGCAAGCATCGCTATCTGCTTGGCGAGGCCAACGCCCTAGTTGCGGATAATGTCGCCGCCTTCCGCAAGGCCGCGATCAGCTTGCTCGACACGAAGCCCGACCTCTCGCTCGAAGCATTGACGGAGGAGCATGAAAAACTAGGCGCGCGGCTGGAGAAGTTCGGCGCCTGCCGCGACGCGCTCGACATCTGGTCGGCGCTGGGCATCGAAGCGCCGGAAGGCCTGCCCTTGCTGGAGGCCGATGCTTTTGTGGCCAAGGTTGCTGGAAGGAGAGCCTGACATGGACGCCAAAACCCTGCTCGAAAAGCTCTTTCCCAACGGAAGCGAAGTCGCTTTCGACGGCCTTTATTTTGCCGGAACGGGCGAGAGCTCGCATGGAAAAGTCGCGATCATCGGCTCGATCGACGCGGCGCCGATCGGCGTCGAACTCGCCTTCCGCATGGCGGGCGAGGTCCTGCGAATCGTGCGCGACGCCCCCGGCCGGCCGATCCTGCTGTTGGTGGATACGCAAGGCCAAAGGCTGAGCCGCCGCGACGAATTGCTCGGCATTAACGGCTATATGGCGCATCTCGCCAAATGCCTGCAACTGGCGCGCAACAATGGCCACAAGATCATCGGCCTCGTTTATTCCGAGGCGGTGAGCGGCGGCTTCCTCGCGTCCAGCCTGCTGTCCGACCGCTGCTACGCGCTGCCCGAGTCGCAGGTCCGCGTGATGAATCTCCCGGCCATGTCGCGCATCACCAAGATCCCGCTGGAGCGACTGGAAGAACTCAGCAAGTCGTCGCCGGTCTTCGCGCCCGGCGTGAAGAACTATCTGAAAATGGGCGCCGTCAATTCGCTGTGGGAAGGCGATCTGGCCCAGCGCCTGGCCGAGGCGCTCGACGTTCCGCCGGAGGGCGATAGCCGCCGCCAATGGGGCGAGGAGCGCGAAGGCCGCAAGCTGGCGCGCGGGGTAGCCGAAAGGGTGCGCCATGCGGCAGGCTGACGTTTATCGCCGCCACGACTGGGTCTATCTCACCGACTACTGGGGCCGCCAGCTCGTGGCGTCCTTGTCGCGCGAGAACAAGGACGCGCTCGCGCGCTGGATGGCGCAGCGCCGTCCGCTGGTCGTCGCGCGCCGTCAGGAAGGCGATGCGCCCGACCTGCTTCGTCTCGGACTGGCTCTTCCCGGCAAGAAACGCATCTGCGTGGCCGTTTCAGCCGACGCGGTCGTGATGCGCCGGCGGCCGCCTTTTCTTCTCGAAGTCATCAAGATCGGCGCCGGGTTCTGGCCCGAGGCGATGCGTGAACTGGTTGCGACAATTGGCTGCGCCGCGCCGGATACGAGGATCTTCGGTTCGCTCGCTTGGCAGTTTTTCTCCGCGGACCCGGCCTATAGCTATGTGACGCCTGAGTCCGACATCGATTTGCTTCTGACGCCAAGCCGTGGCGCCAATCTATCGGCATGGATCGATCTGTTGCAAGACTTTGAGAGGCGCCAGCTGGCGCCGCGCCTCGACGGCGAGATCGCCTTGCCCGGGGGGAATTTCGTCTCCTGGCGCGAATTTGCGGCGCGCCCCAAGAAAATTCTGGTCAAGGGCGCGGACAATATCAGCTTGCGCCCGATCGAGGATATTGACGCTCTTTTTTCCGCGAGGGCAGCATGAACAGTCAGATTCGTTTTGCGCCCGATCTGCGCGGCGCATCCGGCAATATTGGACGCCTCGCCATTCGCGCGCTGCTGACCGAGCTGACGCTTCATCCAAAGCCCGGACTCGTCAGCCCCGTCGATAATGGCGCGCATGACGACATGAATCTGACGACTTTCGTGCGCTCTCTTCTGGCGTTGCGCTCCTATTTCACGGCAATCGCGGAGGCTGGCGCGCGCGAGGCGCCTTTCGTCGAATTGCAGCGTCTCGGGATCGAAGCCGAACGGCGGATGCTGGCTGCGACGGGCGGGATCAACACCCATCGCGGCGCGATTTTCTGCCTTGGCTTTCTCGTCGCGGCGGCGGGGTGGCGGCGTGCGCGCGGCCTCGACCTTCAAGGTGAAGGCCTGACGGAAACGGTCCTCCAACTCTGGGGCAAAGGCGTCGCGGAAGTTGGGCGCGCAGCGCCGGACTCCCATGGCGCGCGCGTGATCCGGCGCTATGGCGCGCGCGGGGCGCGGGAGGAATTGCTTGCGGGCCTGCCGACGCTGCTGGAAGTCGCCGTTCCGGCGCTGCGCGAAGCGCTGCAGCAAACGTCCTGCGCGGAGCGCGCCTCTGTTCAGTGCCTTTTCGCCATCATGGCCGAATTGCAGGACACCAACCTGCTCCATCGCGGCGGGCTCGAAGGCCTGGTCTTCGTCCAGAACGCGGCGCGGCGATTCCTTGACGCCGGCGGCGTGCATGCGCGGGACTGGCGCCAGCGCGCGCTTGACCTGCATGGCGATTGCGTCGCCCTGCATCTTTCGCCCGGCGGCGCGGCCGATTGCCTTGCAGCCGCCTGGTTCGTGCATGGTCTTTCTCAATGAGCCTCCTCAGATGAGCTGTTTCTTCCCATGAGCGGTCTCCTGACATGAGTCTCGGGCTGCTTTGCCCCGGCCAGGGCGACCAGACGCCCGCCATGTTCGGCGTCCTGAAGGACGACTGCCGGGCGCAGCCGATATGGGATATTTTTGCGCGCGAGACCGGGCGCGATCCGTTCGAGCTCACCGCCGAGGAGATGCAGGTCAACGCCATCGCGCAGCCGATGGTCTGCGCCTTTCAGCTGGCGGTCTGGGCGGCGATCGGGGACAGGCTGCCGCGGGTCCACGCTCTTGCGGGTTACAGCGTCGGCGAATTGGCGGCTTATGGCTGCGCGGGCGCGCTTGCGCCGCAGGATGTCGTTGCGCTGGCGCGGCGGCGCGCCCTTTTGATGGACGACGCCTTTCGGGGCGGCGGCGCCATGCTGGCTTTGCGCGGTCTGGACCGCGCGACGGTTCACGCTCTCTGCGCCCGGCATGGCGTCGAAATCGCCATTGTCAATGACGACGACAGGCTCGTGGTCGGCGGCGCCCCGGCGGCGGTCTCCGCCTGCGGCGACGAAGCGCTGGCGCGGGGCGCGAAAGCGACGCCGCTGGCGATCCATATTCCCTCCCACACCAGCCTGATGCGGCCCGCCGTCGCGCCCTTCCGCCTCGCGCTCGAGCAGGCGGAATGGAAAAGACCTTCGGCGCCCGTGCTGGCCGGGATCAGCGGCGCGCCTGTTTTCGCGCCGGCGCCGGCGCGGGAGGCTCTGTCCGCCCAGTTGGCGCAAACGATCGATTGGGCGGCCTGCCTCGACGGCTTGCGCGAGCGAGGCTGCACGGTCCTGCTCGAACTCGGCCCGGGCGCGGGTCTGGCGCGCATGGCGCGCGACAGAATGCCGGATATTCCTGCGCGCTCGGTCGCGGAATTCAACAGCCTTGACGGCGTGCTGGACTGGGTGGCGCGACAGCTCGCCTGAAACGCGCGTCCGCCCGCGAGCGAAAGCATTGGCCCGAATGCGCGGGCCGCGCTGCCGCGTCTTTGCGATGTCGTGCGAAAAAAAATCCAAATTAGGAGATAAAAACAGAAATCAAAGTTCTTGATAAAAACAATATATTTAATAGTGTTCAACCGTGAACTTGAGCGGTGCGAACCTATGGCGAGCGAATATTACAGCCAGGACATTCATGGTCCTTACCAGCTTTTCGAGCTTGGCGATTTTGAATTCGAAAGCGGCGCCAAGGTTCGCAACCTCACGCTAGCCTTTGCGACCTTCGGCGCGCTCGCGCCGGACAAGAGCAACGCCATCCTGTTTCCGACCTGGTATTCGGGTTCGTCGAAAATTCTGGAACAGGCCTATATCGGCCCGGGCCGGGCGCTCGATCCGTCGAAATACTTTATTATTCTGGTCAACCAGATAGGCAATGGCCTCTCGTCCTCGCCGAGCAATGCGCCCGCGCCTTTCAACGCGGCGGCCTTTCCGCAGCCATCCATCGGCGATGACGTACGCGCGCAATATGAGCTCGTCACCCGCCATTTCGGGCTGACCCGACTCGCCCTCGTGCTGGGCGGATCGATGGGCGCCCAGCAAAGCTGGGAATGGGCGGTTCGCTATCCCGAATTCGTGGCGCGCGTGGCCCCCATCGCCGGGACGGCCAAGGAGACGCTGCATAATCGTTTGCTGGTCGAAACTTTCATCGACGCCATCGCCGCCGACCCGGCTTTTAACGGCGGCTGGTATGCGCCGGGCGCCGTCCATCGCGGCCTGCGCGCCCATGCGAAGCTTTTCGCGGCTTCCGGTTTCAGCCCGGTCTTGTTCAATACGCGCGGCTGGAGCGGTTTCGGCTTCACCACGACGGAGGATTTCGTCACCGGCTTCGTCGCCAATCATTTCCTGCCGCAGGATCCCAATAATCTGCTCCTGCTGGCCCGGAAATGGCGCGACGGCGACGTGTCGCGCCACGCAGGCGGCGATCTCAAGGCGGCGCTCGGCCGCATCAAGGCGAAGACAGCCGTCGTCGCCATCGACGAGGACGCCTTCTTTCCGCTCGCCGATCTCGCCGCCGAACAGGCGCTGATCCCGAACAGCCAGCTCAAGCGCATTTCGTCCGTTTGGGGCCATCTCGCGCTGTTCGGCGTCGATCCCGGCTTCAATGCCGCCATTGACGCCATCCTCGGCGAATTGCTGGCGACTCCGGCCTGATTTCTTTCCCTTCCCCTCCCAACAGAAGAGCAACCTCATGACCGACGCGCGCCCCGATATCGATCCGCATCCGCTCAGCCCCTATGTCGCCTGGGCCGGCAACCGCAACAAGGACCCGATCCTTGCATCCTTCAAGGAGCTGTTCCCCGCCTCGGGCGAGGCGCTTGAGCTGGCGTCTGGCGCTGGTCTGCACGTCAATTATTTCGCGCCGTATTTCCCGTCGCTCAACTTCCAGCCATCGGATTACGACGTCGAGGTCTTCGACAGCATCAAGGCCAAGCGCGCTGCGGCGGGCAATACGAATATCGCCGATCCGATCCGCATCGACCTGACCGATCCGTCGACCTTCCCGGACCCGAAGGCCAAGCTCTATGACGCGATCTTCGTCATCAATATCTTCCAGGTGGCGCCGGTCGCCATCGCCGAAGGCATCGCCCGCCTCGGCGCCTCGGTGCTGAAGCCGGACGGCTTCATCGCCATTTATGGTCCCTTCAAGGTGGATGGAGGCTATACGACGCCGTCCAACGCGGATTTCGACAAGGAAATCCTGGCCGCCAAGGTCCCGGAATGGGGCCTCAAGGATGTCCGCGATCTCGAAAAGGCTGCGGCGCCCTTCGGGATCAGGCTGGATCGGCGGCTCGACCTTCCAGCCAATAATTTCATCCTGCTGTTCAAGAAGGCCTGAGCCGAAATTGACAGGGATCAAAGGGTCGAAACGCCCGGCGGCGGCGCGGGCGGGCCATGCGCGCAAAGCGCCCCGGCCCGTCGCCGTTGTTTTCGGGGTCGGGCCGGAAAACGGCCTTGGCGCCGCGCTGGCGCGTCGCTTTGCGCGCGAGGGCCATGTCGTGGTGCTCGCGGGGCGAACGCCGGAAAAGCTCGAAAAGGTCGCAAGCGCGATCGCCGGGGAAGGCGGCGAGGCCTGGGCGCGAGTCACCGACGCCACTTCCGCGCGCGACGTCGGGGCGGCGCTAGACTTCGCCTCCATCCAGGGGGCGCTCGACCTCGTCGTCTATAATGTCGGCTCCAATCGCGCGGCGCCGGCGCTCGATACCAGCGCGGAGCTTTTCGAATCCCTGTGGCGGCAGAACGCCTTGGGCGGCTTCATTGTTGGACGGGAGGCGGCGGCGCGCCTGCTGACCTGCGGACGCGGCTCGATCCTGTTCACCGGCGCGACCGCCTCCCTGCGCGCCCGTCCGCCCTTCACCGCTTTCGCCTCCGCCAAGGCCGCCTTGCGCGCCGTGGCGCAGGGGCTAGCGCGCGAGTTCGGGCCCCGCGGCGTCCATGTCGCCCATGTGGTCGTCGATGGCGTCATCGACGGCGATTATGCGGCGGAGAACTTCCCGGATCTTTTCGCCGCCAAGGGTGCGGGCGGACGCCTGAACTCCGATGCGATCGCCGAGGCCTATTGGGCGATCCACCGGCAACATCCCAGCGCCTGGAGTCACGAAATCGACCTCCGGCCTTTCAGCGAAACCTTCTGACAGCGAGGAAACAATGGCTGACGTTCATGTCTATCTCTACGCCGAATATCAGGTCTCGATTCCATTCGACAAAATCGATTGGGCGCCGATCAATGTGGAAATGAAAAAATTTCCGGGCCTGATTTCCAAGACCTGGCTTAGCGGCTTGAACACCTATAGCGTCGGCGGCTTCTATGCTTTCGACACGCGTGAAAACGCGCAGGCCTATATCGATGGCCTGCTGCTTCCCTTCGCCGCGCAGGTCAATGGCAATCTCGCCGTGCGCCTCTTCGACGCCGATGCGACCCGCGACGCCAGTATCGGCATGGCTTCGCCTTTTTTCGGCAAATAGGTTCTGCCCGGCAAGGCCCGTTCGGCGCTGGCGCCGGGAAGGCTTTGCCAGTTCTCTCCCTCTCAAGCTAAGCTTCGTCGAATCCGCATTTGGGCGAGAGCGCCCGAATGCTTTCCTTGAGCGAGGTTTTGAGTTGGCAAATTGGAGTCGGAAGGCCGCGAATTTTGTCTGGGGCCTTGTCGCCCTGTTCTTCATCTTTCCGGTCGGCGTCTGGGCTTCGCTCGCGCTTTGGTTCCGCACGCCGGGGCCGGAATGGGTCCGGGCCATTGCGGCGGGCGCTTTCGGTCTGCTCGCGCTGGCGACGATCCTGGGGCTATTGGCCGGTCGTCGCCTGCGCTCGCTCGGCCTGTTCGCGGCGGCTTTCGGCGCCGTCCTGCTGTGGTGGAGCACGATCAAGCCCCCGGAAACCGGGAACTGGTCGCCGGACGTCGCCCGTCAGGTGACGGGCGTGGTCGATGGCGACATGCTGACGCTCACGAATGTCCGCGACTTCGATTGGAGCAGCCGCACGGAATTCAAGGAGCGCTGGGTCGCCGAGACCTACGACCTGTCGAAACTGCGCTATCTCGATCTGTTTCTGGCCTATTGGGCCGGTCCTGAAATGGCCCATGTCATCATGAGTTTCGGCTTCGAGGACGGCCGCTATCTCGCCTGGTCGATCGAGGTCCGCAGTCTGAAAGGCGGCGAATTCGCGCCCATCGCGGATCTTTTCAGGAACAGTCCGCTGGTGATCGTGGCGTCGGAAGAGCGCGACGTCGTTCGGCTGCGCTCGAATATCAGGGAGGAGGACGTCCAGCTCTACCGGTTGCGCACGCCGCCCGCCATCGCCCGCGCCATTCTGCTGCAATATGTCGAGGAGTCGAACGATCTGGCCGCGAGGCCGCGCTTCTACAATTCGATCGTGACCAATTGCACGACGGCGGTCGTGAAGCTGATCCGCGCCGCTGGCGGACACATGCCGTTCGATTGGCGCCTGATCGTCAACGGCTTCCTGCCGGGCTATCTCTACGATCGCGACGCAGTGGACACCAGCATTTCGCTTGCGGAATTGCGCGCGCGCTCCCGCATCAGCGCCCGCGCCCGAGAGGTGGATCTTTCGCCGGATTTTTCGAAACTCATCCGCGAGGGCGTGCCATCGCCCGCCCCACGCTGATCGAAACCCGAGCCGCACCTTGCCGCGAGGCGGTCAGTGCTCGTGTTCGCCGAATTTGCCCTGCACCGTGCTTCCCGTTTGCGTGGTAATCTGGACCGCGCCTTCGAGTTCGGCCGGCAGCGGCGAGGGCGCGACGCCGGTCAGCTTATTGTCGCTGGCGGGCGCGAGCGGGATGCGGACCGGCTTGCCGTCCGCCGCCTTCAAAATGGCCACGCCCTTGAACCCTGCCGAAGCGACAGGTTTGGCGGCATGGTCGTTGAGATAGACGTCCAGTGTCAGGTCCTTGGCGACGGCTTCGACATGGAACGAGCCGGCGTCGGTCTGGGGGCCGCCATGCTCGCCGATTTTCGGCCCATGGGCGAGACAGGCGGGCGTGGCGGCCAGCAACAAGGCAAGGGCGAGAAGAGAGCGTTTCATTGAGAGTTTTCCTTCGTTTCACTTAATAGATCGGGGTTTCGGCCCCCTGCGCCGTGGCGGCGGGGGACGCATCCGCGCCGCCGGCAAGGAGCCTGCGCAGGGGCTTTTCTCCGAACAGCAGCACGAGGGCCGGGGTCAGAAAGGCGTCGAGCGCGGTGGCGCTGACGAGGCCGCCGAAAATCGTGATCGCAACCGGATGCAGGATTTCCTTCCCCGGCGCCTGGGCGTCAAACAGCAAAGGCGACAGAGCGACGCCGGCGGAAAGGGCGGTCATCAAGACGGGCGTCATGCGCTCCAGCGAGCCCCGGACCACCAGTTCGCGCCCGAATGGAACGCCCTCGTGCAAGGCGAGATTGAGCATGTGGCTGATTTTCAGAATGCCATTGCGCGACGCGATGCCGGTCAGGGTGATGAAGCCGATCATCGAGGCGACGGAGAGGCTTTGTCCGGCCAAGGCCAAAGCGGCGACGCTGCCGATCAGGGCGAGCGGAACGCTGCCCATGATGATGGCGGCGAAGACGGCCGAGCGATAGCGCGAATAAAGCAACGCAAAGACCAGCGCGAGCGCGACGAGAGACAGCAGGCCGATGGTGCGGCTGGCCTCTTCCTGCGCCCGGAAGGTTCCTTCCAGACTGGTGAAAAAGCCTTTTGGCATGGGTTCGGCGGCAAGCTTCGCTCTGATGTCGGCGACGATCCGCGCCATGTCCGCCCCCGGGGCGGCATTGGCGAAAACCACGATGCGCCGCTGGCCGTTTTCGCGCAGGATCTGATTTGGGCCGTCGGTTTCCCGCACCTCGGCGACCTGCCGCACGGGGACCCAGCCATAAGGCGTCTCGATCAGCAGATCGGCCAGAGCGGCGCTGGTGCGGGCGCGGTCGTCGAGCCGTTCGACAATGTCGAACCGGCGCACGCCGTCGGCGATGCGGGAGACGAGCTTGCCATTGGAAAGCCGCTGCAACTGGTCGATCACGGCGGCGGGCTGTACGCCGTAAAGCGCGGCGCGGCGATAATCCACATTGATTTCGAGCTGCGGAACCCGCGCCTGCTTCTCGGTTTGCAGATCGACAAGGCCCGGGATCGAGGCCAGCCTGCGCCGGACGTCCTCGCCCAGCCGCGTGAGGCCGTCGAGATCGTCGCCAAAGATTTTCACGGCGATCTGGGCGCGCACGCCGGACAGCATGTGATCGAGCCGATGCAAAATCGGCTGGCCGATATTGACCGCCATCGGCAAGACGCCAAGTTTTTCACGAATGTCCGCGAGCACGACCTCTTTCCCGCGCGCGGAAGCCTGGAGATCGACCTCGATTTCCGACGAATGCACGCCTTCCGCATGTTCGTCGAGTTCGGCGCGGCCGGTGCGGCGGCCGACCGATTTCACCTCCGGCACATCCAGCAGGAGCCGTTCCGCGATTAGGCCGACGCGGTTGGACTCGGCCAGGGTAATGCCCGGGTTGAACACCGCATTGATGGTCAGAGAGCCCTCGTTGAACGGTGGCAGAAAGGCGCGGGGCAGGGTGAGGGCGCCAAGGGCGGCGGCGGCGACCGCCAACGCCGCCGCCGAGATCAAAGCCGGGGCGTGATCGAGCGCGCGCTCCAGGCCAGCGCGATAGGCTTTCTTCAGCCAGCGCACCAGCGCGCTTTCGCGCGCGTCGAGCCGTTTCAGGCCGGGCAGGAGATAGAAGGCGAGGACCGGCGTCAGCGTGATCGAGACGACAAGGCTCGCCAGGATTGAGATGATATAGGCCTGCCCGAGCGGCGCAAACAACCGCCCCTCGATGCCGGACAGGGCGAAGAGCGGGAGGAAGACCAGTACGATGATCGCGGTCGCATAGACGATGCCCGAGCGCACCTCCTGGCTGGCGGAGACGATGATGTCGAAGACGCTTCGCGGCGATCCGGCCTGACGGTTTTCGCGCAGGCGGCGGAAGATGTTCTCGACATCGACCACGGCGTCGTCGACCAGTTCGCCAATGGCGATGGCGAGGCCGCCGAGCGTCATCGTATTGATCGACAGCCCCATCAGGTGAAACATGATTGCCGCGACGAGGATCGACATCGGGATCGCGGTCAGGGAAATGAAAGTCGTGCGCGCATTGAGCAGGAAGGCGAACAGCACGAGCGCGACGACCGCGACCGCCTCGATCAGCACTTGCTCGACATTGGCGACCGACGTCTCGATGAAATCGGCTTGCCGGAACAGGATATTGTCGGCCTTGATCCCGGCGGGAAGCGACGGCCCCAGCCCTTGCAGGGCGGCCTCGATCTCGCGCGTCAGGCCGATGGTGTCGACGCCCGGCTGCTTCTCCACCGCGACGATCACCCCCGGCTTGCCCATATAGCCGGCGTCGCCGCGCTTGGGCTTGGCCCCGAAGCTCACTTGCGCGATCTGCTTCAGGCGAACGGGCTTGTTGTTGGGCGTGGCGACGACCAGTTCGGAAAGATCGTCGAGACTCAGGCTGCGGGCGAGATTGCGGATCAGATATTCATTGGCGTGCTGGTCGGCGAAGCCGCCGCCGCTATTGCCGCCGAACTGGGCCAAAGCGCGGTCGAGCTGATCGAACGTGACGCCCAAAGCGCGCATGGCGGAGGGATCGGGCGCGACGCGATATTGACGGACCTCGCCGCCAATCGGAATGACCTGGGCGACGCCGGGAATGGCCAGCAGGCGCGGGCGCAGGACGAAATCCGCCGTTTCGCGCAGGGTCATCGGCGAGACGTCGTCCGCCGCCGTCAACGCCACGAGCACGATCTGGCCCATGATCGAATTCACCGGCCCCATCTGCGGCGTGACATTGGCCGGCAGGCGGTCGCGCACGAGGGTCAGGCGCTCGGCGATCTGCTGACGGTCGCGGAAAATGTCGCTGGCCCAATCGAATTCGACCGTGACGATCGACAGGCCCACGCCGGAAACGGAACGGACCCTTGTGACGCCGGGGACGCCGTTCATCTGGGTTTCGATCACGAATGTGACCAGTTGTTCCACTTCCGGCGGCGCCAGCCCCTCGGCCTCGGTCATGATGGTGACGGTGGGCCGGTTGAGATCGGGCAGCACGTCGACCGGAAGCCGCGACAGGGTGAAGCCGCCATAAATCATCAGGACGGCGGCGAGGGCGAGGACCAGCAGGCGATTACGCAGCGATTGCGTGACGAGGAAAGTGAACATGGCCTCACCTGACCTGATCGAGCAGCTGCGCGCCCTGGACGACGATCCTCTTGCCCGGCTCGATACCGGCGACGACCAGAACATTTTCGCTGTCGAGCGGTTCGACGCGCACGTCGCGGGCGGCGAAAACCTCCGCGCGGATATGTTCGAACACCACGGATTGGCCGTCGCCGCGCCGCACGACGCTGGAGCGCGGCACGGCAAGCCCGGTCTTTTCCTCCTCCACCTGCGCCGAAACCGTGACGAACTGGCCGAGGCGCAAAGCGTCGGCGCCTTCGGCGCGCAAGGCGAAATCGACCGGCGTCGCCTGATTGCGGTCGGCAAGGCCCGCGCCGATGAAATCCAGCGCGAAACCCTTGCCGTCGGCGGTCTTCGCCATGCCCTTGCCGGCATAGGTCTTGGGATCGAAAGCCAGGGCTTCGACCCACAGGCGCTGCGGATCGACGATCTGGAAAATGACCGCATTGGCGTCCGCGATCTGGCCCGCCATGGCGTTGGCCGAGGCGATGACGCCATCGACCGGCGCGACCAGCGGCTCCGGCTCGCGCTTGACCTTTTCGACATCGGCGCGGCGCTCGCGCATGCCCTGCAGCGCAAGGCGGGCCTCGTCCAGAGTCGCCTGCGCCACGGACTGGGTCTTGATCAGGATTTCATATCGGGCGACCCGCCGCTCGGCGATGGCGATCTGCTGATCGAGGTCGCCGGCCGTCTGGTGCAGGGTTGACTGATCGATGGCGAGGAAGGGAACCGTGGAATAAGCGAGCACGTCGCCCTTGCGCACCTTCGCCCCCAGACGCGGAAAGCCGCCCGGCGGCGGCGACAAGCGGCCGGCGGTCGCCGTCTGGACCAGTCCGCTGGCGTTGGGATCGGGGATGATCCGCCCCGGCAGCTCCACGGACAGGGCGTGGGGGACGTTCTCGCCGAGGCGCGTGCGAACCGCCAGAATGCGCTGGCTGGCCTTGGGGGCGAAGATCGAGCCATCATCGGCCACGCCGGGCCGGTCCATGGTGACTGGCGACGGCGCGGGCGAGTCGCCTGGTCCGCCACGCGCGAAGAGTGACGCGACGCCGTAAAGGGCGACGACACAGGCGGCGAGCGCCGGCGCCCAGAGCAGCCGCCGGTTGCGCAGGAGAATAGGAATGGCGGCGCCGATCAGCAACGCAAGACCCGCGACAAAGGGCCACGCCTTGTCCGGATTACGCGAGACGGCGCCCGTCAGGGGAGGCGGCGGCACGGTCAGGCTGGCGGTCAGGACGTCGATGTCCGATCCCGCCGAAACGGTGAAGATCAGGTCATGGCGTCCCGGCTTCGCGGCCCAGGGCGCTGGCGCGCGATAGACGCCGCTCTCCGCCTTTGCCTCGACCGGTCCGTCCGGCGTCTCGATGGAAATCGACGCGCCCACGACCGGCTCATTGGTGGCGAAACGATCCAGCCAGATGTCGAGCTGGCCGTTTTTTGGAACGGCGACTAGTTCGAAAGCCGGCGACTGGGCTTCGGCGCGGGGCGCGAGCTTGGCGATGGCTGGCGGCGGCGCGGCGTGATCATGCCCCTCATGGGCGAACAGAGGCGACGCGCCAAGAAAGACGCAAATCAGGGCCGCGACGCGGGCGGCGATTTTGATGGACATGGGAAAGCCTTCGACCGGAACAGCGGCGGCGGGCCTCTCCCGTCAAGGGAGCGGCGCCGGTGGCGAGCGTTCAGGCGAAGGCGGCCGGTGGTTCGAGCAAGGAGGAGGGGCGATTGCCCGCGACTGCGAGATCGCTCGGCGGCCGAAGCTTTGACGAAGCCTGCACAGGGCGCGGGTTCAGGCTCTCGGCGATGGTGAAGACCGCCGCGCAACATCCGGCGCCGCAGCCCAAGTTGCAACATTTGCCGTTGCAGGACGAGGGGACTTCGCCCGTCATGACCGCGGTCACAGCCGAGGGCTTCACCGAGACAAAGGCCTTTTCGAGCCTTACGGTCGGGGACTGCGCCAGCGCCGCAGAACTTGCTGCAAGCGGCGAAGGACTTGCGCTGGCGGAGGCGATGCGAACGGCGTCATGGCCGCCGGCAGCTGTCGCGCCTTGAGGGGCGGCGGCCGCGCCGTGATGGGCGTGTCCTTCATGGGCGAAAGCGGAATTCGGCGCGAACGACAGCACGGCGGCGAAAAACGCCGCAATCAGCCATGTCGTCAAAAGTCCCATCCGCCTGGACAAGGTTGAACTCCGTTCGCAGTCCTCTCGTAGCATGAGAGGCGCGCAAATTCCATCGCGACAATGAGCAGCGTTAACGGCGGCTCCCGACCGTCGCTCTGGCGGCCAGCTTGGCCGCGGGCTATGGTCGCACACCGCGCTCTCGGGCGCATTTCGGAGGCGGCTTTTGAAGCCCATCATAGATCCTCGCCTTGGCGACATTGAAAATGACGCGTCCAGCACCAAGAGCCGTTCGTTGCTGTCGCTGGCCGGCACGCTGCTGACGGAGATCAGCCTGCCGAAACTGGCCGTGACCTGGGTGTTGCTGATCCTGCTCCCCGGCCTGCTGCTCGGGATGGCCCCGGTCGTCGCCTCGATCTGGCTCAGCGCCTTTTTCGACAGGGTCGAGGTCTTTCAGGCGGGGCTGTGGTCGGCGGCGGTTCTCGCTTTGCTGCTCGCCGTCGCCCTGTTAAGCTCCCGCCGCCTGTTCCGCTTGGCCGAGAGCAATTTCTGGGCGCTGAACGCGCTCGCCGTCCAGCCCATTTACGCGGCCGGCCGCGAAGCGATGCGCCAGCTGTTCGAACGACGCATTGCGCCCGATAGCGCCCATCTTGCCAAACTGCGCGCCGCCGCCGCCCTGGCGTCGGGCCTCGTGATCTGCGCGATCTCGCTCTGGGTGCTGGCCGCGGCGTGGCCTTCCACGCTCATCGTCAGCGATATCGCCATCCTCCACGCCCCCTGGCGGCTGGCGCGCGCCGCTCTGGCCAACAGCACCGTGCTGGTGAGCGCCTATGTCGCCGTGGCGGCGCTGGCCTGGGCGATCGCCGACGCGACGATGGACCAGCCGCACGATCTGGAACGTTTCGACGAAACGCCGGGCGATGACGCCATTTGGCGCATCGCGCATTTGTCCGATATCCATGTCGTCGGGGAGAATTACGGCTTTCGTATCGAAAGCGGCCGCTCGGGGCCGCGCGGCAATGAGCGGCTGGATCAGGCTTTCGTCCGGCTTGAGGCCATTCACGCGGCCGATCCTCTGCACGCGATTCTGATCACCGGCGATGTGACCGACGCCGGTCTTTCCACGGAATGGGCCGAGTTTCTCGACATTGTCGCGCGCCATCCCGCCATCGCGGACCTGATCGTGATGGCGCCGGGCAATCACGATCTGAACATTGTCGATCGCGCCAATCCCGCGCGACTGGACCTGCCAACGAGCCCGTCGAAGAAATTGCGTAAATTGCGCGTCCTGTCCGCGATGGCCGCGCTGCAAGGCGAGCGCGTCCGGGTCGTGGATGTGGCGAGTGGGCGAATGGGCGGCAGTCTCGCAACGGCTTTGGCGCCCTTCGCGAATCTGATGACCAGATTCGTCGATTCGGGAAAGCCGTGGCTCTCGCAGGACCTGTCCGATCTATGGGCCAGGGCCTTTCCGCTGGTGCTGCCGCCGGACCGGGAGGATGGCCTCGGGATGATTCTGCTCAATTCCAGCGCCGACACGCATTTTTCCTTCACGAATGCGCTGGGCATGGTCTCGATGGAGCAGGTCCGCGCGTTGGAAAAGGCCATGGCCCTTTATCCGAAGGCCTATTGGGTCCTCGCGCTCCATCACCATCTCGTCGAATATCCGCGCCCCGCCAAGGCGCTTTCCGAGCGTATCGGGACCGCGCTCGTCAATGGCAACTGGTTCGTCCGGCGCTTGCGGCCGCTCGCGGGCCGCGTCGTGGCGATGCATGGCCATCGCCACATCGATTGGGTCGGAGAATGCGCCGGGCTAAGGCTCGTATCGGCGCCGTCGCCGGTGATGGACGCCCGGGACCAGGACGAAACCTGCTTCTATGTGCATCGCCTGACTGTTGGGGCGGACCGGCGGCTCAAGCTGTTGCAGCCCAAAAAGATCATCCTCGACGGGCTGCCGAAGGTGCAAGCCTGATGCGGCGTCAGGCCGGCTTGTTTCGATCGCCGCCCGACAAAAGGATGGCGATCCATTTCGATGGCTCATGTTCACCGCAAATGGTGAGAACCGCGATCAGGATCGGCACGCCAATGAACGCCCCGGCGATGCCCCACAGAAAGCTCCAAAAAAACACCGCGAACAGAACCATGAAGGGCGAAAGCGAAAGCCGGGCGCCCGCGATGCGCGGTTCGAGATAGCTGCCGATGAAGAACTGGATCGCGTTCAGGCAGCCGAAAACGATCAGCGCAAGATTCCAAGATTCGAATTGCGCCAGGGCGAACAGCGAAGGGAACACGGTCGCCACCAGAGGCCCGATGAAGGGAATATAGTTCAAGACGAAGGCGATCACGCCCCAGGCCGTGGCCAGTTCGATGCCTGCGGTCAGAGCGAAAACCCAGACGACGGCGCCGGTCAACGCGCTCATCGTGCTGCGGACCAGCATGTATTTCTGGAATTTGGCGGATATTTCCTTGGCCGGGGTCAGTAGGGATTCGCGCAGCCGCGCGTTTTCAAGGCGCTGGATGTTGTGGTGGGCGAGATCGACCTCCAGCAGGCCCAGCACCGTGAAGGCGAAGGCGATCACGACGAAGGACAGCAGGCCATAGCCCTGTCCGCCGATCTCGCGCACCGCGCCGGTGATCCAGGCCGGGCTGAAACTGGTCGCCATCAGCGGCTGCACGGCGAGGCCATGCGCTTCGAGCCATGCGACGGCCTGACCGTAAAGCGCCTGGAAGCGCGCGGTATTGTTGAGCAGCCATTGCGCGACATGGCTGAAAGCCCAGACCACGAGATAGCCGAGAATCGAAATCGCCGCGAGGGTCGAAAGCAGGGTGACGACCATCGCCAACAGTTTCGGAACCCTCCGCTGCATGACGCCCTGGATCGGCCAGACCACCGCGACGATGAAAACCGCGAAGGTCACGGGGGCGAGAATGGGCCGGGCGAAAAAGGCCGCCGCGAGAAGGATCACCATTGCGGCGAGCAGAAGCGAAGCGGTCGCCGCGCGATCTTGAATCATGAATCGGCTTTCTGGCCTTGAGCCTTGCGTGGTCCAATCTTGAGTTAAGCCGCTTTTCGCCCGAACTCAACCGTCACCACGCGCGCAGCGATCGGGCGCCCGCGCTTACAAATTGCGCGGAGGCTCGATCGGATGGCCAAGCTGTTCCATGAGGTTCTGCAAAGCTTTGAAGTGTTCGGGCGTGATTTTGAGCTTTCCGCCCAGCTCTTTCGACACGCAGATCGCTTCCTCGACGACTTTTTCGCCCGCCGGGGTTAAATCGACGCGTACGATGCGCTCGTCCTCGCTGTCGCGCCGGCGCTTGACGAACCCGGCGGCTTCGAGACGCTTGATAAGCGGCGTCAGCGTGTTTGAGTCCAGCGACAGGCGCTCGCCCAGTTCCTTGATCGATTGCGCGCTGCGATGGCGTAGCAGCAGCAGCGCCATATATTGCAGATAGGTGATTCCCAAAGCGTCGAGCTTGGGCTTGTAGGCGCGATTGAACGCCAACCCGGCCGTGTAGACCGAGAAGCAAAGCATGCCCGCCAGCGGATCGATATCCGTTCCGCTGTCCTTGGGATCCGCGAGAGGGGAATCGGCGACAGTGTTGCTCATGGCTGCATTCTATATCGTGTGCGACTTGATCCCAACGTCATTCGATCGCGCAAGTTCCTGAAAGACCGCGGCGCAGGGAACGCCGCGGTCCTGGGCGTCAGACGACAGTCAGGCCAACATTCACATTATTGCGGGTGGCGTTGGAATAGGGGCAGACCTGATGGGCTTTCTCTACCAGCGCCTCGGCTTCGGCGCGCTCGACGCCGGGCAGGGAGATCTCCAGCCCGATTTCAAGGCCGAAGCCGCCTTCGGAGCGCGGGCCGATGCCGACGGTGGCGGTCACATTGGCGTCGGCGGGGACCTTCTGCTTGCCCTGTGCGGCGACGAATTTCATGGCGCCGAGGAAGCAGGCGGCATAGCCGGTGGCGAAGAGCTGCTCCGGATTGACGCCGGCCCCGCCAGCGCCGCCCAGCTCCTTCGGAGTCGAGAGCGCGACGTCGACCGCGCCGTCGAGCGTGGCGGAGTGGCCGTCGCGGCCGCCGGTGGCGCGGGCGGAAGTGCGGTAGAGAACATTCACGGACATTGTTTGACCTTTCTGGGTATGGTTTTCGCGGCGCCGTCGCGCTCCGAGGCGCCGCGATGAGGTTCAGCGATGGCGCACTTCGCCGGTGCGCGCGTTCACCTGATCGTCGGCGCCGTAAAAGCCGCCCAGGATTTCCGCGCCATTGGGCTTGCGCCACTCGGCGCGCTCATCGCCCTGAAGGTGGATGTCATAGCCGAAAGCCTGAAAATCGCGGGCGTTGACGGCGGCGGCCTGAACGGGCGCCGATTGCAGGGCCAGCCCGGCGACGAGCGCGATAGCGGCCAGCGAGAAGGAATTGCGGATGGTCGTGGTCTTGGTGGTCATAGCGGTCTCCTATTGTGCGAGATTTAATCGTGTGCGATGTTTATGGTCGAGCGCAGGCGTAAAGGAGCGTTCGATCAGCGATGGCGGATTTCGCCGGTGCGGGTGTTGACCTGATCGTCGGCGCCGTAAAAGCCTCCGATGATTTCGGCGCCATTGGGCTTGCGCCACTCGGCATGTTCATCGCTCTGAAGCCGGATGTCGTAGCCGAAGGCCTGAAAATCGCGGGCGTTGACGGCGGCGGCCTGAACAGGCGCCGACTGCAGGGCCAGCCCGGCGACGAGCGCAATGGCGGCCAGCGAGCGGATCCTGGAGGATTTGTTCTCGATAATGGCGTTCAACATGTTCCGTTCCTTTCTAATCGTTCACGATTTAATCGTGTGCGATCTTTATATGGGAACCTACGCAGCGCGTCAATAGCGTACGATTAAATCGTGCGCGATTTTTTTTAGGAACGCATTTTCGGCGATAGAGGCGCGGTCTCTTATCCGTTCACGCGCCGAACTTTTGCCGCCAGCTCGGCAGGGCGTTGGCGAAGGGCAGGGGCTCCGCTTCAAATACCGCGCGCCCGACGGCGCGGGCGAGGCAATCGGCGGCGACGGCCCCGATTTGCGTCAAGGCGATGGCGTCGACCGGGCCTTCGGCGCGCCCCGTGGCGGCCGCAAAGACCACGTCGCCATCCATGGCCGCATGGACTGGACGCAGCGCCCGCGCCAATCCGTCCTGCGCCATGACCGCCACGCGTTTGGCCTGGGCCTTGGTGAGGGCGGCGTCGGTCGCAACGATGGCGATATTGGTGTTTTGCGGAGCGGCGCCCTTCATCTTCAACGCCAGGGCGCCGGGCGGCGGGGACGCCGGCCAGCCGAGCCCGCCGAATTCGCCGTCGCGTTCATAGGGCGCGGCCCAGAAATGTCCCGTTTCGCCAATGGTCGCCTGTCCCACGGCGTTGACGGCGACCAAAGCTCCGACCCAAAAGCCGTCCGTCGTTTGGGCGCTGGCCGAGCCGAGTCCGCCTTTGAGGTCGACAAGGGTCGCGCCATGGCCCGCGCCATGGCTGCCGAGCCGGAAATCCAGCGCCGCCGCTTGCGCCGCCATATGGCCGAGCCGCCAATAGGCCGGCTCGCGCCAGAAATTCTTGTCGCCGCCATTGACGAGGTCGAACAATATGGCCCCGGGGGCGATCGGCACCAGCTGGCCCGCCACATCGAAGCCGCGCCCGCTCTCGCGCAAGGCCGCTTGCACGCCGCCGACCGAATCGAGGCCAAAGGCTGAGCCGCCCGACAGGACCAGAGCGTCGATCTGCTGAACCGTCATGTCGGCTTCGAGCAAAGCGGCGTCGCGCAGGCCCGGCGCGCCGCCGGAAATCGCAATGGACGCGGTCGCGGGCGCGTCGAAAATGAGCGCCGTGACGCCTGACGCCAGCAGGGAATCATGGGCGGAGCCGACCTTGAGGCCGGCGACATCGGTAATAAGGTTGCGCACGAGCAATTTTTCCGGGCTTGAAATGATGCACGAATTCTATCGTATAAGCAGATATCTCGCAGAACTATTCGCGCGGCCGAAAAATGCGCCGTCGCGACGCCAGGAATGATGCATGAGCAGCAATGTGACCCTTTCGGCGGCGGCCCTTGCCGGGCTGCTGTCCTTTCTTAGCCCCTGCGTGCTGCCGCTGGTCCCGCCTTATCTTACCTTCATCGCCGGCGCGGGGCTGGAAGAGCTGGTCGAGGGCGGCGAGCGGCGCGCGCGCCGCGATACGCTGATCGCGGCGATTCTGTTCGTGCTTGGCTTTTCCACGGTTTTCGTGCTGCTCGGCGCGACGGCTTCCGCGCTCGGCCAGACCGTGCGCGCCTATCTGCCGCTGCTTACGACGCTGGCGGGGCTCGCCATTATCGGGATGGGCCTGCACTTTCTGGGCGTGTTTCAGCTCAGCCTGATGTATCGCGAGAAGCGGGTCAGCGTCGAAAAGCCGATCGGCCTCTGGGGCGCCTATGTCATGGGCCTGGCCTTCGCCTTCGGCTGGACGCCCTGCATCGGCCCGATCCTCGCCGCCATTCTCGCCGTAGCCTCCTCCGAGGATACGGTGGCGCGCGGCGCCGGCCTGCTCGCGGTCTATTCCTTCGGGCTTGGCCTGCCGTTTCTGCTGGCGGCGCTGGCGATGGAGCCGTTCGTCCATTTCCTGAAGCGGTTCAAGGCTCATTTCGGCAAGGTCGAGCGCGTCGTCGGCGTGCTGCTGGTGATCACCGGCGTGATGTTCCTCACCGGCGGCATCCAGAATGTCAGCTTCTGGCTGCTCCAGACCTTTCCGGGCCTCGCCACGCTGGGCTGAGCGAAC
Source organism: Rhodoblastus sp. (assembly GCF_019449565.1). Taxonomy (GTDB): domain Bacteria; phylum Pseudomonadota; class Alphaproteobacteria; order Rhizobiales; family Beijerinckiaceae; genus Rhodoblastus. Next base: position 80,610 of record NZ_JAGRPM010000006.1, on the reverse strand, counting down.
AAAAGGAAAGGGGCCGGCGGCACCGACCCCTTCGTGCTATGGTTCAGGTCTATTTTGTCGCTTGAACAAACTGTTAACTATAAAATCGCAGATTATTTGTCAAGCTGGACATAGCTGATTTTGCCGTCCGGGCCCTTGCGCCATTCATAGACGACATAATCGGCGCGGGTAACGTCGCCCTTGGCGTCGAAGGACAGGTCGCCCACGACCGTGTTGAACGGCCCGCCCTCATGCAGCGCCTTGGCGACCGCCACAGGATCGGTCGACTTGGCCTTTTCGATGCCCTGCTTGATCGCCTGCACGGCGGCATAGCTATAGAGCGTATAGGTTTCCGGATTGTAGTTCTTCGCCTCGAATTCCTTGACCACGGCGGCGGCTTCCGGGCGCAGGCGCGGGTCCGGCGGGAAGGTCATCAGCGTGCCTTCGACGCCCGGCCCGGCGATGGCGGCGAATTCCTGGCTGGCGATGCCGTCGCCGCCCATCAGCACGGCCTTGACGCCCTGGTCGCGCATCTGCCGCACCAGCAACCCGCCCTCGGTATGGACGCCGCCGTAAAAGACAATATCGGCGTCCACCGACTTGAGCTTGGAGACGATGGCGGAAAAATCCTTCTCGCCCTTGTTCAGCCCCTCATACATGACGTCGCGGACGCCTGCGGCGACGAGCGCCTTGCGCGTCTCGTCGGCGAGGCCTTTGCCATAGGTCGATTTGTCGTGGAGGATGGCGATCTTCTTGCCCTTGGCGTGGGCGACGAGATAGGCGGCCGCCACCGCGCCCTGCTGATCGTCGCGCCCGCAGGTGCGGAACAGCATAGGATAGCCGCGCTCGGTAATCTGCGGATTGGTCGAGCCGGGAGTGATCTCGAGCACGCCCGCCTCGTTATAGGCGTCGGAAGCCGGCATGGTGACCGACGAATTGAAATGGCCGACGACGAAGGTCACGCCATCGCCGACGAATTGATTGGCGACCGAGCGGCCCTGCTTGGCGTCGGCGGCGTCGTCGCCAATCTTGAGCGTGACCTTCTGCCCGAGGATGCCGCCCGAGGCGTTGATGTCCGCCACGGCCTGTTCCGCGCCATTCTTGAGCTGGAGGCCGAAGGCCGCGTCCGGGCCGGTCACCGGCGCGCCGACGCCCATCTTGATCTGGGCCTGGGCGACGCCAGACCAAAGGACTGCGGCCAGACCGGCCCCTAAGCAGGCCCCTAAATTTCTTCGCATGAATCGGCTCCGGCGCCATTGTTGATCGGGCCGATCTTGCCCACGGTCACGCGGGTTGTCGATCAATTTCGCGGCCTCTGCGTAACAAGCCGCTCCGCCGATCAGCGATGGGCGCGGAATCCGCCGCCGCGGAAACCTCCGCCGTGAAAGCCGCCGCCATGGAATCCGCCACCGTGGAAGCCGCCAAAACCGCGTCCGCCATAGTAGCCCGCGTGGCGCCAATGGCCGCCATAGCCGCCGTAACCATAGGCTGGGTAACCACCATAGACGCCGTAACCGTAACCCGGGTAGCCGCCATAACCGTAATAACCGCAGTTTCCATAATAGCAGCTGTTGCTCAGTAAGCCGCCGACAGCGGCGCCGAAAAACGCCGCAGCCGCTGCGTTGCTGCCGTAATAATACCGATGGTGACGATAATAGTGGTGGTGTCGATAATAATGGCGGTGGCGATAATAGTGGTGGTAATAATGACGGTGATAGGGGTGATGATAGTAGTAGGCGACTTTCTCGATTGGCGCCGGCGAAGAGTCATAGACAGGCCTCGGCAAGCCCAATGGCGCGGCGCGGGCGGAATTGCTCGCAAAATTGCAGAACGCTAAAGAGATAGCGAGCAAACTTGTGAATATTCTGAGCATTTTCGGCGCCCTCCCGATCGAGCGCGTCCGTTGGAGCATGACTGGAACGCTGAATGACATTTCGGGCGCAAGTGGCGTCGGGAAAGGTCACGGGAGCGAACTGTCGCTCATTGGCGCGCACAAAAGCGCACAACCTTCCCCAAGCATATAATCACGGCGCCATTCCGACGCCAGATCCGGCGATGCTGGAATGGCGCCAAATAGCGGTGAGACGACCGCAAATTTGAGGCGTTGTTTCGAGATTCAGGGATTTTGCTTGATTTGGGCCTGGGCTGCGCCAGAAAGGAAAAGTGGCCAGGAAAATCGCCGTAATTCGCGCCGCGCGGCGGCGCCTCCGCGCGGGCAGGGCTTTCGAAGCCGATGCTTAGGACCTACTTCTGGTCGTGAACTTGGCGCTGCTTGTGTGTTCCATGACGCGCTGCCCGGCTTCCAGGATCAATCATGACCGAGGAAACCGCCGCTTTGGCGGCCTGTCTAGACATCGCCTGGTAAGCGTCCAGAATGGCGTGCTCGTCCGCCGCCGTCGCGCCGCCCCAGCTTCCGCTGCAGGAGAGGCCCGGATAACAGGCGTCGCGAGGGTCGTAATAGCAGCCGCCGGAGAAGCAGGGATTGGTCAGCAAGCCGCCAACGAGGACGCCGAGAACCGCCGGACCAGATTCAGCGCCGTAACCGGGTGGATAGCGCCGCCAGGCGCGCCAGTCATGATGGCGATGCGGATAGGTTTCGTCAAAGTAGACCTGGACTATCGGGACCGGTTGTTCGTTGCGCAGACCCGACGGCGAAATCGGCGCAGCCTCGGCACCGGCGAAGGCGCCGGCCAGAGAGGTCGCGAGCAGGACAATGAGCAGGCGGGGCATCTGGCGTCTCCCTCAAGGATTCCAGCCTTTTTGAACTATATCGCGCCCCGCTGGGCCGGTCACCTTCCGCGAACCGAAAAATCGCTAAAAAAGCTGCCGCCGCCTCAGATCAGCCACGGATATTGCTTTTTCACCAGCGCGCCATGTGTGGCGCGCCAGGCGAGGCCCTGCACGGCGAGCGTCCAGGCATAGGCGACGAGCGCGGCGGCCGGCGCGGCGAGGGGCTCGCCGAACAGCGACCAATGCAAAAATCGCATGGCGAAGGCCAGGGGAAGGCCATAGAGCGGCAGCAGCCAGAGCGGGCGCCATGTGCTCGCCACGGCGCGACCGGCGGCGAAGGAGGCGAGACCGCCCAGCAGCAAAGTCACGCCAATGAAGACGCGCGGATCGCCCAGGATGACGCTCTCGTTCAATGCGCGCCCCCTTCGAGATAGGCGGCGCGGATCTTGGGGTCACGCAGCAATTCGCGTCCCGGTCCCTGCAGCGCGATGGCGCCATTGACCATGACATAGCCGCGATCCGCCAGCTTGAGCGCGTGATGCGCGTCCTGCTCGACCAGAAAGACCGAAAGGCCTTCCTCCTTGTTGAGCCGCCGCACGACCTCGAAAATCTGTTTGCAGATCAGCGGCGCGAGGCCGAGCGAGGGCTCGTCGAGCAGCAACAGCTTGGGCCGGCTCATGAGGGCGCGGGCGATGGCCAGCATTTGCTGCTCTCCGCCGGACAAGGTGCCGCCGCGCTGTCCCACGCGTTCTTTCAGCCGAGGGAATATGGCGAAGACCCGTTCGAGATTTTCCTCGAACAGATTTTCCTGAGAACGGTCGAAACGCGCCACCGCCGCGCCCATTTGCAGATTTTCGTAAACGGTCATGCGCGCGAAAATGCGCCGTCCTTCCGGTGATTGCGCGATAGAAAGCCGCGCGATTTCATGGGTCGGCAGATCGGTTATGTTGCGGCCGTCATAAATGATGCTGCCGCTGCTCAGACGCGGCGCGCCGAACACGCTCATCATCAAGGTGGATTTGCCGGCGCCATTGGCGCCAATCAGCGCCACGATCTCGCCCTGTCCGACGTCGAGATCGACGCCTTTCAGCGCCTGGACGGCGCCATAATAGGCCGTTGCGCCGCGAATGGAGAGCAGGGCGCTCATTTTTGCTCCTCCATGCCCAGCGCGGATTCGACGGCGTCGGCCTCGGCCTCCTCGACGCCGAGATAGGCCGCGATCACGGCGGGGTCCTCGCGCACTTGCTCGGGCGCGCCGTCGGCGATTTTCTGACCATAGTCGAGCACGACGATATGATCGGAAATGGCCATGACTACCGACATGTCATGCTCGATCAACAGGATCGAGGCGCAGTCTATATCGCGGATTTCGCGCAGGAGCTGCGCGAGTTCGGCGGATTCGTGGCCATTCAAGCCAGCGGCGGGCTCGTCGAGGCAGAGCAGGCTCGGCTCCGCGCACATGGCGCGGGCGATCTCCAGCCGGCGCTGGTCTCCGTAAGGCAAAGCGCCTGCGGGATCGTCGGCGCGGTCGCGCAGGCCGATGCGCTCCAGCCATCGCTGTGCTTTCGCCACGGCGGCCTGTTCCGCGCGGCGGTAGATCGGCAGGCCCAGCAAGCCGAACAGGCCGTAGCCCGAGGCTGGAGTCAGTGCGACATGCTGGGCGACGATCAGATTTTCCAGCGCGCTCATGCCCGCGAACAGGCGGATATTCTGGAAGGTGCGGGCGACCTTGGCCTTCCTGGCGATTTCGTAATCGGGCATCCGCTCCAGCAGGAACAGGTCTTCGCCTCCGTCGCGCGAATAGCGGCGCGACGAGGCGGTCAGCGCCTCGATGCGGCTGTCGTCCTGCAAGCCCTTCTGAGAGAAGGCGATCCGGCCGACGGTCGGCTTGTAGAAGCCGGTCAGGCAATTGAAAAGGGTGGTTTTGCCCGCGCCATTCGGGCCGATCAGCGCCGTGACGTCGCCGCGCCCGACCGAGAAGGACACATCATTGACCGCGACGAGTCCGCCGAAGCGCATGGTGAGGCGATCGACCCGCAGCAGCGGCTCGGCGATCCAGCGCGGGGCGGTCACGCCCTGCCTCCGACGGGAGGAAGGGTAATGGTCGGCTGGCGCGCCGAGACGATGCCGCGCGGGCGGAAATTCATCATCGCCACCATGGCGAGGCCGACCAGCAGCATGCGATATTGCGCGGGATCGAAATCGGGACCGAAGATCGCCTTGAGGAAAGAGAGTTCGCGCAGCAGTTCCGAGGCGCCGACGATCAGCACGGCGGCCAGCGCCACGCCCCATTGCGAGCCGCGCCCGCCCAGAACGACAATGGCGAGGATGGTCGCGCTTTCGTTGAAGGTAAAGCTCGACGGCGACACCACGCCCTGGCGCAGGGCGAAGATGCAGCCCGCGATCCCGGCGAAAAAGGCTCCAAGCGCGAAGGCGGTGAGCTTGATATTGGCGGTGTCGAGGCCGAGCGCACGGCAGGCGATCTCATCTTCGCGCAGGGCCTCCCAGGCGCGTCCGAGCGGCAGGCGGCGAAGCCGGATCGAAACGAAATTGGCGAGCAGCGCCAGCGCCAGCACCACGAAATAGAGGAAGATCAGCTTGTGGACAGCGGCGAAGGGCAGGCCGAAATGGGCCGCGAAGCCACGCGGACCCGGAATGAAGGGCAGGCCGAAAAAAGTGACCGGCGGAAAGCCGAACAGGCCGGCCTCGCCATGGGTCACGACGTCCCAATTGACCAGAACGATGCGGACGATTTCCGCGAAGGCCAGCGTGACGATGGCGAGATAATCGCCGCGCAGCCGCAGCACGGGAAAGCCGATGCAGAAGCCCCAGAAAGCCGCGAGCAGGCCGCAGATAGGCAGCAGCGCCCAGAAGGACAGGCCGGTGAGGGGCACGAGCAGGGCATAGGCATAGGCGCCGACCGCATAGAAGGCGGCATAGCCGAGATCGAGCAGGCCCGCGAGGCCGACCGCGATGTTGAGCCCCCAGCCGAGCAGAATATAAAGGAGGATCTGCACGCCAAAAGTATCGACCCATTTCAGCGCGGCCTGCGGCCCGAGCACAACCAGGATGACGATGGGATAGGCGATAAGGGCGGCGAGCCCGAGCGGCGCCAGCCAGCGGTTTTTCGACGTTGCGCCTGGTTTTTCAAGCGCGAGCGCCGCTTCGCCGCGCGCCGCCTTGGGCCGTCCGGACCAGAGCGTGAGCAGGAAGCGCAGGCCGAAGCCGAGCCCGCAGAAAATGAAGAACAGCGGCCAGCGCGAGGTCAGCGCCAGCGCGTTGTTGAAATCCGGCTCGGCGCGAAAGGCGATGATGGGATAGCTCAGGCCGCCGACGATGACCGCCGCGAGGCTTGCTTCCTTGAAGGCCCGAGAAAGGAGGGGCTGCGGCGCGCTCAAATGTCAGACCTTTTCGACATCTGGCCGCCCCAGCAGGCCGGAAGGCATGAAGATCAGCGTGATCGCCAGGATCGAAAAGGCCGCGACATCCTTGTAGTCGCTCGAAAAATATTGCCCCCAAAGGGTCTCGATCAGGCCGATCGCCAGCCCGCCAAGCACTGCGCCCGGCAGCGAGCCGATGCCGCCGAGCACCGCAGCCGTAAAGGCCTTCACGCCCGGCACGAAGCCGTCGGAGGATTTGACCACGCCATATTGCAGCAGGAACAGGCAGCCCGCGACCGCCGCCAGCGCCGCGCCGATGACAAAGGTGAGCGCGATGGTGCGGTTGACGTCCACCCCCAGCAAAGAAGCCATTTTGGCGTCCTGCTCGCAGGCGCGCTGCGCCCGGCCGAGCGAGGTCTTTTGCACCACGAACCAGAAGGCCGCGAGCAAAATCGCGGTGACGACGACGATCAGGATCTGCTTGTAGGACAGCGTGACGTCATAGGCGCCGCCGGTCGTGAGCGGAATGATATGATCGAGCAGGGGCGGGATGGACTTGTTGTTCGGCCCCTGGGTCACGGTGACGAAATTGGCCAGAAAAGTCGACATGCCGATGGCCGAGATCAGCGGTGCGAGGCGGAAGGAGCCGCGCAGGCGGCGGTAGGCGACCCGTTCGATCACGAAATTCCACAGCGCCGTCAGGCACATGGCCCCAAAAAGCACGGGGACGAAGGCGAGGCCGGCAGGCAGGCCCAGCACTTGAGTTAGCAGCAGCAGGAGCAGCAGCGCAATGAAGGCCGACAGCATGAACACGTCGCCATGGGCGAAATTGACCATGCCAATGATGCCGAACACCATCGTATAGCCGATCGCGATCAGCCCGTAGATCGAGCCGAGCGTAACGCCATTGATGAGCTGCTGCAGAAAGATTTCCATTCGCCATCCAGAATCGGCGCGCGCGCCATGTGACGCTAGCAAGGGCCGCGCCGCGCCGCAATGTTATGGTTTTGGCGGCCTTTTGCGGCTGTGGGGTTTCCTTGTGGACGGGCTCCGGCTAAGACCGGCCTGAAACATGCCTGACGGAGAGACCGATTGCGCGCGGAAGAGGTGGTAATGCTCGATCCCCAAGCCTATCGCGACGCGATGAGCGAGATCGCCTCGCCGGTTCATCTCATCGCCACCGATGGCCCGGCCGGGATCGCGGGCATGACCGTGACCGCTTTGGCCTCGATTTCCGACCATCCGCCAACCTTGCTCGTCTGCGTCAACCGCAATTCGCCGTCAGCGGCGCGCTTTCTCGAAAACGCGGTGTTCAGTGTCAATTCGCTCGGCGCGGAAGACCAGCAGCTCGCCGATATCTTCGCTGGCCGCACGAATGAGCATTTTGCCCAAAAATTCAGCCACGGCTCGTGGCGCAAAGGCCTGACTGGCTCGCCCCTGCTCGAAAACGCGCTCGCCAGTTTCGATTGCCGGTTGATTGACGTGAAGGATGTTGGAACTCATCATATTCTCATCGGCAGGGTCGAGACGGTTGCACGTCGCGACCAGGGGCCGAGCCTGCTCTATCACCGCCGCGGCTATCACCGCAGCATGGACTAGCGGCTGGACTCAACCAGCCTGAGGATGGGGTTCCGCTTCCGACCCGAAGGAGCCAGTCTCAACCTCATGCCACAGAGACGGGTGGCGCCAACGAGTTCACACGCGGCGCCGTTCTACGCAGCTATGATTGGGGGAAAACGGGCAACATGGCGGTCGACACGAATGTTCGGGCTGGCCAGTGCCATTGCGGCGCGGTGCGTTTCGAGGTGATGCTCAGCGACGGCTTCAATTCGATCCGCCGGTGCACTTGCTCTTACTGCCGGATGCGCGGCGCCGTCGTTGCCATGGCGGAAATGGGTGGGATCAAGATCCTGCAGGGCGAGGATGCGTTGACAAGCTACCGCTTCCATACCGGATCAGCGCAGCACTTCTTCTGTTCCCGCTGCGGAATATACACACATCATCAACGACGGTCTAACCAGAACCTATATGCCGTAAACGTGGCTTGCCTGGACGGAGTAAGCCCATTCGATTTCTTTGAAGTGCCTGTCATGGATGGCGTCAATCATACGAACGACACCGGCAGGCCAACGCGCCGAGCAGGCACACTCCGCTTCATCCCCGCTGACTAGCTATCGCCGTCGGCCAACAACCGCTCGGCAATACTCTTGCCTGGAAGCTGACTGTCGCATTCCTTGACCGCGATGATCTGCTGTCAAGGAGAAATGGATCAGGCGCGGGCGGCGATAGAACTTATTGAAATGAAAAGTTTTAACCTTTCCAAGCGTTCACTTTGTCTCTTTAGGAACAGGCAAGGCGCGGGGCGCTAGGCTTCATCTGTCGATGGAGTCCTAGTGATGAGCACCGCCCGCGCCGTGAAATTTTCCCTCTATGGCCTGGAAGCCCTGAACGAGCGACGCGCCCTGATCGCCGCTCTGGCCCGGCAGGGCCGCAATCTGACCTCCTCCGAGGTCCGCCAGCTGCGCCGCGCCCTGTTTGAAGACGAGGCCGCGACGCAGGACGAGATCGCCGCCCTGTTCAATCTGGAGCGCGTCCAGGACGCGCCTTGCGCCGAATGGACGGAGTTTTTCATCCATTGCGTCACGGATCACATGGTCTGGCAGCGCCGCCCGACCGGCGTGGTGATCGGCGAGCAGGCGGAATGGCTGTTGGCCGAGGCCGACCGCTGCCGCGCCCTCACTGCCGTCGCTTTGCTCGCCAATGTGCTGGCGGAAGCGCATCGCGCGCCGGATTGGCTGGTCGCCGCCGTGCGCGCGAGGATCGAGGCTCCCGAGGTTCAGGCCGCGCTGGCGTAAGGCGCAGCGCAAAGTCGAGGCGGCATCAGCCCTTTGACGGCTGGACGAGGGCGGAGACTTCCCATAAAAGCGGTCCCGATCCAACCGTAAGCACGGGCCTTGTGATCGCAAGGCCGCTTTCGTTCAGCTCCGGGGCCTGAATGTTCAAGAAAATCCTGATCGCCAATCGTGGCGAAATCGCTTGTCGTGTCATCAAGACGGCGCGGCGGATGGGCATCAAGACGGTCGCCGTCTATTCCGACGCCGATAAAGACGCCCTTCATGTCGAAATGGCCGACGAAGCCGTCCATATCGGCCCGCCCCCGGCCGCTGAATCCTATCTCATCATCGAAAAGATCATCGACGCCTGCAAAAAGACCGGCGCCGAGGCCGTCCATCCGGGCTATGGCTTCCTGTCGGAGCGCGCCGCCTTCGCCGAGGCGCTGAAAGCCAATAACATCGTGTTCATCGGCCCGAATGTCGGCGCCATCGAAGCGATGGGCGACAAGATCGAGTCGAAAAAATTCGCCAACGCCGCCAAGGTCAGCACCGTTCCGGGCTTCCTCGGCGTGATCGAGACGCCGGAAGAGGCGGTCACGATCGCCGACGGCATCGGCTATCCGGTGATTCTCAAGGCCTCCGCCGGCGGCGGCGGCAAGGGCATGCGCATCGCCCACACCCGCGAGGAAGTCGCCGAAGGTTTTGCGCGCGCCAAGTCCGAAGCCAAGAGCAGCTTCGGCGACGATCGCGTCTTCGTCGAAAAATTCATCGTCAACCCGCGCCATATCGAAATTCAGGTGCTGGGCGACAAGCACGGCAATGTCATCTATCTCGGCGAGCGCGAATGCTCCATTCAGCGCCGCAACCAGAAAGTGATCGAGGAGGCCCCGTCGCCGCTGCTTGACGAGGCGACCCGCAAGAAGATGGGCGAGCAGGCCGTCGCGCTGGCCAAGGCGGTCAATTACGATTCCGCCGGCACGGTGGAATTCGTCGCCGGGCAGGACAAGAGCTTCTACTTCCTCGAAATGAACACCCGCCTACAGGTGGAGCATCCGGTCACCGAGCTGATCACCGGCATCGACCTCGTTGAGCAGATGATCCGCGTCGCCGCCGGCGAAAAGCTCGGCATCGAGCAGAAGGATGTGCATCTCAAGGGCTGGGCCGTCGAGAGTCGCATCTATGCGGAAGACCCGACGCGCAATTTCCTGCCGTCGACCGGCCGTCTCGTCAAATATCGCCCGCCGGAAGAAGGCCGCTGGAAAGGCGTCACCGTGCGCAATGACACCGGCGTGTTTGAGGGCGGCGAAATCTCGATCTATTATGATCCCATGATCGCCAAGCTGGTGACCCACGCCGGCGACCGCCTCACGGCGATCGAGGCGCAGGCGCGCGCGCTCGACGGCTTCGTCATCGACGGCATCCGCCACAATATTCCCTTCCTGTCCTCGCTGATGCAGCACGAGCGCTGGCGTTCGGGCAATATTTCCACGGCCTTCATCGCCGAGGAATATCCGGACGGCTTCTCGCCGCTGACCGCGAAGGGCGAGGTCGCCCATCGCCTTGCGGCGGTCGCGGCTTTCGTCGATTCCATCGGCAATGAGCGCAAGCGCCAGATTTCGGGCCAGTTGCAGACGCAGAAGCCGGTCAGGTTCCAGACCGCGCGCACCGTGACACTCGACAAGGCGCATTACGACATCGACATCGACCTGGGCGATGGCGCGCTGCTGGTGCGCTTCGCCGAGGATGGGCAAAAGGCCTCCGATGACGCCAGTTCCTCGACGGGCTGCGCCCATCGCCTCGAATCCGAATGGGTTCCGGGGGATGCGGTCTGGAACGGACTGATCGACGGCGAAGCGGTGGCGGTGCAGGTGCGCTCGATCCTGAACGGCTTCGAGATCGCCCATGCTGGCGTGACCGTCGAGGCCCGCGTCTTCACCCGGCGAGAGGCTGAATTCTTCGCGCTCATGCCGGAAAAGAAGATCGCCGACACGTCGAAATCGCTGCTTTGCCCGATGCCGGGCCTGGTCAAGGCGCTTTATGTGGCGGAAGGCCAGGAAGTGAAGGCCGGCGATCCGCTCGCCATGGTCGAGGCGATGAAGATGGAGAACGTGCTGCGCGCCGAGCGCGACGTCACCGTCAAGGCGCTGAAGGCCAAGGAAGGCGATTCGCTCGCCGTCGACGCGGTCATCATGGAATTTGCCTGATCGGGGTTCTTGGCCGCTCGCTCTTGCGTGCGGAAAGCTTTTTGCGCCAGTCCCATCGCTCGGGACTGGCGTTTTTTTTAGCTGCGCCGCAGACTGGCGGGGCTATTGAGCACCGAGGCAATTTGAGGACCGGCGCATGGCGGGAAATTATTATTTCAAGGATCGCTCGGGCGCGCAGAACGGCCCCGTCACTTTGGAAGAACTCGCGACTCTGGCCAAGTCCGGGCGGATCGCGCCGGATTGCCTGGTTTGGGCCGAGGGTGGAGCGCCCACGCTGGCGTCGAATCATCCCGCGCTGGCCGCCATCTTCGCGCAGATCGCCGCCGCCGCGCCGTCGGGCGCCGGGCCGCTTGAACCGTCCTTTCCGGTCTGGGGCCTGTTCTGGCGCTCGATCGTGTTGATGTTCGCCATCGCCTTGATCATTCCTGCGCCCTGGGTCGGCCTGTGGTTCTACCGCTGGTTGGCGGAGCAGGTCGCGCTGCCGGGCGGACGCCGCCTGTTTCTGGAAAGCACGCTGGGCGAATGCTGGTATATTTTCGCCGGCCTGGGCCTCGTCGAATTGATCGGCCCGGGACTTTCCGGCTCGCAGGCCCAAGGCTCGGCCTCGCTCATCGCGCTGGCGCTGAGCGTCTTCCTCAATGTGCTGCTGATCGGCTGGTTCTGCCGCTCGCTTCGGGCGGAGCAGGGCGGTCTCTCCCTCGCCTTCGAGGGCGGGTTCCTTGGCTATTTTGGCTGGGTGCTGCTGCTGGCCTTTTCGATGCTGACCATCATAGGCTGGGCCTGGGCGCTGAAATACATGATGCGCTGGATATGCTCCAACGTGGTCGGAACCCATGCCTTCGAATTCATCGGCTCGGGCCTCGACCTGCTTTGGCGCTCGCTGGTCCTGGCGCTCGCGCTGGGCTTCCTGCTGCCGTTTCCCTGGGCCTTGCGCTGGTTCGTCGACTGGTATGTCTCGCAGATCGTCGTGAAGCCGCGCATGGCTTGATCCGCCCTTCCTCTGGTTCTGACATCATGCCCCTGACTTTCGCCTATGGCTCCAACATGGATGCCGACGCCATGGCGCGGCGTTGCCCCGGCGCGCGGCTGCTCGGCCGAGCGTTTCTGCCGCGCCATCGCTTTGACTTGCTGCCCGACGGTTTCGCCACCATTGTGCGCGACCCCGCCGCCACCGCCTTCGGCGTATTGTGGGAGCTGAGTTTCGGCGATTTCGCGGCGCTCGACCGCTATGAGGGCGTAGCTCAGGGCGCCTATCGCAAGATCAGCCAGCCTGTTTTGCGTGAAGGCGCCTCGCCCATCCGCGCCCTTGTCTATGTCGGCGCGCCGGGCAAGAGCCTTGGACGCGCGCCAGCGGATTACATGAGCAAGATCGTGGCGGCGGCGCGGGCGCAGGGCCTGTCGGGTGATTATGTCGATTTCCTGCGCCGCGTCGCGGGCGAAAACGTCCCTGAGGCGCCGAAGAAATTCCGCGCGATCAAGAACTCTTCCTTTCTCTGAGCCGAAAATGACCCAACAGCCGCTGATTTTCCGCGAGATTTCCGCTCTGCGCCGCGCCGTCGGGCAATGGCGCGCGGCGGGCGAGACCGTCGCGCTGGTCCCCACCATGGGGGCGTTGCACGCGGGCCATATTTCTTTGGTCGAGGCCTCGCGCGCCCATGCGACGCGTTGCGTCGTCTCCATCTTCGTCAATCCGACGCAATTCGCCCCGAACGAGGATTTTTCGGCCTATCCGCGCACCTTCGAGGCCGATCTCGCGAAGTTAGCGGAAATCGGCTGCGACGGCTGTTTCGCTCCGACGGCGGCGGAAATGTATCCGCAAGGTTTCTCGACGCAGGTGATCCCCGGCGGTCCCGCGCTGGCGGGGCTGGAGGACAGGTTCCGGCCAGATCACTTCGCCGGCGTGGCGCAGGTCGTCGCCAAATTGCTGAATCAGGCGCAGGCCGATTGCGCCTTTTTCGGCGAGAAGGATTTCCAGCAACTGGCCGTTATTCGCCGCATGGCCGCCGATCTCGACATTCCAACGCAAATCCATGGCGTCCCGACCCTGCGCGAGCCCGACGGCCTCGCAATGTCCTCGCGCAATGTCTATCTGAGCGGCGAAGAGCGGGCGACGGCGGTCACGCTGTCGCGGGCGTTGCGCGAGAGCGCCGAGGCGATTCGCGGCGGCGCAGCGGTTGCGTCCGTCCTTTCGCGCGCTGAGGAAAAAATCACAGCGGCAGGCTTTGCGCTCGATTATTTCGAAGCGCGCAATGCCGCGAGCCTCGCGCCGGCCGCGTCGCATGCCGATGGCCCGATCCGCCTGCTGGTCGCGGCCAAACTCGGCAAGACGCGGTTGATCGATAATTGGGCGGTCTAGACCGCGACCGTCGGCCCGAAAATTTCCTCAAAGCTCTGCCGCAAAACCACGTCCACATCCGGCAAACCCACCGGCAGGCCGAGATCGACCAGGCTGGTGACGCCGAAATGGCTTTCGGCGATGCCGCAGGGCACGATGCCTGAAAAATGCGAAAGCTCCGGCTCGACATTGAGCGCGATGCCGTGGAACGAGACCCAGCGGCGCATGCGCACGCCAATGGCCGCGATCTTGTCTTCCGCGATCTCGCCGTGGAGGCCCGCGCGCTTCTCTGGCCGACGCACCCAGACGCCGACGCGGCCGTCGCGTATCTCGCCCTTGACGTTGAAACGCGCCAGCGCGGCGATGATCCATTTTTCCAGCGCGCAGACATAGGCGCGGACGTCGCGCGTGCGGCGGTTGAGGTCCAGCATCACATAGGCGACGCGCTGGCCGGGGCCGTGATAGGTGAACTGGCCGCCGCGCCCCGTCGCATGGACCGGAAAGCGCGCGTCGAGCAGGTCCTGCGGCCGCGCGGACGTGCCTGACGTGTAGAGCGGCGGATGTTCCAGCAGCCAGACCAGCTCATTGGCGCTTCCATCGGCTATGGCCGAGGCGCGCGCCTCCATTTCGGCGACCGCGAAGGCGTAATCGGTCAGGCCGTCCGAAATGCGCCATTCCACCGGCGGCGCGCCGGGCGCGGGCAGCAGGGAGGGGGCGGATTTTTCGCTGGTTTCGGTCATGGAAGCGGCTCTGTTTTTTTGCTTATCGCGCGGCGCCGCTCCGGCGTCGAGAAAAAAGCGGGCGAATAGCTTGCAACCTCAGGACCGATTTGTTAGACGACGCGCCTACCGATTGTTCGGGCCTCCTTGGCCAACAATCCTGCGGCCATGGCGGAATTGGTAGACGCGCTAGCTTGAGGTGCTAGTCCTTTAACGGGGGTGGAGGTTCGAGTCCTCTTGGCCGCACCAAGCTTCTTCGAAGCTTGATGTTTTCCCCAGATCAGATTTTCGGCGGCGCGGAGTCCTTCTGCTCCTGAATAGGCGCGTCGGCTTTGGGCGCATTGTCTTGGAGCGCGTCGCCCATGGGCGCCGGCGCCGTCCTGGCGCGCTTTGTCGCGCCGCTCACGCTCATTTTCTGCAAGGTCGCATCGGTTTCCGAGGTCCAGCCCGCCGGAGCCTGTTTGAGCGCGGGCGGCGAAGCGCCGGGAACGATATGGACGAGATGAAAACCCTCAGCCTTCAGCGCCGCCAGCAGGGCCGGAATCATGTCCGCCGTCTGCTTGTGGGTGTCGTGCAGCAGGACGATGCCGCCCCCGGCGCGGCGCAGCCGCCCCATCAGCAGTTCCAGCTCCTCCTGCGGCGTCATCACATTCCAGTCCGAGGCCCAGAGATCGGCGCCGAACACCGGCATGCCTTTCCTGTCGAGCGCCTCCAGCAAGGCCGGCGAATCGGCGAAGCCGGGAAAGCGGAAGAATTTCGAATCCTTGCCGCCCGCCGCCTTGTCCACCGACGCGACGCCATCGTCGATATTGGCCATCGCCTTGGCGAAGGGCAGGCTGCGGAGCATGGGATGGGAGTTGGAATGGTGGCCCACCGTGTGGCCCTCGGCGATCTCGCGTTGCACGACGCGCGGCATTCCGGCGGCGTTGCGGCCGATGAGGAAGAAACTCGCCTTGGCGCATTGGGCGGCCAAAGCGTCGAGCACGCGGGACGTGGTCGCGGCCGGGCCGTCGTCGAAAGTCAGGACGACTTCATGGTCCTTGAGGTCGAGGGTCTGCGGATAGGTCTTGAACCCGACATGCGGCGACCCGCCGATGGCTATGGTCCGGGAGACGCCAAGAGCCTCCGGCCCGCAGCTTGGGGTTTGCGCCGCGCCCGCGGTTTCCGCTCCTGCAACGGTCAAGAACGCCCAAAAGCCGAACGCGATTAATGCTTTATTAGCCGTCATGCGTAGAATTCCTGAACGCGCGTTTACGCTTTAGCGGACGCGCCGGCCTTTCTGGCGCCCCCGACCCGGCGCTGGCAAGGGGCGAAACGCCCGGAATTGAAGCCTTTGCGGCTGTTAGACTTCAGCTGCGCTTGCCAAAGGCGCAAATTTCGCTTCAATGCAGGCGGTGACGAGGCGTGATGCAGATTAAGGACTCATTACCCAGTGAGAGGTAATTTGCCCGCATGAGTGATTTTTATATGAAAATCATGGCGCGAATCGCGCTTCCCGGTTTCCTCCTCGCGCTTGCGGCTTGCGGCGCGGGACCGACCGTTTTGCCGGAAAAGCCGCTCGTTGGCGCGCGTCCCGGCACCTATAAAGAGACCGAGGCGACCCAGCTCGCCCGCGCTTTCACCATCCATGGCGTGGATGTGTCGAAATATCAGGGCAATGTCGATTGGATGGCGGTCCAGGAGGGCGGCGTCAAATTCGCCTATATCAAGGCGACCGAGGGCGGCGACCGTATCGATCCGAAATTTATCCAGAACTGGCAGGGCGCCAAGGCCGCGGGCCTGCCGCGCGGCGCCTATCATTTCGTATATTGGTGCCGGCCGTGGAGTGAGAACATGGCCTGGTTCGAGAAGAACGTGCCGCCGGAGCCGGACGCTTTGCCGCCGGTGCTCGACGTCGAGGCGACGCCGGATTCCCCGACCTGCCCGAAACGGCTCGAACGCGATCCGACCCTGCGCGAAATCAAGGCCATGCTGGTCGAGATGGAGCGTTTTTACGGCAAGAAGCCGGTCATCTACACCACGGTCGATTTCTATGCCGCGATCATCGACGGCGCGCTGCATGAATATCCGATCTGGATCCGCTCGACCAAGCATCGCCCCTCGGTGAAATATGGCGATCGCGCCTGGCATTTCTGGCAGTACCAGTCCGACGCCTATGTCAATGGCATCCCGACCAAGGTGGACCGCAACGCCTTCTTCGGCGACGAAAAGGACTGGAAGGGCTGGCTGAAGGTCAATGGCTACGCCAGCAACTGATCTTACGGCGCGGGCAGGAGTGAATCCGTCTTGCCCGTGAGCCGATAGACCAGCAATCCAACCCATTCCCGCGCCGCCGTTTCGAAATTGCGGATGGCGAGCGTTCCGTCCGAGGGCGGGCGGAAATCAGTGGAATCGCCATAGGTCCGGTAATCGACGGGGAAGGCGGTCGGCTCCATCCCCAGCGCGCGGAAAATGCCCATGGCGCGCGGCATGTGATAGGCCGAGGTGATCAGCAGCCAGTCCTCGCCTTTGCGCGGCTTGACGAGCGCCTTGGTGTAGACGGCGTTCTCGAACGTGTTGCGCGAGCGGTCCTCGAAGACCATCTGGCTGTCGGGCACGCCGAGTTCGCGCCATAATTGGCGCGCGACGTCGGCTTCCTTCGCCGAATCGTCGACCAGCGCGCCCGAGCCTCCCGAAAAGACCAGCTTCGCCTGAGGGTAGAGCCGCGCCAGCGCCGCTGCGGCGGTCATGCGCTCTGCGGCTTCATTGGTGGCCACCTGGCCGCGCGCGGCGGCTATGCGCTCGTCCAGCGCCCCGCCCAGCACGATGATTCCCTTGGGCGGCGGCATCGCCTCTGCGCGGCGCGGGAATCGGTCCTCCAGCGGGCGCAGCAGCATTGCGCTGACGGGCGAAAAGGCCATCAGCGCGAGGCCTGCGGTCGCCGCGAGCGCCAACGTGCGGCCGTAGCGCCAGCGCGGGGCAAGCAGCAGCCCGACGATCAGGCAGATGAGCAGGAAGTGCAGCGGCGAGGCGAACAGCCAGACGATTTTCGAGACGTTGAAAAACATTTCGGCGCTTCCTCTTCCCCGCTCCGGACGTCAGTCGCCGCGCGGCAGGCCGATGCGATAGACGCCGCGAAAATCATTGGGGTCCGCCGGTTTGCCTTTGCGATAGACCACCAGCCTTCCCGCGCGGGCGAGCGCCACGGCGCGAGCGCGCACTTGCGTCAAATGGCTGCGCCAGGCGAGATCGTCCTCCTCGCGCTGGCGGGCGTAATGTTTCGCCGCCTCCGAGGGGTCGATCGATTTGCCGGGGCCGACGGCGGCGCAAAGCGCGATGATGGTCTGGGCGAGGGGGTCGTCTTCGAGCATTCCCGCTTGTCGGCAAAAGCCGGGGCCGGGTCAAGAGATGGAAGTTGACGCGGCGGCGGCCCTACGGTCCAATCCGGCCAGAAGGAATCCCCCATGCCGTCGAACATCTCTTATGGAATCCAGCAAATGCTGGCCGAGGCCAACGCCGCGATCAAGACCTTGAGCGTAGCTGAGGCGCAGGAACTGCTCGGGCGCGACGATGTGCTGTTCGTCGATCTGCGCGACCCGCGTGAACTGGAGAGGGAAGGGCGAATCGCCGGCGCCTTCCATTGCCCGCGCGGCATGCTGGAATTCTGGATCGACCCGGCCAGCCCCTATGCCAAGCCGCAATTCCAGCAAGACAAGACCTTTGTCTTTTTCTGCGCCGGAGGCCTTCGCTCCGCTCTGGCGACCCATCTGGCGCAGCGCATGGGACTCGCGCCGGTCGCCCATGTCGAGGGCGGATTCGGCGCCTGGAAAAAGGCCGGCGCGCCGCACGAGGCGCCGCTTGCGCCGCCTGCCAAAAAGCCCTGAGTCCGGAGTTTTTCATGTCCTTGACATTGTTCATCGGCAACAAGGCCTATTCGTCCTGGTCGCTGCGGCCCTGGCTGCTCATGCGCGCTCTGGATATTCCCTTCACGGAAGTGGTCACGCCGCTTTATGTCGACGGCTCGCGCGAAAAAATGCTGCGCGAGGGGCCGACCGGGAAGGTGCCGCTGCTGCGCGACGACGATTTCGCCGTGTGGGATTCGCTCGCCATCGTCGAATATCTCGCGGAAAAATTCCCCGACCGGAATGTCTGGCCCAAGGCGGCTCAGGCTCGCGCCCGGGCGCGCTCGCTCTGTGCGGAAATGCATGCCGGCTTTCAGGGACTGCGCCAAGCCTGCCCGACCAATTTCCGCCGCGCCCGTCGCGCCGCGCCCTTGCCGCTGGAAGAAGCGGCGCAGGCGGATCTCGCCCGCATTCAGGCCATTTTCACGGAAACGCCCGCGCAATATGGCGGTCCCTTCCTGTTCGGCGCATTTTCCGCCGCCGACGCCTTTTTTGCGCCGGTCGCCAGCCGCCTCGACACTTACGCCCTGTCGCTGGAAGCGCCCGCCCGCGCCTATTGCGACGCGATCCTGTCCCATCCCGCTTTCGCGCACTGGCGCGAAGGCGCGAAGGCCGAAAGCTGGGTGATCGAGAAATGGGAAAATCTCTGAGCCGATGATCCGCCGTCGCCATCGCCACAACGCCGACCGCGCCCAGATCGTCCGCATCGGCGACCGCGAATTCCTGACTCGCGGTCTCGACCAATCCTTCTGGACCGATGCGTTCCACAACAGCATGAGCGTGTCCTGGCCGGTGTTTTTCGGCGGCTTCGGACTTTATTTCCTGGTGATGAACATCATCTTCGCCACTCTGTTCTGGCTGGGCGGCGATTGTGTCGCCAATGCGCGGCCGGGCTCTTTAGTCGATCTGTTTTTCTTTTCGATCGAGACTCTGGCGACTGTCGGCTATGGCGACATGCATCCGCGGAACGCTTACGGCCATTCGATCGCAACGCTGGAAATCTTCACTGGCATGTCGACTCTGGCCGTGTTCACCGGCCTGATTTTCGCGCGCTTCTCCCGGCCGCGCGCGCGGGTCATTTTCGCCGACGTGATGACCATGGCGCCGCATGACGGCCAGAACATGCTGATGGCGCGTTTCGTCAACGCCCGCCGCAGTTCCGTGAATGCGGCGCGCGGCGAGGTCTGGCTGATCTATAACGACGACACGGCCGAGGGCGTCGGCTACCGCAGGTTCAAACAGCTGCAATTGGTGCAGGCGCGCAATCCGATCTTCGCCTTTTCCTGGACGCTTTTTCATCCGATCGACGAGAAAGGCCCCCTGTTTGGCCTCGGCCCCGAGCAACTGGAGGCGATGGACGCCTTTTTCGTCGTGATCTTCGACGGTCTGGACGATGTCTCCGGCCAGACCATCAATGTGCGCAAGGGCTATTCCTGGCGCGACATTCGGTTTGGCGAGGTCTTCGCCGATATTCTGAACGCGCGCGAGAATGGCGTGCCGCAGATCGACTACCGGCAGCTCAGCATCACCGAGCCGCTGGACGAGAGCTGACGGACGCACAAAAAAGCATCGTACTGATCAAGACTCTGGCGAGGCGATGTCCTTGCTCGGGCGCCGTTTCGGCAGCCGCAAGGCGCTACGGGCGAAAATTCACGGCATAGTCCTTGCCTTGAATGGGCGTCCGCGCCGCCGCCATGGATCGGCTCGCGGCGTCCAATAATCCGGGGAGCCTTGCATGACGCCGCAACAAGTCAAACTGATCCAACAGAGTTTCGCCAAGGTCGCGCCGATCGCCGACACGGCGGCCGGCCTGTTTTACGGGCGGCTGTTCGAAATCGCGCCCGAGGTCCGGCCCATGTTCAAGGGCGATATCGGCGAACAGGGGCGCAAGCTCATGGCGACCCTCGCGCTCGCAGTGAACAGTCTGGAAAAATTCGACCAGCTCCAGCCCGCGCTGACGTCGCTTGCGCAGCGACATGTGGGCTATGGGGTGCGCGACGAGCATTATGCGCCCGTTGGCGCAGCGCTGATCTGGACTCTTGAGCAGGGGCTGGGCGAATCCTTTACCGACGAGACGCGGGAGGCCTGGCTGACCGCCTATACGGCCATAGCCGAAACGATGAAGGCTGGCGCCGCCAACGCGGCCTGACAGCGGCTAAGCGCTTTTCAAGCGAAGCGAATACGCGTTAAAACAAAAAGCTAGAGCAACCCCAGATCCGACAGCTCCCGCCGCAGCGCCTCCGGCATTTCGTCCAGGCCGGCGGCGACGGAGTCGAGATCGGGCGGGGCGTCGGCGGGCGTCAGGTAACGCCAGCCCTGGAAGGCGCGATGGGGCTGCGGGCGCAGGGCGACCACTTCGTCGTCGAGTTGCAACGCGCAGCGCTTCCCCCCGGCAGAATCGACGAAGGGCTGTACGCCGATCAGTCGCTGCCGCGCGGAAATCTGGCCCTTGATGACCCAATAGAGTGAGCCGCCGTCGAGCAATTCGACGGCGCGCTTTGGGATCATGCGCGTGACATGTGCGTGGACTTCAGGCGCGTGCTTGCGCCGCATCCGGGTAAAGGCGCGCAGCTCCGCGATTGAGTCCACGCCGACGCAGAGCTTCAGCAGATGCAGGGTCATGCGCGAAACTTAGCGCGCCGCTGGAGAAGCGCCAAGCATCCTCAACAGGCGTCAGGCATTCTTGAAGGGCTAAGCATCCCGACGGCGCCGCCTTGCGTTTCGCCGCGCCTTCGCCATCTTATCGGGAGCAGGGGAGAAAATCGTGGGCGACGGGGACAAGACTCCGGTCATTCCGGCGAACAAGGCCGAGGTCGAGGCGTTTGCCGACGCCATGCGCAAGGCGCCTATGCGTCCGCAGCCCGGGCGCGGACGCCTCGTCTTTGCGCTCGACGCGACCATGAGCCGTCAGCCGACCTGGGATGTCGCGCAACAGGTCCAGGGACAGATGTTCGCCGCCGCGTCCTCCTGCGGCGGGCTGGACATCCAGCTCGTCTATTTTCGTGGCTTCAACGATTGCCGGGCCTCCGCGTTCCTGCGGGACGGCGCCGGGCTCGCCGCCGCCATGGCGAAAATTTCGGTCATGAGCGGCGCGACCCAAATTGGCCGCGTGCTGCGCCACATTCGCTCCGAACAGGCCGAGGCGCCCATCGGGGCCTTCGTCTATATTGGCGACAGCATGGAGGAAAAGGCCGATGAACTGGGCCGCCTCGCCGGGGAGCTTGGCCTGCTCGGCGTGAAGGGCTTCATCTTCCACGAGGGCGGCGACCGCAAGGCGACGGCCTGTTTCAAGGATATCGCCCGGCTCACCGGGGGCGCCTACGCCACCTTCGATTCCAGTTCCGCCGGCCGACTCGCTAACCTGCTGCGCGCGGCGGCGGCCTATGCCGCGGGCGGCTTCACGGCGCTGAGCGACCGTGCGCGCAAGGGCGATTCCGAAGCGCGCCAGCTGCTGTCCCAGATGCGCTGATCCCTGTTGGCGCGCAGCTGCGATGCAGATCTCGCCAAGATTTTGGAGACAAGATGCCTTTCCTGCTGTTTGGAATTCTGACCTTGATCCTCGGCGTCTATTTCCTGCGCCAACTGGGCCGGGCCTCGCCCGCGCGGGTCGCGGAAAGCCTGCGCATGGGCGGCGGGATGCTCGCGGCGGCGGCGGCCTTGCTGGTTCTGTTGCGGGGCAGGGTTCCGCTCGCGCTCGGCTTCGGCGGGCTGTCGCTTTATCTCTTCACGGGCGAAAGCTTTTCCTGGAGCAAGTTCGCGCAAATGGCCGCGCGCCGCGCGCAAGCGAAAAAGACGTCTCGGGTCCGCACGGCTTTTCTCGAAATGACGCTCGATCTTGCCAGCGGCGATGTCGAGGGAACGGTGCTGGCCGGGGCGTTCACAGGCGCGCGGCTCAGCGCCTTGACCCGTGAGGAACTGGACGGGTTGCGCGAGGAATGCGCGGCGCGCGACCCGGATTCGGTCCTGTTACTTGATAATTATCTCGACCGCCGCTTTCCCGGATGGCGCGCGGCAGGCCAGGGTGACGCGCACGCGGCAGGGAGCCAGGCGCGGCGTGGCGGCGAAATGACCGAGGAGGAAGCCTATCAGACGCTGGGTCTTCGATCGGGCGCGAGCGCGGAGGAGATCGTTCGGGCGCACCGGCGCCTCATGAAGGAACGACATCCCGACCACGGGGGGACGACGGATGATGCGGCCAGACTGAATCAGGCCAAGGACAGGCTCATGCGTCGTCAAGGCTGATACGCTCCCAACTCGTAATTACGCGGACGAACTCGAAGGAACGGAGCGGCTCGAGCCGCTCAGTTCCGGGTGGTGAAACAGCTGAAGCCAGAGACCTTCAGAGCCTTGCAGGCGGCTTCGGCCTTGGACTCTTCAAGTCCGGCGAA
The DNA here is from genome assembly GCF_019449565.1 of Rhodoblastus sp. Lineage (GTDB taxonomy): Bacteria > Pseudomonadota > Alphaproteobacteria > Rhizobiales > Beijerinckiaceae > Rhodoblastus. Next base: position 58,160 of record NZ_JAGRPM010000006.1, on the reverse strand, counting down.
ACGCGCGCGGTAGATCGTGCCGCCGCCCTTGCTCACTTTTTCCGTAAAAGGCTTGGCCGAGGCGAGCAGCGAACCGCGCTGGGCCTTGGCCTTGGACAGCAGCGCCGCGGCCTTGTCGACGTCGTCGGTGGCGCCGATCTGGATCATCCAGCCCGGAACGGGCGGCTTGGTCGGCAGGGCCTGTTTCGAGGCGGAAGCGCTCTCGTCGGTTTTCGAGACAGCCTTGGTCTCCAGCTTCGCTTCCTGTTTGAGTTCGGGCCGCACCGGCGGCTTGATCTCAATGCGATTGTCGAGTTTGGCCTCGGACTTGGTTTCGGACTTGGTTTCGGACTTGGCCTCCGATTTGGCCTCGGCTTTTCCGTTCGGCTGGAAGCGAACCGCCGCGCGCAAGGCTTCGCGGCCAACCGGGCCGGCGATCCAGCGGCCAGCGGGCGTCACCGCGCCGGCGCTTTCATGGGCCTGCGCGGTGGTCGAGCCATCGGCCGCGCTGCCGTGGCGCGCGATGGTCGCGGTCGGCAGGCGGGTTTCCTCATTCTCGCGGGAGGGCTGCGCCGCCGAGACATAGGCCGGACGCGGGCGAGGATCGGGGCTGACGGCCGCGACGGACAGGCGCGCCGGCGCGTCGGGCGCGGCGCTTTCGCTCGGCGGGGCCAGCACGACGGGCTTGCGCTCCGGTTCGTTCCTGGGCTCAACCCTGGCCTGGCGGACGGGCTCTTCCCGCGCCGGCTCTTCCTGTTCGGCGACGCGGGTCGCGCCGCGCGCCGAGCCGCCTTCGTCGATATATTTCTCGATCAGGGCTTCCATGTAATTGTCGCGCGAGCGCGCGGACTTGCCGCCCATCACCACCGAAACGATGTAATGGCCGTCGCGCTTGACGGAGCTGAGCAGGTTGAAGCCCGAGGCGGCGGTATAGCCGGTCTTGATGCCGTCCATGCCCTCGACGCGATCCATCAGATGGTTGTGATTATGGATGCGCTGGCCGCGATAGGCGAATTCATGCATCGAGAAATAGCGGTAATAGCGCGGGAAACGCTCCTGGATCGAGCGGCCCAGAACGGCGAGGTCGGCCGCCGTGGTGATCTGTTCCGGGTTCGGCAGGCCGGAGGCGTTGCGGTAGAAGGTATGGTTCATGCCGAGCGCATAGGCCTTGCGGGTCATCTGTTCGGCGAAATCGCTCTCCGTACCGCCAACGGCCTCGGCCACCGCGACGGCGATGTCATTGGCGGATTTGGTGCAGATGGCCTTGATGGCGTCCTCGACCTTAATCGTCTGACCCGGGCGCAGACCGAGCTTCGAAGGCGACTGGGCGGCCGCGTGGCTGGAAATCTCGATCTCGTCGTTAAGGCTGAAACGCCCCTTTTCGAGCTGCTCGAACAGCAGGTAAAGCGTCATCACCTTGGTGACGGAGGCCGGGTGGCGCGGGGCGTTCTCATTCAGCCCATAGATCATTCTGCCGCTCGCGCCGTCCACGACGATTGCGGCGGTGGCGCCGACGGGCGCGATGGCGCCGTTGCGATTTTGGCGCACCGCGACCCGGGCGTGAACGCCCGAATGGCCGTGGTGGCGAACGACGTGCCCATGATGGGCATGGCGATGGTGATGGCGGGCCTCAGCCGGCGTCGCAAGCCCGGCTCCGAGCAAGGCGACAAGAATGCCGGAGAGGGCCACGTTGGCGGCGAAACGGCTGCAAACGCTACGCTTGAACATTCATCTGTCCCGCTAAACTGTTGGGTCGTCTTTCCGGCGCGACAATATGCACGCCGTGACAATAACATGACCAAAACCTATCGGAACGGGGTTACCCGTGCGTTAAAGCCGCGCAATTTGCCGAAATTTGGGTTGTCAAAAATATGTTGCACTGCACAAAAAGCGCTTGACTTATTGTGCGGTGCATATAAATTAACGTCATGAGCAGCGGGGAGTTCGCGCTCAGGGTTCTCAGGCCGCCCAGCGGCCCTTTACGACAGGTGTCGACAATGGCTATCAATTTCGATCAATATCAGACTTTCGGCAAGGACCAGTTCGAGGCCATTCAGGCCGCCGCGACCGAAGTTTCCAAGCAGCTCCAGGCGATCGCCGCCGAGACCACCGATTATTCCAAGCGTTCGCTGGAAAGCGGCTCGGCTTTCGTTGAGAAGCTCCTCGGCGTGACCAAGTTCGACCAGGCCATCGCCCTGCAGCAGGAATTCGCCAAGGCCTCCTATGAAGGCTTCGTCGCCGAAGTTTCCAAGCTCGGCGAGCTCTATGTCGGCGTCGCCAAGGAAGCGTTCAAGCCGGTCGAAGGCGCGATCGCCAAGGTCAAGTCGGCCGCCTGAGTTTTCTGATCGGGACGCCGCGTCGCGTATCTGGCGCGGCTCCCATATGTTGCGTTGGTTGGTTGTTGGTCGTTCCGGTTCCGCGTTTTCAGGACCTGAACCATCCGCGAGTTTCGTAGCGTAAGCGTTTGTTTGAGTCGCAATGTGAAAGCCCGGCCCTGGTGGCCGGGCTTTTCTTTTGCGTTTTGTGGATCGGTTTCCCGCTGGCGCGCGTAATAAAGGCGGTAGCGTCTCAACCATGGGCGGCGCGCCGAAAATTTGGGCGAAATCGGACCTGTACGGAGGCAGACAAGCGACATGGCGGCTCGGGGCGCGCCAGGGCATTGGGGTCGCGCAAAGCCATTTTTCCAAACCGGCCACTTAATGAGGTCAAATTTTCCAAGTTGATTTCTGGGCTCCATTTTCCATGAGGCCCGCAATTAGGTTTCAGGCAAGAATTGAAGCGCAGGCTTGCGATTCGGCTAAAAATTTTTGGCTTGATCTGGCAGACTTGGCAGGCGGCGCATAAATTGCATGAAGGAGATGGGGTTCAGACGGTTCGGCGGGCGCTCGCAATGAAGACGAAATTTTCGTGCTGAATGGGAGTCATGGCGGGTTGGAACGGCGATTTCATCGGATCTTGAGGAAAGGACGGACGGTGTCCACGCGAGAGAGCAACCCCAAACGGATCGATGCAAGGCGCATGTCCCAGGCGCGCGACATTCCGGCAACGCGCCGGCTTCCCCTGGCGGGGGCGCGAATGGCGGGCAAGGGCGGACGCAAATCTGGCTCCGATGGCCAGGGAAGCGGAACGGGTACGGCGGTCATCGCGCGGACCAAAACGCAGACCCAACGTCCGTCCATGTATCGCGTTTTGCTGTTGAACGATGATTATACCCCGATGGACTTTGTCATCGGCGTATTGTGCTCATTTTTTCACAAGAATTTCGACGATGCCAACCGTATCATGTGGCAAGTTCATAATAATGGCGTCGGAGAATGTGGCGTATATACATATGAAGTCGCTGACACCAAGGTGACCCAGGTGATGGATCACGCCAGAAAGCATCAGCATCCGCTGCAATGCGTAATGGAAAAGAAGTGAGGTTGAATTTATGCCGTCATTCTCTCGCAACCTCGAACAGACCCTCCACCGCGCTCTTGCCGCCGCCTCCGAGCGCCGGCACGAATACGCCACGCTTGAACATCTTTTGTTGAGCCTGCTGGACGATGCCGAAGCCGCCGCTGTGATGCGGGCCTGCTCGGTCGATCTTGAGGTTTTGCGGAAGAATCTGACCGGCTATATCGAGAACGAGCTCGATAACCTCACCACCGAATTGCAGGAAGACCCCAAGCCCACATCCGGCTTCCAGCGGGTGATCCAGCGCGCCGTGATCCATGTGCAGTCCTCCGGCCGCGAGGAAGTCACCGGCGCCAATGTGCTGGTTGCGATCTTCGCGGAGCGCGAGAGCCACGCCGCCTATTTCCTGCAGGAGCAGGAAATGACCCGTTACGACGCAGTCAATTACATCAGCCACGGCATCGCCAAGCGCCCGGGCCACGCGGAAGGCGCCAAGGCCCCGCGCGGCGCCGAGGAGGATACGGAGCGCAGCGACTCCGGCCGTGAAGGCAAGGATCAGGAATCCAAGAAAAAGGAAACCGCGCTTGAGGCTTATTGCATCAACCTCAACAACAAGGCGAAGGACGGCCGGATCGATCCGCTGATCGGCCGCGAGGCCGAAGTGCTGCGCACGATCCAGGTCTTGTGCCGCCGGCACAAGAACAACCCGCTGCTCGTCGGCGATCCCGGCGTCGGCAAGACCGCCATCGCCGAGGGGCTCGCGCGGAAGATCGTCAAGGGTGAGACGCCGGAAGTGCTCAAGGGCGCGACCGTCTTCGCGCTCGACATGGGCGCGCTGCTCGCCGGCACGCGCTATCGCGGCGATTTCGAGGAGCGCCTCAAGCAGGTCATGAAGGAGATCGAGCAGCACAAGAAGGCGATCCTGTTCATCGACGAAATTCACACGGTGATCGGCGCGGGCGCGACCTCCGGCGGCTCCATGGACGCCTCCAACCTGCTGAAGCCGGCGCTCGCCCAGGGCGGTCTGCGCTGCATCGGCTCGACGACCTACAAAGAGTTCCGGCAATATTTCGAGAAGGACCGGGCGCTGGTCCGTCGCTTCCAGAAGATCGACGTCAATGAGCCGTCGATCCCGGACACGATCGAAATCCTCAAGGGCCTCAAGCCCTATTTCGAGGAGTTCCACAAGCTGCGCTACACCAATGACGCCATCAAGGCCGCGGTGGAGCTTTCGGCCCGCTACATCCATGACCGCAAGCTGCCCGACAAGGCGATCGACGTGATCGACGAGACGGGCGCCTCGCAGATGCTGATCACGGAATCGAAGCGCAAGCGGACGATTGGCGTCAAGGAGATCGAGGCCACGATCGCGACCATGGCGCGGATTCCGCCGAAAACCGTGTCGAAGGACGACGCCGCGGTGCTGCAGAATCTCGACGCCACGCTGAAGCGGGTGGTTTACGGGCAGGATGCCGCCATCTCGGCGCTTGTCGCCTCGATCAAGCTGGCGCGCGCCGGCCTGCGGGACGCCGAAAAGCCGATCGGCAGCTATCTGTTCTCCGGCCCCACCGGCGTCGGCAAGACGGAAGTCGCCAACCAGCTCGCCAATTCGCTCGGCGTCGAGCTCGTGCGCTTTGACATGTCCGAATATATGGAGCGGCACACCGTCAGCCGCCTGATCGGCGCGCCTCCCGGCTATGTCGGCTTCGAGCAGGGCGGGCTGCTGACCGATGCCGTCGACCAGCATCCGCATTGCGTGCTGCTGCTCGACGAAATCGAGAAGGCGCATCCGGACCTGTACAACATCCTGTTGCAGGTCATGGATCACGGCAAGCTGACCGACCATAACGGCAAGCAGATCAGCTTCCGGAACGTTATTCTGGTGATGACCACCAATGCCGGCGCGGCCGATATGGCCAGGGCGGCGTTCGGTTTCACCCAGAACAAGCGGACCGGCGACGATGTGGAGGCGATCAACCGCATGTTTGCGCCGGAATTCCGCAACCGTCTCGACGCCATCGTGCCCTTCGCCCATCTGCCGACCGAGGTCATCGCCAAGGTTGTCGACAAATTCGTCATGCAGCTTGAGGCGCAGCTCGCGGATCGCAATGTTTCGATCGAGCTGTCCGACGAGGCGCGGACTTGGCTCATCGAGCGCGGCTATGATCAGGCCATGGGCGCGCGGCCGATGGCGCGGGTTATCCAAACCCATATCAAGACGCCGCTGGCCGACGAAGTCCTGTTCGGCCGTCTCAAGAACGGCGGCACGGTTCGGGTCGTGACGGCTGGCTCGGGGGCGGATTCGAAGCTGGTCTTCGTTTTCCCCGATGGCCCGGTGCTGCCGCGTCCCGACAAGGAGATCGTCGAAGCGACGCGCAAGAAGGTTCGTCCGGAACCGGAAGTGCGCGCTCGCACCCGCAAGCCCAAGGCGGCGCCCGCGCCCGCCAGTTCGGAAGAATGAGGGTAGCTCATCGGGAGCAAACGGACGGCGGCCGCGAGGCCGCCGTTTCTTTTTGGCGCCTTGAGACTCCTCCGCGCGCCTTTGAATGGCGCTGGGTCACATTTTCGCGACGCGCTGAACCCTCGCCGTGGATCCTTGTTGTGCAATGGAGGCGACGAGAGAATGATCGGCCCCGCCGATCGCCTGCCGTGAGGCCGGGGCGATCGGCTAGTGGATGTAAAGGATTTGGCGTCATGGGGGATTCGCGGAAACGTGCGGCGGCCCTTGGGGCGGCGACGATCGGCGAAGTTCTCACCACTACGGGTTATGCGTCCGTCCTCGCGCAGTTGACGGCCGCCCAGCAAATGCAATTGCAGACTTATCTCGACGCTTTGGTGATCGACCCCCTTGTGCAGCAGGAGGCCAATGACGTCCTCCGCAAAGGGACGAAAATTTATGGCCAGCTCGTCTATACCGACCCCGAGGCGAAGCGACGCGCGGATAAGGTGATGCGGGCCTATGTCCCGCTTCACCAGCTCGACGATTGCGTTCGTCTGAATTTGGCGTTGCTGCTGGATTCGAAGGCGCTCGTTCCGACCTCGGACAACCCCGATGAAGCGGATTATCTCGCCAAGGTTCGCAAGACGCTCGAATATCATGGCGTATGGCTTCGCCTGTCGCCCAAAATGGTGAGGGACGCCGACGATCCTTCGCGCTGGGTCAAGGACCCGAGGCATTTCGAAGTCTGGCTTTCGCTTGGCCCCAGAGGCGACGCCATTCCGACCAAGACGGGACGGATCGATCGCGAGGCCTTGCTCTCGACCCAGGTCATCGGCGCCAATTATTACGAAAAGGTCGACCAGGGACCGGTTCAAAGCACCCTGGACCGAGAAGTTCGACGGCTTTCCTCCGAAATCGACGACGGAATGCAACTTCATATCGAGATCGCACGGATCCGGCGCGAGGCGACGATAGGCGTCGTCGAGGCGTCGGATTTTTTGGGCGGCGCCGATTTCCCGAGCATGGACATCTGGAACGGCCCGCAAAAGATTTTGGTGCGCGCGATGTACCTGATGAATGCCGGTCAGATCTGGGGGGCGCGCGCCCTTTTGATCGTCTCGGCGATCGCGGTCCGCGACGCGGCGAACCTGCTTCACAAATATATCGACAAGTCGACCTCGGGCGCCGAGCGATCCGTCAAGGTGCTGAAAGTGGCGCGAACGGCCGGAAAGGTCGCGGAGGTGGGGCTGGTCGTGACGGGTGTCGGCGCTCTCGCGCTGTCGGGAAGCGCGGGGGCCGGTACGGTTGCTGTGACGGAATCCTCGGTCGACGCTCTGGCGGAACGCGAAGTGGGGCGTTATCTGGCGCGCAATCCCGAATTGGCTGGCGAATTGAATCAGGTAAGGCTCGCGCCCGGTCCGCGGGGCACCATCCTCGGCAATGTGAAAGGCGGCCATAGCGCAGGCGCCGGCGAGGGGTTCACCCACTGGTGACGCCGGGTCATCCCACGTTTCTGTATTCGTGCGGCGACGCCATTTGCGCGATCAGCCGCGCCAGCGCCAGCGACGCGGTGAGGCCGGGCGATTCAATCCCGAAGCAATTGACGAGGCCACTGACGCCGTGGATGTCCGGCCCGTCGATGCGGAAGTCGGCGTTTTCAGCGCCGGGTCCGCTGATTTTCGGCCGGATTCCGCAATAAGAGCTTGCGATGTCCCGTTCGGCAACGCCTGGCCAAAAGGGCAGCACTGCGGCGCGAAAAACCTCTTCCTGGCCCGCGATTGGCGCATAATTGAGGTCTTCAACCCAATGGACGTCCGGTCCGAGTTTCATGCCGCCCACGAGATCGAGCGTCACATGCACGCCGAGGCCGCCTTCGACGGGCAGGGGATAAATCAAGCGGGAAAAGGGCGCGCGGCCTGAAACCGAATAATAATTGCCCTTGGCCAGAAAACGGGGCGGAATGAGCGCGGCGGGATAACCCTCAATATGTCGCGCGATGGCATGGGCGCCGTGGCCGGCGCAATTGGCCACGACCCGGCAGGCGACTGCGCCGCTCTCGCCGCCCGTCTCTCCGCCGCTCGTTCTCACCTCGAACTCTTCGCCACGCCGGGCGATGCTACTGACCCGCGTCCGGAAGATGATTTGCGCGCCCTTGGCCTCTGCCTCGCCCTGCAGCGCCAGCATCAGCGCAGCACTGTCGATAATTCCGGTCGACGGCGAGAGCAGGGCGGCGACGCATTCGATCTCCGGCTCCAGCGCGCGCGCAGCGGCGCGATCGAGCCAGACCAGATCGTCAACACCGTTTTTGCGCCCCTGCTCGCGCATGGCCGACAGCCGCGCGAGCTGTTTTTCCTCTGTCGCCAGGATCAACTTGCCGAGCCGCCGCGCCGGAACGCCGCGCTCCCGGCAAAAGTCGTAAAGCAGCTCGCGCCCGGTGACGCATAGCCGCGCTTTGAGGCTGGCTTCGGGATAATAGAGCCCGGCGTGGATGACCTCGGAATTGCGCGAGGATGTGTGGAGGCCAATGGCCTTTTCCGCCTCGATCACCAATACGTCGCGGCCGGGCTCAGCCAGCACGCCCGCGACGGCGAGCCCGATGACGCCAGCGCCTATGACGACCGCATCCACGTCCATCCGTTCGCCTCGCTCCGCTATTTCGCCTGTTCCGCATGCAGCGACACCAGCCGGGCGATCAGGATCGCGGGAAACAGCTGTCCGCAGATCGATTCGAGATTGCACAGGCTTCGCGCGATCGGATGGACGGGATACATGTCGCCATAGCCGACCGAGGTCAGAGTGGTGAAGCTGAAATAGATCGCGTCGGCGCCAAGGCGCGGGCTATCCGCGATGACGAGATTGACGAAGGCGCCGGGGAAGGCCTCGCCGACGAACAGGTAAAGCGCAACGAAGATCAGGGCGACCAGCATGTAGAGCATGATGGCGCCGATGATGCGATGAATCGTGACCGGGCCTTTGGCAAAGACGGCGCGCGCCACGACCAGAGCGAAAGTCAGCGAAAGCGTCAGCCACAGGCTCGCGATGAGATAGATATGCGGGTGCAGCGCGCCTTGTCGCTCGCGGAATAGTTGCAACGAGAAATGCATGACGAGGGCTATGCCGATGGGAATCAACACGATCCAGCGGGTGGAAAGCATGTAAACGCCGACAGCCATGACGGCGATGACGAGCACGCCCAGCGGCGTGAAATCGAAGCCGATCGTGGCCTGAAGCGGCACGAGCGCGAAGAGGAGCACCGCCAGAAAGATCGTCAGACCGGTGAGGATCTGATCGCTGTATCTTTCTCCAAACGCCAGTAGTCGCTCATTGCGGATCATGACTCGGTCCCGTTGCCCCAGCTTCGCTTTTACGGGGCCTTGGCCCGCGCGCCAAGCGGCTTCCGTTGCGCTGGGGATATCGCGCGGTTTGCTGGAATCTCCTGCGGTTGGGGAACTTTTTACCCTCGGGTCGATTGCCCAAAGGAGTCTTGTGACGGCGCAGCCGGCGCAGGCAAAAAGGGCGTCTTCGCTGGCGCCGAAAAATGGGGAGGGACTGATGAGGATTTTCCTGCGCATGGCCGCTTTTGGCGCATTTGCGGTTTTGGCTGGCGCGCCGGCTAACGCCGCGGATGCGACGAAACAAATCGCCACCGCCGCCGCTCATGCCGGAATGGCCGCGGGCGCGGACTCGACCAAGATGGTCCAGGCCCATCTTCAGCATGTGATCAATTGCCTTGAGGGACCCGCGGGCGCGGATTTCAACGCCGGGCCGGGCAATCCATGCAAGGATCTCGGCATGGGCGCCATCCCGGATTCCGCGCCGGATCAGCGCAAGAAGCTGGAAGGAGCGGCGGCGATGGCGAAGACAGCTCTTGCTGAAACCGACGCCGCCAAGGCGAAAGCGATGGCGTCCACGATCCAGACCAGTCTCAGCAAGTGATCTTTGGCGGCCCTGTGAGCGAGGCGTTGGTTCAGGACTTTGTTTCAACGCCTTGTTTTATTTTAAAATGCCAGTCCAGGCCGGGGCGGAGCCGCCGCGCGCGCTAGCGGCGAAAGATCGTAAACAGAGCCCCGCCGACCGCGCCCGCCACGAAGCCGAGCGGGCCGGTGATGAACAGGCCGAGCAGCGGCCCCTGGTTGGCGCCCGGCGTGAAGATCATCGGGCCGAAGAAACCCGCCGCGAATCCGGCCGCTCCGAGCCTGCATCCCCACCGCAACGCGAATCCCATGACGCTCAAGACGGAAACTCCCCTTCCGACGGGTGGCCCCGTCGGATGGATCAAATTAGAGAGCGAAATGTTAAGAACGGAACTTTCTGCATCGTCAAAAAACAATTAAAACCCTGCGGCAGAGTCCAAGGTCGAAACGCGCGCGGGACGATCGCAGGATAGTGACGGGGCAATGGCCGAGCAGATTCTGAAATTGCGCGACAAGATCGCATTATCCGATGTCGCCCAACTGCGTTTTACCGCGCAAAACCTTGTTTTTTTGGCCTCGGCGATCGGTTTGCTGGCCGGTGGGATCTGGACCTGGGCGCCGGTCGCCATTTTCATGATTCTCGCGACCTTGGTGGATGAATTGGGCGGCGAGGACCGGACCGACAATCCCCATCCGCCGGCGGCTTTGCAGAATGCGATGCTGCTGCTCAACGCGCCGCTGCTCTTCGTGAACGCGACCTTGTTCGCCTATTATTTCACTCTGGGAGATCCGCTGCATCTCGCGGCGGCGTTCGCGCCCCTTGGCGTCGATCTCGACGCCGCGCGGGCGGCGACGACGCGGCTTGACCTCATCCTCGCCATTCTCGCGCAGGGCTTTAACTGGGCGCTCGGCTTGATCGCGGCGCATGAGTTGCTGCACCGGACGGATTCGCCTTTCGATGTCGAGCTTTCGCGCTGGCTCAGCGGCCTCGGAGGCGATCCCTGGATGGCGCTCCATCATCCGGCCATCCATCACCGCTATCTGGGGCTTCCCAGCGATCCAGGCACGCCGCGGCGCGGCGGCTCAATCTATCGTTTTTACGTCAGCGTTTATATCGGCAATATCGCCGCCGGCGCCCGCTTCGAGCGCGAGCGGCTTAGCCGTCGCGGGTCGTCGTTCTGGACGTGGAACAACCGTTTCCTCACCGGCTGGCTGATCTGCGCCGCCCTGGCCGGTTATTTCTTTTTGATCGCGGGGCTGAAGGGCGTTGCCGTCTATGTCATCGGCGCGGCCCTCGGCAGGTTTTTCCTCGCCACCACGGATTATGTCCAGCATTACGGCCTGTTGCGGGTCGAGGGCGAGCCGCTCGACGCCCGGCTGTCATGGGACGTCTATCATTTCGGCACCAATGCGGTGCTTTACTGTGTCGGCCGCCATTCGGACCATCACATCTATCCGCGCCGGGCCTGCGGCGACTTGCAAACGCGTGGCGACACGCTCGCCCACTGGCATGGCTACCTGACCATGATCGCGCTGTCTTTGGCGCCGCCGCTATTCCGCAAGGTGATGCAGCCCCGGCTCGATGAATGGGACAGGACTTTCGCGACCGAGGCCGATCTCGCCTATATGCGCGCGAACGGCATTCCCTGCGCCAGCCGCGTCTGAGCGGGGGGCGCTACTCGTCGTTCTCGGCGCTCAAATTCTCAAGCGGAATCGTCCGGCTGGTTGAGGCGCCGGCTTCGGCGTCGACATCCGTGAGCAGGCGGGCGATCATTTGCGCAATCTCCCGCGCTTCATCCTGGGAAAACCGGCGCGTCTGCGCGCGGCGCGAGGGCTCGTCATCGAATTGGATGAAAGAGACGGAGCGGCCCGTCGCGTCCTCGACCGAAAAGGAGTCGTCGGAACGTCGAATCTTGAGCGGGAGCGTAATGGGCAACCGCAGGGTAGCGGCTTCGCTATCGTCATGTCGAACCCATTTGCGGCCGAAAGTCAGCCTTCCGAATTTGTCACGATGCGTCAAAATGAAATCCTGCGTGCTAAAATGACTATTGCTGTGCTCGCTTCCCTTACCACGGATTGCTTGAGCGCGACGCCAGCGCCGTTCACATTTTCGGGAGGAGGGCGTCAGACTTTTGAATGACGGGAATCGGAACGCGTCCTTGGAACGGGGAGCGATGTCCGCGCGCTTACTGTCACCAAATTCGCCAATCGGTAATTCCCCGTCAACGTAGCGGGCAAACGCAGCAAAACACGAAAAAAGCGACCATCTCTGGTCGCTTCATCCGCTGCAAGCTTGGCCGATGATCTTGAAGATGAAGATGAGCGTGAACCAGAAAGCGAAATCTGGGGGCGGCAGCCGTAGGCGTCACTGCCGTAAACAAATGGCGCGCCTATCATAATTCCAATTTGAGCTTTCCCTTCGAGGATGCAAGCAAACCCGCAACGCCCGCCACGAATGCACTGGCGAGCGTTTATGTTTCGGTCCCCGGGCTAGCAGCAGGCGCCCTGAAGGATCCCAGCGACGCTAACCAATCCCTTGGACGATTATCCCCGTTCCATCGCAGCGTTCGCAAGTCCTGTCGGTCGGCTTGCCTGTCTCCTTATCGAGCTGCTTGCCGGTTCCCTGGCATTCGGGGCAGACGTCGTCCCCGGTGCCGGGTGTGCCCTGCTCCGGATCGTCGTCGGGGGTGTGATGTCGGAATGGGTTCTTGGACTGCATGGTCTCCGCCCCTTTTTGCGTCGAAAGAATAGCGGTCGATGAAATTCAGCGACGGCATTCATCAGCGACGCCCTCGACGGCAGCGTCGCACGGCCACAATAGCAAATTAGAGCCTACCCAACCATTCCGCACTTGATGCTATCCTCGCGACAAGCGGACGATCTGGACAAGTTGGACGTCGGTTTGGAAGTCCAAGGAGGGCGAGGTTACTTGCGACCTTTATGCGTTCCTGGCCACTGAGGCCCATGCGGACGTTGCGCGTCGATCTATCCGAAAGCGATGCCGGTAATCCTGACGAACGACGAGGAGTTCGACATTTGGCTTCGGGCGCCAACGGGCGTGGCCATGGCGCTACGGCGACCGTTTCCGGACACCAAGCTCAAGATTGTTGCGAGGGGAGCAAGGCAGGACGCCGTCGCCGGATAATTCTGGGCAAGGCATCGATCCGCCGATCGTTACCCTATGAGTTACCCGAAAAGAAAAGGCCGGAGCTAATCGCCTCCGGCCATTTCTTGTCCGTTATTTTTCGATGGTGGGCGCTGTAGGGCTCGAACCTACGACCCGCTGATTAAGAGTCAGCTGCTCTACCAACTGAGCTAAGCGCCCCATCGAAAAAAATGTCGGCGAAAACATTTCGTCATCGCCGAACGAGGCGGTGTTTAGCAAAGCGAACCTCGCCTGTCCAGTCGGACGGCGAGGATTTTGCGATTTTGTGACGCGGAGCATTTTTGTCGCTCTGCTCACGGCGCCGTGATAAGAGCGCTGAGCCGCCGGGGGCGGAACGGAAACGGGCGGGGCAGGGCCGAAATCGCCATGGATGAGACGCCAGATCAGCTGCGGGAAGCTCACCACGGCGGCGTGCGCGAAAAGTTTCTCGCCTTTTTCGATCTGCCCCGGCTGGACCGGCGCGGTTGGGCGCTGCTCGCCGGCCTCATCTTTCTGGTCTGGCTTTCGACCGGCCTGTACAAGGTCCAGCCGGACGAACAGGGCGTCGTGCTGCGTTTCGGCGCCTGGGTCGAGACGGCGCCGCCCGGCCTGCATTTTCATCTGCCCTGGCCGATTGAAACCGCGCTGTTTCCGAAAATCACGCAGATTCGCCAGATGCAGCTCGGGCAGTCGGAAAACGCCGCGCTCGGCGGCGCGCGCGAAAAGCAGATGCTGACCGGCGACGAGAATATCGTCGAAGCGGACGCTTCGCTGCTATGGCAGGTCAAGGACGCCGGGCAATATCTGTTCAAGGTCTCGGATCCGGACACCGCTTTGCGCATCGCGGCCGAGAGCGCGCTGCGCGAAGTGGTCGGCCGCACGCCGATCCAGGCGGTGCTGTCAGACAAGCGCCGCGAGGTGGCCGACGAGACGCTGAGCCTACTGCAAAGCGTACTCGACCGCGAGGGCGCGGGCATCCGCGTCGTGCAGGTGCAATTGTCGCGCGTCGATCCGCCGAGCACGGTGATCGACGCCTTCAACGACGTTCAGCGCGCCCGCGCCGATCAGGAGCGCGCCCGCAACGAGGCTGAATCCTACGCCAATGACATTCTGCCTCGTGCGCGCGGCGAGGCCGAACGCATCAAGCAGGACGCCGAGGCCTATAAATCCCAGACCATCAACCTGGCCCAGGGCGAGGCGCAGAATTACACGGCGATCTACCAGAGCTATTCACAGGCGCGCGAAGTCACGGCCTGGCGGCTTTATCTCGAAAGCGTCGACGCCATGCTGCGGAAATCCTCGCGCGTGATCCTGGATTCGTCCGGCAAGGGGGCCGGGCCGCTCGCGCCTTATCTCCCGCTCAGCGAAATCAGGCCGGCGCCCGCGCCGGCGGCGGGAGGCGGCAAATGAGAAAGGGTCTCATCGTCCTGCTGGTCGTCGCCGTGGCGGCGCTGGTCGTCGCCCTGTCGAGCCTTTACACGGTGAGCGAGGGCGAGAACGCCCTTGTGGTGCGGCTTGGCGCGCCGGTCGGTGTGGTCGAGACGCCGGGCCTGAAGGTCAAGGCGCCCTTCATCGATTCGGTCATCGTCAACGACGCCCGCCTGCTGCTGCTGGAGACTCCGTCGGAACAGGTCATCCTGGGCGACCAGAAGCGCATCGTGGCGCAGGTCTACACGCGCTTCCGCATCGTCGATCCGCTGCGCTTTTATCAAAGCCTACATTCAGTCGCCGAGGCGCGGGCGCAGCTGGCGCAATCGGTCAGCACGGCCATGCGCCGCGAATTCGGCCAGATCAACTTGCCGACCCTGTTGTCGCCGCGCCGTCAGGAGGTGATCCAGGCAGTTCATGCGGAAGTCGGCGGCAAGTTCCGGCCGCTCGGCGTCGAGGTCACGGAGGTGCGCCTGCATCGCGCCGATCTGCCGCTGGAAACCAGCCAGGCGATCTATGACCGCATGAAGTCCGAGCGTCAGCGCGAGGCCAAGGAGTTGCGCGCGCAGGGCTTCGAATGGGCGCAGCTGATTCAGTCGCGCGCCGACCGCGACCGCACGGTCATTCTCTCGCAGGCCCAGCGCGCGGCGCAGATCGCGCGCGGCGAAGGCGAGGCTGAGGCCAGCCGGCTGCTGGCGGACGCGCAGAAGAGCGACCCCGCCTTCTTCACCTTCTATCGCTCGTTGCAATCCTATCGTCAGGCCCTGGCCGAGAGCGCGCCGGTGCTGCTGCTGACGCCGGATGCGGAATTCCTCAAGGCGTTGAAATTCGGCCCGCCGGACGCGCGCGGCCGGACCGACGCCAAATGACCCGCTCCTGAACCGGAAGATCTTTCATGGACGGAGCCGCCGCCGCTTCAACCCTCGGGGTTCTGCTGCAAATTCTGCTCCTGGACCTGCTGCTGTCCGGCGATAACGCGCTGCTGATCGCGCTCGCCTGCCGCCGCCTGCCTGAGAAGCAGGCGCGCCGCGCGGCCTGGATGGGGGCTGCCGGCGCGATCGTGCTGCGCCTGATCCTGACTTCGATGACCGGCGTGTTGATGGCGCTGCCGTTCCTGCAACTTCTGAGCGCGCTTCCGCTGCTGGTTATCGCGCTCAACCTGATGAACGGCGAAGATGACGGCGGCGCGGAGATCGACGACGCCGAGGATGAGGGACAGGCTTCGATGCTCGCCGCCGCGAGCGTCATCATCGTCTCCGACGCGGCGATGAGCCTCGACAATGTCATCGCGCTGGCGGCGGTCTCGGGGGGCAAGTTCTGGCTGCTGGCCTTCGGCCTTGCCGTCAGCATTCCGCTGATCGTCTTCGGCAGCTTCGGCTTTTCCAGCCTGTTGCGCGCCTATCCCCGTCTGGCGGATGTCGGCGCGGCGATGCTTGGCTGGGTCGCGGGCGGCATGATCGTCGGAGATCCCTTGTTCGCCGGCTGGGTCAAGGCGCAGGCCCCCGCCCTAGAACTGGCGCTGCCGCTGGCCTGCGGGCTGTTCGTCCTGCTGCAAGGACGTTTCGCCCGCGACGCCGCCGCGCGCGAGGCCATGGCGACGCCGAAGCGTCCGCCGCGGCCCCGCGCCGCGCCGCCAACGCCCGTCGCGGCGCCCTCCCTCGTCGAGATTCTCCCGCCGCCCGCTGCGCCGCTGCGCGAAATCCCGGTCCTGACGGAGCCGCGGATTGCGGAAGCCGTCGGCGAGGCCGTCGACGCACCGGAAGGGGAGAGCTTGGAGTCCGGCGACCGCTGGATGGTTTTCGGCCTGATCGCCCTCTTCGTGATCTTTGGCGTTTTCCTGACGGCTGTGGTGATGATCCCCGATTGAGGGATCAAAATCTTACAGGTCCGGGCCGGCGGCGGCGGCGACCTCGGGGGAGGGCAGGCTGCTGACGGAAAAGCCCATTTGCCGGTTGAACTGCAGCGCCGCCGTCTGCGCGTTCATCGCGTCGACGCGCTCGCTCGCGCCATGCGGACATTGAAACGTCAGCGCGCGGTTCTTTCTGGCGCGGAAATAGGCTTCGAAGCGATGCTCCAGCTGCGCGCTCTCGGCTGAACTGGCGAAAACCTCGGTGATCACGGCTTCATGGGCCGCCGGCGCGACACCGACGCAAAACCGCCATTCCTGCGCCAGCGCGTGAGCCGGCGCGCAGGTCAAGGCGAGGCCCAGAGCCGGGAAAATGAAAGCTTGCGGGAACAGTGTCATAGAGCGGGCCGCGCGGATCGGCGAAGGGGAGTTTCCGCAATCATTTCGAAGGATGGTAAACAAGTGCTTAACCGGGGCCGGAGGCGGCTTTTGGGCGCGCTGGCCGCGCAGGAGGCGGCAGAACCGATCGGTTCGGCCATTTTTCCGGCCCGGGCGGGCGTTTGCGCGCATTGCGCGTCCCAGGTTTGCGCCATCCGCCCGGTTTTGCCGTCGCGATCCCGCCCCGCAATCTGCTTAAGGAAAACAAGATATTTACAAAGCGGGGCTAGAACTTGCCCACCGGCATTGTCGGCGGCGTAAACATTTCGAGTTGGTCGATCATGGGACTGGCGGATCGCCTTACCCCTCAAAACCCCACGTCCTGTTCCCGCAGGGAAAGCTGGTCCTATCCGGCTTTTCACGTTGCGGATCTGAGCGCGGCGTCGCGCTGCCCCGCGCATGAGCCGCCGGGAGCGCAGGCGCCGGGCGCCGAGCGCATTTCCCAGCCCATGCTGGTCGGCGCGCTGCATCTGTTCGACGCTCTGAATTTTCCGGCGAGCGGGCTGCTGGCCTATCTGTCCGCGTCGCGGACCGCCTCGCTTGACGGCGTCTGGCTCTGGACGGGCCTTGTCATGACGACCGGGATCGGCCTGGCCGTTCTGCAGGCGCGCTATTGCTATACCATCCGAGCCATGGGGAGTTTCGGCCGCCAGGCGATCAGCCTCGCTTTGGCCTTCGGGCTGGCCCTGGCGCTTTGGAGCGCCGCCGCCATCCAGGCCGGATTCAGCGAGCCTGAGCTTCTACGCGGCTGGACAGCGCTGTGGTTTGCGGGCGGCTGGATGACCGGGTGCGGCGCGCGGGCGGTGTTCGCCGGCGCCGTCACCTTATGGACGCGGCAGGGCCGGCTCGCACGCCGGACGGTCGTGGTCGGCGGCGGCGCGCATGCGCTGGAAACCATCCGGCGGCTGGAGAAGTCGGGCAAGGGCGCGCTGCAAATCCTCGGCGTTTTCGATGACCGCAACCGCGCGCGCCTTCCCTCGGACATTGGCCGCTACCGGCTGCTCGGCGCCTTCGACGACCTCGACGCTTTCTGCCGCGACGAGAAGGTCGACCTCCTGATTGTCGCGATCCCGTTGAGCGCCGAGGCGCGGCTATTGCAGATTTTGGGGAAGCTTTGGACCCTGCCGGTGGATGTGCGCATTTCCGCCTTGGGGACCAAGCTCACGCTGCGCGACAGGGTCTATCATCATATCGGCGACGTGCCCTTCCTGCCGGTCTTCGACAAGCCGATTTCCGACTGGGGCAATGCACTGAAAGCCATGTTCGACGCTGTTGTCGCCTTGGCGCTGATCATCGCGCTGTCGCCGCTGCTCGCGCTGGTCGCGCTCGGCGTGAAATTGTCGTCGCCCGGCCCGGTCATTTTCAGGCAGATCCGCTATGGCTTCAACAACGAGCGGTTCGAAGTGTTCAAGTTCCGCTCGATGTATGCTGATCGGTGCGACCCCACGGCGGAAAGGCTGGTCACGCGCCATGATCCCCGGGTGACTCCCTTCGGCGCTTTCATCCGGCGCGCGTCGCTCGATGAACTGCCGCAATTGTTCAACGTCCTGCGCGGCGACCTGTCGCTGGTCGGCCCCCGTCCGCACGCCATCCGAGGCAAGGCCGCGGGCAGGGCCTATGAGCAAGTCGTGGACGGCTATTTCGCCCGTCACCGCGTCAGGCCCGGCATCACTGGCTGGGCGCAGGTCAATGGCTGGCGCGGCGAGACGGATACGTTCGAGAAGATCGAGCAGCGCGTCGCATATGATCTCCAATATATTGAAAACTGGTCGGTGTGGCTTGACCTCAAGATTCTCGTCATGACGCCCTTCGCCGTGCTGTTCGGCAAGAACGCCTTCTGAACGCCGCCCGCCGGAACGACTGGCCTGGCTCAAGGTTGTCGTGTTGCTGTGGTGGGGGGCAAGCAGCGCGAACCCGGCCACGACGATGAAATTTGTTCCTGGGAGGAATTTCATGAATTTAAAAAATGTCCTGAAGCGCGCCGCCGCACTGGCGACAGCCGCCTGCTTCGCCGCCGCGACATCCGCGAGCGCATGTACCGGGATCATGCTCAAGACGGCGGATGGCTCGTACGTTCATGGCCGCACGGTCGAATTCGGCATTTTCATCGAAAGCCAGGTGGTGATGGTTCCGCGCGGCTATGCCTTCACCGGCGAGACCCCGCTCGGGCCGGGCAAGCAATGGAGCGCGAAATATGCCGCCGTCGGCGTCATCAGCTTCGACAATCTCGCCATCATGGACGGGCTGAACGAGAAGGGACTGGCAATCGGAACCTTCTATTTCCCGACCTTCGCCTCCTATACGCCGACCACCCCGGAAAACCGGGCCTCCTCCATGTCGATGGTGGATTTCTCGAACTGGGTCCTGACCAGTTTCGCCTCGGTGGCGGACGTGCGCAAAGCCGTCGAGTCGGGCGACGTCCTCGTGGCCCCGACGATCCTCAAAGGCTGGCCGCCGGAGCCCCAGCCCTTCCATTATGTGGTCTATGACAAGACCGGCGCGAGCATCGCCATCGAGCCTCTGGGCGGTAAGCTGGTCGTCTCCGATAATCCGCTGGGCGTCATGACCAATTCGCCGAGCTTCGACTGGCACATGACCAATTTGCGCAATTTCATCGCGCTCAATCCGCGCAACGTGCCGCCGCTCACAATCGATAAGACGTCGTTCCTTCCGCTGGGGCAGGGCTCGGGCATGCTGGGCCTGCCGGGCGATTTCTCGCCGCCGTCGCGCTTCGTCCGCGCGGCGGTCTTCACCGCGACCGCAATTCCCGAAAAGGACGCGGCGCATGGCGTGCTTCAGGTCTTCCACATCCTCAACAATTTCGACATTCCGGTCGGCGTCGCGCGGGAAGTCTCGGACGGCGTGATTCACAGCGACTACACCATGCTGACCGTGGCGCGCGATCCGCAGGCGCTGAAATTCTATTGGAAGAGCTATGACGACCAGTCGATCCATGTCGTGGACATGAACCAGCTCGACCTCGGTGGCAAAAGCTTGCTGAAGCTCTCGACCGCAAGCAAGCAGCCGATCATCGACGTGACCAGGGACATGAAATAACTGGCGACGGCATGCGGTCTCTCGGGCGCGCCAATGCGTCAAATTATCACGGCGCGCCCTATTTCCCGAAATAATACGCTTACGACACCGCGCTGGCGGCAAGGTTCAATGCGCACTCTCGTGAGCCGGTTTTTGAACGGCCGAACTCAAGCCGGCTTGCCCGACGCGGTTTCCGACAAAATAAATCATCGTCACCGGCCCGGCTCCGCTGCGACATATTAATATGGGGACTCGTCAATATGTGCATCATCTGCAATCCGGCTTTTGCTGGCGCGTTCAGGGGCCTGAGCTACAAGTCGCGCCGCAGTTTTTTGCGCGGAGCCGCGACTGTGACGGCGGGCGCCTTCGTCGCCGAGGCGGTCGGACCCGCTTTGGCCGATGGAACGCTCAATGAGACGCTGGCGGCAGGGCTCGGGGCGCCCACGGCGACCATTTTCGTTGCGAAGAAGATCATTACCATGGAGCGCGACAACCCAACTGCGACAGCGGTGGCCGTCTCCGGAAACAAGATCCTCGCCGTGGGCTCGCTCGATCAGGTCAAGGCGGCGCTCGGCGAGCGGCCCTCCCGCATCGACACGACCTTCGCCGACAAGGTGATCACGCCGGGCCTGATCGACCAGCATCTGCATCCGATCCTCGGAGCCCTGACGCTTTCAGTCGAGGTGATTGCGCCGGAGGACTGGCCGATGCCCGGCAAGTTCAACAAGGCGGCCGTGACCCGGGAAGACTATCACGCGCGGCTGAGGGCGGCCGACGCGGCGTTGAAGGACCCGAACGCCTGGTTGTTGACCTGGGGCTATCATCCGCTTTGGCATGGCAAGCTGACGCGTGCGGACCTCAACGCGATCAGCAAGACGCGGCCGATCTCGGTATGGCATCGCTCCTGTCACGAATTCTTCCTCAACGACGCCGCCATCGCCGCGCTCGGCCTGACCGAGGCGGCCACCAAGGGCAAGGGCGAATGGAGCGAGCAGGTCAATTTCAACGAGGGTCATTATTGGGAGGGCGGCCTCAATTTCATGATGGCGCCGATGCTGAAGGTGCTCGCCACGCCGGAGCGCGTCAGTTTCGGCCTCAAGCAGATGGTGGGCTATCTGCACGCCAATGGCGTCACCGCCTATAACGAGCCCGGCGCGCTCTATACGCCGGACATGTGGGCGCTTTACCAGGACATTCTCGGCGCGCCCTCGACCCCGATGTATTCGACTTTCCTCGCCGACGGGCGCGGCATTACCGATCGCGTCGGCATGGCGAAGGCGCTCGCGGCGGTCGAAGAGCAGATCGCGGTCGCGCCAGCGGCGCCGGGCAAAAAGCTGATGTTCTTTCCCCGCCAGATCAAGCTGTTCGCCGACGGCGCGATCATCTCTCAGCTGATGCAGATGAAAGACGGCTATCTCGATGGCCATCACGGCGAATGGATTGAGCCGCCCGAGCAGATCGAAGAGCGCGCGCGTCTGTTCTGGAACGCGGGCTATCAGATTCACATCCACGTCAACGGCGACCTCGGGCTCGAAGTCGTGCTGAATATTCTGGATAAGCTGATGGCGGAAAATCCGCGCGCCGACCACCGCACGGTCATAGTCCATTTCGCCAATTCGACCGAGGAGCAGATCGGGCGGATCGCGCGGCTTGGCGCCATCGTCAGCGCAAATCCCTATTATCCGGTGGGCTTCGCCGACAAATATGGCGAAGTAGGCCTTGGCCCGCAGCGCGCCGACGTCATGGTGCGGTCCGCGTCAGTCCTGAAGAACAACGTCCCGCTGTCCTTCCATTCCGATCTCCCGATGGGCCCGGCCTCGCCGCTTAATTTCCTCTGGTGCGCGGTCAATCGCGTCACGCCCTCGGGGCGTGTGGCGGGGCCGGAGCAGAGAATAGACATTGATGCGGCGCTTCGCGCTGTGACGATCGAGGCCGCCTATTCGTGGCGGCAGGAAGACAGGATCGGCAGTATCGCGCCGGGCAAGATCGCCAATTTCACGGTGCTGGGGGAGGACCCCTATGCGGTCGACCCGATGAAGCTCAGGGACATCCCGGTATGGGGAACCGTGTTCGAGGGCGGGATTTACCCCGTCGCCAAAACCTAGCGCGAGCGGTTAGACAGCGTCCGAATCGTCGTCGGCCAGGCGGACGATGATATCGACGCCGACAACCTTCTTGCCCTTCGGCGGCGTGAAGCGCAGCTGTTGGGTGAGATCCTCGGGCATGTCGTAAAGCGACGTCATGTCCTCGTCGTAATAATGGCAGTGCGAGCCGGTCTTGGTGTCGTACCAGACCTTGGAACCGTAAAGCGCGATCTCGCGCACCAGACCCGCCGCGACGAATTGATGAAGGGTGTTGTAGACGGTCGCGCGCGACAGCGGCATCTTGAGGGATTGCGCCTCGGCGAAAAGCTGGTCCACGGTCACATGGCGTTCGCCGGCGACGAAGAGCAGGCTCGCGAGGCTGATGCGCTGACGGGTGGGCCGCAGCTCCACGGAGCGCAGCTTTTCCTTGACCAGTCGGGCCAGGGCGCCATTTTTCCAATCATATGTCGGCTTCGCGACAACGCGCCTGGACGGCACAATCTGATGGTCTTGTAGGGTCTCGCCTGCCATTTTTCTGCTCATCCGCCAATTCAAGCACGAGGCTTGTATTTTTTGAACGGTTCTAAACACGATGTAAAGAGCCATTCGTCGTTCGGACCCCACTACGCAAGCTCGGCGCCAACTGACTCCACAAGTGGCGCGCGGCGTTCTGTCCCTTGACGGGAGGGCCAGCCGCGACACATAAGGTTCATCATGGCCAAGGGGAGCCCCGTCAGGGGGCTGAGAGGCTGGCGGCGGCGCTTTCGTGATTCGGAGCGCCGGCCCGGCGACCCTCAGGCGGCTCTAATTCGGGCCGCCGCACCTGATCCAGTTCGGACTGGCGGAGGGATGGCGCGAAACGAAGGTCTCCTTCGCTCACGCCCGTTTCTTTTCCGGGGCGATTTTTCCCGGAAATTGCCGCTGCAAGGCTTGAAAGGCTTGAGACGAGGCGAGACATGCGAATCCGCATCATTGGCGCCGGCGCGGCGGGACTGACCGTGGCTTTTGAACTGGTAACGCGGGCCAGAGCGGCGGGCCGCGACCTCGCGCTCGAAGTCGTCGAGAAGAATCCGGGGCCGGGGCAAGGCTGCTCTTTTTACGCCGGCGGCATGATCGCGCCCTGGTGCGAGGCTGAATCGACCGAGCCGATCGTCGCAAGCCTCGGCGCCGAAGCGTTGGATTTCTGGACGAACGTCGTTCCGGTTGCCGAACGCCGCGGCAGCCTCGTGGTGGCGCCGCCGCGCGACCGCGCCGAACTGGCGCAGTTTTCGCGCCGCACTTCGCATTTCATCACCCTCGACCGCGAAAGCCTTGCGGCGCTGGAGCCGGACCTTGCCGATAATTTCGCCTCCGCGCTTTATTTCGAAGAGGAGGCGCATCTCGCGCCGCGCGCCGCGCTGGCCCATCTCGCCGGCTTGCTCGCCGCCGAGCCGAATGTCGCCTTCCAATACGGCGTGGACGCTGCGACCTTGCCTGATAACTGCGATTGGACGCTGGATTGCCGGGGCTATGCGGCCAAGCCGGAACTCTCCGGCCTGCGCGGCGTCAAGGGCGAGATGATGATTGTGCGCTCGGCGGACATCAAGCTCTCCCGGCCAGTGAGGATGCTGCATCCGCGCCATCCGGTCTATGTCGTGCCGCGCCCGGACGGGACCTTCATGATCGGCGCGACCATGATCGAGAACGAGGAGCGCGCGCGGGTCACGGCGCAGTCCCTGGTCGAGCTGGTCAATTCGGCCTTTGCGGTCCACCCGGCTTTCGCCCAGGCCGAAGTGGTCGAGACCGGCTCGGACGTGCGACCAAGCTTCATCGACAATTTGCCACGCCTCGTGCGCGACGGGCGCAGGCTTTATCTCAATGGGCTTTACCGCCATGGTTTCCTGTTGTCGCCGGCTCTCGCCAGCCGCGCGGCGCGGGTCGTGCTGGAAGACGCCTTTTTCCCGGAGGTCATGGATGAAGATCGTGGTCAATGGCGAGACGCGGGACGTGCGCGCGCCTGATCTGGCCGCGCTGCTCGCCGAACTGGACTACCCGCCGGAGCTGGTCGCGACGGCGGTCAATGAGAGCTTTGTCCGCGCCAGGGAGCGCGCGGGCCGGGTTCTGACGGACGGCGACCGGGTGGAAATCCTCACGCCGCGCCAAGGTGGTTGAGGTTGGAGGCTGAGTTTGATGAGCCAGGCGAACATGAACGATCCGCTGCGTTTCTATGGCGTCGAGATGAAGTCCCGCCTGCTGGTCGGCACGGCGCAATATCCCTCGCCCGCCATTCTCGGCGAGGCGTTGGCAGCGTCGCGTGCGGAAATCGTCACCGTCTCGCTGCGGCGCGAGGCCGGGGGCGGGCGCGCGGGCGAAAGCTTTTGGGGCCTGGTGCGCTCGCTGGGCCTGCGCGTGCTGCCCAATACCGCCGGCTGCCGCACGGTCAAGGAGGCGGTGGCGACGGCGCAGATGGCGCGTGAGTTGTTCGGCACCAACTGGATCAAGCTCGAAGTGGTCGGCGAGGAGGACCTGCTCGCGCCGGACGTGTTCGGGCTGGTCGAGGCGGCGCGCATCCTCTGCGATGAGGGCTTTGACGTCTTTCCCTATACGACAGATGATCTGGTGGTTGCGGACAAGCTGCTCGACGCCGGCTGCAAGGTGCTAATGCCCTGGGGCGCGCCGATCGGCTCGGGCCGGGGGCTCAACAATCTTTTCGCCCTGCGCGCCATGCGCGCCCATTTCCCGGACATTCCATTGGTCATTGACGCCGGACTCGGCGCGCCGTCTCAGGCCGCTCACGCCTTCGAGCTGGGCTATGACGCGGTGTTGCTCAACACCGCCATCGCCCGCGCCGGCGATCCGGTCGCCATGGCCCGCGCCTTCGCCGCCGCCTGCGAGGCGGGGCGCACGGCTTTCCTTGCGCAGCCAATGGAGCCGCGCGACATGGCCGCGCCCTCGACCCCCGTGCTGGGGCGGGCGTTCTCATGAAGCTCGATCCCTTCTATCTCATTGTCGATCATGTCGATTGGCTGCGCCGCCTGCTGCCCTGCGGCGTGAAACTGGTCCAGCTGCGGGTCAAAGAGGCCGACCAGGGCGACCTGCGCGCGCAGATCGCCGAAGCGCGCGATCTCTGCCGAAAGTTCGGCGCGCAACTGATCGTCAATGACTACTGGCGCCTCGCGCTCGAACTTGGCTGCGATTTCGTGCATCTCGGCCAGGAGGATCTCGCAATTGCGGATCTCCCGGCGATCCGGCGCGGCGGGCTGAAACTCGGACTCTCCACCCATGACGAGGCGGAGCTGGCCACGGCGCTGGCCGCCGAGCCGGACTATATCGCCCTTGGCCCGGTCTTTCCGACCCTGCTCAAGAAAATGCCCTGGGCGCCGCAGGGGCTGGAAAAGATCGGCTTGTGGAAAAGCAAGATCGGCGGCCTGCCTCTGGTCGCCATCGGCGGCCTGACGCCGGAACGCGCCATTGAGGCTCTGCGCGCGGGGGCGCAGAGCGCAGCGGTGGTCACCGACATCACCCTCAATGCCGATCCCGAAGCCCGCGCGCGCCATTGGGTCGCGGCGACACGGTCTTTCGTCTAGCAAAAAAACACGCTATTACCTCGCTTCCAGCGGCCCGGCGGTGGCGCCGCATCCATTTGAGGCCCCTGATGTCCGATCCCCGTTATGCCGATCTCGTCGCCCATGCGGTGAAATCGATCATGGAGGCGGATGTCTTTTCCAAGCCTTATCCGCATCTGGTTTTCCGCAATTTCTGGCCGGAGGACTTTTACGCGGAACTCATCGCCAACCGTCCGGATGACGCCGGTTACGTCCAGCTTAATGGGGCCAATACCCGCCGCCAGTTCACGCTTTTCGATGGCTCCTGCGACGCTGGCGACGACGCGCGCCGCGCCTTGTGGAAGCTGGTCTCCGACGTCTGCTCCGCCCCCGAATTGGAGGCGGCCATGCGCCAGCAGCTCGACGAAGGCCTACGCATCCGCTCCAAGGCGAGCAAGGAAGGCTGGCCGGTGCCGATGTATCCACGCCCGGTTCTCTACAATGATTATGACGGCTACAGGATCAAGCCCCATCCCGATACGCGGCGCAAGGTCGTCACCATGATGGTCTACATGCCGGAAGACGAGGGCCAGAAGGCGCTTGGCACCACGCTTTACCGTCTTTCGCCAAAGGGT
Organism: Rhodoblastus sp.; assembly: GCF_019449565.1. Lineage (GTDB taxonomy): Bacteria > Pseudomonadota > Alphaproteobacteria > Rhizobiales > Beijerinckiaceae > Rhodoblastus. Next base: position 32,295 of record NZ_JAGRPM010000006.1, on the reverse strand, counting down.
TTGTTCTCGTGGAAAAATTTCGGCCTCGCCGAGGAAAAGACCGTGCCTTTCCTGCCCAATACCGGCGCCGCCTTCGTGGTGATTCATCCGACCTATGATTTCCTGCGCACCAGTTGGCATGGTCGCGATTCGATCAGCCTCGACAATTCCAGGCCGCGTTTTTCGATCCTGAACACCTATTACGCACAGCCCGTCCAGAAGGCGGTTTACTGACGCGCGCCAGCGTCGCACTATCGCTTCGCGGCGCAGCTTGCGCCGCGGGGACGAAGCGCGCGACGGGGGAATATGTTTCGGACGGCAGATGGAGAGCGCCGCTGGGCGGTGCTGATAGTGCCGCTCATACTTTGCGGGTCGCCGCTGCTCGCCATCCTCCTCAACCAGTCGCTGCCCGGCTGGGGCTTCATGCCCTATGAATGGCGCAACATTCTTTTCCTGCTGCTGATTCCCTTCGTGATCGGCGTCGCCAGCGAGACGCGCCCGATCCTCATCGGTGCGCCTGAGGCGCGCGACGGCACGCTGGTCTTCGCCGCGATACTGCTGATCGGCTGGTTTCTCCTGTTGCTGAAGGGCTGGGCCTTCGACCTCGTGCTCAACATCCTCGGGCTGGGCTTGTTTATTTCCCAGGCCGGCGCTTTCCACGCCGGGCGGTGGGTCGGACGAATTCCGCGCCGTAAATTACCTGAAGACCCCGCCGAAGGTTGAATGCGCCGCAGCAGGACCCCTATATCTGTCCCATGAATATTCAGCACGGAAACGAGAGCAGGGCGCTCGCAATGCCCATCGGCGGCATGACCTGCGCCTCTTGCGTGCGTCATGTCGAAGAGGCGCTCAAGGGCGCGCCGGGCGTGCTCGACGCCCAGGTCAATCTGGTCGGCGAGCGCGCCGATCTGACTCTGGGGCCGGAGGCCGATATCGCCGATCTCGCGGCGCGGGTGAAGGAGGCGGGCTATGAGGCCCGCCTGACCCATGTTGAATTGGGCGTAGGCGGCATGCCTTGCGCCTCCTGCGTCGCCCATGTCGAAAAGGCTCTGAAGGCCGTCCCCGGCGTGACGTCGGCGCGGGTCAATCTCGCAACCGAACGTGCCTATGTCGATGGGCTGGAAGGGGTGATCACGCCCGCCGCACTGGCCGAGGCGGTTCGCGGCGCGGGCTATGAACCGCGCTTGCAGTCGGAGGAGAAGGCCGCGCTCGATCCGTTCGAGCGCCGCGCCGCCGAAACCGCCACGATGCGCCGGCGCTTCATTCTCGCCGCCGCGCTGGCCGCGCCTGTGACCATTCTGGAAATGGGCGGCCATATGTCGCCGGCCTTCGCCGCGTTGATCCATGGCGTCTTCGGCCATCAGGGCGTCATGATCCTGGCGGCGGCGCTGACCACTCTGGTCCTGTTTGGCCCCGGGCGGCGCTTTTTCACGCTGGGTTTCGGCTCGCTGTTGCGCGGCGCGCCGGACATGAACGCCCTTGTCGCGCTCGGCGCCGGCGCGGCTTATCTTTATTCCCTGATCGCGACCTTCGCGCCGGATGTTCTGCCCGAGGGGACGCGCCATTCCTATTTCGAATCCGCCGCGATCATCGTCGCCTTTATTTTGCTCGGACGCTGGCTGGAGGCGCGTTCGCGCGGCCGCGCGGCCGATTCCATCGGCAAGCTGGCGCGGCTCCAGCCCAAGACCGCCCATGTGCGCCGCGACGGCGTGGTGCGCGATCTCTCGGTGGCGGACGTGCTGGTGGGAGATGTGGTCGAAGTGCGGCCCGGCGAATCCGTGCCCGTCGACGGACTGGTGATCGAGGGTGCGAGCCATGTCGACGAGAGTTTCATTTCCGGCGAATCCGTCCCGGTTGTGAAAAAGCCCGGCGATTCCGCGATTGGCGGCAGCGTCAATCTGGCCGGAGCCTTCGTGCTGCGCGCGACCAGGGTCGGCGCGGACAGCTTTCTCGCCGACGTCATCCGCATGGTCGAGACCGCGCAGGGCGCGCGGCTGCCAATTCAGGACCTCGCCGACCGCGTCACCGCGCGTTTCGTCCCGGTCGTGCTGATTCTCGCGGCGGCGACCTTTGCGATCTGGCTCGCTTTCGGCGGTCTCGCCGCCTTGCCGCTGGCTCTGGTCAGCGCGGTCAATGTGCTGATCATCGCCTGTCCCTGCGCCATGGGCCTCGCTACGCCCGCCGCGCTGGTGACCGGCACGGGCAGGGCGGCTGAACTGGGAGTCATCTTCCGTCAGGGCGACGCGCTGCAAACCCTGTGCGGGGTCAAGACGGTGGCCTTCGACAAGACCGGCACGCTGACGCTGGGCAAGCCCGCGCTGACCGGAATCGTCGCGGGCGAAGGCTTTGACGAGGCGCACCTGCTGTCGCTCGCGGCGGCGGTCGAGGCGCAATCGGAACATCCGCTCGGCCGTGCGCTCGTCGAGGCGGCCAAGTCGAGAGCGGCGCCCTTTGCGGGGCCTGTTGCGCATTTCACTTACCGTCCGGGCCTCGGCGTCACGGGCGAGGTTGGCGGCGCATCGGTTGCGGTCGGCTCAGCGGATCTATTGACATCGCTCGGCGCCGCGACCGAGGTCTTCGCCGCAAAAGCCGAGGCGCTGGCGGGGCAGGGCGCATCCTGCTTCTTTATTGCGGTCGATGGCAAGGCGGCGGGCCTGTTCGCCTTTTCCGACCCGCCGCGTCCCGAGGCGGCGGAGGGCGTCGCGGCCTTGCGGGCCCTGGGTCTGCGCGTTGCGCTCATCACCGGCGACCGAGAGGCCACCGCCCGCGCCATCGCGGCGCGAATCGGGGTCGACGAGATTTACGCCGGGCGTCGCCCGGAGGGCAAAGTCGCGGCCTTGCACGAACTGGCCAAGGCGGGGCCGGTGGCTTTCGTCGGCGACGGCATCAATGACGCGCCGGCGCTCGCCGCCGCCGATGTCGGGATCGCCATGGGCGCCGGGACGGATGTCGCCGTGGAAAGCGCGCAGGTGGCGCTGATGTCGAGCGACCTGCGCAAGGTGGCGCAGGCTTTCGCCCTTTCTCGCGCGACCCTGCGCACGATCAAACAGAATCTCGTCTGGGCCTTCGGCTATAATATCCTGCTGATTCCACTGGCCATGGGCGCGCTCTATCCATCGAGCCGGCTGCTGCTCAATCCGGCGCTGGGCGCCGCGGCCATGGCCTGCTCAAGCCTGTTCGTTTTGGGCAATGCGCTGCGCCTGCGACAATTTGCCGTCCCTTCCCGTGATGTTGGAGAAATGCCCGTGCCCCAAGCTCCCCAGACCATCTTCGCCGTCAGCGACATGACCTGCGGCCATTGCGCCGACAGGGTCCGGAAAGCCGCGCTTTCCGTGGCGCCCGGGTCCGACGTGCAGGTCGATCTCCCGTCTGGCGACGTCACATTGACGCCCGCCGCCGCCGATCCGGCGGCCGTGGCGAAGGCGATCACGGAGGCGGGCTACCCCGCCGCGGTGAAATAGGCCGCAACAAGATAGTTTATTATATTCGAATATATCTTTATCCTGCACTGGATCAATGCGGCGCGGCGGATTTGGCGCGACAATACGCATACTTGGACGCTTAGGCGCTTCCTGTCAGGACTGCCCCATGAACGAAGAAACCATCATCACGGGCCCACTCTACGCCTCGCGCAAGAAGGTCTATCCGCAGGCGACGCATGGGACGTTTCGCAGGATCAAATGGTTCCTGCTCTGCGCGACGCTCGGCGTCTATTACCTGATGCCCTTCCTGCGCTGGGATCGCGGCCCGAACCTGCCCGACCAGGCTGTGCTGATCGACATGCCACACCGGCGGTTCTATTTCTTCTTCATCCAGATCTGGCCGCAGGAGGTCTATTATTTCACGGGCCTGCTGATCATCGCGGCGATGACGCTCTTCATGATGAACGCCGTCGCGGGCCGGGTCTGGTGCGGCTATCTGTGCTGGCAGACGGTCTGGACCGACCTGTTCTACGCCGTCGAGCGCTGGGTCGAGGGGGACCGCCGCGAGCGCATGCTCAAGGACAAGAAGGGTTTTACGATCCGCCACGCCTTCGAGATCGGCCTGAAGAATTTCCTGTGGCTGATGATCGCCTGGTGGACCGGCGGCGCCTTCGTGCTCTATTTCGCCGACGCGCCGACTCTCGTGAAGCAGCTCCTCACCTTCCAGGCGCCGGGCATCGCCTATACCTGGATCGCCATCCTGACCTTCACGACTTTCATGTTCGCCGGCTATATGCGCGAGCAGACCTGCATCTATATCTGTCCCTGGCCGCGCATCCAGGCGGCGATGACCGACGAATGGGCGCTCAACGTCAGCTATGAGCGCGACCGCGGCGAGCCGCGCATGTCGGTGAAGAAAGCCGCGGCCGCTCACGCCAAGGGCGTTCCGGCGGGCGATTGCATCGATTGCCAGCAATGCGTCGCGGTCTGCCCGACCGGCGTGGACATCCGTAACGGCTCGCAGCTCGGCTGCATCCAGTGCGGCCTGTGCATCGACGCCTGCGACAATGTCATGAAGGAAATCGGCCGCCCGCCGAGGCTGATCTTCTATGACACCGACATCAACATCCAGCGCCGCGCGCAGGGCCTGAAGCCGATCTATCGTCCGATCCGCCCGCGCACCCTGATCTATCCCCTCATGATCGCCCTGGTGGGTTCGGTCATGGTCTGGAAGCTGGCGACACGCTCCGACCTCGGCGTCAATGTTCTCCATGACCGCAACCCGCTGGCCATGCCCATGGCCGATGGCGGCGTGCGCAACGGCTATACCGTGCGCCTTCTTAACAAGCAGCCCAATGATCGCGCGGTGAAGCTCTCGGTGTCCGGCGTTCCCGGTCTGAAGCTGAAGATCATGGACGACACCACGGAAGGTCAGGCCACTGTCGGACCGGACCAGACGCTGGAGCTGCGCGTGCTGGTCATTGCCCCGCCTGACGCGATCCCCGCCAGCTCGGCGCCGATCACCTTCACCGCCGAGGATGCGGCGGGACCGGCGAAGGTCAGCGCCAGCGATCATTTCTTCCCGAAATGACCGAGGGATTGGAGGGGCGCCAAAGCGAAAACCTGGCGCCCCTTCATTTAGCGCGCGGCGCGCCGATCAACGCCAGCCAATAAGCGAGCGCGTTCCTGTCCTGCGCGGCGGAACTTGCCGGAAGGGCGCTTGCTGGCGCCGGTATCGGCGGCGCGAAATGCCGAATGTTTTCGCGCGCTTCGCGCGGGCTGACGCCGTAACGCGCCTTGAACAGCCGATTGAAGGCGCTGACATTCCTGAAACCGAGCGAAAAAGCGATGGGTCCGATGCGGCGGCCGTCGTTTTCGCTCGCCATTAGCTCCTGATAAGCGCGGTCGAGACGCGCCTGGCGGATATAGCCGGCGACGCCGCCCACGGGTTCGAACAGCCGGTAAAGCGATGCGCGCGAAAGGCCGAATCGTTTCGCCAGGCTGTCGGCGTTCAGGCCGGGTTGAGTCAGGCGCTGGTCGATATGGCGCCGGATGATGACCAAAGACGCGTGGGACCGCGACTCCGCGCGCCCGAGCCGCGCCAATTCGGGCGCGAGCGCCTTGGCGATCAAGGCGACCACCCCGTCGCAGAGGGCGTCCATCTGCTCGGCGGAGATTGTTTTCGCCTGTTCCGCCAGCAGGCGAAGGCAACCGCCGATCAGGGCGCCGGCGGGCGAGGCGCCCGCGACGACGAATCCATGCAGGGCGTCGGCCCGGCTCATCGCCGCGAGCAATTTGCGGCGCGGAATCCACAGGGTCACGTCGGCGGCGTCGCTGTCGCCCGCCGCCAGCGTCAGGTCGAGCGGCTGCTTCATGTCGAGGAAAATCAGGTCGCCCTCGTGCGCTTCGACGCCGCTTTCGCCGATGCGGGCGGCCAGGCGGCCCGATAGTTGAAGGCGGAGGACGAAAACGTCGAGCGGGTCGTGGGCGATTGTCGCATCGGAGCGCGCCAGCCTGAGCGAAGGGCAGCTCGACTGGCTCAGAACATGATTGGCGGTGGCGAGCCCGGTGAATTGCCCGTCGCAACTGGTGAGAGCGGAAGCCTCGCCGCCAATCTCGAAAACGCCAGCGAAAAACGCGCTCCACGAGGAAGCGTTTCCGCGCGGGCATTCCGACGAGAATACGAATGGAGCGTCCGGTTGTGACATGCTGGCGGAAGCTGACGGCAGTCCCATAGCGTGAAATCCTTCGCGGCCTTTTTCGCCTGCTGAGGAGGGGCAGGGCCTCGTCACGGATGATGCAAGGTCATAATATAATTTGCAAACTGTCTGAGAGACCTATCAAAACGTCTCAAGGTTCTTCCCTAACGTCAGGCTTTTGCTAAAACCATATTCAGCGCGCTGGTCCTGACGATTCGAAGGGACCGCAGCGGACGCGGGCGGCGCAAACGCCGCCGGGGACAGATTTTTCGCGGGAGCAGGTAATGGCTACTTTCAGCATTGATTTCAACGGCAATACCTCGGGCAATAATACGACGACCTATAATGATTCCGGGGCAAATCCGACCGTCCAGCTTTTCGGCAATGTGACGACGAACGTCAGCAACGGCGGCACGTCCGATCGGACCAAGACCCTCGTGCTGCATGTTTCCAATCCCGAAGCGACGATGACCTTCGCCGGGACGGCCTTCAACGGAGCAGGCGACAGCTTCACCCTCAGCTACGACAGCGGGACCGGCGACATCACGATCAATTACACGGGCAGCGGCGGCGCGACAGCTTCGACCTGGAATAGCGCGCTGCAAACCATGACCTATTTCAATTCGGCGAATGAATCCCCGACCACCCATACGATGACGCTCGTTTCGGCGACCCCCGCCAGGGGCAGCTATTCCAGCGCCACCGCCGCCAATTTTGAAACTATCAATGTGATCTGCTTCATGGCCGGCACCATGATCCGCACGCCGGATGGCGAAGTCGCGGTCGAGACTCTGAAGCGCGGCGATCTCGTGCTGACCACTGACGGCGTCGCCAAGCCGGTGCGCTGGCTCGGCCGTCAGACCGTTTCGACCTTCTTCGCCGATCCGGCCCGCAGCTATCCGATCCGCGTCAAGGCCGGCGCCCTGGCCGAGAACGTGCCGAGCCGTGACCTGCTGGTCTCGCCCGATCACGCCCTTCTGGTCGATGGCGTGATGGTCCATGCCGGCGCGCTGGTCAATGGAACCTCGATCATCCGCGAGGCCAAGGTCCCGGCGGTCTTCACCTATCACCATGTCGAACTCGACGATCATTCGCTGATCCTGGCGGAAAACACCCCGGCCGAGACCTTTGTCGACAATGTCGACCGCATGAACTTCGACAATTGGGCCGAGCACCAGGCGCTCTATCCGGAAGGCAGGACGGTTTCCGAGCTGCCTTATCCGCGCGCCAAGGCGCATCGCCAGGTCCCGGTCTATATCCGCGTCGCGCTGGCTGAACGCGCCGAGATCATTGGCGCCGTGAAAAGCGCCGTCGCCTGATCCGGGACGCCATAAGGCAGTAAACAAGCGGCGCCTGAAAAGGCGCCGTTTTTTTGCGCGCGGATGCGCCGCGCCTCGCGAAACAAAAAAGCCGCCGGACGATCATCCGGCGGCTTTGTGATTATGGAGCTTTTACTTCTTCTTCGGAGCGATCAGGTCGGTGATCGTGCCTTCGAACAGCTCGGCCGCCAGTCCGATGGTCTCGGACAAGGTCGGATGCGGATGGATGGTCAGGCCGATGTCCTCGGCGTCCGCGCCCATTTCGATGGCGAGCGCGGCTTCCGAAATCAGGTCGCCTGCGCCGGGGCCGACGATGCCGCAGCCGATCAGGCGCTTGGTCTCCTCGTCGAACAGGGCCTTGGTCAGACCCTCGTCGCGTCCCAGCGACAGGGCGCGGCCCGACGCGGCCCAAGGGAAGGTGGCCTTGCCGAATTTCAGCCCCTGGGCCTTGGCTTCGATCTCGGTCACCCCAACCCAGGCCACTTCCGGGTCGGTATAGGCGACCGAGGGGATCACTTTCGCGTCGAAGGCGGACTTGTGCCCGCAGGCGACTTCCGCCGCCACCTTGGCCTCATGCGTCGCCTTATGGGCGAGCATGGGCTGGCCGACGATATCGCCGATGGCGAAGATATGCGGCACATTGGTGCGCATCTGCTTGTCGACGGCGATGAAGCCGCGCTCGTCCACCGCGAGGCCGGCAGCCTCGGCGCTGATGAGCTTGCCGTTGGGCTTGCGGCCCACCGCGACCAGCAGCTTGTCGAATGTGTCGTCGCTCTTGGTTCCGTCGGCGGCCTCGAAGGTCACGCGCAGGCCGGCAGGCTCGGCCGCGACCGCGACCACCTTGGTCTTGAGCAGGATCTTCTCGTATTTCTTGCCGATGCGCTTGGCGAGCGGCGCGACAATATCCTTGTCGGCGCCGGGGATGATCTGGTCCATCAGCTCGACGACAGTGATCTTTGAGCCGAGCGCGTGATAGACCGTCGCCATTTCCAGCCCGATAATGCCGCCGCCGAGCACCAGCAGGCGCTTCGGAATATCGGTCAGCTCCAGCGCGCCGGTCGAGTCGATGACGCGCGCGTCGTCATGCGGGATGAAGGGCAAGGTGACGGGTTCGGAGCCGGCCGCGACAATGGCCTTGTCGAAGGTGACCACCTTCTTCGAGCCGTCTTCCGCGATCACTTCGAGGCTGTTGGCCGAGGCGAAAGCGCCCTTGCCGGTCACGACCGTCACCTTGCGCTGCTTGGCCATGCCGCCGAGGCCGCCGGTGAGGCGCTTGATGACGCTGTCCTTCCAGGAGCGCAGCTTGTCGAGATCGATCTGCGGCGTCGTGAAGGAGACGCCGCTTTCGCCCATGTCATGGGCTTCCTCGATCACCTTGGCGGCGTGGAGCAGAGCCTTGGACGGGATGCAGCCGACATTGAGGCAGACGCCGCCGAGCACCGGCCAGCGCTCGACCAGCACGACCTTGGCGCCGAGATCGGCGGCGCGGAAGGCGGCGCTGTAGCCGCCGGGGCCTGCGCCGAGCACCAGCACTTCGGCGTGCAAATCGCCCGCGACGGCGGGGGCGGAGGACGGCGCCGGGGCGGCGGAAGCAGCCGCCGCGGGAGCGGAGGCCGGAGCCGGCGCGGCGCCCGCGCCCGCGCCTTCCAGCAGCAGGATGACGGCGCCTTCGCCGACCCTGTCGCCGACCTTGACCTTCACTTCCTTGACCACGCCCGCGACGGGCGCGGGCACTTCCATGGTGGCCTTGTCGGATTCGAGCACGATCAGCGGGTCTTCCGCCTTGATCGCGTCGCCAGCCTTGACCAGCACTTCGATAACGGGAACGTCCTTGAAGTCGCCGATATCGGGGACCTTGATTGCTTCAGTCATGTTCAGCTCCCGATCACAGCGCCAGCCGGCGGACGTCTTCGAGCAGCACGCAGAGCGCGCGGGCGAAACGAGCGGCGGCGGCGCCGTCGATGACACGATGGTCATAGGAGAGCGACAGCGGCAGCATCAGGCGCGGGATGAATTCCTTGCCGTCCCAGACCGGAGCCATTTTCGAGCGCACCACGCCGAGGATCGCCACTTCCGGCGCGTTGACAATGGGGGTAAAGCCGGTGCCGCCAATGCCGCCGAGTGAAGAGATCGTGAAGGTCGCGCCGGACATTTCAGCCGGGCTGAGCTTGCCGTCGCGCGCCTTGGCCGAGAGATCGCCCAATTCCCTGGAGATTTCGAGCACGCCTTTCTGATCGACGTTCTTGATGACCGGCACGACGAGACCTTCCGGTGTGTCGCAGGCGAAGCCGATGTGCCAGTATTTCTTGTGGATCAGGGCGTCCTTGGCCGGGTTCAGCGAGGAATTGAAATCCGGGAACTGCTTGAGGAGGGAGACGCTGGCCTTCATCAGGAAAGGCAGCAGCGAGACGCGGTACGGCTTTTTCGCCGCCTTACCGGCATCGTCCAGCTCCTTGCGGAAGGCCTCGATCTCGGTGATGTCGGCCTCGTCATGCTGGGTGACGGCCGGCACGTTGAGCCAGGAGCGGTGCAGGAAGGGGCCGGACATCTTGCGGATGCGCGAGAGCGGCTTTTCCTCGATCGGGCCGAATTTCGAGAAGTCGATCACCGGGATTTCGGGAATGCCGGAACCGCCCGAAACGCCCGCCGGGGCGGATTTGCCGCCGGACAGGAAGGCCTTCACGTCTTCCTTGGTGACGCGGCCCTTCTCGCCCGTACCGGAGACCTTGGTCAGGTCAATGTCCAGCTCGCGCGCGAGGCGGCGCACGGCCGGCGAGGCGAAGACATTGCCGAAATCGGCAAGCGCCCCGCCGGGTCCGAGCAGCGGCGACGGGCCGGCGATCTTGCCAGTGTCGCCCTCTGTCACCGCGATCGGCTCGGGCTTGTATGCGGCGGGCGCGGCTGGCGCGGCGGCGGGCGCAGGGGCGGCGGCGGGCGCGGCCGCGCCTTCGGCGGCGAGCGTCAGGATGGGCGTGCCTTCGCCGACCTTGTCGCCCACTTTCAGCAGGATTTCGCCGACCACGCCGCCGGCGGGAGCCGGGACTTCCATCGTCGCCTTGTCGGATTCAAGCACGATCAACGGGTCTTCGGCCTTGATGACATCGCCGGCCTTGACCAGGATCTCGATCACGGGAACGCTTTTGAAATCGCCGATATCCGGCACTTTCACTTCAATCTTGGACATTGTTTCAAACCCTGGGAAAAAAGAGCGAAGGGCCAACGCATTTTCGAGCGATGAAGCTTCGTGAGAAGTCGGCGCAGAGAAAACGCATCTGTGCGAAAAGGTGGGCGTCCAGATCCGATTGCCTCGGACCTGGACTTCAGGTCAGGCGTGCATCGGATCCCGCTTTTCGGGGTCGAGATGATAGAGCTCGATCGCCTCGGCGACCTTCTTGGCGGGCAGCAATTGCGATTCCGCCAGGGCCTTCAGGGCGGCGACGGCAACGTAGTTGCGATCGACTTCGAAGAAGGCGCGCAGCTTGCGACGATAGTCGGAGCGGCCGAAGCCGTCCGTGCCGAGAACCTTGTAGCGGGTCGGCACATAGGCGCGGATTTGGTCGGCGAAAGCCCGGATGTAATCGGTGGAGGCCACCACAGGCGCGTCGCCTCGCGCGGCAAGCTGCTGCGTAACATAGGGAACGCGCGGCTCCTCCAGCGGATGCAGCATGTTCCAGCGCTCGCAGAGGTCCGCCTCGCGCTTCAGCTCGGTGAAGCTGGTCACGGAGAAAATATCGGCGTGGATGCCGAAATCGCGCTCCAGAAGCTCCGCGCCCGCGATGACCTCGCGCAGGATCGCGCCCGAGCCGAGCAGGGTCACGCGCTTCTCCTTCGGCGTGCCTTCTGGCGCGGCCTTGAAGAGATACATGCCCTTGACGATGCCTTCCTCCGCGCCTTCCGGCATGGCGGGATGCTCGTAATTCTCATTGAGCAGGGTGAGGTAGAAATAGACGTCCTCGTCCTTGCCATACATGCGCTCCAGCCCGTTCTGGACGATGACCGCGACCTCATAGGAGAAAGTCGCGTCATAGGAGACGCAATTGGGAATGGTCGCCGAGAGGATGTGGCTGTGGCCGTCCTCATGCTGCAGCCCCTCGCCATTGAGCGTGGTGCGGCCCGAGGTGCCGCCGAGCAGGAAGCCGCGCGCGCGCATGTCGCCCGCAGCCCAGGCGAGGTCGTGGACGCGCTGGAACCCGAACATCGAATAATAGATGTAGAACGGGATCATCGGCGTGTTGGAATTGGAATAGGACGTCGCCGCCGCGATCCAGGAAGCCATGGCGCCGGCTTCGTTGATGCCCTCCTGCAGCATCTGGCCGGAGCGGTCCTCCTTGTAATAGGAGAGCTGGTCGGCATCCTGCGGGCGGTAAAGCTGGCCGACCTGCGAGAAGATGCCATATTGCCGGAACATGCCCTCCATGCCGAAGGTGCGGCTCTCGTCAGGCACGATCGGCACGATGCGCTTGCCGATGTTTTTGTCGCGCAGCAGGTGGTTGAGCACGCGCACGAAGGCCATGGTGGTGGAGACTTCGCGGCCTTCGGTGGATTTGAGCTGCGCCTCGAGCGCCGACAGGGGCGGGATGATCAGCGGCTCGGCCTGGCGGCGGCGCGAAGGCAGGTAGCCGCCCAGCGCCTTGCGGCGCTCGTGCAGATAATTGTCTTCTTCCGAACCCGCCGGGAACTTGATCAGCGGCAGATGCTCGATCTCGCTGTCGGCGACCGGAATCTTGAAGCGGTCGCGGAACTGCTTGAGCGCCTCAAGGCTCATCTTCTTGGCCTGATGCGACATCATCTGCGCTTCGCCGGCCGAGCCCATGCCATAGCCCTTGACGGTCTTGGCGAGGATCAGCGTCGGCTGGCCCTTGTGCTCCGAGGCCGCCTTATAGGCCGCGAAGACCTTGCGCGAGTCATGGCCGCCACGGGTGAGGCTCCAGATCTTGTCGTCCGACCAGTCCTTGACCATGGCCGCGGTCTCGGGATAGCGGCCGAAGAATTTCTCGCGGATGTAGGCGCCGTTCTTGGACTTGAAGTCCTGATATTCGCCGTCGACGCATTCTTCCATCAACTGGCGCAGCCGACCCGTCGTGTCATTCGCGAGCAGTTCGTCCCAGCCCGCGCCCCAGACCAGCTTGATGACGTTCCAGCCGGAGCCGCGGAAATCCGCCTCCAGCTCCTGGATGATCTTGCCATTGCCGCGCACCGGGCCGTCGAGGCGCTGTAGGTTGCAATTGATGACGAAGATCAGGTTGTCGAGCTTTTCACGACCCGCCAGTGAAATCGCGCCGAGCGATTCCGGCTCGTCCATCTCGCCGTCGCCCATGAAGGCCCAGACCTTGCGCTCATGCGTCTCGATCAGGCCGCGCCCTTCGAGATAGCGCAGGAACCGCGCCTGATAGATCGCCATCAGCGGCCCGAGGCCCATCGAGACGGTCGGGAACTGCCAGAAGTCCGGCATCAGCCAGGGATGCGGATAGGAGGACAGGCCCTTGCCGTCCACTTCCTGGCGGAAATTGAGGATCTGCTCTTCCGAGATGCGCCCTTCCAGATAAGCGCGGGCGTATATGCCCGGCGAGCTGTGGCCCTGGATGAAGATCAGGTCGCCGGCGTGGTTGGCGTCCGGCGCGCGCCAGAAATGCATGAAGCCGACGTCATAAAGCGTGGCGGCGGACTGGAAGCTCGCGATATGGCCGCCCAGCTCCGACGACACCTTATTGGCCTTGAGCACGATGGCCGCGGCGTTCCAGCGAATCGCGGCGCGGATTTTCGATTCAATGGCGCGGACGCCGGGAGGCTCCGGCTGGTCCGCCACCGGGATCGTATTGATATAGGCCGTGTTCCAGGCGAAGGGCAGTTGCGCGCCATTCTTGCGCGCTTCGGAGACCACCTCGCTGAGCAGGTCGTCCACCCGCTCCACGCCTTCATATGCCTGCACCGAATTCAGGGCTTCAAGCCACTCGCGCGTTTCGGCGGCCAAGTCGGTGTCATTGCCTGATTTGTCCATGCCCAGCTCCCTTGACGGCGGCGGCCGGCACAAGGCCCCCGCTCTGATTTTGGCTAATGATAGGCGGCCTTTTCAGCCGCCGCCTCCCAGCTTTTGGACGCTTAGCCGAAAGACTTAATTGAAGATCACGATATGAAGGTTCCCCGGTCCGTGGGCGCCGCGCGCGAGCACGCCTTCGATATCGGTGGTGCCGCTCGCGCCCGTGACGAGATTGACATTGCGCGGGACAGGCAGGCCGCTGGCGAAAGCGGCGTAATCTTCCAGCTTCGGCATCAGACTTTGCGCGTCGAGCGCAACGAGATGATGCAGCGGGAGGAAGCCATATAAGGTCGGCGCCTCGGCGCCCGAATGGAAGATGAGCGAGCCGGTTTCGGCTATGCCGCCCAATGCCAGCCCTACCGCGAGCGCCGTGTCGCGGCGCAAGGGCGCGCCGGGACGCAAATTGTCCCAGGAGAGCTGCTCAAGGCGCGGATCGGGCTGCAAGGCGAAATCCGTGTTGAGCGCATTGGCCGCGATATAACGGCCAACGGCCGCCGGCAAATCCGTCAGGCCCGCAACGCGCTCCACTGTCGCGCCGACCTTTTCGGCGCTGACGCGGGCGGTGAACAGACCGACGAGATCGCTGGTATCGAGCGGAGGCAGGGTCCGCTTCATCGCCTGCGAACAGGCCTGCGCCTCAGATATGATCGTCGCGGGCGCGGCGCCATCGTGCCGGGCCTTGCGGATCGCGGCGAAAATGTCGTTGCGGGCGCTCATGGCGTTCCGCCTTTCCGGATGCTGGTCAAGAAACTTTCCCCCGGCGGCTTGGGCAGGTCGCGCGCGGCGGTCCAGCCCGAGGCGAGCGGCAGCGAGGATATCCAGCCGCCTTTGGCGAACAGCCGCATCGCGGGCAGGGCGACGGCCTGCGCCAATTGGTAAAGTCTTGGACGCGCGGCGAAATAGGCCCAGAGGCCGATGGCTGCGCGCAGCGTCTTGGGTTCGTAGCCGGCGCGCCAGCTTTGCTCGCGCCAATGCCGCAGCATGGTCGGCAGAGGGATGTCCACGGGGCAAACCTGCCGGCACTGGCCGTTGAGGGTGCAGGCGCTGGGCAGGTCGCGCGTCTGCTCAAGCCCGTCGAAGACCGGGGTCAGCACCGAACCCATTGGACCGGGATAGGCGCCGCCATAGGCGTGGCCGCCGATGGCGCGATAGACGACGCAATGATTGAGGCAGGCTCCGCAGCGCAGGCAGCGCAGCATTTCCGGCATTTCGGTCAGCATTTCCGTGCGGCCGTGATCGACCAGCACGATGTGGAACTGATCCGGCCCGTCGAGGTCTCCCGGACGCTTCGGCCCGCAATGGAAAGTAGTGTATTGGGTCAGGTCGGCGCCGGTCGCCGAACGCACCAGCAGGCGCGTGAGTTGCAGCGCATGTTCGGTGCTGGCGACGATCTTCTCGATGCCCGCTGTCACGATATGGACGCGCGGCGGCGTCGTGGTCAGCTCTGCATTGCCCTCATTGGTGATGGTGCAGATCGCGCCGGTGTCCGCGCAGAGGAAATTGGCGCCGGAAATGCCGACATCCGCCGCGAAGAAATCCTCGCGCAATTCCTTGCGCGCCGAGCCGACCATGCTGACCACGTCATGGGCGGTCGGCTTTTCGCGATGATATTGGTCGAAAAGTATGGCCACGTCCTCGCGGGTGCGATGGGCGGCGGGCCAGATGATGTGCGAGGGCGTCTCGCCGGCGAGCTGGATGATATGTTCGGCGAGATCGGTCTCGACGCGCCGGATGCCGGCGTCGGCGAGCGCATGGGGTAGTCCGATCTCCTCGCCCAGCATGCTTTTCGAACGCGTCACCGTCTTGGCGTTCGCCGCCTTGCAGATGTCGATGACGATCCGGCAGGCCTCGTCGGGATCGCGCGCCCAATGCACCTGCGCGCCGGAGGCGAGCGCATTGCGCTCGAACATCTCCAGATAATAGGCCATATGGTCGATGGAATGGTCCTTGATCGCGGCGGCGGCGGCGCGGGCGGCGACGAAATCCGGCCAGGCCTCGACGGCGGCGGCGCGCTTGCGCCGCGCATTGCCGGTGGTGCGCTCCAGCGCGACTTTGAGCTGGGCGTTGCCAAGCGCCTTGTCGACGCGTTCCTGGAAAGTCCCGGCGGGCGCGCTCATTTGGCCTCCTTGCCTGCAGCGCCTGTGGCCTCTTCGCCAATGGCGTAAGCCGACATTCCGGCCAGAATTTCCGCAGTGTGGAAGACGCGAGTCCTGGCGCCTTCGCGGCTCAATTTTCCGGCCATGTTCATCAGGCAGCCGAGATCGCCGCCGAGCAGCAGGTCGGCGCCGGTCGCGACAACATTCTGCGCTTTTTCGCCGACGATGGCGTTCGAGATGTCGGAATATTTCACGCAGAAGGTTCCGCCGAATCCGCAGCAGGTCTCATCGCCTTCCAGTGGGCGAAGCTCCAGCCCCTCGACCGATGACAGCAGCGCGCGCGGCTGCGCCTTGACGCCCAGTTCGCGAAGGCCCGAGCAGGAATCGTGATAGGTCGCGCTGGCCTTGCAGGCGACGTTCTGCGGTCGGAACCCGCGCAGATCGACAAGGAAGCTCAGCAATTCATGGGTCTTTCCCGCGAGGCGCTTCGCTCGCTCCAGCCAGACCGGATCGTCCGCGAAAAGCTCGGGGTAATGCGCCTTGATCATGCCGGCGCAGGAGCCGGACGGGGCGACCAGATAGTCGAAAGGCTCGAAGGTTTCGATCACCTGACGGGCGATCGGCTTGGTCGCTTCGTCCGCGCCGCTGTTGAAGGCGGGCTGGCCGCAGCAGGTCTGGGCGAGAGGAATCTCGACCTTGCATCCGGCGGCCTTGAGCAGGGCGACGGCGGCGAATCCGACATTCGGCCGCATGGAATCGACCAGACAGGTCACAAACAGGCCGACACGCGGCGAATCAAGGGCATTCCCACGTTCCGGCATCGGCCTGAGCCCTTCTCCAGCGAGGTCAAGGCGACCTTATAACGAGGAAATTTCTTTGGTCAAATGATTTTACCAACTATCATTCGCTATGCCGCGCCAGCAGTTCTGAACGGCCCATCCGTCGCAGGGCGCGGGCCACGCGGGTCTGTTCCTCGCGCATTTCATTGAGGGTCTTGGCGATGCCGTTGATATGGGCGGCGGCGGCGAGGCCGGCCGTTTCGGGGTCGCGCGCAAGGATCGCGTCGGCAATGGCGAAATGCTGGTCGAGCAATTCGTCGCGCGATCCCGGCTGGGTATAAAGCTGGCGCCGGTTGTAAAAAGCGTCGCTGCGCAGCATCTCGTAAAAGGCGCGCATCACGTGCAGCAACACGAGATTATGCGTCGCCTCATAGATCAGCATATGCAGTTCGGCGTCGGTTTCGGCCTCCGCCGCGATGTCATTGGCCTCATGGGCCGCGCGCAGCTTTTCAAGGCAGGCTGCAATGGCCTCGCGCTCCACATCGGTCGCGCGGGCCGCCGCGAACCGGGCGGCTTCGCCTTCAATCAGGCAGCGATATTCGAGATAATCCGTCAGCGCCTGGTCGCTCGACTGGAACAGGGCGGTCAGGGGATCGGTCATCGGGGTCAGGAATCGGCTGACGAAATTCCCGGCCTTGTTGGTCTCGATCAGCCCGCGCGATTGCAGCTTGTCGAGAGCCTCGCGCAGCGAGGGCCGCGAGACTTCCAGCGTAGCGGCCAGTTCGCGTTCCGGCGCAAGCTTCTCGCCCGGCCGCAGCGCGCCTTCGAGGATCAATTGCTCGAGGTGGTCGGCGAGCGCGTCCGCGAGCTTTGGCGTTCGCAAGGGATCCATGAGGCGTCCTGTTCGTCCGCGTTCGCGGCGGATAAGCTTGATCTTTCAGGCCGGGTCAAATGAGTAGACCACAAAAGAACTCGGTCATCCAGACCGAAACGCGCGTGGGGAGCAATGGTTCATCGCGTTTCCGCCAGCGCGGACCCGATGATCTCCAGCGCGCGTTCGCGCAGGTCGGGCAGGGAGGAGTCGAGTCGGATCCACTCGATCTTGCCGGCGTCGCGATGCAGCTGGGCTTCGAGCACGTTGAGATCGGCGTCCGAAACGCCCTTGGGCCGGTCATGGACGCGCTGGCGCAAGACATTTGCGGGCGCGTCGAGCCACAGGCCGATGAAGGGCGCGCTGCATTCGCGGGCCAGCTTGGCTACGGCCTCGCGTTCTTCGGGGGTCGAATAGACCGCGTCGAGAATGATGGAGCGCCCTTGCCCGAGCGCGTCCATGGCGCGCGAGAGCAGGCGCAGATAGACGGCCGCCGTGATGTTGATTTCATAGGCGGCGGGCGGCAGCTTGTCATTGGGCCTGATGCGATGCATGGCCTTGCGCGTGCGGTCGGAATTGAGCGTGCGGGCGCCGGGCGGGGGCCCGATCTCCCCGGCGATCGCGGCGGCGAGGGTCGATTTGCCCGAGCCGCTGAAGCCGCCGATGGCGACAATGGCGTTGGGACGCGGCGCGAGCAGCTCCTCGGCAAGCGCGAAATAGGCGCGGGCTTCGCGCTCCCGGGCGGCATCGGCCTCGACGTCGCCGCTATGGGCCTGCGTCGCCGCAATATGGGCGCGGATCGCGGCGCGCAGCGCCATGAAAAAGGGCAGGGCGGCATAGCCGTCGCGGGTTTTCGCCGGCATGTCGGGCAAAGTGCGCGAAAAGGCGCTGACATAGCGGTTGAACAGCAGGTTCGCGAGATCGTGGCGGCCGAACAGCCAGAGATCCATCAAGGTAAAGGCGACGTCATAGAGCGTGTCGATCCGCGCGAGCCTGGGGTCGAATTCGATGCAGTCGAACAGGGTCGGGCGGCCTTCGAACCAGCAGATGTTGCGAAGGTAGAGGTCGCCATGGCAAAGCCGGACAAAACCATTCGCGGCGCGGGCGTCGAGCAGCGGCGCCAGCTTGCGAAGCTCCGCGCGGAACAGGGCGTTGAGCCGGTCGAGGTCGTCCTTCGCGAAAATCTGGCAATGGGCGAAAGAAACTTCATTGAGATCGAGCAGATGCGTGAAGGCGTCGGCGCCCTGCGGCTCTTTAAAACGCTGGGCGCTGGCGTGGAATTTCGCGATGGTTTCCGCCAGCGACTCGATATGGGCGGGCGCCAGCCGGCCTTCGCGCGCCATGATGTCGAACAGGCCGGATTCGTCGAAACGCCGCATCACCACGATACAGTCGACCAGCCGTCCCGGGCCGTCGAAGGCGAGGCCGCCGCGTTCGCGCGTAATGCGGCGAACGCCGAGGTAAAGATCCGGCGCGGCGCGGGAATTCAGCGCCAGTTCGGCGCGGCAGGCCTTTTCGCGCAGGCCGGGCCTGGAAAAGTCGAGATAGGGAAAGGCGATCGCGCGTTTCAGCTTGAACACGAGGTCGCCGGCCAGGAAGAGCAGCGAGACATGGGTCTGCCGGAATTCAACCGGGGCGCCGGTCTCGCGCGCCAGGGCCTGCGAAATGAAAGCTATGGCGGCGGATTGATCCATGAGGTCTCGCCCAGATTTGACGGCGTGGGTCAGGGTTCGATGGGGGCGGGGCGGGTGCGGCGCAACACCATATTCGCGACCAGCGCCTGCGCGACCTGTTCGGCGAGGCAGTCATAGCCGATTTCGGCGGCGAAGGGCTGGTCGCCCTGTTCGATCCGGTCGCGCGTGCGCGTCGCAAATTGCATCGCCGAGGTGCGGCGCAGATAAAGCACGTTCTCCGACAGCGCGACGCGGCGGGTGGCTTCGCGGATGGCGTCTGCCTCGCGGTCGTCGTGCAGCCAGGGATTGGCCTCGAACCCAACCAGCAGCACGTCGAGGCCGTTTTCCTTGGCCCAGCGCACGCCCTCGCGCAGATGGGCCTCGTAATCCTGCGGCGCGACGTGCTGGAGCGCGTCATTGGCGCCCACCTGCCAGATCAGCAGGTCGGGTCGCGACAGGGCGACCTCCGTTCGCATGCGCTCGGCGGCGGTGGCGGCGATCTCGCCGGAAACCGGCCGGTTGGTGATGACCACGTCCACGCCTGTCAAGGCATGCTCCAGCAGGCTTTCCAGGGCGGCGGGATAGGATTTGCGCTGGCCCCGGCCCACGCCGATCGGCGATCCGATGATCAGGATATTGAGCTTTTCGCTTTTCTTCAGCGCGGCGGCGACGCGAGGCAGAGGCGCTGGCGCGGCAAGCGTATCCGCCGGCGCCTCGCAGGAAAGCGCTGGCCGCGCCCCGTCCTGCGCCGCCGATGCGGCTCCGGCCGCCAGCCCGCCCAGCCCCAGCCCCAGCCCCAAGTTCAGGCTGAGGCCAATTGCCGCGCGCGCGCCACGGCGAGCCTTTTGCGCCATTCCGACAACCATGCAACTGCGCCTAATCCAGTCAATCCAACAAGTAGCACGAGGAGATCGATTTCCAAACGCCCGTTGAAACGGTAGCGGGCGACCTGTCCGCACAGGCTCAGCACCGATCCTGCGCAGAAAACATTCAAGGAATTGCGACCAAGCAACGCCATATATTCCGTGAGGAGCGGCAGCCAGCGGTCGATATATTTGAAGGCTCCCATGAAGAAACAGGCCAGGGCCAAAGCGTGGATGACGCGCGCCGGCGAGAGATAGGTCTTGTCGAATACGAAAAACAGTTTCGGGCTCGGCAGCACGGCGGGATCGGGCGTGAAATCCGCCAGGGCGATGGTCAGGCCGATGAGGGTTTGCAAGCCCGCCAGCCAGAACAGGACTTTCTTGGTTCGGGGCGACCAGCTTGAAAAGCCTTTCGGCCCGCTCAACACGAAACCGAGAATGAAGATGAACTGCCAGGCGAAGGGGCTGAAAAACCATGTGCCTTCGACCGGCCAGGTCGGAAGGTTGAGGCCCGTGGCCACCGTATAGAGATAAAGCGCGAAGGAGAGCGGCAGCAGCAGCTTGGGCGCCAGCCGGTCGAAAACGCCGATGGTCGGTCCCATCGCCATCAGCACCACATAGAGCGGCAGGATGTTGAAATAGCCGAGCTGGTAGCGCAGCAGCACCAGGCCGATATGGGCGTCGATCGGGTCCTCGAACGCAGCCGCCGCATTGTGCCATTGCAGGATATAGGGCTGGTCCAGCGCCTTGGCCGCGCCCGCGATGATGGCGATGGCGAAGGCCGTGATGACGATTTGCGCGAAATAAATGGTCAGGGCGCGGCCGGCGAGGCGGTAGAGCAGCGCGCTCAGCGGCTCGCTGGAAAGGGAATTGATCACGTAGCGCAGCGAGACGCCCGCGAGAAAGACAAACAGTTCGGCGGAATCCGAGAGCGAATATTCCCGGAAGGTGTAGCGCTCGATGAAGATGCCGGGGACATGGTTGACGAATATCGTCACCAGGGCGAATCCGCGCCAGAAATCGACCGAATTCGGCGCCCTCATGCCGCCAGTCCTCGGCCCGCCGGGCCCCTGCCGGGCGGGCGCAAGCCGACGTTGCGGGAGGATTCAGCGGGTCGGCTCGTCATCAGGGGCGATCTTGGCGGGCGATTTTGGCGGGGCGATCTTGGCAGGCGGGGTTCTGGTCCAGGCGCTATCCGCTATCGCAAATCCCCAGCGGACCCGCGAGCAAAAAACGCCTCAAACGGCGAAGCTTGTCCCGCAGCCGCAGGACGCCGTCGCATTCGGGTTTTCGATCCGGAAGGACGAGCCCATTAAATCATCGACGAAATCGATCTGTGCGCCCTTGATGTAATCGAGCGAGACCGGATCGAGCGCCAGCCGCGATTCCGAATCGCCAAGGATGATGTCGCCTTCCTCGGCGGCGGGCACGATGTCGAAGGCGTATTGGAAACCGGAACAGCCGCCGCCATTGACCGAAATCCGCAGGAAAGAGCCCGGCGCCTCGTCGCGCAGCACTTCCGCCACGCGCTTGAGCGCGCGTTCGGTCGCCACGACCTGTTCCGCCACAAGTTCACTCATCGGGATTCTCCGCCTTGTTCCAGCCCTGAACATAGTCCTTGCCGGGGCAGGGTCAATGCGGCGCGGCGCGCTTTTCCCTTTCGCCGTGGAAACACCGTCTTGCGCGAATACAATGGCTGAACTCGACGCCGTCGCGTCCGGCGTGATATGCGCCGCTGATAGTTCGCCGCCTCCGTCCAGAGCAGGTCCCTTGTCCGTCGCGCCCGGTCCGAATTTCCTCTCCGCCAAGCCGCTGGCGCCTTTTGCCGCCGACTGGCGCCGCAGCCGGGGGCGGCTTTACCCCGAGCCGCCTTCGCCGACGCGCGGCGAATTCCAGCGCGACCGCGACCGGCTGGTCCATTCGACCGCCTTCCGCCGCCTCGCCCACAAGACGCAGGTGTTCATCCCGCTGGAAGGCGATCATTTCCGCACCCGCCTGACCCATACGATCGAAGTGGCGCAGATTTCGAGGGCCCTTGCGCGCGGGCTGGCTCTGGACGAAGACCTCGCCGAGGCGACGGCGCTCGCCCATGATCTCGGCCATACCTGTTTCGGCCATGCCGGCGAGGAAGTCCTCAACCCCTGCATGGCGCCCTTCGGCGGCTTCGACCACAACGCCCATGCCCTGCGCATCGTCACGAAGCTGGAGCGGCGCTACGCCGGCTGGGACGGGCTCAACCTGTGCTACGAGACGCTGGAAGGGCTGGTCAAACATAACGGTCCGCTGCGCAGACCTTATGCGCGACATGACAATGAGGGTGATATACCCTTCGAGATCAAGGAATTCAACGCAGTTTTTCCTCTTCATCTTGAGCTGTTCGCATCGGCCGAAGCGCAATGCGCGGCGCTTGCCGACGATATCGCCTATAACGCCCATGATATCGACGACGGGTTGCGCGCCGGCCTGTTCGACCTCGAAGACCTGCGCGAGGTTCCTTTCCTGCGCGACCTGCTGGACGAAATCGCTGCGCGTCATCCGGGGCTGGAGCGGGTGCGCGTCATCCATGAACTGGTCCGACGCGTCATCACCCGTTTCGTCGAAGACGCGCTGACGGAAAGCGCACGCCGTCTGGCCGCGCTGGCGCCCGCGAGCATCGAGGACATTCGCCGCGCGGATTCGGCGGTGGCCGCCTTTTCACCCGCGATGGAGACGGCCAAGGCCGAGATCAAGGCTTTCCTGTTCGTGCGCATGTACCGCCACAGCGCCATCCTGCCGGTCTGGAAGGAGGCCAGAAGGATCGTGAAGGGGCTGTTCGAGAAATTCCTGTCCGAGCCCGAGTCCATGCCCGAGGAATGGGCGCAGGCGGCGCGCCATCGCAGCGAGGCCGAGCGCGCGCGGGTTGTCTCGGACTATATCGCCGGCATGACCGACCGCTACGCTCAGGCGCAGGCGGATAAATGGCTCGGCAAGGCGGGCGAGCGGCGCTGACGGCGGGAGCAGGTTTTCGGGCCTCACCATTATTCCCGCACGCTGGGCCAATCGGTGCGCGTGGCGTTAAGTATTTTCGGCAATATAGCTTAGCGATTCATTTATGTTAAAATTTACAAGGCAATAACATCAAATTATTACTCGTGATAATTTGTTTGAGGCGGTTGTTGTTCTCGTGTTTTTTCTGAACATTAAGCCGCCGCGCCGATATTTGGCCCAAACGCCAGGAGTTGATTGCCGTGAACGCATTCCCGTTGCAGAAGCCCTTGCGCGTGTTTCATTATATCGGCGGAAACTTCGGCATTACCGGCATAGAGACCTTCGTCCTCCACCTTTGCGCAGCCCAGAAGGGCGCGGGATTCGCTCCATCCATCATTCTGGACGTCGAAGGGCGCGAACAGCTCAGGACCATGGCGGAAGATCATGGCGCCACGCTCCACGCCTTGCCGACGAGAAATCGAAACGCGCGGGGGCTTGCCCGCAAGATCGAAAGCGCAGGTTATCGGGCCGCTCAGATCAGGATGCTGGTCAAAATCCTTCGACAGAGCGATGTCCTGCATATTCACGAGCTGACCTTCGGCATTGAAATATATCTTGCGGCGCGGATCGCGGGCGTCCCGAAACTTATCGTGACGCATCACGCGAGCATGACCTTTCACAAGGAAGGCTGGACGCGACAGCAGGCCGCGACGTTCTGGCTGCAGAAACGCTGGGCGTCCCGGATCGTGCTGCCCTACAAGGCGGCTTCCGAAGAATATATCGCGCACGGCGTCTCGCGGGACAGGGCCGCGATCGTGCCCTATTGCGTCGATCAGAACGTCTTCACCGGATTGGCGGGCGAGCCGGAGCCCGGCGAACTTGTCCTCGTGATGGCCGCGCGCCTCGTCGAAGGAAAAGGCCATCGGGAGTTGATCGCCGCCCTGGCGCAACTTGCCCCGCATTTCCCCGGGTTGCGGCTTCTGATCGCCGGAGTCGGCCCGTTGCGATCGGCCATCGAGGCGGAAGTCGATCGGTCGGGCTTGGGCGATATCGTCGAATTCAGGGGCCAGGTCGATCTCCGCGCCATGCCGGAGCTTTTGCGCTCCGCCCATGTGGTCGTGCTGCCGAGTTACATGTGGGGCGAAACCTTTCCGCTCTGCCTGCTTGAGGGCATGGCGGTCGGGCTTCCGGCAATCGCGACGCGCTGGTTCGGCATTCCCGATATCGTCGAGGATGGCGAGACCGGCATTCTAGTCGAACCGCGCGATGTCGAGACTTTGGCGCAAGCCATCCGCCGCTTCCTGACTGAGCCCGGCGATTACCGGCGCGCGCGGCGAAAGGCGGTGGCGCGCTTCAACGCCAGATATACTTCGGCCGCAGTCGCCGCAGCCTATTCGGAGTTCTACCGGCAGGAACCGGCTCGCAACACGCGTGGCTGGCCAAAATGGGCCAAAATCGCCCCGATCCTTGCCGCCGCCTTCCTTGGAGCGCCGGACGCGACGCCGGTGGATTTTGACGATGACCTGGTCGACGCCAGGTCGACGGTCATGATTCGCGCATGAGCGCGCTTGCATGATTCGCGCCTGAGCGCGCCTCAATGAGGCTTGCCGCCCGCGAGTCAGATTGATCCCCCGCGCGAAATGAGGCACAACGCCGCCAAATCCTGAAATCTGGCGGGGACCGGAACATGAGTGAAGTTTTGCGCGTCGGGATCGCCGGTCTCGGAACGGTGGGCGCCGCCGTCGTTCGCCTCCTTCAGACTCAGGCGGGCGATCTCGCCGCCCGCACGGGCCGCAGCATTGTCGTCGCCGGCGTCTCCGCCCGCGATCGCAAGCGCGACCGGGGTGTGGACCTGTCCGGCGTCGAGTGGTTCGACGACCCCATCGCCCTTGCGCGCTCTGAAAAAATCGACCTGTTCGTCGAGCTGATCGGCGGCGACGAGGGCGGCGCGCGCTCCAGCGTCGAGGCGGCGCTGAAGGCTGGGAAATCGGTGGCTACCGCCAACAAGGCGCTGCTGGCGAAACATGGGCTGGAACTGGCCCGCGTCGCCGAATCGCACCATTCCGCTCTGGCCTTCGAGGCTTCTGTCGCGGGCGGCATCCCGATCGTGAAGACCTTGCGCGAGGGTCTCGCCGGCAACAGTATCGCCCGCGTCTATGGCATTCTCAACGGCACCTGCAATTACATCCTCTCGCGGATGGAGCTGGAAGGCCTGTCCTTCGCCGAATGCCTGAGCGAGGCGCAAAGGCTCGGCTATGCCGAGGCCGATCCGACCTTCGACATCGGCGGCTTCGACACTGCGCACAAGCTCGCGATCCTCGCCTCGCTCGCCTTCGGCGTGAAGCTCGACGCCGAGGCGATCAGCATCGAGGGAATCCAGGATATTTCGCTGGCCGATCTCCACGCCGCCCGCGAGCTGGGCTATCGCGTGAAGCTGCTTGGCGTCGCCCAGCGCACGCCGCATGGCGTCGAGCAGCGCGTGCATCCGACCATGGTCCCGCTGTCGTCCCCCGTCGCGCAGGTCATGGGCGTTACAAATGCCGTGACCGTGGACGCCGACGCCGTCAACGAATTGACGCTGGTTGGCCCCGGCGCCGGCGGCATGGCGACCGCCTCGGCGGTGGTCGCCGATATCGCCGATATCGCGCGCGGCATCCGGTCGGCGCCATTCGGCCTGCCGGTCGATCATCTCGCCACGGCGCAAAAGTCGCCGATGCAGCGCCATGAGGGCGGCTATTACATCCGGCTTGCGGCGCGCAACCACATCGGTGCGGCGGCGGCTATTGCGACGCGCATGGCCGAACGCGGCATTTCGCTGGAAAGCATCGTCCAGCGCCGCGGCTGCGCCGCCGACGATAGCGTCGTGCCGGTCGTGCTGGTTACTTACGCCACCACCGAAGCCTCGGTGCGCGAGGCGCTCGCGGCCATTGTCGCCGACGGTCATATCGCCGAAAAGCCGCAGGTCATCCGCATCGAACGGGAATGATATCGCGGCTTGACGCCGCGTAGTTATGTTCCTATTTTGTTCGCGCCTAAGCGAGGCGAGGAGGAATTCATGCGGCTTTACTGGGCGCCCCAGACGCGGTCCCTGCGGGTTCTATGGATGCTGGAAGAGATCGGCGCGCCCTGCGAGCGCGTGCGGATCGATCTGAAATCTGGCGAGCAGCATAAGCCCGCCTACCACGCCATCAACCCGATGGAGAAAGTGCCCGCGCTGCAGGACGGCGAATCCTGCGTAGCGGAATCGGGCGCAATCATCGCTTATTTGGCTGAAAAATTTCCGCAGGCGGGGTTGGCGCCGGCCATCGGCGAGGCGGCGCGCGGGCGCTATCTGCAATGGCTGTTCTTCTCCGGCTCCTGCATCGAGGCCGCGATCACCCAGAAATTCGCCAATGTCCAACTTCCCGAAGGCTCGGCGGGCTGGGGCTCGTTCGACAAGGTCTTTAATGTCCTGACGGAGGGTCTCTCCACGAGCCCTTATATGCTCGGCGAAAAATTTTCCGCCGCCGACGTGCTGATCGCCTCGGATCTGCATTTCGTCATCAATGTCTTCAAGATGCTGGAGCCGCGCCCGGAATTTTCCGCCTATCTGGAGCGTTGCCATTCGCGTCCGGCCTTTTTGCGCGCGCAAAAAATAGATGCCGATGGGGTCTGAGGCCCGGTTTCTGCTCGGCGTCGAAAGCAGCGCGCTGGGACGGCCCTGGCGCGACCGGCTCGACGCCGCAGGCGGCGCGCGGGCCTTGACGATTGCGCAGCAGACCG
The DNA here is from genome assembly GCF_019449565.1 of Rhodoblastus sp. GTDB lineage: Bacteria > Pseudomonadota > Alphaproteobacteria > Rhizobiales > Beijerinckiaceae > Rhodoblastus. The sequence continues at coordinate 5,828 of NZ_JAGRPM010000006.1, read as the reverse complement.
GCCTGCCGGACCTGCTCTCGCGCGTGCTGGCGGGGCGCGGCGTCAACCCCGAGACGGCTCTGGCCCATCTCGATCCCACCCTTCGCGCGCTGCTGCCTGAGCCTTTCACGCTGACGTCGATGCAGGAGGCGACGGAGCGACTGGTCCGCGCTGTCGAACGGCAGGAAACCATCGCTATTTTCGGCGATTATGACGTGGACGGCGCCTGTTCCTCGGCGGTGCTGGCGGAATTCTTCGATTATTGCGGCGTTCCGCGCCTGATCCACATTCCGGATCGGATTACCGAGGGCTATGGCCCTAATAGCGAGGCGATCCGCGCGCTGGCCGCGCGTGGCGCGACGCTGCTGGTCACGGCGGATTGCGGCACCACCAGTTTCGAACCCTTCGTCGAGGCGCGCAGGCTCGGCATGGATGTGATTGTCCTCGATCATCATCAGGCGCCGGAGGTCCTGCCGGACGCGATTGTGGTCAATCCCAACCGCCAGGACGATGTTTCAGGGCAGGGCGCGCTCTGCGCCGCGGGCGTCGCCTTCGTCGCGCTGGTCGCGCTCAACCGCGCGCTCCGCCGGCGCGGCTTCTGGCGCGAGAGGCTGGAGCCGGACCTGCTGGCGTCGCTCGATATCGTCGCCCTCGCAACGGTCGCCGACGTCGCGCCGCTGACGGGCCTCAATCGCGCCTTCGTGGTCAAGGGCTTGTCGCTGATGAAGTCGCGCGGCCGCGCGGGCTTGCGTGCGCTCGCCGACGTCGCCGGCCTTAACGGGCCGCCGCGCGCCTATCATCTCGGTTTTTTGCTCGGCCCGCGCATCAACGCCGGAGGCCGCATCGGCGACGCGGCTCTTGGCGCCAAATTGCTGCTGTTGCGCGACGATCTGGAGGCGGGCGCCATCGCCGCCGAGCTGGACCGGCTCAATGGCGAACGCCAGATTCTCGAAAAGCAGATGCTGCAGGAGGCTTTGGGCGAGGCCTACAAGCAGTTGGGGCCAGCGGAGGAGGGCGCCTTTGTGCTGGCCGCCGCAGCGGACTGGCAGCCCGGAATTGTCGGGCTGGTCGCCTCGCGGCTGAAGGAGCTGTTCGGACGCCCGGCCTTCGCCATCGCCTTCGACGGCGAGGTCGGAACCGGTTCCGCGCGCTCCATTGCGGGCGTGGATCTCGGCAAGGTGGTGCGCGCGGCGGTCGAGACGGGCCTGATCGCCAAGGGTGGCGGCCACGCCATGGCGGCGGGCGTCACCGTGCGGCGCGACCAGCTCGCCGCGTTCCAGTCCTTTCTCGAAGAGCGACTCGCGGAGCCGGTCGCCCGCGCCCGCGCCAACGCCGGGCTTTCGGTGGACGGGCTGCTGACCGCCAGCGCCTGCACGCCGGCTTTGGTTGAGGAAATCGAGAAGGCGGGGCCCTTCGGCTCCGGCAATCCCGAGCCGGTTTTCGTGCTGCCCGAGCATCGAATCGTCGACGTGTTGCCCTTTGGCGCGGATCATTTGCGGCTGCGGGTGCAGTCGGGCGACGGCGCGCGGCTGGAGCTGGCGGCTTTTCGCGCCGCGCAATCGCCCATCGGCGCCGCTCTGGCTAAGGCGCGCGGCGAGCGGGCGCATCTTGCCTGTTCGCTCTCGCTCGATCATTGGGGCGGACGGACCAAAGTCAGCGCGCGGCTGGTCGATCTGGCTATTTGCAAGCCGGGGCCGGGACGCTGAACAAAAATCCACGGCGAAGGGGATGAAAGGCTTGCCAGCATGAATTGCCGCAGTTATACGTCGCCCCACTTCGCAAGCGGTCGGCCGCTTCGCGCTCCGCGCCCATCGTCTAGCGGTCTAGGACGTCGCCCTTTCACGGCGAAAACAGGGGTTCGATTCCCCTTGGGCGCGCCAATAAAATCAATCAGTTACGATATTTCCCGCAAAATTTGTGCAATGTTTGTACAATATCGCTTTGCAGTGATGGCAGTGCAGCCGCCAATTAAACGCGACGTTAGCTCGTCGACACTTGAGTTCGTCGGGCGTTCTATCCAGCGGTCGTCCGACCATAGCTCGATGGATGGCGGCGAGATGGGCTCGACCAGCGAGTTGGCCGAACGAAACGCCTCGACGTTGAGACGTCTATTATTTCGGCATGTCACCTATCCCATCGAGAATTTATTATGATCGCTCCCGCTTGTCGGGAGGATAGGATCCTTGCACCCCCCAGCTTGACAGGATAGCTATGTCGTCACTTTAAGACGACGGGGAAACCGCAATGGACGGGCTTTTGATATTTCTTGTGTTGTTGCTCGTTATTTTTTTTGCAGTTATTTCGCGTGCTATACGTCAAGTTCCGCAAGGATTTCAATGGACGGTGGAACGTTTCGGACGTTACCGTATTACTCTGCAGCCAGGCCTTCGGATGATTAATCCTTTCATCGACCTTATTGGCCGCAAGCTCAACGTCCAGGAAACAGTCCTGGAAATCCCACCGCAGAACGTCATCACTAAGGACAATGCGTCCGTGATCGTTGACGGCATTGTTTTCTATCAAGTGATTGACGCGAGCCGTGCTGCTTATGAGGTCCAAAATCTCCAAATAGCCGTCAGCAACCTAACGATGACCAATATCCGCACCGCAATCGGCGCTCTTGATCTGGATGAAACCCTTTCTAAGCGGGACGAAATCAACGAAAGGCTGCTACGCGTCCTCGATGCCGCTACCGAAGCGTGGGGAACGAAGGTGACACGCGTGGAACTCAAGGATGTGCGTCCGCCGGAAGACGTATTATCTGCGATGGCAAAGCAACTCACCGCGGATCGTGAGCGGCGTGCAGCCATTTTGCGCGCAGAGGGTATCAAACAGGCTGCAATCCTCGAGGCAGAAGGCGACAAGCAGTCTCAGATTCTTGCCGCGGAAGGTCGCTTGTCCGCCGCGCAAAAGGATGCCGAAGCCCGCGAGAGATTGGCTGAGGCAGAGGCACGTGCCACCGAGTCTGTCTCGCGGGCAGTCGAAGGCGGCAATGTGCAGGCGCTAAATTATTTCGTGGCGCAGAAATATGTTGAGGCGCTTAGCCAAATCGGTCAATCGTCAAATACCAAACTTGTGTTGATGCCGATTGAGACAAGCGCACTCGTAGGTATGGTTGGCGGCGTTGCTGATTTGGTTAAGCAGGGGCTCGGACGAGGTAAATCCGACTCAAAATTAACCGAAATGGAATCGTTAGAAGGCAACATCTCTGAGCTGGCTAGGCAGGGGATCGCGAAAGGGAGCTAAAATCAGCCATGCCTTGGTTTATGTGGGCGGGCATCGCCATTTTCCTCGGGTTAGCCGAACTGCATGCGCCCGGCGTTTATTTGGTCTGGATCGCATTGGGTGCAACGGCGATGACGTTACTTACTATTTTACATCAATTCTCATTAGAAGCCCAGCTTGGTTTGTTTCTTGCATTTTCTGCTGTCAGTTCAATACTAGGCTGGTTCGTCTATCGCACTGCAAACCGTACTAGCTTAGACTTCGACTTGAACGAACGCGCTTACGCAATGGTCGGCTTGTGCGGCACGGTAGCGGTGCCAATCCAATACGGCAGCGGCAAGGTGCGGGTTGGAGACACAGTCTGGCTGGCCGATGGGCCGGAACTGCCGGAAAGCGCGCCCGTTCGCGTGCGTGCGGTTCGCGGCTCACGCCTAATTGTCGAGGCCCTCGGTGAGAAGACAGCCCCGGACGCTCCGAAATCAAGCTGATCCCACGTTAGGCGCGCCTACCAGCTTTCTGCGTTTTTGATTAAGGCGTTTCGCGTTCCGAAACGATGACTTGCCCATTGATTGCATTAAAACGAATGGTTACGATTCGAGGCGTCCCTGGCATCAATTTTGTTTTGGCCATCGTCACTTTTTAAGCTGCCATATATTTTCGCCGCTTTCATTTGACGCCAAGAGGGTTTTGGTACGCGCCGCACCAAAACCCCACCCTTCACACGGGTGGAGTCATAGGTTCGATCCCTATATCGCCCACCATTGTTTTTTCAGGGTTTTCTAGAGAATCGGCAGCGGCATCACGGGAGACTGAGCGTCACCGGAGCGTCACTCCGGCAAAATTCGCGCGTCCGTGCCCGAACATAAAAATTCACGCTTCGAGCCCTGTCGCCGGGTTTTCGCCAGCTTCCCCGACCGATTCCTGCTACGCGCGCCAGCCGCAACGAAAAACGGCCCCCGAAGAAGCCGTCGTCGTGTTTGGGTGTCGTTTGATCCAGATCAGCCGTCCGGTAAGCGGATGTTGACCGCCGAGGACGTGGCGCGCATCTTTTGTCGCCACTACCGGAGGCTTCCATTATGAAGAAACTGCTCCTCGCCTTTGCCGCCATCGCCCTTCTCGCCGAGCCCGTCGCGGCCCTGCCGATTCGCGCGCTGCAGGAAACGAACGTTGGCGCTCCGTTAATCGAAAAAGCTGTTTATGTTGGCACGCGCGGCTCTGCACGCCGGACCGTCCGCCGACGCGTTCGTCGGTACTAACGCCATCGGTCAAAGCGGAAACGCCCAGCGCTGTCCGATCGCATAGGCGCGCGCCCACCGGCTGCGAAGGTTGCAGTTTGACCAATGCGGTCGTGACGCCGGACTGGCGCGGCATGAACGCGCCGGGCGCGGGCGGAATGTGAACCCGCTTCAAGCGTCGCGCCGCACAAGCCTGATTTTGTCCGGGTTCGGCTCGAAGGCGTCATCCGCACGATGTTCGCTGACCGTCTCAGATCGACGTGTAGCGGTCATCGCGGATCGCCAAAGTGGGCGTCCAGCGGCTGGTCTCGCACTTCGTCCGACACACGTCACGTGGGCCGCATGAGGCGTTCGGCCTCACGGGTTCGTCGTAACGAAGGGGTTGTTGGTCGGCATCTGGACGATGACGAATTAAATCTTATTACCCCGCGCGCCTTTCAACGTTCGTTTCTTTACGACCTATAACGCCGCTGGTATTAGTAGGGTCGGACTGTCTTGGCGAAGCGAGGACAAGATGCGGCTTTTCAACTGCGGTTGTTGCGGCCACCCAGCGCTCGCCGAAATCTTCAGTTTTGGCCGCGGGATGGGCCTCACGCGACGACAGGCGATGGTTGCAACGGCGGTTACGGCCGCGGCCTCGGCCTTGCCGACCCTGGCGCTGGCGGGGTCCCCCGACACTTTGTTTCAGTTTCAGGCCGCGCTGGTTCAGGCGGGGCCGGCAGACGCGATCCTGATCGGCGATGTCGTGACGGTCGCCGATGCGCAACCGTCCGCAGAGGCGGTTGCTGTGACCAATGGGCAGATCGTGGCCGTCGGCAGCCTCAAGGAGGTCATGGCGCGCAAGGGGCCCGGTACGAAAGTGATTGACCGGACCGGCAAGGCGATCCTTCCCGGTTTCGTCGATCCGCACGTGCACATCGTATCGTCGTCGACGTTCAACCTGTTCCTCGATCTGTCTCCCTTCGCCAACAAGGATGCCGACGAGGTGCTCGCCAAGATCGCTGCTGCCGCCGCGAAGGCCAAGCCGGGCGATTGGGTGATCGGCCAGCTATATGATACCGCGCTGATGCCGGGACATCGGGCGCTTCTGCGCGAGGACCTCGACAGGATCGCTCCCCAGAATCCGGTGTTCGTGCTCTCGGCGAGCCAGCACTTCAGCTATGTGAACAGCAAGGCTCTCGAGATTGCCGGAATTGCCGAGGATGCCGCCGATCCCGCCGGCGGGAAGTTCGGCAGAGACAGCAACGGCCTGTTGATTTCCGTTTGGAACTGACCCGGGATTTTCACTGAGAAGTGACCCGCCTTTTTATGTTCCTGCGGTCAGGTTTTGGTCAAGGCATTGGCTTTCTCCTTTCGTCCTTTTGCGGTTGCGGCGCTGGCCTTGAAGCG
>NZ_JAGRPM010000079.1 GCF_019449565.1 Rhodoblastus sp. | reverse complement strand
GTGGTCATCAAGGCAGAAGTCGTAGAACAACCGAGCCGCTGCCGCCTGTACCCCCATCATCGCCGCTTCTCCCGCAAATCAGCAGGAGAAGTGAATCACGCCACCCGCAGCGCGGCAACGGATGAGTTTTTCAACACAATCTTGCCTGAACCGGCCCTTCAACCTTCGATCGTTTTTTGTCGATATCTGCCGAATAGAACGAACAATTGAACACCGCCCGTCGCGGCGTCTGACGAGCCGAACAGGGAATGTTTTCCTGGGTCGTCAGTGAGATTCATGGCGGTCGTCTGCCGCATCAATCAGGCTCATAGTGTAGATCAAGACAAACGCACTATGACGGCGATGTCGACAGCTCGGGACTCGTAACCTCGCTCGCGCCCGCACGTCAGGCCGGCGTCGCCTGCAAGGCTGGATAGGTTCCTGGACCCGGTGTGCGGGCGATATTCATCACCCAGCAGATCGTTGCGAAATAACCGATCAATACCGTCAGCTCCACCACGCCGGAACAGCCGAAAATACGTTCGGCTTCCATGAAACTGGCGTCGGACAGGCCATTGTGGCGCAGGATTTCGGCCACGACGTCGAGCGCGGCGGCTTCGTCCGCGGGCAGATCGCGCGGCGCCCGGCGCGCGGCGAGGGCGTCCAGAGTTGTCTGAGCGACGCCGGCCTTGAGGGCGAGCGGCGCATGGGTCTGCCATTCGAACTGGTTGTCAGTGGCGCGAGCGGTCATCGCTATGACAAGCTCGCGGATGCGCTCCGGCAGCCCGCTTTCAAAACGCAGGACCGCGCCAAGGTCGCCAAGCCGCTCCATGAGCGCGGGCTTGTGCAGCAACGGAATGAACGGACCGAAAATCGCTTTGCGCGGCCCCCTGACGATGGCTTCGGCGGCGGCGCGCTGCGCATCCGACATTTCGCCCTCGGCCAGCTTGGGGAGGCGCTCTGTTCTGTTTTCAGCAAAGCCTTGCGGCGTGGTCATGGCCATTTCCCGTTACAGCTTGAGAGAAGTCAGAGCGAAACGTCATGATGTCTCCGTCCGCCCAATTCATATGCCGGTCAGGCCCCGGCGCCTTCGTTCTACCGGAAGCGTCTTTCGCTCCAGGGGTTGGCGCCATCGCGCAGCCAGCCAAGGGTTTTTTGCCAAAGATCGGCTTCGCGCGGAGTTTCGAACATGCCGAAATGGCCGATTTTTTCGCAACCGAAATCCTGCGGGTCGAGCAGAATGGACTGGCGCTCGGCGTCAGTATAATACCTCAGCGCGTTGTTTGCCGCGCTTATCACGCCGAATTCGTCATCCGACATGACGATCGCCAGAATAGGCGCAATGACCGACGAGAAACCTGCCCGCACGCTGGGACGCATCCGCGAGGGGTGGTTCAATTCGATGTCTCTACGCCGGAAACTCCAGGCGTTGGCGACACCTTTCGGCAAGTCCTCCGACAAGCCGACGCGCTTGCCGGGGAAATAGCCATAACGCGCCGTCAGCGCGGGCATCGCCACATGCCATTGCCAGAAAAGCCGCCGCCGTTGATCGCGGGGGTAATCGCCCCATGACCCATAGAGCGTTCCCATCGTCAATATGCGCGAAATATGCAGTCCGTTGGGCGCAAGCCCCGGCAGACAGCCACCGAAACCATGACCGATGACGATCAGGCGCGCGCCCGGCGAGATGCGTTGCGAAAAAGCGAGCGCGGCGTCGCAGTCATAGAGGCCCCATTCCCGCAGGCGATAGCGGCATCCGCGCAACTTGTCCGGGCGCGAAAGGCCCACGCCGCGATAGTCATAGGTGAGGACATCAAATCCATGGCGCGCGAGAAAGGCGGCGTAACGATGATAAGTCCGGGCCGGCGCGCCGAATGTCGGATTGATCACGACTACGCCGTTCCGGCGGACGCTTCCGCACGGCCAGAAGTGCCCGCGCAAAGCAACGCCGTCACGGCAGGCCAGCACGATTTCAGTCTGCTGCGACACCGATGCGGATTGGGGATGAATCGTCATCTCACTCCTCGCTTGCCGTGAAAAACCCGCGCAATAATGAGCGATCAGCGATGGGCATAGGCCTGAGCGCGCTAAAGGCGCGAACCTGCCGCGTCATCCTTGCCCTGTCGGGAGCGCAGCTGTTGCGTGTGGCAATGTGGCGTTTCAGTTGCACGCCTGATTCAGGCAGAACCAGTTCGAGCTGGAGGTATCGAGAATGTGAACGAACAGGTCCTGGGGCTTTACGCCTGCGGATGCGAGGAGGTTCGATCGAAGTCCGCGCAGGAAGGAGCGCTTCTGGTCGTCGGAGCGAGCATTCATCGCCGTGATCTGGACGAACATGAAGTCGTCGCCACGGTTCACGCCGAGGAACTTGTCGCTCCTCAGCAGATTCTCGGAATCATAGGTGGCGACGATATGGAACTTGCCATCCGGAGGCGCGTCGAATTCGCTGACCAGCGCTTGATGGACGGCGTCAGAGACGGCGTTCCGCCGTTCAACAGGCATGGATTTAGGCAACGTCAAATTGACTACAGGCATTCCAGTCTCCATCGAAGTGAATTTCGGTCCATCACAAGACTATGCAATTGATTTTAATGAACCAAATCGTTCAACAGCTTCCCGAATCCTGGGCCTGACCGCAAGCGACTTCGACTCAGCTTCGGTTGAGCGCCGCTCAACCGAACGCGCGTCTCTCGCACTGCTCGTGGATGGCGCGCGACGAAGCCAAACCTGTTCGCCAGCGCCCGTTCTTCATTCCGGCTTCCGCGCGAGCGCAGACAAAGCCTTCATTTCGGAACGGATCCAGTCGCGGAAAGCGACGACCTCCGGCCGCGCCAGCGAGTCGCGGCCTGCAACCAGCCAGTGGGCGGTTTCGCAGGGGAGCGGTGGTCCAAGAACCATTGCGAGGCGGCCTGAATCGATATCTGATTTGACCAGCGGCAGTCGGCCAATGGCGACTCCGAGCCCCTGCGCGGCGGCTTCCATGGCCAACTGGAAACTATCCATCCGCAGGCCGCCCTCTCCTTCGAAGTCGCCAACGCCCGCAAGGGCCGCCCATGTGGCCCAATCCTCGGAAATGTTGACGACATGAAGGAGGGACTTGCCCTTGAGATCGCCGGGCGCGCGGATGCTCTCGGCCAGTCTGGGCGAACAGACCGGAACGAGACTTTCCGATGTCAAACGAATGGAATAGAGATCGCCCCAATCCCCGCGTCCCATGCGAATGGCGAAGTCAACGCCGTCCCGCGGGAACTCGACCGGACGCTGGGACGTATCGACGGTGACCTGGATATCGGGATGGAGCGCGTTGAACCTGGGCAGGCTCGGCGCGAGGCAGCGGATTGCGAAGGTGGGGGCGACGCTGATAGCGAGGCGGCCCGTCGGACGCCGCCCCGGCACAGCTTCGACAGCCGAGGCGAGCTGCTGGAGCGCGTCCCGGACTTTGGGCAGAAACGTCAGGCCGGCCGCCGTCAGGGTCAGCGTACGGTTGTTGCGCGCGAAGAGCAAAGCGCCCAGCCAGTCTTCGAGGGTCTGGATGCCATGGCTCACTGCGCTTGGCGTCACGCCCAGCTCTTCGGCCGCCAATTTGAAGCTGAGATGCCGTCCGGCCGCCTCAAAGAGCCGTAGCGTGTTCAATGGAGGCAATCGGTAGGCCATGATTTCGCTTCTGCGTTCGTTTTCGGCAGTCTGAGGTGCGAAGGGCGCCGTGACAACGGAATTGTGTGACTCCGCCGGGTGACGATTTGCGCGGCCGGCGTCTCCGTCGCAGAGCGGGTTCGCGCCCGTCAGCGGCCAATGAAGCGAGCGGGACGTTTCGCCAAAAAGGCGGAAATGCCTTCCCGAATGTCTTCAGTCGGCGCCACCAATCCGAAGTGCATCGCCTCGATGGCCAGCCCCTCGTCGATGGAAACGTTAAGGCCGCGCGTGACGGCGCCCAACGTGGCCGCCACGGCGAGGGGAGACTTTTCCATTATGCGCCGGGCCAGCCCCTTCGCGGCGTCGAGTAATTCCGCGTGGGGGACGACGCGGTTGACAAGACCGATCGACTGAGCCGTTTCGGCGGAAATGGGATCGCCGGTCAGCAGCAATTCGAGCCCCCGCTTACGCCCAACCAGGCGCGGCAGCCGCTGGGTGCCTCCGAACGGCGGCGGGAAGCCCAGGTTGATTTCCGGTTTCGCGAAGGACGCATGCTCGCTCGCCACCGCCAGATGCATGGCTTCCGTAATCTCGCAGCCTCCGCCGAAGGCCAGACCGTTGACAGCGGCGATGATCGGTTTGGGATAGTTCTCCAGACGGGCGGTCAAGCGCTGACCCCGACGGACGAACTCCCTCAACGCGGTCACGGTCCCTTGGGCGACCACCGTCGAAAATTCGGCAATGTCAGCGCCAGCGGAAAATGCGCGACCAGCGCCGGTCACGATCACCGCGTTGACCTCCGGGTCCCGCTCGATCGTATCCAAGAGCGCCAATAGCGTCTCGATGACCTCGAAGTTAATGGCGTTCAGCTTTTCGGGACGGTTCAAGGTGAAGATGGCGATACCGTCGCTGATGGCGCAATTGACGACGTCTGTCATGTCGATTTCCTTTATGCTTGGGCTTTGTCGTTGATGCGGATCCAGGTCGTTTTGAGCTGGGTGTATTGATCGAAAGCGTGCAGCGAGCGGTCGCGCCCGCCGAACCCCGATTGCTTGACTCCCCCGAACGGCACGCTCATGTCGCCGACATCATAGCAATTGACCCACACGAGCCCGGACCGAAGCGCCCGGGCCATGCGATGAGCGCGATCGAGGCTCGCTGTCCAGACGTCTGCGGCGAGGCCATACCGGCTGTCGTTCGCCAATCGTACGGCCTCGGCCTCGCTTTCAAATGTCATCACCGATAGAACCGGTCCGAAAATCTCCTCGCGGGCGATCGTCATATTCGGAGTGACACCGTCGAAGACCGTCGGCTGAATGAAACTTCCGCGCCCGGCGACGGTTGCGCGTTGGCCGCCAGTTACGATTCTTGCGCCCTCGGACAAACCAGCGCCGATGAATTCCATGACGCGGTCGCAGTGACGGTCATCGACCATGGCGCCCATCCGTGTCCGGACGTCCAGGGGGTCACCCGGCTGCAACTGCGCCGCATGGGCAAGGACGCCCCGCATGAGGCGATCCTTGACCCCTGCCTCGACGAGCAAACGGGAACCCGCGTTGCAGACCTCGCCTTGATTGAAAAAAATCCCGAACGCGACGGCCTGAGCCGCCCTTTCGATATCGGAGCAGTCCGCAAACACGATGTGAGGCGACTTGCCGCCGGTCTCGAGGCTAACCTGCTTCAGATTTGACCGGGCCGCATATTCGAGAAACATGGCGCCGACCGCAGTCGATCCGGTGAAAGTCAAGCAGTCGACGTCGTCATGTAGTCCGAGCGCCTTTCCCGCAACCCCGCCATAGCCCGGCGTGACGTTGAAAACGCCCTCCGGGAGGCCGGCCTCCAATGCCAATTCCGCCAATCGGATTGCGGTGAGCGACGACTGCTCCGCGGGCTTGAGGATCACGCTATTTCCTGTCGCCAAGGCTGGCGCAACCTTCCAACAAGCCATGAGCAGGGGAAAGTTCCACGGCACGACCGCGCCGACAACACCGACGGGCTCTCGTGATACGAGCGCCAAACTGGAACGGGCTGTCGGGGCGATTTCGCCATAGACTTTATCGATGGCCTCTGCGTGCCAGGCGAACGCGTTTGCGGCGCCGGGAATGTCGATCGCCAGCGCGTCCCGGATGGGCTTTCCCATGTCGAGGGATTCTAAGAGCGCCAGTTCGTCGCGATGAGCGACGATCAATTGCGAAAGCTTCGACAATACGCCCTTTCGCTCAGCGGGCGACCTGCCCGACCAACGCCCGTCGTCAAACGCCATGCGGGCGGCCCGTACCGACAGATCGATATCGACGTCTCCGCAAGCCGCGACCTGTGCGATGACTTCGCCTGTGGCTGGATTCAAGCTGTCGAAGACTTCGCCCGATTTGGCGGCAACTGCCTTTCCATTGATGATTGCGTCGCCACAGGGCTTCAACTCCCGAGCAAGTTTTTTCCAAGATTGAAGATCCATGTCGTTCACGCCGGCTTTCCACTTGACCCTGTTGCTGGCGCATATTTCCCCGCGCATGGATCCAGAGCAAATTTGAAATTTTCATGCGCTGGTGAACCCTGATCAACTATGTCCCGAATCGCCATTCCTTAAGTCAGATGGCTAACGCCAAAGACGGTTGCGCCGAGTCGGCAGCTCTTCTTTGCTGTCGCGCACCCGCGATCGCGTCCTCCCAACGGCTTTCGCGCGTGAAGTCTTGGTCAATGTGGAAGCGGCCATCGAAGCCGTTGAGCGCGTGGAGGGCGAGCTATCGTGAACTCGGCCTGCCGGCGGCGGATCGGGATGCTTATTCGCGGGGCGCCCGAGGCAGTCTGACGTCACGGCCGCCGTGGCATGGCGATACACGGCCCACAGCTGGGAGACAGACTTCGCGCCCCACTGCATTCCGCCTCGTCCGCCTATCTACGCTCCGTCCCCCACTGAAAGCAGGCAGGGATCGTTCAAAACGTGCTTCGCTTTTCGACGGAAATTCCGCGCCTTCCCGGGTCAGTCCCCAATGAAATTCAACAACTCCACTCCATAAAGATTCTGGCGACCGGGGAATGTCCCATTTTTGACAGCTGCAGAATAAGCCGCGATTCCGGCATCGATCTCAGAGCCGAGTTCGGCGAAACGTCGCACAAATCGGGCTGTTCGCTTCGTCATGCCAAGCATGTCTTCCAGAACGAGAATCTGCCCATCGCACGCAGCGCTCGCCCCGATACCAATGGTGGGAACTGGCGTATTCTTGCTGATGTGATGAGCTAAGGGTTCAACGATCGCCTCCATGACGATGGAGAAGGCCCCCGCAGCAACAACCGCCGCTGCATCGGCCTCGATAGCCCCCATCTCATTGGAGGCCCCCAAGGCGGCAGCCTCCTCTTTTCCCTGTGCACGGAACGAGCCGATCGTGTGAATGGATTGAGGCGTAAGTCCCACATGCCCCATGACTGGAATCCCGCGAGCGGTTAGAAACGCGATCGTCTCACCAAAATGAATGCCGCCCTCAATTTTGACAGCTCCGCAACCAGTCTCCCGCATGACCTGCGCGGCCGACGAGAAGGCCTGTTCTTTGGACCGCTCATATGACTCGAAGGGCATGTCGACGACCACCAAGGCCCGACGTGAAGCTGCAACAACCGCTCGACCGTGCATGATCATCATGTCGAGAGTCACCGGGAGAGTTGTCTCAAACCCATAGAGAACATTGCCAAGCGAATCGCCGACTAGGAGAATATCGCAATGCGGATCCGCCAGCTTTGCTGACCAAGCATGGTAAGCCGTCAACGCGACAATCTTCGCGCCCCCTTTGCGGGCGTAAATATCGGGGGCCGTCAGGCGCTTCATCCCATCGTGAACAGACATGGCGGTCTCCTCGGCAAATCAACGACGAAGGTCTTGGAGCATCTCGTTAGAGGGTCCCTGCTTCGAGCTGGTTGAGATAGATAAAATCAGGCGCACGAACGCCCGCCATGCGACGAATTTCGATGAGTTCGGGTGACTCGAAAAACGCGCGGGCTGCAGCCAACGATGTCCAGCGGGAGAAATGGACGACCCTGCAATTGTAAGCTTCATCGGCTAGCAGCTGGTACTCGATCTCGCCCGCCTGCCGTCGGATCTCGGCGGCATCCTCGAAGATGGTTTTCCATTTCGCATAGTCTGCCACTTCGTGGATAATCAACACAAAGGAGTTATGCGGTTTGCTGGCTTGTTCGGTCATTTCGCTTTCTTTGTCAGGCATGGCGCTGACCCCTCTTCGCCATCGGGTGAAATCACTGGGCTTGCGAGCATCTGCTCTTCGATCTCTGCCTGCTCACGAATTTTGCTTGAGCGACTGCGCTTTGAAAGGCGCTTGTTAGTCGAGAGTGCATTTGGCTTCAGTTGGAGTCACCACTGGTAAGCAGCCAGCGGCAATTCTACTGCCCGGAAGCAATAGCCGTGGTGAAACCCATTAATTGTCAACATCACGACCAATAGTCAGCCTCCGCATAACAGCAAAATGCAGATTTTGTTGCCCTCGAGATGCCTGACGTAGGCACTGTCAGTTGGCGCTCCGACAAGCAGAAACGGTCGACCCGCATGGGCAGGCTGCCAGCGTATCCGGCCTTCGTCCGGATCCCAGAATCGAAGGCGCCAGCCGAGTTCGGCTATCAACGCGCCATGAAACAGTTTGGCGACAAGGAGATCGCTCGCTCGCCCCAAGATTGATGTGCGAGATCATCGTGTCGTCCACATCGTTTACGGCATTGCATTCAACGTCGCGTCCAGGTTCGATAGACATCATTTGGAATCATCGCCGTGGCTTTGCCTCGGCGATGAGGCGGCACGATTTGCTGAAAGGTGAGATTGCACCTTTCGCCGATGGAAAGACCAGTGGTGAAATGGACAATAAATGGGCAGAATTCGTCACGACGAAGAGGCGCAGTCTTATTGCCGGGGCTCGAAGGAAAATGATTATCACGGCCTAAATGAAGCCGGATCGATATTTGTCGCGATTTCATAAACCCGTGAACTTTGTTCCATATGAGTGAGCGTCAACCGGACACTCATCTGACATTCGGCCTTCTGTGTTCCCGGTCGCTGTCTACCAGGCTGAGCCATCCTTGCGCGCGAACGTCCACCCTCCATCGGAATAGCGGGCGACCAGATCGTCCTCTGGGTATTCGCCCCGATCATCATTACACCGGTTGCCCACCTCCAGATATTGCACGTCCTCGGCGGTGCGGTTGATGAGGTGATGTGCTTGGCCATTCGCGGGGAAGCCAACGCACATGCCCGGCGCTAGCAGCACTTCGCCTTCGTCGGTCCTGAGCGTTGGCGATCCTATTAGGACGTAAACGAATTCGTCCTGGTGCGTGTGCCGATGCAGCAGTGCCGACTGAGCCCCGGGCGCAAGGCTGGTCAGGTTCACGCCGAAGTGGGTCAGTCCGAAGACGTCGCCCAACTGACGCTTCTGCCGCCCAGATACATGCTGAGCTAAAGGGGCTGGATAGTTTGATGGCTTGCGCCGAGGCGGGATGTCGGTCGCGAACATGGGGGGCTGCGCGGCATTGCTCATTCGACTGTTCTCCGGTGATTCCATCGATGAGATTAAACCCCTACTAATCCAAATATTGGTGAGTTAATTTCAACTATCCTACGCTCGCTCTTCAACCAGGCTCGGCGACGGGAAGGAACTTGCACATGTCTGCGAACTTGCCCTCTCTGCGAGGATTGGCTGCCCTGACCGCATTGGCGAGGCATGGACGCCATGGCGCCGCCGCGGAAGCGCTCGGTATTTCTCGATCGGCTTTGTCCCATCGGCTCGCCGATCTCCAAGCGGAACTGGGCGCAACGCTCATCACGCCCCATGGACGACTGTCAGCACTATCCGACGAAGGCGTGGCGCTGCTCGCTGCAATGGGTGACGCGCTAGAGAAAATCGAAGCCGCTGTTGCGCCTCTGCAGCGCAGACGCAACCAGGTTCGGCTAAGCACCGTGAGCACCTTCGCCTCCAACTGGTTGCTGCCCCGCCTTCCAGAGTTCCAGAAAGGCAATCCGGGCATCGAAATCGCAGTTTTTTCGACACAGCGAGTGGTCGACATGGAGGAGGAGGACGTCGACTGCGCCATCCGCCACGGCCTGGGCGATTGGCCTGGTCAGGGTACGCAACTCCTGTTTCATGAAACCCTGACGCCGGCGGCAGTGCCGGGGCTGGCGACGATCGCGCCATCGGATTGGCGCATTATTCGCGCTCGAACGCGTTATCGGGATTGGGCGCGATGGTGGGACGCGGCCGCGATGGAGGAAGATCCTCCGCAAGGAGGGGTGATCGTGGAGAATCGCGCGCAGGCTTTGGAGGCTGCCTTGGCCGGCGCGGGTGTTGTCCTAACCGATGCGCATTACCTCAAAAGTCACCTCGCATCTGGCCGCCTCGTCCAACTCGGCGCCATCATCGACCTCGCCGAAGCCTACTATTTGGTGCGCAGATCGAACCCACGAAATCCACGCCATGTCGATTGTCTTCAGCGATGGTTGCTTGAGCAAGTTAGCCTTCCGGCTTCCAGCAAAGCGAACGCCTGACAATAAATGCCGCACGCGACAATGTTCTGCGTTCTGCCTCCAACATGTTGATTGCCACTGAGAACTGACCCGCTTTGGGCGGGCATTTCCACTGAGATTTGACCCATGTTTGAACTTCTCCCGGCTGGCGTCAGCGGGGGTCTTTGGAGTGATAGACATGGCGTTATTGAGCGTTATCCGGCGCT
>NZ_JAGRPM010000078.1 GCF_019449565.1 Rhodoblastus sp. | reverse complement strand
TACATGACGCTTGAGACAATGGCGCCCTTGAGCGATGATCCACTCGTCAGCCTGCCAGTCGCGGCCGCCTGACACGTCCCGGCTCGGCCTGGAAAACGACGGAGCCCACCGTCAGCTACACCACCAATTGGGACACGATCGTCGGATCCTCGCCGTCGAGCCTGTTGCGCTCCCCTGCAAACTCCCGCAATCGAGCTTGCGCTTGACGATAGGACAGCACCTTGACGCCATCGGCGTCCGAGAGGTCGTCGGCCACGCCTATCGTTTCGACCACATAGCGTTCGTCGCCGACGTATCGGCGCATGACCCAGCGCCCCGCCTTCTTGCCGCGCCGATAACCGAGATGGAGCCCCGCGTCGATTGACCGGTAATAAGGCTGTCCGCTGGGCTTCAACTGTGCCCGCGCTGTTCGAGATTCCAGCCGGGCGTCTTTCACAGCTCGCGGCATCGTCGCCCCCCTATGGTTTGTGCAATATTTTGTACAATATATGGGCGTGGATATTATTGCACAACCCGGGGCGGCCTTGGATGGGTCTCAAAATAGCGTGCACAATATCAAACACTTATATCGACATTGATGGACGTTTTTGGATTAAGTTATGGCCCTTTCACGGCGAAAACATGGGTTCGATTCCCCTTGGGCGCGCCAATGACTAAGGAAAATCAGGGCTTCCGAGCCTACAGTCCTTGACTACAGGGTTCCCCGCGTTGGTTTCGGCTTTTTCTCGGACATGGCTTCCTCCCAGATTGCGGTCAGAACGGAGCAAGCCGTTTCGACGCGCCAGTGGGGCTTGGCCAATTGGGGCCGCTAAGGCGGCGGCGTGGGAATGAAGCATCGCGGGGTCTTGCGCCGCTGCCCTCACCGGGACCGCCTTATGGCCAGTCGACCGTTTGCGCCTTGGTTTGACAGCTGAGCGGCTGGAGCTTTTGCTTCCAGATATCGTCATCGGAAACATGTTCGGCGCTTAAATGACGCCGATCAAGGGTCAATCGCTGCCAATGTTTATAGGCCGCGGCCCCGATCAGCGCGCCGTGCGCAAAACGCTCGACCGGCGCTGTTATTTTTTCAGGAAGCCGTTATGCTTCGCGAATGGGCCATCCGTCCAACGAACCGGGCGATGATACCGGCGATTTGATCCTCAAGGTGACGCCTCCGCGCGCGCCGCAAAACTTACAGGTTCGGCCCCGACTTTCCCTCGGCGCCCACGAGGATATCAAGAGGCCAATCATTCTTGTCGAGGCGCCGGCGGGGTTCGGCAAGACCTCGCTATTGGCGCAATGGCGGCGCGAGTTTCTCGCCGCGGGCGAAGTTGTGGCCTGGCTCACGGCGCAGGACATCGACGAGCCCCAGCGCTTCGCGCAGGCGCTCGTATTGGCGTTTCGATTGGGCTGCGGGCGACCGAAATTCGGCCACGCGCTGCTCGAGTCCGCCAGCGCGAGAGGTCTCGAAAACGTCACCCTTTGGCTCGCCGAAGTCGTTCAGAGCGCCGCCAGCTCGGTCTTGATCGTGGATCGCGCGCACCTTCTGCCTCAGGCGTCACTCGACGCCCTGGCTTATCTCGCAAGAAACCTCCCGGCCAATCTGCGGCTGGTCATCTCGACGCGGGCGAATTGCAAGCTTGGGATCGACGATCTCGCCGCCTATGGCGAATGCGCCGTCGTCGACTCCCAGATCCTTCAGTTTCGCCTCGACGAAACCGCGCAATTGGTCCGGTCCCGCTTTGGCGCGGCGGCAGGCCCCGAAATCGCGGCGAAGCTGCAGGAGTTCACCGAAGGATGGCCTTTGGGCTTGCAACTCGCGCTGTCAATCATCGGGCGCAGCGGAGATCCCCAGTCCGAAGTCGCCGGCCTCGAAAGGCGCGGGGGATTCTCGCATTCCCGGTTCCTCGGACTTCTGCTGGCGGACCTGGACCCCGAGGACCTCGCCGTTTTGACGCACGTGTCCATTCTCGACGACCTGCATCCCGACCTTTGCCGGTTCGTCCTCGGATCGGACGACGAAAGTCGCCGGATAGAACGGATTTCCAGCGACACGGCGGTATTCGTCGCGGCGGAGAACACGGGCTGGTTCAGAATGCACTCATTTGTGCGCAATGAACTCCGGCGCCGCTTCTCCAGTCTTCCCGCCGCGGAGCAGAGCGAATTTCACGCGCGGGCGTCGCTTTGGCTGGCGGAGCGCGGCATGGCCGAAGCGGCCGCGCTTCACGCTTTCGGCTCTGGCGCCAGTGAGCGAGCTTACGAACTGGCGGAGCGGAGCCTTTACGAAGCGCTGATCCATCGAGGGCGGCAGGGGACCGTCGACAATCTGCTGGCGCGGATCAAAACCGAGGAGCTGGACAAGCGTCCCAGACTACTCCTGACCAAAGCCTGGTCGCTCGCTATCAGCGAAAGGCATGGCGAGGTCAGCGACGTCGTCTCGCGGCTTCTGGCCAGGCCGAACGTGAGCGAGGCCCTCAGGTGCGAATGCGGGCTGATCCTGAGCGGAGGGGCGGTTTTCGCCGACGATCCCGACGCTTTCGTCCGTCTACATGATCCGTGGGCCCAAGCGCCGCCCCTGCGGGACCCGATCCTGCTGCATGTTCACGCCAATCGTTCAGGCTTTCGAATGTTGATCGAGGGCGATCCGCCTATGGCCCGCCTGCGGCTCAAGCAAGCCCCGCAATATGAAGCCGGCCTCGCCCACGCCTATCTGAGCCGATGGACCGATTTCATCCACGGCCTCAGTTATCTTTGGGAAGGACAGGTTTCGACGCTCGAGCAGTCGCTGTCCCCCAAGCTCGCGCAAATCGAGGATGAGCTGGGGCGGCGGCATCCGCTCGCGGCCATGTTGGCGTCGCTGCTGGCCGCCGCTTTTTGGGAGAGCGGCAATCCGGAGGCGGCCGAGGCGCTCCTCGCCAATCGGCTGGACGTGCTCGAACGCAGCGGCGTCCCCGAAGCCGTCCTGCTTGGCTATCGGACGTTGGGGCGGATTGCATGGGCCAGGGGCGCCGAAAACCAGGCGATCGAATTTCTGGGCGGTCTCCACGCGATAGGCCAGGCCAGGAATCTGCCGCGACTTTGCGTCGCGAGCCTCGCCGACCAGGCGCGTTTGAATTCACATCGTTTCCGGGCCAGCACGTGCTCTGACCTATGCGCTCGTATCGACGATCTGATGGCCGAAGGGAGCCTTCCCGAGGGACGGCTCTGGCGGCGCAGCGTGACCCTTCTTGCCGACACGGCAAAGGGTTACGCCAGGATCGCGGCTAGGGACTGGGACGGGGCCCTGGGGCCGTTGCTGCGCGCGGAGGAAGTGGCCCAAAAGACGCGGATGGGTCGCCTGCGCATCGAGCTCCTTGGATTGCGCGCTTTCGTTCTATCCCAGATGGGCCGGGATTCAGCAGACATGCTGAAGGAAGCCGTCGATCTCGCGCGGTCCTATGGTTTGCAGCGCGTATTTGCCGACGCCCACCCCGCGCTCGGCGCCTGGGTCGAAGAGGTCGTGGGCGGCGACGGAGGAGAAGCGGCGCGGCGGCTCGGCGAAAAGCCGCGCACCGCGGCGGCCGTCCCGCCTTCGGCGACCGCCGGACGCGCCGCGCCCAGTTCGGCGCTGACGCCGAAAGAGCGGCAGGTTCTCGAACTGCTCGCCCAGAATTTCTCGAACAAGGAAATTGGCCTCGCCATGCAGGTCGGCGAGGAAACGATCAAGTGGCATGTCAAAAACCTCTTTTCCAAGCTGAACGCTTTTTCGCGCAAACAGGTTGTCATGCGCGCGCGCCTGCTGGGATTTTTGACGCAAGAGCTTTGACTTCGATCGCAAGTTTGCATTAGGTTAGATTTTAGCGCTAGTAATATCTTTAAAAACAATTGCTTAGATCAAGCAGCCCGCTCTCTGTCCGGCCGTGCCGTCGGCCGACCGGCAATGACCTTCGCTCCTTCATTCCCCCCTGAAACGGAAGGGTTCCCCCCCGTCGTGGGGGGGATACGCGTTCGTGGCGCTGATTTATAAAAAATCGAGATCAAACGCCGGACCGGACAGCCCTCGTGAGAAAGGCGCCGCCGCCCGGCAGGGAGGAATTCCAATGACAGCAACCGCAGCCAACCCGACGACTGTCAACGCTCCGGCCATTGTGCCGGCGTCGTCTCTCGGCGCGACCATCCACGTTGAGCAGCTCACCTGTGCGATCGGAGCTGAGCTGCAGAACGTCAACCTTGGCGAAGCGAGCCGCGACGCGGCCCTGGCGGCCGAGATCAAGTCCCTGCTCTTGCAGCACAAGGTGCTGTTCTTCCGCGATCAGGACATCACCCGCGCCGAACATGTCGCCTTCGCCCGGCGTTTCGGCGAGCTCGAAGACCATCCGGTCGCGGGCAGCGACCCGGATCATCCGGGGCTCGTGCGCATTTACAAGGACCCGAATTCGCCCAACGACCGTTACGAAAACGCCTGGCACACCGATGCGACCTGGCGGGAAAAGCCGCCGATGGGCTGCGTGCTGCGCTGCGTCGAATGCCCCCCGGTGGGCGGCGACACGATGTGGGCCAATATGGTCCTCGCTTATGAGAACCTGCCGGAGGACATCAAGACCCGGATCGCCGGGCTGCGCGCGCGCCACAGCATCGAAGCCTCCTTCGGCGCGGCGATGCCCATCGAGAAGCGCCGGGCGCTGCATTCCCAGTTCCCCGACGCCGAGCATCCTGTCGTTCGGCTCCACCCGGAAACGGGCGAAAAGGTTTTGTTCGTGAACGCGTTCGCGACCCATTTCACCAATTTCCACACGCCGGAAAACGTCCGCTACGGCCAGGACTACGCGCCGGGCGCCGCCCAGCTGCTGCACTATCTCATCAGCCAGGCGCAGATCCCGGAATATCAGGTGCGCTGGCGTTGGAAGCCCAACAGCATGGCGATGTGGGACAACCGCTCCACGCAGCACTATGCGGTGATGGACTACCCGCCGTGCCATCGGAAGATGGAGCGCGCCGGCATCATGGGCGACACGCCCTTCTGACGCCGCTCCCGGCCAGGCGCCGGAAGCAAATCTTCGAAAAATCGCAACTCAAAACAAGAGAGTAAGCTCATGAACTTCCTCGATGGTTCCCTGTTTCCCGAAAACCAGGAAAAACTCGTCATCACTTGCGCGCCCTATGGGCCGGAGTGGATGCCCGCCGACTTCCCCGAAGACATTCCGGTCAGCATCGCCGAGCATGTGCAGAAGGCGGTCGACTGCTACAACGCCGGCGCCACCGTCCTGCATGTCCATGTCCGCGAAGAAGACGGCAAGGGCAGCAAGCGCCTGAGCAAGTTCAACGAACTGCTCGCCGGCCTGCGCGAAGCCGTTCCCGACATGATCCTCCAGGTTGGCGGCTCGATCAGCTTTGCGCCGGAAGGCGAGGGCGAGGTCGCGAAATGGCTCAGCGACGACACGCGCCACATGCTGGCCGACCTCAAGCCGGCGCCGGACCAGGTCACGATCGCCATCAACAGCAACCAGATGAATGTGGTCGAGCAGATGTGCGAGGCTGATATCGCCGGCACGTCGCTCGGGGAACCGGCCAATTACCGCGCCTATCGCGAGATGACCATTCCCGCCGGGCCGGAATGGGTCGAGGAGCATATCCGTCGCCTCAGCGCCAACGGAATTCAGACCCATTTCCAGCTCGCCAACATCGCGCAGCTCGAGACGGTGGAGCGGATGATGCGCCGCAACGTCTGCAACGTGCCGCTGATCCTGACCTGGGTCGCGATCGGCGGCGGCTTCGACGCCCCGAATATCTACAATCTCGCCAATTTCGTCCGGGCGTGTCCGGATGGGTCTGTGCTGACGCTCGAGACCTCGATGCTGAACGTCCTGCCGCTCAACATGATGGCGCTCGCCATGGGCCTGCATGTCCGTTGCGGCATCGAAGACAATATCTGGAAGCAGGACCGCAGCGGCAAGATGTCGAGCGTCGAGCAGATCGAGCAGCTTGTCCGTCTTTCGCGCGAATTCGGCCGCGAAATCGCCGACGGCAAGGAGGCGCGCCGCATCTATCGCATCGGCGAGTTCTACAACAACGCCGATGAGACGCTCGCCCGCAATGGCTTCGCGCCGAACCGCCAGCCCGCGCGGGTCGTGCGGCAGGCGGCGGAGTAATTGAGACGATGACCGAACCGACCATCCTGATCGTACCAGGCCTGCGGGATGACGTTCCCGCCCATTGGCAGACGCTGCTCGCCGCGCGGCTCGACCGCGTGCGGACGGTTCCTCCGATGGGCCGCGCCGATCTCGATTGCGCGGCGAGGGTCGAAGCGATCGAGCGGGAGGCTCGCGCGATCGACGGGCCCGTCATCATCGTCGCCCATAGCGGCGGCGTGGTGATGGTCGCCCATTGGGCGGCGCAAACGCGCCACCCGGTCCTCGGCGCGCTGCTCGCGACGCCGCCCGATTTCGAACGGCCGATGCCGGAAGGTTATCCGACGATCGAGGACTTGCGCGCGGGCGGCTGGTTGCCGGTCCCTCGCGATCCTCTTCCGTTCCCGAGCATTGTGGCGGCGAGTCGCAACGATCCGCTGGGTCGTTTCGAACGCGCCGCGGAACTGGCCGCCTGTTGGGGCGGCCAGCTGGTCGATCTCGGCGAGGTCGGCCATCTCAATCCCGCCTCGGGCTATGGCGAATGGCCGGATGCGGAAGTTTTTATTCGTGAGCTGGCGAAAGGCGAACAGGGCGAGACGTCCCGCGCCGACGCGGCGGCAGGAGCAAGCAGATGAATCGCGCGATCAGGTTTTACGAGACGGGCGGTCCCGAAGTCCTCAAGCTGGAGACTGTCGCGGTCGGGGAACCGGGACCGGGCGAGGCGCGAGTCCGTCACACCTATGTCGCCGTCAACTTCATCGACACCTATTTTCGGACGGGGGTCTATCCTCTGGCCCTGCCTAACGGCCTGGGATCCGACGCCGTCGGAATCGTCGAGGCCGTGGGGCCCGACGTCACGGATGTGAAGCCTGGCGATCGGGTCGGCTATCTGCTCGGACCGCAGGGCGCCTATTCGGATGTGCGCGTCATGCCGGCCGCTGTCCTGATCCCGATTCCGGATGCGGTTTCCGACCGCGCCGCCTCGACGCTGATGATGAAGGGCATGACGGTCCAGTATCTGTTCCGTCAGGTCTTTCCGCTGAAGGGCGGCGAGACGATCCTATATCACGCCGCGGCCGGCGGCGTCGGCCTGATCGCCTGCCAATGGGCGCGCGCCATCGGCGTCGAGTTGATCGGCGTGGTCAGCACCGACGAGAAGGCAGCCGCCGCCAAGGCGAACGGAGCCGCGCATACGATCGTGGCGTCGCGCGAAAACATCGCCCAGCGCGTGCGCGAAATCACCGGCGGCAAGGGCGTTCCTGTCGTCTATGATTCCGTCGGCAAGGATACGCTCGAGGCCTCGCTCGACAGCCTCATGCCGCGCGGAGCCCTGGTCAGCAATGGCACCTCGTCCGGTCCGGTCGTCATCGACACGCGGGTGCTCGCCATGAAGGGCAGCATCTGGCTGACCCGCCCGGCGATGATCCACTATGCGACGCCACGCGCGCACATGCTGGATATGGCGAGGGAACTTTTCGACCTGGTCGAAGCGGGCAAGATCGCCAGCGAGCCAGGCCAGGTGTTTCCGCTCGCGGAGGCGGCGGAAGCGCATCGAGCAATGGAATCGCGGAAGACGATCGGCGCCACTGTATTGACGCCCTGAGATTCAGAAAAAACGTTCGGGAGGAACGCCATGCATATTCAATCCGCAGACTCCGGTCGCGCGGATCCGGACAGCTATTTGTTCGGACCGCGCCAGGCCTGGTTCGCCTATGCGATGACCATCGGCCTCATGATTTTCGATTATGTCGATCGGCAAGTGATCGTTACGATGTTTCCGCACATCAAGGCGGAATGGGGACTGACCGACACCCAGCTTGGCGGGCTCGTCTCAATTGTCTCGGTGACCGTGGCGCTCTTCGGAATTCCGGCGGCTCTGGTCGCCGACCGTTTCAGCCGGGTCAAGTCGGTCGTCGGCATGGCCCTGGTTTGGAGCCTCGCGAGCATTTCCTGCATGTTTGCCGGAAACTTTGGTCAGCTGTTCGCCGCGCGGGCTATGGTCGGGTTCGGCGAGGCCGGCTACGGCTCGGTCGGCGCCGCAATGATTGCGGGTCATTTCCCGCGGCGCATGCATGCCTCGTTGCTGGGCGGCTTTTTCGCATCGGCCTCGGTGGGGTCCGTCCTTGGCGTCGTTCTGGGCGGCTTTATCGCCGCCCGCTGGGGTTGGAAGGCGGCGTTCGGGGTCGTCGGCATTCCGGGGCTCGCGCTTGCGCTTCTGTACATGTTTGTCAAAGACTACCGGACGGTCGACCTCGTCGCCCATGAAGGATCGGCGCGCCGCGACGCCATTGCGACCGCCAAGCAGATCGCAATCTCCATTTTCCGGCCGAAGACCATGTTGTGGGTCTGCCTCGGCGGCGCGGCGCAGCTCATCGTGGTTTCCACGCTCTGGGCCTGGCTGCCGAGCTACCTGAACAGGACCTATGGCATGCCGGCGGACCAGGCCGGGGCAAAGGCGGCCCTCGTCGTCCTCGCCGGCGCGTTTGGTAGCGTGATCTGGGGCAATGTCGCCGACCGCGCTGGCCGGAGAGCCTTGACCAGTAAGCTGTATGTCATCGCGGCGCTCAGCCTCGTGTCCATGGCTACGCTTGTGGTGGCCTTCGCCGCTCCGGGCTTGGGCATCGTGACAACAGCGAACGCGCAGCTCGTTTTGGTCGTGCTGGGCGCTTTCCTGGCCGCCTGCACGGTCGGCCCAGTCTCCGCCGTCGTTCTCAATGTGATGCATCCCTCGGTTCGTGCGACCGGAGCGTCTGTGCTGTCGTTGTTCCAGAACTTGCTCGGTCTCGCTGCGGGTCCACTCATCGCTGGCGCTGCGTCCGACCATTGGGGGCTGGAGGCGACGATGGTTTTCATGCCGATGTTCTCCATTGTCGCCGCGGTCATGTTCATGCTGGCTGTCAAGACCTACGAAGACGACGTGAGACATGTTCGCGAGCAGATCGCCGCGCAGGATAAGCGGAACGCCGCAAAGCTTTTCGGCGAGGAAAATTTCGCCAAAGCCATCGCAAGTCATTGAATTTTGACGCGGATCGGTCAAAATGATCTGCGCTGCCGGAAATAAATAAAAAAATCGTTCAGGGTGGAAAAATGAAAAATAAAACGGTTCCAAATACTTGGGTCGCGGCGACTCTGCGCGCAGCGTTACTTTCGGGCGTCGCTTGCTCGGTCGTCGCGATCCTGGCGCCGCAAGTGCGCGCTGAGGAGTTCAAGGTTGGCGAATTCGACGTCAATTTTTCGGGGGCCGCAACGGCGGGCTCCGAAATCAGGACGGCGCCGCGCGATCCCGTGCTGATCTTTGCGCCCAACGGCAAGAAGATGGGCGTTCCCGCGACGGCGACCAGCGGCAGCAACCAGGACGACGGCAATCTGAACCATGGGCAGGGGCAGGCCGTTTCGAGCGTCGCCAAAGCCTATGCCACGATCGACGCGCATAATCAGAATTTCGGCGTCTTCGTGACCGCCAAGGTTTGGGGCGACTTTACCCAGGCCTATCAGGACGTCCCGTGGGGCAATTATGCTAATGGATATTCGGCGGGGACTCCGCTGGGTCAGGCGGGTTTTGATGCGCGCGAAAGACCTTTCGGCGCCGCGTTTCAGCAAGCCTACGCCTATACCAAGCAGAAATTCGATGGCGTGAGCTTCGAAGGCCGTATCGGCGAGATCAATATCCCGTGGGGCTTGTCGACCGCGATCCCGGGCGGCTTGTTCTACGCCGTCAACGCTGTCGATTATTCCGCGGTCGTCCGGCCCGGCGCCCAGGCTGCGGAATTGACGATCCCGACACCCGGCGTTTACAGCCGCCTGGGCTTCCTGCAAGACAAGGCCATTTTTGAAAGCTTCCTGCTGTTCCAGGGGCCCAGAAGCGTGGTGCCCGGCTGCGGCTCGTTCTTCTCGTACGCCGACTGGGCCGCGCCGGGCTGCAACAATGTCTTTTTCAGCCCCGCGCTGGCCGATCCGACGTCCTATGCAGTGGATTTCGCGCTCAATCGCAAACGCGCGGCGACTCCCAATGACGTGAATTTTGGCGCCGGCGGCTCCTATACAGCCGATTCTCTATTCACCAAATTTGGGCTCTATTACGCCCATGTCGATCAGCCTACTCCTGTCGGCCAGACGATCAAGACATTGCGGGCCGGCCCCAATTATTGGCTGTTGGGCAATCCTGGCGGTCTCAACTCCGCCTACAACGTCGCTTACCTCGGCGCCGTCGATTCAGCCACAATCAACTTCACGACGCAAATCAAGGGCACGACGCTTTACGGCGAATATGTCTATAGCCCGAACAAGCCAGTGAATTACAACGCGGCGGATCTCGTCTTTGTGGTCGCCGGGCCGCAGTTCCCGTCGCCCTTGCGCGGCATCTATAATACGCTGCCTCTTGGCGGCGTTGTCCCCGGCTATGATCGATTGGAGGTCGGCAATCTTGTCCTTGGCGTTCGCCAGGTCTTCCCGTCGGTCCTTTCCGCATCGACGTTGACGCTCGGCGCGGAATTCGGTCTCAAGCAGGTCTACGATCTGCCGCCGGGCCTGCGCTTCGGCCGCTCGGAAGTGTTCGGTCAAGGGCCTGTCGCGGGCTTTCCGTGCAGAGGCAATGCGGTCCAGTGCACCCAGGAGGGTTATGTCACCGCGAACGCCACGGGCTATCGCCTGACGGCCGAGTTGCGTTACGACAATGTCCTGACGCCGGGCTTGAGCGTGATGCCGGCGATCGGACTGATCCAGGACCTCACCGGCTGGTCCTATGACGGCGTCTTCAATCAGGGACGTGTCGTGATGCCGCTCCGTGTCAGGGCCGAATATGGCAAGAAATATTTTGCCGAAGTCGTTTGGGCTCCTGCGCTTCAGGTCGCCACCTATGACAATACGTCTGACCGTCAATTCGTGAACTTCTCCGCCGGCATTCGTTTCTGAGCCCGTGAGCGGCGCCTCGCCCTTGGACATCCCGTGCGCGGGACCCAATTCTGTTTAACGATGGAGCAAAAAATGAAATTGAATCGAATTCTTCCGCTCGCCGGCGTCCTGACCTTGCTCGCCGGAGCAGCCCTGGCTCAGGTTAACATTCCGGCCGGCGCCGGCGCCGGCGCTTATCGGCCGGCTCCGGGCGCTCCCGTCGGCGGCGCGGTAAATCCCCGGCCCTCCGCCCCGCCCGCAGCCGCCCAGGCTCCCGCCGCGGATGCGAACAGGCAGGCGGTTTCGAAAAGCTGCTCGCAGCAGGCTGACGCGCAGGGCCTGCATGGCAAGGCGCGGAAGTCCTTCCGCGAAAAGTGCAAGCGGAATGGCGGCCGCTGATCGCACAAAAAAGTCATCCTGGTTTCTCGAGCGGCGCGGCGCCCAAAAAGCCGCCGCGCCGCAGTTTGAGTTGCGCGGATAGTTGGATCTCGCTGGCAGACTGCGGAGGAATGGAGCGTCATGAAAATCCTGGTGCCCGTGAAGCGGGTTGTTGACTACAACGTGAAGATCCGGGTGAAGACGGACGGGTCTGGCGTCGAGTTGGCGAACGTCAAGATGTCGATGAACCCGTTCGACGAGATCGCGGTGGAAGAGGCGCTG
>NZ_JAGRPM010000077.1 GCF_019449565.1 Rhodoblastus sp. | reverse complement strand
GAACGCTGGCCGGCTTCAGATCGGAATAGGTGGCCGGCTTCCTATTGGAATGCGTGGCCGGCTTCGTCGGAATCCGCACGCTATGGACCTGCCGCTCACGCCCAAGACCGTAAAGGCGGGGCTCCAGGATTTCACCAAAGCAGGTCTTGTGCGCGAAGTCGCTCTCTATGGGGCGACGGTGTGGTACGACACCAATACGGGCTCTCACTTCCACTTCTACGACGAGGACGCGAAGCTTCTCTTTGACATGCCCGACGCGATGATCCCGCTGTTCAATCTGCCCGACGCGGAAGGATTCGATGTCGTCGGCGTCGATCTGATTGTCCGAATACGCCGAATCGGCGGAGTCTGACGCCGCGCCCGCCTTTGCGGCGGCAAAAATTTCAGGCGATCAGGAAGTGTTTTGGTGGAGCCAGACGGAATCGAACCGACGACCTCTTCAATGCCATTGAAGCGCTCTCCCAACTGAGCTATGGCCCCACATTTCCACCTCATGCCTTTGGGAAGGCGACCGCGTTACGGCGAGGCGTGGGCGGGTGTATAGCGGCAAGGCGGCGGGGGGACAAGCCCTTTGAGCCGCCCAGGGACAAAAATTTGCGCGTCGAAAAAATTTCGTCGTGACCTTGCTGTAATTTGGGGAGTTTGGCCCGAAACATCGTTCAAAAAAGCGGAAAAGCCCGCGCCTTTGCGGCGCGAGCTTTCTTCTGAACGAGAAGATGACGACGGCGCACCGCGCCCGCCTAGCGGCGCCTCAGCCCTCTTCGTCGGTTTCGATATCGCCGTCGATGAGATCGGCGACGTCGTCGTTATCCTCTTCCTCCTCTTCGAGGAAGGTGTCGTCCGGGGCGTCGTCGCCCAGATCGACATCGTCGTCGACCACGGCAGCCACTTTCTCGTCAGTGGCGTCGGCCTCTTCAAGCGACACGATTTCAGCGCCGGCCTCGGGCAGATCCGCTTCTTCATCCTCCGCGGCGGCGGCGCGGGCGGCGGCGCGCGACAAGGCTGGCGGCTGGAAGGTCGCGCCGCATTTGGGGCAAAGGATGGGATCCCGATTGAGATCGAAAAATTTCACGCCGCAATTCTGACACTGACGTTTACTGCCGAGTTCCGGTTTCGCCACTTTTGGAATCCCCTTGTCGTCGTCCGCCGGCTGGGCCAAGCCGATCGAAGGCCTTCGGACGGTGGGGTTATTCGCGCTACGACCTGCTGTCAATCCGAATCGAACCGGAAAAGCCAAGCGTCGTGGGCGGCAAATCCACCGAACTGGGATAATTGCAAAATCGGCGATCTTTTCAATCGGAAGATTTCGGCCGCCGGCGCCAAAAAATCAGCGATCGAGTTCCGAATCCCAGTAGAGAAAATCGTTCCAGGTCTTGTGGAGCTCGTTATTGGCCTGGGGCAGGCGCCGCGCGATCATGTCGAGCTGGTAGGGGCTCGGCGCGAAGGGCGCGCGCCGCAGCTTCAGGCCGGCCTGTTTGGGCGTCAGATCGGCCTTGAGCAGATTGTCGCGCTGGCAGCAGGCCACGATATTGGACCAGGTCGTCTGGCCTCCCTTCGAGCGCGGGATGACGTGATCGAAGGTCAGATCCTTCGCCAGGGCCTTGCTGCCGCAATATTGGCAGGTGAACTCATCGCGCAAAAAGACGTGGTAGCGCGTGAAGGCGATGGTCTTGCGGCGATGATAGGCCTTGAGGGCGACGACCGAAGGGACCTCGAAGGATTTATTTGCGGAGCGCACCACGACGTCTTCGTAGGTCGCGACAGGATAGACCCTGCCCTTCAGCAGGGCGACGAGGGCGTCCTGCCAGCTCCATATCGAGAGGGGCGCCCAGCTGACGGGCTGCATGTCGGCGTTGAGCACCAGCGTGCGAAGATTGGCGACATGGGCGTTCATGAAGCCCTCCGCCGTTTTCGAATGGCATGGGCGTGCGTTACAGCTCCCGCCGATGTCAGGATCATCGTCCGGTCGCTGGACCGAAAGGAAGAGAGTCTGTTGGGCGCAGCTTCGGCGCCCGCCGTTTCCGCAACCGGCGCCCGTTGGCGCCTATGCAGAAACGCGGCGGTCACGCCGCCCTCCCTTTCCAGGGATGAAGCGCGGCGCGCGTGGAGTCGGGGAATAAGGGATCAAGGGACAAAACGGCGCGCCCCGGGCGAAACCCCGGCTTGGGCATCGGCTGCGTCTGACCATTCATTGGCCGCCCCCTGCAAATCGACTCGTTTGAAAAGCCTGATCTCGGATGCGGATAATGTATATAGGGCATGACGCCTTTGTGAAGACTTTCCAGTGATTTTCCTGCGTATGCGGCGTTTTATCGCGTCGGGATCGGCGCGCCGCTACGGTAATCATAGAAGCCGCGCTGGGTTTTGCGGCCCAGCCAGCCGGCTTCGACATATTTCACCAGCAAAGGGCAAGGCCGGTATTTCGAATCTGCCAGGCCCTCGTGCAGGACCTGCATGATCGAAAGGCAGGTGTCGAGGCCGATGAAATCGGCCAGCTGCAGCGGACCCATGGGGTGATTCGCGCCGAGGCGCATCGCCGTATCAATGGCGTCGACGGTTCCGACGCCCTCATAAAGCGTGTAGATCGCCTCATTGATCATCGGCAGCAGGATGCGATTGACGATGAAGGCCGGAAAATCTTCGGAAACAGTCACCGTCTTGTCGAGCTTCTCGATATAGACGCGGGCGGCGGAAAAGGTTTCGTCATCGGTCGCAATGCCGCGAATCAGCTCGACCAGCTGCATGCGCGGAACGGGATTCATGAAATGTATGCCGATGAAACGACCGGGACGATCGGTGGTCGAAGCGAGGCGGGTGATCGAGATTGAAGATGTATTGGTCGCGATGACCGCATCTTTTTTCATCGACAGGCATACTTCGGAGAGGATCTTGCGCTTGATCTCTTCGTTTTCCGTGGCGGCTTCGATGACCAGATCCGCGTCGCCGAGATCCTTGAAGGCGGGCGCCGGCTTGATGCGTGCGATGGCCGCCGCCTTATCAGCTGCAGTCATGGCGTCACGCTCGACCAGACGGCTCAGATTGCCGTCGATCTTGGCGATGGCCTCTTTGATTCTGTCCTCGGAAATATCGTTCATGACGACGTCGAAACCGCCGGCTGCGCTCACCAGCGCGATGCCGCTGCCCATCTGACCTGACCCGACGATGCCGATTTTACGAATTTCGAAGGTCATGATCCATTCCCGACCAGTTCACGCAAGCGGCGGCGATCATAGGTCACAATCGCCGCCGCCGCATCTATCCTAACGGCCGATCTTCTTGAGCTCTTCGTTCAACTCCGGCAGGGCGGCGTAGAGATCCGCCACGAGGCCGTAATCGGCGACCTGGAAGATCGGGGCCTCTTCGTCCTTGTTGATGGCGACGATGACCTTGGAGTCCTTCATGCCCGCCAGATGCTGGATCGCGCCGGAAATCCCCACCGCGATGTAAAGCTCCGGCGCCACCACCTTG
>NZ_JAGRPM010000076.1 GCF_019449565.1 Rhodoblastus sp. | reverse complement strand
GGGCTATAAACCGCCCGCTCCAGAAGCCGTTCTATGGCCGGCTGCGCAATCCGGACCAGCTTCGCCGGCCACCCCGGCATTGGCGCCGCAGCTCGTCATGCACTAACATTCAAACCGGACCACCCAATGGGGGCCGGCCAAGTGCTGATCCCGCGCTGAAAATAAGTAACAGTAGGCGACCGCGCGCGCTGCGCGGCCGCCGGCAGAGCCCGCTTGCAGTCAGATAAACCTTTGATTCAACGTTTTGACATTTCTTCGGCGCTGTCCTTCCGTTCGGAATAGCGATCGACCAGATTTCACCAGGTCTTCCATCACGTCGACGACGCGGTCGAATTAAGACAAGGGCTTCATCCGGTCGTCGTCGAAGTCTGTGAAGGCCTTGGCGACGGACGATTGATTGGGGATCGAGATGAAGCGCATCTAGCGTCCGAGAATGCGCATCTGGTCGACGTGCGGTTTTTTTCAACCAACGAATGTTCAGGGTGGAAAGCCGTAATTCATGAGACGCCAAAAGCAGCCATCGATATTGAGCCGGACAAATTAGGCGCGCACGGTTTGGCTAGAGGGGCCAAGCCTTTCCATGAGGATGGCAGTGACCCTATCCGTGGATCGCCGAAAAGACGCCCTCTCCGGATCGCGCAGTGCCTCGATCTTCGCATTCTGCTTTGGCCAACTGCTCTCTGGCCTTCCCGCTACCCCGGCGCGGAGCCGCAACTCGGGGAACTTCTGGACCTCGCCGCTACCGGGTACCTTTTTATTTACTCCGAGCGCGCAGGAAAAGTGCCGTAATGCTATCATGTCTCAGTTTCACAGCGTCTACCAACGAGGGGAACGAACGTGCGCAATAAATCCTTCGAGGGCCTCGCCAGCACCGCCGCTTTGTCCGCAGCTCTTCTCTGGACCATGCCGTCGCAGGCGGCTGGCCACCTTACAGCGGAGCAGGTGCGGACCGCCGTGAGCGCCATGCCGAAGGATAAGGTGGACCTATCCAACAAGGACATGAGTGGAGACGACCTGACCGGGCTTGATCTGAGCGGCGCGAATCTCGC
Organism: Rhodoblastus sp.; assembly: GCF_019449565.1. GTDB lineage: Bacteria > Pseudomonadota > Alphaproteobacteria > Rhizobiales > Beijerinckiaceae > Rhodoblastus. The sequence goes on along the minus strand of NZ_JAGRPM010000076.1, from coordinate 1,837 downwards.
ACATGCCGATCTTTCCGGGGCAAACCTACATGGGGTGAAGCTGGTTGGGGCTGACCTCACCGAGGCAGACCTGACGAAGGCGGACTTGACTGGGACGTGGATCATGAAAGCCAATTTCAATCGTGCAAAGCTCCACGGCGCCACGCTCCAAGTGGTCATCACCGCTGAGGGGATGGACAATCAACGAGAGACGGCAGCGAGCTTCGTGGAAGCGGACCTCTCTGACACGTCTGCCACAGTCCACTTCAGCTACGACGACATGCGCGGCGCGAACTTCACGGGCACGCGTATGTCCGTAGTCATAGCAAATCAGTCGATGGGCATGCTGCGCAGCGAGTTCAAGGGAGCAAACCTCGACGGCGCCAACTTCACGAACGCCGGCCTCGGGCACATCACCTTCGAGTTTGCCAAGCTGAATAACGCAAATTTCAGGGGCGCCGATCTAACGCACGCAGACTTTTCGGGCGCGTATCTCACCAATGCTGACTTCACAGGCGCGAAGTTAGATCATACGACATTCGACCAGGCGACTTTGACAGGAGTGAAGGGGCTAACGCCAGCAGACGGCGCCAAATAACTCCGCTAACTCCACGCACCGCTGAGATTGCTGCTTTCGGTCGTGATGTGATTGTCGCCGCCGTCGGCGCCAGAACGATCGAAGCCTGACGCCGCACCAGGCCGATGGACTCGCCTTCGCGGAAGGTGCGCAAAGCTGAGGGATCGATCTCGAGATGGCCCATATGGGCGCGGGCCGCAAGCGCGATGCCCCCCTTTACCGGCGCCTGAAATTTGACGACGCGTCGACGGAAGTCACTACGGTCAGAGCGAATGTCGGCCAGGTATTTTTGTCATGTGACAAAGAGCGAAGGTGTCGAAAAATATTGCGAAAGAGCATGGCGGCCCGGCGGGAGGCTTTGCAGCCAAAGTTTTCGCGCCGTGAACAAGCACGGTTACCTTCATGAAGACGGCTCCTTTATGAACCGCGGCAATGTCATAAACCGCAGCCCGCCGAGAGCAAGATCGGGAGCGAAGGCGCGACCTATGGCCACCAAGCCGATGCGCCGCAACCGACGAGTATCGAGCAAAACATCGGTGCGGTAGGGAACAAAGTGGTCGAACGGCAGCTGAACCGTCCGCCAATCCGCGTATGCCGTGAAAATTTGGCGATAAGATTGCCACGGCCTGGTCAGCGCGTCCGTCCGCAGATGAACGCCGTACTCCTCATCATTGCCGAATACGTCGAGCTCGATCCCGCTCCAGCCGCTGGCATCGACAACTCCACCATCAGGCGAGAGATCGAGGACGATCTGAACAAAGCCGCCATTGTTCTCGAGGCTGACGTCACCTCGCATGCGGATGGCGGCCCTACCCGCGATGACGTCGCGGGCGATGGTCCCATTGGAGACGCCACCCATGACCTGGTCGGTAAAAAGCCGCCATTTGCTCCCGATCGCGGCAAGGGGTGGGTCGCGACTCAAGTCGTCTATGATCGCAGACGTAACCAACATTTCTCTGCTCCCCTGAAACCGTCAGCGCGTCCATCGGCTGGCCTGCACTATAGACAGGCCGAAGCGGGCTGGCTTGCTGGAAGCTGCCGATCACCTGCGGGGCGAGGCCACGACAAGCTCGGTGATCTACCACACCGCATCGCGTTTGAAATCCTCGCTGAAATTGGTCGTGCCCATCATGGCTATTCAGGCTGTTGATTGCCACTGAGAACTGACCCGCTTTGGGCGGGCATTTCCACTGAGATTTGACCCATGTTTGAACTTCTCCCGGCTGGCGTCAGCGGGGGTCTTTGGAGTGATAGACATGGCGTTATTGAGCGTTATCCGGC
>NZ_JAGRPM010000075.1 GCF_019449565.1 Rhodoblastus sp. | reverse complement strand
GCTATAAACCGCCCGCTCCAGAAGCCGTTCTATGGCCGGCTGCGCAATCCGGACCAGCTTCGCCGGCCACCCCGGCATTGGCGCCGCAGCTCGTCATGCACTAACATTCAAACCGGACCACCCAATGGGGGCCGGCCACCCGCCCGGGCGGCTCCAATCATCCGCGGCGAAACTCGGCAGCGGCGCCCAGGCGAGGCCGGCTCCGGCGCCATCGGCAAGCTGCAGCCTGGTGACGATTTCGTACATGCGCCAGGCGCCTGGATGCGGCGCGAAGGCCGGCTCTGCCGCAGCGAGCTTTGGCAGCGTCACTGTGGCGGCGAGCGCGGCTCCGGCTCCGAGGAATTCGCGACGATCAATCATGGCGCCCTCCCAAGGTGAATTGCGGCCGTGGTGGCGAAGAAAACCCGCTCAGGCCATCCATATTTTCGATTTCGAAGGAGATCATATCGGCGCTGCGCCGCTTGCGGTTCGGACCATGGTCCGCAGCGTCTGAATATCCGCAGCTTTTGCGACGACGCGATCTCAATCCGCTTGATGCGCCAACGTCAGGCGCTCGCGGTTTTTGTCCCGCGCTAGCGTGAGATATGCCGCCCCGATCCTCGGGAGCCGCCGATGAGATCACGCGGCAATTTTTGGCGCGATCGGGGTCTTTGTCAATTTGGCAAATGGTATTTCGGCGGCCGGGAAAGCCGGCCCTTTGTACGAGCCATTAAAAATCGACGCGCGGCGTCTCTGGAATGTAGCACTCGAACAGGTCCCAGAATGGGCTATGGCGCGTTTCGAGATACCAGGTCTCAAATGCGGCGAGAGCGCCGCCCGGGTCGGCGGGCGCCTCGTCCTGTGCGCCTTGCGCGGCACGGAACAGGGCCTGCGCGACTGGCGCGAAACGCGAAAGCACCTCATCGCGGGCGTCGCTCTCCGTGGTCCAGCCGAGCCGGACGCGCACCTGCGCCTGAGCGACGGCGACGGAGATCTCCTCGCTTTCGGCGCCGTTTGCTGCATCGGCGACGGACCGGACGAAATTGACCCGACGAAAGGCGGTCGCACGCGCCAAAGCCAGCGCAGCAATGTGTTCCGCCGCATCTCGGCGGAAAACGCTTTCGGCGGCGTCGGCCGCCTGGGCGTCTCGTTGAAGGGAAGACAGGTATTCGGCGAGAGCGCTCATACTCTCCCTCTGAAAATTGGCGGAAGAGAGTGGGAGTCGAACCCACCAGAGACCGGCTCGCGGCCCCTCCCGGATTTGAAGTCCGGACGCCCCACCAGGGACGTCTCTCTTCCCCAAGGCGGATCCTCCGCCGCCTCGTTTGCGGGACCATCTTCGGCGGGATCGCGAAAGAGATCCAGCCGGTGTTTGTTGAGCCGCCGCAGATCGCCCCTGCGCAGCGTAACGCCATGCCGGTCGAAGAATTCCAGGATCTGGATTGCGACCTTGCGGCCATTCTCAACCTGGTCGCGGAATTGCGCCGCGGTGAACTGAGCGTCATCGGCCTGCTGTGACAGCTTGCAAATAATGCCCACCATTTCCGCGACCGTGCTGCGCAGGAAGAAATGGTCATGCGCCACCTCGTCGACCCGACCGAGACGTCCGACCAGCTTGAGCAAATGCCGGACCTCCGGCTCGGCGATGTCGAGCATGGTCGCGATGTCCCGCACGCGGGGCGGCCGGAAGCGATCCGCCTCGCCCAGCAGGGGACGCACTTGCGCCCACAAGACCTCGTCGCGCGGCGTCAGGCGCACTTCGAAGCCAGTGAGCTTCACCCAGGCGCCGTCGAGCGAGATTTCTCCGGCGCGGGCGAGCGAAAGCAGCGCCGTCGCGAAGGCCGGCGCTGGAAGGCGCGGCTCAAGCTGGAGGCGCAGTCTTTCGCGGCCCAGGCCCGGCAGATCTGGGTTGTCCGCATGGAATGCTTCAAGGCGAGACAGGAGCATTTGCCTGAACGACGCCCAGCGCGCGGCTGAGACCGCGAGCGCCGTCTTGCCGGTCGCAATCCGGACAAGCCCAAGACGCTCGGCAAGCGCGCTCGCCTCTGTGACCGCGAGCGCCCGATCGCGGCAAAAATCCGTGAGGTCGAGATAGTAGGGCGAGATTTCCAGCAGCGCAGCCACCGCTTTGGCGGGCTCGGCCAAGGCAAGAGCGTCGAGTTGGGCGAGGCGGTCCGGGGTCCGGCGCTTGCGGCTCGGGCCTCTCAAGTCGATGAACGCGCCGCCGCCGATGGTCCGCCGGGCGGACGTGTCGCGCACCACATAACGGTCGCCGGCCGCTGCGGCGATGGGATGTTCAAGCACCAATTGGACATGTCCCGAGGCGCCGGGGCTGATGGGATCGCCCAACAGAACGATGCGGGCGCCGACCTCTTGCGCGCCATGATGGAGGCGCACGGGAAACCATTGCCCGATGCTCTTCGGTTCGGCGCCGAGCACGCGCAAACTCGCGTCAATATGGTCGGCGGGCGCGTGCAGAGTTGGGTCGAGCACAACGTCGCCGCGTGAAATGGCGTCTTTGCCGACGCCGTCGCCCGCCAGATTGACCCCGCAGCGATCGCCGGCCTTTCCGAAGTCGGCTGGCGCGTCCTGGGCGCGGATCGAACGCACGCGAGCGCTGAGACCGGACGGGCTCACCATCACATGGTCGCCGACGGCGACACGGCCCGAAAGAACGGTGCCGGTGACGATCGTGCCGGCTCCGGCAATTGTGAAGCAGCGGTCCACGGCGAGACGGAAGCGACCGGAGGCCGCCCGATTCCCAATTTCACGAGAAGCCTCCACGAGATGCGTCCGCAAGCCGGCGACGCCGTCCCCCGTGACGGTAGAGACCGGCAAGATCGGCGCGCCTTCGAGACACGTTCCCCGCAGCGCGAGCACGATTTCATCGGAAACCTCGAGCAGGCGCGTGTCATCCACCAGGTCCGTCTTGGTGAGCGCCACACTGCCGCGCCCGACGCCGAGAAGATCCACGATGGCGAGATGCTCGCGGGTCTGGGGCATGACGCCGTCGTCGGCGGCGATCGCCAGCAGCACGAAATCAATGCCGCTGGCGCCGGCGAGCATGGTGTGCACGAAACGCTCATGGCCGGGCGCGTCGATGAAACCCAGCGTCTCGCCTTCGCCGGACGGCATATAGGCAAAGCCGAGATCGATCGAGATGCCGCGCGCCTTTTCTTCCTTCAGCCGGTCGGTATCGACGCCCGTCAGCGCCCGCACCAGCGCGGTCTTGCCGTGGTCGATATGGCCCGCCGTGCCGATGATCATGGCGGCGGCTCCGGCAGGGGCGCGGCGGCGCGGCGCTCGGCTTCGACAATCTCATCCGGCGAAAGCGCCGCACGCGCGGCTTCGAGGAACCTGGCGGCAAGCGGGCTGTGGCCCGAGCACGCCCGCAGGAGCCAGACATAGGCCTCAAGCGGGTTGCGGCGCAGGCCCGCGCCAAGATGACAGGCCGCTCCCAACATGGCCTGGCCGTCCGGATCGCCGCGCTCCGCCCCGCGCCGCCACCAATAGGCGGCTACGACCGGGTCGCGCTCGACGCCGAGGGCGTTGTGGCAAATCATGCCGAGGCGCGTCATGGACGACGCGACGCCCTGTTTCGCTGCGGCGAGCGCCCAGCGCCGCGCTTCGGCGAAATCCGCCGCGACCGCCTCGCCTTCGACAAGCATCCAGCTCAGCATGTCTTGCGCCGGCGGGTCGCCCTGTTCGGCGGCCGCGCGATAGAGCGCCGCCGCCCGCTTGTAATCCTGCGGCGCGCCCTCGCCCTTGAAATAAAGGTTGGCGAGATTGCGCTGGCTGACAGGGTCTCCCGCTTCCGCGGCGGCGCTCAGCCATCGATAAGCCAGCATGCGGTCGCGCGGGACGCCGAGGCCTTCGGCGAAACAGGCGCCGATATTGTTTTGCGCTCGCGCCACGCCCTGCCGCGCGAGCGACTCCCAAAGGTGGAGGGCCTTCGCATAATCCTGCCGTTGCGCGGCGGCGAGGGCGGCCGCCATCTGGTCTTCGACCGTCGGTTCGGGCGTGTGGATGAGACGGTCAAGCCAGCGCATCGGACGGCTCCAGGGCGTCCAGGGATTCGAGAAAACCCGCTTCATCCTCGAGGCAGCGAAGATCAAGCAGCAGGGCGCCATCCGAGATCCGCCCGATGACAGGCATGGGAAGCGCGCGAAGCGCATTGGCGAGACGGTCGAGCGCGCGGCCGGATTTTTCGCGCGGTCGTAGCACGAGGGCGACGCTCGCGATGGTCTCCATGGGCAGGGCGCCAGAGCCGATCTGACTCTTGCAGGGGACAATTTCGACGGCGATCGCCGCGCCGCGCCGTTCGCCAAGCCGTTGGGAAAGCGCGGGCGCGAGCCGCGCCGCTTGCGCCTCCAGTTCAGGCACGCTGCGCGCAAGCAGGCGCAAGGTCGGCAGGCGCTCGGCGAGCCGATCCGGGTTGCGATAGAGCTTCAGCGTCGCTTCCAGCGCCGCGAGACGAATCTTGTCGACGCGTAGCGCCCGCTTCAACGGATTCTTGTTGATGGCGGCGATGAGTTCGCGGCGACCGATGATGAAGCCGGCCTGTGGTCCCCCGAGCAGCTTGTCGCCGGAAAAGCTGACGATGTCGGCGCCTTGCGCCACCGCCTCGCGAACCGTCGGTTCATGCGCGAGGCCATAGCAGGCGAGATCGGCAAGCGTGCCCGAGCCGAGATCGTGGAACAGCAACGCGCCGCGCTGATGGGCGATCGTCGCGAGATCGCGCGGCGAAACTTCGGCGGTGAAACCCTCGATACGGTAGTTCGAAGTATGCACCTTCAAGATCAGCCCGGTTTCGGCGTTGAGAGCCGCGAGATAATCCTTCGGATGGGTACGATTGGTGGCGCCAACCTCCACGAGCCGCGCGCCCGCCCGCGCCATGATCTCCGGCATGCGGAAGGCGCCGCCGATTTCGATCAGTTCGCCGCGCGAGACGATGGCGTCCTTGCCCAGAGAGAAACTATTCAACACCAGCAGGACGGCGGCGGCGTTGTTATTGACGATTGTCGCGTCCTCGGCGCCCGTGAGTTCGCAGATCAGGTCGCGGACATGGTCGTCGCGGTCGCCGCGCTTGCCGGTTTCAAGGTCATATTCCAGCGCGACCGCGCTACGCATGGCTTTTAACGCGGCTTCCATGGCTTCTTCCGCCAGCAGGGCGCGGCCGAGATTGGTGTGCAGCACGGTGCCGGTGAGGTTGAACACGGGCCGCAGTCTGGAGCGCGACGAGGCTTCGAGGCGCGCCAGGGCAGCCGTGGCCAGCAGCGTTTCGTCGAACGTCGCGTGGGCGCCCATTCGCGCCGCCGCGCGAACCTCGCCGACTGCCGCGCGGACGGCTGTCACGGTCGCCGGCCGGCCGTAGCGAGAAATCGCGGCGACCGCCGCCTCGGTCTTCAGAATATGATCGACCGATGGCAATTTGCGGCGGGAAGCAGGAGCGTCGTCCATGGCGCCACCTCAATAGCCGAGCAGGAAGGGGTTGAATGCGCCGCGCCGGTAAGGCCCCTCGCGCATCCGCAGATCGAGCCCGAGAGACGCGACATCGTCGGCCATGGGGTCGAGCGAAGGCTCCTTGTCCTGATAAAGAACCTTCACATAGGCGTGGCATTGATCGCATGTTTCGGCTTTCACCGTTCCGTCGCCGCCCGCGACTTCCTGATAGGATATTCCCTTGGTCGAGCCGCATTGCGTGCACCGGATGCGCACATAGTTCCACAGGACGCCGCAAAGCGAACAGGCGCAATAACGGGCGCCATGCGCCGAGGGCCAGCCGACGATGAGGCTCGTGACCGGCGGGCCCCCGCAGCACGGACAGACGCCGTCTCCGACCGGGCCAAGCTGTCTGGCGTCGAGCCGACTCGCCATGCGCGCAAAATGGATTTGCAGGCTGGCGGCCATGAAGACATGCGCGGCGAGCGCGTCCGAGGGAATGGAATCCGTGACGACGTTGCGCGCCAAGGTTTCGCGTTCGGCCGCTTCCGCCTGCATGACGCGCTCAAGCGCTTCCGCCGCAGCCGGCGGCATGTCGATTGTTCGCGCATGCGCGAGCACGCCAGCCAATGTCGCCTCGAACACGTGATCTATCGCGAAGCGGCCTCGATCGAGCGGCGGCATGCCGAATGTGCAAGCGCGTTCGATCTCGGCTGTCTCTGGGAGGTTCGGCAAAGGCAAGCCGGCCTGGGCTTCATGTTGGGCATCGGCCAAGCCGGACAGAAAGAGCAGATAGGGTTGGAGTTGGCTGTCTTCCGCCAGCGCCGCGAAGCGCCGGGCGCGCGTCCGAAACAGCGACGCGGGGTCTGGAAGCCGCACGAAGGGAGGTTGTTGTACGCCGCCGATGGCGCTGGGATCGGGCTGAAGAGCGCCCGGAGCACTCGACATTTTTTCCTCACGAACCTCACGGGTCACGCGGCCTGGTTTTCCAGGCGATCATTTCATTCGCGACGATCGGATCAAATGCGGCGTCGACGCCGCATGTCTTGTTCGACTGGCAAGCACCTCGGCTAACCGCCGCGCTTGCCCGAAACCAGCTCCCGCAGCCACTTGCGATGGTGGCGCCAAGCCCAACCGCCGGTGACGCGGCCCCGGGTCATGGCGCTGATCGTACCACGAACCCAGATCGCCGCATATACGTGGACGATCCATATGCAGATGATGGCCACCGCCGCGATGGAATGGGTCAGCACCGCAACGCGCTTCACCGGGATCGAGGTCAGATTATTGAAATACTGATCCCAGATGGCGAAGCCCGTGACGATCAGCACGATGACCAGGAACGACATCCCCCAGAAAATGAACTTCTGACCGGCATTATATTTGCCGACTTCCGGCAGGCGCTCTTCGTGGTTGGTCAGCACGTCGCGGATGCGGTTGAGCCATGCCTTGTCCTCCCGAGCCCAGAGATTGGCTTTCCAGAATCGCAGGAACAGCCCCGTGAAGGAGAAAAACAGAACGACGCCGATCCACGGATGAATGGTGCGCGTCCACTGGCCGCCGCCGAACAGGCCGGTCAGGAAAAACAGGCTCGGATGGAACAGCGCCAAGCCGGACAGCGCCAGCAGGATCAGGCTGGCCGCCGTGACCCAGTGGTTCAACCGAGCGCCTGCCGTGTAGCGGTCGACGGTCACCGGGTGTCCTTTGTGGACCATATCGCCCGGTTCGATATCGCGCGCCGTCATGATGGGTTACCCCCCGTAAGGTTCTCGGCATTCGCTTCGTCCGCCTCGGTCACCCTGTTGGGTCCCATGACGAGATGGTGGAGAAAGCCGAAGGCGACGGCGAAGCCCATCACCCCGAGGCCGGCATATTTGGCGACGCCCTTCCACAGTTCGACAATGGGGCTGATGGTCGGGTTCTTCGGCAGGTTGGCGTAGATCTCCGGCTGGTCGGCGTGATGGAGCACATACATCACATGCGTGCCGCCAACGCCCGGAGGATCATAAAGCCCGGCGTTCTGGAAGCCGCGCGATTTCAGATCCTCGATCCGGAGGTCCGCCCAGTGCTTCATCTCGTCCTTTGTGCCGAACACAATCGCCTGGGTCGGGCAGGCCTTGGCGCAGGCAGGGCCCTGACCGACCGCAATCCGGTCGGAACACAGGGTGCACTTGTAGGCTGTATGGTCGACGGGCGAGATGCGCGGGATGTTGAATGGACAGCCCTTCACGCAATAGCCGCAGCCGATGCAGTTCTGGTGCACGAAATCCACGATGCCGTTGGAATATTGCACGATCGCGCCGGGCGCCGGACAGGCCTTGAGACAACCGGGATCCGCGCAATGCATGCAGCCGTCCTTGCGGATCAGCCATTCGAGATTCTCGGTCTCGGGGTTTACCCATTCGGTGAAGCGCATCAGCGTGAACATGTTCGGCGTAAGGTCGTGCGGATTGTCATAGACGCCGGTGTTCACGCCGATCTCGGGGCGCGTGTCGTTCCATTCGATGCAGGCCGACTGGCATGCCTTGCAGCCGATGCATTTCGAGACATCGATGAGCTTGGCGATTTCAGTCTGCCGCTGCGCCGGCGGCGTCACTCGGGACGCCGAGCGCCGGATCAGATCCTGTTCCCCGAATTTCGGAGGAACCGGTTTGGTGGCGGGGTTTGGGATTGGAGGAAACATGATTTCGCCTCCCTCACGCCACCGGCCCGGTCGTGGGCTCGATATTGACCAGGAACGCCTTGAATTCCGGCGTTTCGATATTTGCGTCGCCGACGAAGGGGGCGAGCACATTGGGGCCGAAGCCCTTTCTGGCGGCGCCCATGAAGCCCCAGTGCAGCGGAATGCCGACGACGTGGACCGGCTTGCCGTCGCAGATCAGCGGTTTGATCCGCTTGGTCACCACAGCCTTCGCTCTTACCTCGCCACGTTTCGACCAGACCCGCACCCAGCCGCCCTTTTCAATGCCCTTTTCCCTGGCGAGCTCTTCCGAGATCTCCACGAAAAATTCCGGCTGAAGCACGGCGTTCACCCAGACGTGCTTGGTCCAATAGTGGAAATGTTCGGTCAGCCGGTAGGAGGTCGCCGCATAGGGGAACTCCTTGGACTCCGGCTCGGCGAATTGCGCCATGTCGTCCTTGAACACGCGGGCGACCGGATTGCCCCGCACCTTGGGCGCGACGACATTGACCCGGGGCGATTCGAATGGTTCGTAATGGGCCGGGAACGGCCCATCCCGCATCATTCGCCGAACGAAGAGCCGCGACACGCCCTCGGGGTTCATGATGAAGGGGCCGACGTCCTGAGGTTTTGCGGTCGGCGGAATGTCCGGCACGTCATAGCCCGCCCATTTGGCGCCGTCCCATTCGATCAGTTTGCGCGACGGATCCCAAGGTTTGCCATTGATGTCGCAGGAGGCGCGGTTGTAAAGAATGCGGCGATTGGCCGGCCACGCGAAAGTCCATTTGGGATAGGCGCCGGTATTGTCCGGGTCCGAATTATCCCGCCGCGCCATCATGTTGCCTGCCTCGGTGAAGCAGCCAGCAAAGATCCAGCAGCCGCTCGCCGTGGTCCCGTCGTCGCGCAACGCCGCGAAACCGGGAAGCTGCTTGCCTTTTTCCAGGATTTTTTTCGTCGGGTCGTTCGGATCGAAAACGTCGGCCAATGCATAGCCGTTCATTTCCTTGGCGAGTTCCTCGGGCGTCGGCTCCTCGGGGTTCTTGTAGGGCCATGTCAGGTTGAGGATAGGATCGGGGAACGCTCCGCCTTCATTCTGGTAAAGCTTCTTCAGGCGCAGGAAGATCTGCGCGAGAATCCATGTGTCGTGCTTGGCGTCGCCCGGCGGGGAGCCGCCGGCCCAATGCCATTGCAGCCAGCGGCCCGAATTCACCAGCGCGCCTTCGTCCTCGGCAAAGCATGTGACGGGAAGCTGGATGACTTCCGTCTGAATCTTCGACGGATCGGCGTTGTTATATTCGCCGTGATTCTCCCAGAAGCGGGCCGTCTCGGTATCGAGCGGATCCATCACGACCAGCAGCTTCAATTTGGACAATGCCGACGCGATCTTGGCCTTGTTCGGGAACGCCTGCAGGGGATTGAATCCCTGGCAGAAATAGGCGGTCATCTTGCCCTGGTTCATCAGTTCGAACGCGCGCAACACGTCGTAAGCCGGCACGTCGAGCTTCGGCAGATAATCGAAAGCGAAATTGTTTTCCGCCGTCGCCGCCGGCCCCCACATCGCCTTCAGGAAGCTCACCATGAACTTCTTGTAGTTCTGCCAATAGCTGATCTGATTCGGCCGCAATGGCTTGAAGCCTCGGGTCGACATATAGGTGGCGAAATCGGGCTCCTTGTCGGTCGCCAGCGTCATATAGCCGGGGATCAGATTGGACATCAGCCCGATGTCGGTCAGCCCTTGAATATTGGAGTGACCGCGCAACGCGTTCATGCCGCCGCCGCGCACCCCGATATTGCCCAGGATCAGCTGAAGCATCGCCATGCCGCGGATATTCTGCGAACCCTTGGAATGCTGGGTCCAGCCGAGCGCGTACATGGACGTCATGGTTTTGGTCGGCGACGAGCATTCCGCGATCATCTGCGCGACTTTGAGGAATTTGTCCTTGGGCGTACCGCAGATCCGCTCGACGAGTTCCGGCGTATAAATCGCGACGTGCTGTTTCAGCAGGCTCCAGACGCAGCGCGGATTCTGCAAGGTCTCGTCCACCACGGCGAACCCATCGGGGCCGATCTCATATTCCCAGCTGGAGCGGTCATAATCCCGCTTGGCCTCGTCATAGCCGGTGAACAAGCCGTCATGATAGGCAAAGCCTTCCTTGACGAGGTAGGCGGCGTTGGTGAACGCCTTCACATAATCCCACTGCACCTTGTCGTTGCCGATGCAGTAATTGATGACGCCAAGCAGGAATGCGATGTCCGTCCCTTGCCGGATCGGCGCATAGAAATCCGCCACCGACGCGGAGCGCGTGAAGCGCGGATCGACGACAATGAGTTTCGCGCCGCGGCTAGCCTTCGCCTCGGTGACCCATTTGAACCCGCACGGATGCGCTTCGGCTGCGTTTCCCCCCATGATGACGACAAGGTCCGTGTTCCGAATATCGGTCCACGAATTGGTCATTGCGCCACGGCCAAATGTTGGGCCCAGACTGGACACCGTGGGGCCGTGTCAAACACGCGCTTGGTTGTCGAACACTACCATGCCGGCGCTGCGCACCACCTTGTAGGTGCAGAACGCCGTTTCGTTGGTTGTCGCCGAAGCGGCGAGAAAGCCTGACGATGTCCAGCGATTGACCGTCACGCCGTCATTGTTCTTGACGATGAAGTTCTTGTCGCGATCGTCTTTCAGAACACGCGCGATGCGGTCAAGCGCCGCCTCCCAGCTGATCGGTTCGAACTTGTCCGAGCCGGGCTTGCGGATCTTGGGAATTTTCAGGCGCGTTTCCGCCTTGACGAAATCGAGCAGCGCCGCGCCTTTCGGGCACAGGGTGCCGCGATTGGTCGGGTGATCCGTGTCGCCTTCGATATGGATGATTTCGGCTTTTTCGCCTTTTTTGAGATCACCTTTTGAATACATGATGATCCCGCACGCCACCGAGCAATAGGGGCAGGTGTTTCGCGTCTCGGTGGTGTTGACGAGTTTGAATGGTCGGATCGCGTCCGCGTGGGCCGCCTCGACATCCCCGAACCCAAGCGCCAGAAGCGTCGTGCTCGAAAGACCCGCGCCCGTGGTTCCCAGGAACTGGCGCCGCGAGAGCTCCATTCTCATGGAGGCCTCCTTTAGCTGGGGCGCACCTATCCGCGGCCGCCCGAAGCTTTGCTTATACTGCAAAATTAAATTTACGTCAAATAATCGCAGATTTTAGAACTCTAAGAAAAGCATTTATTGCAGCGCAGCAAGTTGGCTTGAGAAATTTTAGGTTCATGAATTGGAATTAAGAAGCCAATTGAGTTCATGTTGTTCTTTATCAACCTGTGCCTATGTCTAATAAAATCATATATTATTGCTTGAATAGCTGATAGCTGCTTCTGGCAGATTTGTTTCCTTGGCGACATTCGTCATGGCGTTCAAGATTTTTTTGGCCATGAAGGATCGCGTTGCTTGATCGGGATAAGCCCGAGCTTGCTGAGCGCGACAACGGACACGCTCATCCGCGCTCCCCAAGCAGGTCTCCAGATTGTCGGAAAGATCGGGCGATACCTGACCGGACATGCCATCATGACGACCTTCCTTCAACCATCAGTTGACGTTATAGGGACGCCGTCGGACAATGATGCGCGCATCCGATCGGAACTCCCGCGTGCCGGGGCGGAATGCGTAATGACGATGCGCCGTGTCGCCCGCCGATCGGCCGCCGACGTCTGCATGTGGCGTCCCCCGAGCTGACCTGCGCGGCGTCGCTCCGGCGCAAAATCCTTCCTTGGCCCCGACGCGACGACCCAAAACATTGACATGTGGAAAGCGCAGCAGGTCGCCTCGACAACCGCAATCCGGAGACGCTCAGATGCACGATCCTCTCGACCGAGATCGCCCGACGACCGATCTTCCGCCCCTCCGGCTTACGAGCCTCGCCCACGGCGGCGGCTGCGGCTGCAAGCTGGCGCCTTCGGTGCTGCAGCAGCTTATCGGGGACCAGCCGCAGACGCAGCATTTCGCCCGACTGCTTGTCGGGGCCGAAACCGGCGATGACGCCGCAGTATGGGATCTCGACGGCGAGACCTGCGTCCTTGCGACGACGGATTTTTTCATGCCGGTCGTAGACGATCCCGGCGATTTCGGGCGCATCGCCGCGACCAACGCGCTTTCCGACATTTATGCGATGGGCGGAACGCCGATCATGGCGCTCGCCATTCTTGGCATGCCGCTCGGCAAGGTGGACATCGCGACCGTGCGCGCCATTTTGCAGGGCGGAGCGAGCATCTGCGCCGAGGCTGGCGTTCCAGTTGCGGGGGGGCATTCGATCGACAGCGTCGAACCGATATATGGGCTCGCCGTCATCGGCACGGCGCCTAAGGCTCAAATCCGCCGCAACGCCGACGCCAGGCCAGGCGACGCGCTGATCCTGACCAAGGCGCTGGGAGTCGGAGTCTATTCGGCCGCCTTCAAGAAGGGGGCGCTCTCCGCCGAAGCCTATGACGAGATGATCGCCTCGACCACCCAGTTAAACCGCATCGGCGCGGCTTTGGCGAGGGACGCCGCCGTCCATGGCGTCACCGATGTCACAGGCTTTGGCCTGCTCGGTCATGCGTTGGAAATGGCGCGCGGCTCTGCCGCCAGGCTTTGCCTTGACGCAGATTCCCTGCCGCTTTTCCGGCAGGCTGAAGCTCTGGTTCGTCAGGGCTTTGTCACGGGGGCCTCGGAGCGAAACTGGGCGAGCTACGGCGCGTCAGTCGAGCTGCCTGCCGGCTTTCCGGATTGGCGGCGGCAAATTCTCACCGACCCGCAGACATCGGGCGGGCTACTCGTTTCCTGTGCGGAAGCGGAGGCCGATCGGCTCGTATCGGAGATATTTGCGGCGGGCTATCAAGCAACGCGCCGGATTGGTCGTGTGGAGCCTGGAGAGCCTGGAGAGCCAGGGGTGAAGGTCGAGACTGGAAGCCGGAGTTCGACTGAAGCCCCGCGCGAAGCCTTGCCCGTTTGACGTCGCCCGCGCTGGGGTCAAAGCGCGCAGCTATGTGTCTCGCGCGAAGCCGTCGCGCGCGTGGCCCGCGCCGTCGCGGCGAAAATCCGTTAGCCGTCGGCGGCGCGCTCGAGTTCCTCGACATCGAGTTTGACCATTTGCGACATGGCGCGAAATACGCGCGAGGCCAGAGCGGGGTCGCTGCTTTTCAAGAGGCGGGGGAGGGCGTCAGGAACGATTTGCCAGGACAGGCCATAACGGGTCCCTCAGCCAGCCGCACTGGATCGGAGCGCCGCCATCGGCGGTCAAGGTTGACCACAGTCGATCAACCTCGGCCTGATCGGCGCAAGAAATCGAAAATGAAATGGCTTCGGTGAAGCGAGTATGCGGCCCGCCGTTCAGCGCCTGGAATTTCTGACCTGCGAGAGTGAACTCCACCAGCAGGACGCCGCCGGCCTGTCCGCCCGGATAGTCCGCAGGCGCGTGGAGGATATTGTCGATTCGGGATTCGGGAAGCAGCGAGACGTAAAATCGTGCGGCCTCTTCAGCCGGGGTGTCGAACCACAGGCAGGGACTTATACGTTGGACGGCGACCATTCCTTGCGCTCCCTCGTTCGATTTAACTCCGCCAACCGGCGTTTCAACTCGGCCTCGCGCTTTTTCGCCTGGGCGACGTAGCGCGCCTTTACCGGGCCGTAGCCGCGAATGCGCTGCGGCAGCGCCGCAAGCTCGGTTGCGATGGCGAGATTGTCCGGACGAAGGGCCGGCAGCATATCTGAAATCATTTGTTCGTAGTCGCGGATGAGCTTCCGTTCCAATTGTCGATCCGGCGAATGACGGAAGGGATCGAACGGCGTCCCGCGCAGGAACCGCAACGCCGCCAGCATGCGCAAGGCCCAGATCATGCCGCCGCCGAAGCGGCGTTTGCGCGGCCCATGCGCGCCCGTTTCAGGCGATGAGAGGATTGGCGGCGCGAAATGGAACGCGAGCTTGTAGTCGCCTTCGAAGGTCGCTTGCAGCTTCTCGCGAAACTCGGGCTGCGTAAAAAGCCGCGCGACCTCATATTCGTCCTTGAACGCGAGCAGCTTGAAAAATCCAACGGCGAAGGCGCGCGTCAGCCTCTCGGAGGATCCGTCCAGGCGCGCTTCTGCCGCCCGGACTTCGGCGACGCGCGAGAGGAAGCGCGCGGCATATGTGTCGTTTTGATAGGCCCGTAATTCTCTTGCCAGGGCGTCGATCAATTCGTTCAGCGGCCGTTCGGCGATGGGCTGGTTTTGCGCCGCCTCGCGGCGCGATCCGGCCGCCCGTTCAACGGCGGCATAGTCAAGCGCGGCGCGGCGCCCCCAATGGAAGGCGCTCCGGTTTTGCTGAACGGAGACGCCGAGGTCTTCGAGCGCCTGCAAAATCGACGCGCTCCGCACTGGCAGGAGTCCCTTTTGGAATGCATAGCCGAGAAGGAACGGGTTCGTCGCGATCGAATCGCCCATCAGCGCCGTGGCGAGGCGCGACGCCGGCAAAAAATCGGCGCGGCCCGCGCCGCAGGCGTCGGCAATGACCTTTTCCATCGTCTCCTGCGGAAAGATCGGATCTGGATGCGCCGTGAGGTCGCCAGTTTTCGCCTGCGCGGCAAAAGTGCGGACGAATTCGCTCGTGATCGAGAAGTCATTGTTGACCACGGCTCGCGTATAGTTCGGGCGAAGCTTGAAGATCGTATCCGGCGAGGCCGAGACGACCAGATCGCAGCCGATGAGGACGGTCGTTTCCCCTGAGGAAATGCGCGTTGCGTGCAATTCGGCCTCGGCTTGCGCGATGCGGACATGGGTGGTCACGGGGCCGCCCTTTTGGGCGAGGCCGGCCATGTCGAGCGAGGTGACGTTCTTGTTCTCAAGCGCCGCGGCGGCGCCGATCAGGGCGCCGAGCGTGACCACGCCAGTGCCGCCGACCCCAGTGATGAGGATGCTGCAGGGTTCGGCGAGCGGCGCGGGCTCCGGCTCCGGCAGGCTGGCGATCCAGTCGAGTTCCTCTTCGCCCTTTGCTCGACGCAGTCGCCCGCCATGCACGGTGACGAAGCTCGGGCAGAACCCCTCGACGCAGGAAAAATCCTTGTTGCAGGGGGATTGGTCGATCTGGCGTTTGCGGCCGAATTCGGTTTCGACCGGAATGACCGACATGCAATTCGACTGCGCGGAGCAGTCGCCGCAATTCTCGCAGACGCGTTCATTGATGAAGGCGCGCAGCGGCGGATCGGGAAAAGCGCCGAACTTGCGGCGGCGGCGTTTTTCGGCGGCGCAGGTCTGGTCGTAGATAATGGCGGTGACAGCGGCGACGCCGCGGAGGTTTTTCTCGATTTCGGAGAGTTCGCGTCGGTCGTGCGCCTCGACGCCGCCGGGCAGCAGGCCCGCGCCCCAGTATTTTTCCGGGAATTCGCTGACGACGACGACGCGCGCGACATTTTCCGCCAAGAGCTGTCGCGCGATCATCGGGACGGTCAGGCCGCCCTCGACCGGCTGGCCCCCGGTCATCGCCACCGCATCATTGTAGAGGATCTTGTAGGTGATCGGGGTTTTCGCCGCCACCGCCGCGCGGATCGCCAGCAGGCCCGAGTGTTGATAGGTGCCGTCGCCGAGATTGGCGAAGACATGCGGCGTGCTCGTGAAAGGCGCCTGGCCGATCCAGGCCGCCCCCTCGCCGCCCATTTGGGAAAAGGTCTGCGTGGCCTCCGGGCTGAGCCAGATCGCCATATAATGGCAACCAATGCCGGCCAAGGCCCGGCTACCCTCCGGGAGGCTCATCGTCGAAGTGTTGTGCGGGCAGCCAGAACAATAGTGCGGCACCCGCAGCGGCATGGCCGTCAGCGCCGTGGCGCTTCTCTCATTGGCGTTCAGAACCGCCAGTTTTTCCGCCAGCGAATCGTCCTTGTAAAAACGCGCGATGCGGGCGGCGACAACGCGCGCGATGATCGCGGGGCTCAGTTCCCCGGCGGCGGGCAATTGCCAATCCTGTTGCGGCAGCTCCCATTCGCCCTTGTCGGCATATTTGCCAATCACGCGTGGGCGGACGTCTTCGCGCCAATTGTAAAGCTGCTCCTTGAGTTGATATTCGATCAGCTGCCGTTTTTCCTCGACGACCAGGATTTCTTCGAGCCCCTCCGCGAAATGGCGGGCTCCCTCCGCATCGAGCGGCCAGTTCATCCCGACCTTGTAGACGCGTAGGCCGATCTCGGCGGCGCGGCGGTCATCGATGTCGAGATCGTCGAGCGCCTGGCGCAGGTCGAGATAGGATTTGCCGGTGGCGACGATTCCAAGGCGTGCGTTTGGACTGTCGATAACGATCTGGTCGAGCCGGTTCGCCCGTGCATAGGCCATCGCGGCATAGACCTTGTAATGCTGCAGCCGCAATTCCTGATCCTGCGACGCGTCGGGCCACCTGATGTTGAGGCCGCCCGGCGGCAAGACGAAACCGGCGGGAAGGACGGACTGGACGCGGAAGGGGTCAAGCACAACGCTGGCCGAACTCTCGACCGTGTCCGCGGTCGCCTTCAGCGCCACCCAGCAGCCCGAATAGCGCGACATCGCCCAGCCATGCAGGCCGAAATCCAGATATTCCTGCACGCTGGAGGGATTGAGGACCGGAATCATCGCGGCGGCGAACATATGCTCGCTTTGATGAGGCAGGGTCGAGGAACGCGCCGCGTGATCGTCGCCCGCAATGGCCAAGACGCCGCCTAAGGGAGCGGTTCCCGCAGCATTGGCGTGTTTCAAAACGTCCATGCTGCGGTCGACGCCGGGACCCTTGCCGTACCACATCGAAAAAACGCCATCGTAAAGCGCGCCTTCGAAAAAATTGACCTGCTGCGACCCCCAAACGGCCGTCGCCGCCAGGTCCTCATTCAGCCCAGGCTGGAACCGCACATGATGCGCTTCCAGATGACGCGCGTTCTGCCATAGGGTCTGGTCCAGCCCGCCAAGCGGCGAGCCTCGATAGCCCGAAACGAAGCCGGCCGTATTCTTGCCGGCGGCCGCGTCGCGCAGGCGCTGCAAAATGGGCAGCCAGGCGAGGGCCTGAATGCCGGAAAGGAATTTTCGCTCGCAAAAGGCGTCGGGATCGGCCGGCCACGATTGCCAGCCGCGCTCCTGCGGAGGGACCATGGGGGAAAGTTCTGCCGAGACCATGTCGGCGCCTCCTCGCGGCCCAAACGGTCGACCTTAAATGAAGATAGTGGCCGCCGATCGGAGCGCAAGCGCGTTCGGCAACGCTTGAGAGACACGAGGCGTCGAACTAATCCGCCCGTTCCGCGTCTTTAAGATTGGAAGTGTTCCCTCATAGGGCAGGCTTCGGCCTGCGCAGGCGTCCGAGTCAAAACACGCAAGCATGACCCAACGCGAGATCCAGCTATGCCACGCGGCGCGGACGCCCATCGGGGCGTTCAACGGCGCGCTCAAGAGCGTGCCGGCGGCAGCCCTCGGCGCCGTGGCGGTGCGCGCCGTCATTCAGCGTTCCGGGGTCGATCCCGACGTCGTCGGCAGCGTGGTCATGGGCAATGTCGTCCAGGCCGGCTGCCGGATGAACCCCGCCCGGCAGGCGGCGCTGGACGGCGGCCTCCCTGTTTCCGTTCCGGCGATGACGGTCAATCGGGTCTGCGGATCGGGCGCGCAAGCCATTGTCACGGCCGCGCAACAGATCATAAGCGGCGAGATCGATTGCGCGATCGCGGGCGGGCTTGAAAACATGGACCGCGCGCCTTTTCTGCTCGACGGCGGGCGCTGGGGCTATCGGATGGGAGCCGCCGAAATCCACGACGCGATGCTGCATGACGGTTTGGAGGACGCTTTTTCGGGACGGCATTCGGGCTGGCACGCCGAAGACCTTGTCACTTTCCTGAAATTGACTCGCGAAGCTCAGGACCGTTTCGCCGAACGCTCGCAACGCCGGTTTTGCGCGGCTCAGCAAGCGGGCAAGTTCGAGCAAGAAATCGCGCCCGTGGAAATCAAAGGCGCGAAAGGCGTCGCGCTTTTCTGCAAAGATGAAGCGCCACGGCCGGATACGACATTGGAGTCCCTGGCCAGATTGCGCCCGGCCTTTCGCGAAGACGGAGCGATCACTGCCGGCAATGCGCCGGGCCTCAACAGCGGCGCGGCGGCGATGATCGTCGCGGACGCGGCCTTCGTCAGAAGAAATGGTCTTGATCCATTTGCGCGGCTGGCGGGCTATGGCCTCGCTGCGGTCGAACCCGGCATGTTCGGGCTTGCGCCCGTTCCCGCGATCCGCAAGGCGCTTGATCGGGCAGGCTGGACGCTCGGCGAAGTCGAGCGGTTCGAGATCAACGAGGCTTTCGCCGCCGTCGCCCTGGCGATCATTCAGGAACTCGGAATTGCCGAAGATGTCGTCAATGTCGAAGGCGGCGCCATCGCGCATGGGCACCCGATCGGCGCGACGGGCGCCATCCTCGCGACGCGGCTGATGCATTCGATGCGCCGCGATCATTTACGCCGCGGCGTGGTCGCGCTGTGCATCGGCGGCGGCATGGGCATCGCGCTGGCGTTGGAAGCGAGTTGATTTCGAAGAGCGGAAGTTGAACCCGCGCCGGGCGGGAGAAAGAATGTGATCTGAATGGACGATCGCGCCTCGCCTTTTGCCGGCGACCTCTCCTATGTCTACCCCACCAAGACCAGCCCGTGGGGGACCTTCCTCGCCCAGGTCGACCGGGCTACGCCTTTTCTGGGCTCTCTCGCGCCGCTCATCGAAACGCTCCGGCGGCCGAAAAGGACCTTGATCGTCGACATTCCGATCGAGCTGGACAATGGCACGATGGCGCATTTCGAAGGCTTTCGCGCGCAGCACAGCTTCGCGCGCGGGCCGGGCAAGGGCGGCGTCCGCTTTCATCCCGACGTCACTCTCGAAGAAGTGATGGCGCTGGCGGGATGGATGACGATCAAGAACGCGGCAATCAACCTTCCCTTCGGCGGCGCCAAGGGCGGCGTCCGGCTGGATCCGCGAAAGCTCTCGAAGAAGGAGCTTGAGCGCGTCACGCGGCGCTATACCAGCGAAATTGGCGCCATCATCGGGCCGCAGCAGGACATTCCGGCGCCCGACGTCAATACCGACGCCCAGATCATGGCCTGGATGATGGACACCTACGCCATGAACACCGGCCTTGCGAGCACGGGCGTCGTCACGGGCAAGCCGGTCCATCTCGGCGGTTCGCTCGGACGGGTGAAGGCGACAGGGCGCGGCGTCTTCGTCATGGGCTGCGAAGCCATGAAACGGCTGAATATGCCAGTCGAAGGGGCGCGCATCGCCATCCAGGGCTTTGGCAATGTCGGTTCGACCGCCGCCGAACTTTTCGCCGCCGCCGGCGCGCTGATCGTTGCGGTGCAGGATTCACGCGGCGCCATTTTTTGTTCCAGAGGACTGCCTGTCGCCGAACTGCTTGCGCATAGTCAAGGCGGAGGCGGCGTCGCCAACTTCTCCGGCGGCGAAACCATTGATCGCGAGTCCTTCTGGGACGTCGCCTGCGAGGTGCTCATCCCGTCGGCGCTTGAGGGACAGCTGACCGAAACGCGCGCCGGACGGATCAAGGCGCAGCTCGTGCTGGAAGGCGCCAATGGCCCAACCTTGCCCGAAGCCGACGATATTCTCGGCTCGCGCGGAATCGTCGTCGTGCCGGATGTCATCTGCAACGCCGGCGGCGTGACGGTCAGCTATTTCGAATGGGTGCAGGATTTCGCCAGCTATTATTGGACGGAAGACGAAATCAACCAACGCCTCGCCAAGATCGTGCTCGATGCGCTCGATCACGTCTGGGAAGCATCCCAGCGACTAAGGGTCTCCTTGCGGACAGCCGCCTTCATCGTCGCATGCGAACGGGTCCTGATCGCCCATGTCGAACGAGGCCTTTACCCCTGACCTTTCTACTCGTCCCGCGTCGCCCTGATGCGTGAAGTGACCTCTGCGAAGGATGGCCGCTGTCCCCGCGAAGAGGCGTGCAGCGACGATTTCAGGAATCGAATGGGAAAGCACATCGCCTCGACATTCGAGGCCCGGACCTCGCTGGGCCGGCTCGCATCGGCCATGATGGCGCCCTCAACCTCCGTGAGCAGGCGGCCGAGTTCTTCGCCCGTCATGACCTTCTTGTCCAAGAGCGTTTGCAAAAGCGCTGCAAGCACCGCATAGACGCCTTCAAGCTGCAAATTCGCCGTGTTCATTTGGACGCCTTCCTGTCGAACCGAGGACTCTGAGCCGTATAACGCTTCAGCGCCGCAGTAGTTCACTGGACAGCCTGAAGGCGGGATTTTCTTGTCGGACTGCCGTCTGGAAGTGCTAATGCTATCGCATCTCAAAGGCGTCTAGCTTGAGCGGCGCCGCCCCGACCCGCAAGAGCGTTATGATGGCAGGCGAAACAAGAGCGTCCCTGCTGCGTGTAGCCGGTTTGAAAAAGAGCTTCACGACGCCTCAGGGGCGGCTCGCAATTTTGAAGGGCGTCGATCTTGAGCTCGATGTGGGCTCGAGCCTCGCGCTCATGGGGGAATCCGGCAGCGGCAAGAGCACGCTCCTGCATCTCATCGCGGGACTGGACGACGCCGACGAGGGCGAAATATTCCTGGACGACGTCGCTGTAACGCGGCTCCCGGATTTCGGCCGCGCCGCGCTCAGGCGGGAAACGCTGGCCGTCGTGTTCCAGCAGTTCAACCTCATTCCAAGTCTGACGATCCGGGCCAATGTCGCCTTCCAGGCGCGTCTGGCCGGTCGTCTCGATCCGGTATGGCGCGAAGAGCTGGTCGGTCGCCTGGGGTTGGAAAATCTCATGGAGCGCTATCCCGAACAGCTATCGGGCGGACAGCAGCAACGCGTCGCCATTGCAAGGGCGCTTGCCCCTCGTCCGCGCCTTCTGCTGGCGGACGAGCCCACCGGCAACCTCGACGAAGCCACAGCTGACGATTTCATAAAGCTCACGACCGAGGTCGTCGCCGCGACGGGCTGCGCCTTTCTGATGATTACGCATAGCAAACGCCTTGCGGCCAGACTTGAACGTCAGGTCACACTCAGCTCGGGAGTGATCAAGGAATTGTGACACAGGCATTTTGGACATTCATTGCGCTCGTGAGCCACTGGCGCCGTCATCCGGTCAATTTCGGCGCGCTGTTTGTCGGCCTGGCCATCGCTACGGCGCTGTGGAGCGGCGTCCAGGCTTTGAACGAGCATGCGCGCGCGAGTTATGACCGCGCGGCCTCAATATTCGGCGCCGGTGGCGCGCGCAGCATTGTCCCCACGCGCGGCGGGTCGGTTTCGCAAGACCTGTTCGTCAAGCTGCGGCTGGCAGGCTGGAAGGTCTCGCCAGTGCTAGAAGGGACCGTTCGGATCCACGGCAAACGCTTCCGGCTTATCGGCATAGAGCCTGTCACTTTGCCGCGCGAAGCCGGGGTCGCCGTAGTGGCGGGCGAGGGCGCGCTCGGCGCCTTTCTCAAACCGCCGGGACGGATGATCGTCACGCCCGAGACCTTGCGCGAACTATCGGCGGCGGAAAGCGTGGCAATTGTCATTGATGGCGGCAAGACGCTGCCTCCGATCGAGGCGCTTGCCGCCGCGCTGCCCGGGGCTCTGGTTGTCGATATCGGCGTCGCGCAAGCCGTGCTGAATCGGCCAGAGCAAATTTCCCGGCTGATCTTCAAGGAGCCGCCTAGCGCTGTCGCGCCGCCGCTCGCGACGGTCGCCGGCGATGCGCTCCGCCTTGTGCCGCCGCGCGAGGAGGAGAGCGACATTCGACGGCTCACGGAAAGCTTTCATCTGAACCTCACCGCTTTCGGATTGCTCGCCTGTCTCGTTGGATTTTTCATCGTCCACGCGGCTTTCGGTCTGGCGTTCGAACAACGTCTCGCGATGGTGCGGACAATGCGCGCGGTTGGAGTCTCGGCGCGCACGCTCATTGTCGCGATGCTCGGAGAATTGGCGTTGTTGGCGCTGGTCGCCGGAAGCGCCGGCGTCGGGGCGGGCTATCTGCTCGCCGCCGCCCTTTTGCCCGATATGGCGGCAAGTCTCGATGGGCTTTATGGAGCGCGGGTGGCGGGACAACTGGCGCTCGATCCGATGTGGTGGATTTCAGGTCTGGGCATCGCCGTGATCGGCTCGCTCGTCGCGGCGGGTGGGGGGCTTTTCAAGGCCTTTTACTTGCCCGTCCTGATGGCGGCTCAGCCTTTCGCCTGGCGTCAGGTTCAGCAAAAATTCCTGTGGCGCCGATCCGTTCTCGGGGCGCTTGGAATTGCCGCGTTTCTCGTCGCACATTTTTACGGCAAGGGGCTTTATGCGGCGTTTGGGATGATCGCCGGCCTGCTCCTCGGCGCCGCGCTGTTGCTGCCGCTCTTGCTCGACGGCGTCTTGCGCCTCGGCGAGAAATACGCGTCCCAGCCGCTTGCGCAGTGGTTCTGGGCGGACTGCCGGCAACAACTCCCCGGCCTTTCGCTCGCCCTGATGGCCCTGTTGCTCGCGCTGTCGACCAATGTTGGCGTCGGCGCCATGGTCGAGGGATTTCGTAAGACTTTCACGCAATGGCTCGACGAGCGTTTGGTCGCCGAAGTTTATTTCGAGGTGGCGGGAAACGCCGAAACGCAACAAATCGAGGCCTGGCTCGAGAAGCGGCCGGAAGTATCCGCCATCCTGCCAATGTCCAAAATCAAGATCAGGCTGGGGGGCTGGCCTGTGGACATCGTCGGAATGAAGCCTCACGAGACCTATCGAAATCATTTTCCGATGCTTTCCGAAACCGGGGACGCATGGGGCGAGCTGCAGCGTGGCGAGGGCGCGCTCGTCAGCGAACAGCTCGCGCGGCGATTGGATCTCGCGCTGGGGTCCACGCTCGACGTTCCGGCCGCTGACGGCCAATGGCGCGTCAGGATCGCCGGCATTTTTCCCGATTACGGCAATCCAAAAGGTCAGCTTCGGATCGACATCGACAGATTGATGCGCCTTTGGCCAGAGACGCCGCGCATGGGCTATAGCCTTAGAACGGCGCCGAAGGCGGTCCCAGAGTTGATCGACGCCCTGCAGACGGAATTTGGTCAGCAAATCAGCCAGATCAGCGATCAGGCCGCCATCAAAAACCTCTCGATGCGCATTTTCGAGCGCACATTCGCGGTGACGGCGGCGCTGAACCTCCTGACGCTGCTGGTCGCAGGCATCGCTCTCCTGGCGAACTTCCTGACTCTCGGCAACGTCCGTCTGGCTCAGCTTGCGCCTGTCTGGGCTGTCGGAGTCTCGCGCATGCGTCTGGCGCAACTTGAATTCCTGCGCGTTCTGCTGCTCGCCGCCGTGACCTCGGCGTTTGCTTTGCCGCTTGGGCTCGCCCTTGCGTGGCAGCTCGTCGCGGTCGTGAACGTGCAGGCCTTCGGCTGGCGTCTCCCGTTCCATGTCTTTCCCGCGCAGCTTGGGCAAACAGTCGCGCTGGCGCTGCTGACCGCTGCTGCGGCTGCGATCTGGCCGATCATTCGTTTCGTGCGGATCACTCCGGCCGCCTTGGCCAAGGTCTTCGCCAATGAGCGTTAGACATATTCTGTTCATCCTCGTGGCGGTCCTCGCGCCCTTGATCCGCACGGCGTCCTTTGCTGACGGCTTCGCTGGACTGGGTGACGAAGCGAAGGGATTTGCAGTGGTGACGGCAGGAACGCCGATCATTTTCCCGCGCGACTTCGGCGCCCACCCCGGCTTTCGCACGGAGTGGTGGTATCTGACCGCCAATCTCGAGGATTCCTCGGGGGCCTCCTATGGAATACAATGGACGCTCTTCCGTCAGGCGAGCGCGCCGGGCAAAGAGCGAAAAGGGTGGGCGAACCAGAACGTTTGGATGGGGCACGCCGCCGTGACAAGCGGGACCGAGCACCTATTCGCCGAGACCTTCGCGCGTGGCGGCGTCGGGCAGGCCGGCGTGACCGCCGAGCCATTCGCGGCCTGGATTGACGATTGGCGTTTTGCGACCCGCGATGACGCGCCCGGCGCCGGACTTGCGCGAATGACGGTCTCGGCAAATGGCGCCGACTTCCGCTACACGCTCGATCTTGCCGCCGAGGGGTCCATTGTCCTGCATGGCAAAGACGGCTTCAGCCTTAAATCGGATGACGGGCGCGCCTCTTACTATTTCAGTCAGCCATTCTTCAAAGTTGATGGAGTCCTCGTCATTCGCGGACGAGAGGTCAAAGTCTCGGGCCTCGGCTGGATGGACCGCGAATGGAGCAGTCAGCCCCTGACGGCGACAGAGAAGGGATGGGACTGGTTTTCATTGCATTTCTCGAATGGGGAGAAGCTGATGGTCTTTCGGCTTCGTGACGAGACCACCCGCGGCTTTTCCGCCGGAACCTGGATCGGAGCCGATGGAACGCCGCAAGCGCTCGATCGCGATGATAGTGTTCTCAAGCCGCTCTCGGAGATGACGCTGGCGGGCCGCATTCTGCCAGGCCGATGGAGGCTCCAGGTGAGGAGCCATGGCCTCGACATTGAGACGACGATGGTCAATCCGGACAGCTGGATGGCGACGCGTTTTTCATATTGGGAAGGTCCGATCGGCTTTCGCGGAACTCACCAGGGCAAAGGCTATCTGGAGATGACCGGTTACTGAAAGAAACCCTGACAAATTCAGAAGTTCGGGGCAATCGGTATGGCAGCGCCTAAAACTCCTGCGCCACGCCTTCGCCAAGCCGGACTTCGAGGCCGCCGAGCGGCGAGCGCGCCAGCTCCATCCGCCAGCCGTAGGCGTCGAGAATGTCTTGCGTGATGGCGAGCCCGAGTCCGGCGCCGCCGCCCTGGTCCAGCCGCCCGCCGCGTTGACGGACGAAGGCTTCCTGCGCCGGATCGAGCCCCGGGCCGTCGTCCTCAATCATAACCGTCAGGCGGGCGCCGCCCTCGCTTGAGACCCGAACGCGCGACTTGGCGTGCCGGGCGGCGTTATCGAGCAGGTTGCCGATCAGTTCGGTCAGATCGAGGCGTTCGAACGGCGCGAGAACCGTTTCAGCGACTTCGTCTTCAAAACGAATGTTTTCGCCGTTCTCGGTGCGGCTCAGGGTGCGGATCAGAGCTTCTACGACCTCACGCAGCGGCGTCGCATGGCGCCCGCGCTGCGTCGCCACAGCCTGAACGCGGGCGCGCGCCAATTCGCGCTCGACATGGCGCCGCATGGCCTCGCCGATCTCGTCAAGCGAATCCGCCACATCCGGGCTGCCCCGGGCGCGTAGCTTGCGGGCGTCGCCCGCCAAAGCCGCCAGCGGCGTTTTCAACCCGTGGGCGAGATCGGCGGCGCGGCCGCGCGCGCGCTGCAATTCCTTCTCCTGCGTGTCGAGCAGGGCGTTGACCTCGCGCACCAGAGGCAGGACCTCGCTCGGGGCGTCCTGCGACAGCCGCTGGCGGCGCCCGCCGATCGCGTCGGCGACCTCCCGCCGCAGGCGGTTGAGCGGACGCAGGCCGAGGCTGAGCTGCAGCCAGGTCGCGAAGGCCAGAAACAAGGCGAGCAGGACGAGGCCCGGAATGAGATCGGCGATGAAGGCGTCGCGCGCCCGCCGGAGCCGGGTCAGGTCGCTGGCGACAAAGGCCCGCGCGGCCTGGCGCTGGCCCTGCGCCGCCAATTCAATCCGGCGTTCGGCCACCAGCAGCAGCTTCCCGCCGGGACCGGCGATCTGATGATAATGCGTCTGGCCTTCGCTCAAGAGGTCGGAAGGCGGCGCCAGCGTGGAATCCCAGAGCGAGCGCGAGCGCAATTGCCCGGAGCGCGTGTCGACCTGCCAATAGAGGCCCGACAAGGGTTCGTTGAAACGCGCGTCGGGTGGCGGGCGGACCAGGGCGATCTCGCCGCCCCGAGCAATTTCGAGGCCCCCGATGATCTGGCGCAGATCGACGTCGAGGTCGTCCGAGAGCGTTCGGTAGACATGGCGCTCGAAAAGCAGCGTCAGGCCGAAGCCGGCGAGGGCCAGCGCAAGCGAGACGGCCAGCGCGCCGGCCAGCGCCAGCCGCAGGCGCAGGGAGCGGCGGATCACGCGATATGCTCCGGCATCAGATAGCCAAAGCCGCGCCGCGTCTCGATCCACTCGCTGCCGAGTTTGCGGCGCACCCGCCCGACCAGCACTTCAATGGCGTTGGACGATTGCTCGTCCTGGCCATAGACATTCTCGATCAGCTCCTGCTGCGGCACGACCCGGCCCCGGCGCAGCATCAGATAGGCGACGAGGCGATATTCGAGCGGCGAAAGATCGACGGGCGCGCCGCCGAGACTGACCTTCATCGCGCGTTCGTCGAGCGCGAGCGCGCCGACCGAGGCGACGGACGAGGCGTGGCCGGCCGAGCGGCGGATGACCGAGCGCAGCCGCGCCAGCAATTCCTCCATCTGGAACGGCTTGGCGAGATAATCGTCGGCGCCGGCGTCGATCCCCTCGACCTTTTCGGCCCAGGAACCGCGCGCGGTCAGTACGAGCACCGGCGTCGCGCGTCCGCTCCCGCGCCAGCGCTTGAGCACGGCGAGGCCGTCCATGCCGGGCAGGCCAAGATCGAGCACGACGGCGACATAATCTTCGGTGTCGCCGAGAAACCAGGCGTCCTCGCCGTTTTTCGCGCGTTCGACGAGATAGCCGGCGGCGACAAGGGCGCGTTCGACATCGACCGCGATCCGGTCATCGTCTTCGACGAGAAGAACGCGCATCAATCGTCTCCGGCCTCTGTCACGGCGCCCGTCGCGGCGTCGACGGTGATTTCGCGCAGGCGGCCGCGCGGGTCCAGCAGCCGAAACTCATAGACCCAAAGCCCGTGTTCGCGTTCAAGCTTGATTTTGACGATTTCGCCGGGGAAGCGGTCGTGTAATTTCGCCAGGATTTCTTCGAGCGGGCGGATGGCGCCGCGCTCGACCGCCTCGCGCGCCTCGTCCTGATCGCGGCGCGACTCGTCAGCCGGCGCGGGAGACGCGGCGGAAAGCAGGACAGAGAGCGCGACGAGCGCGGAATGCAGCCGTGACATGGGATCATGTTTTCCGAGGTTCGAGGCCGGATTATCCCGCATCCCGCCTGACAAATCGCTGACATGGATCACCGACGCTGTTCGCCCGTCCCGCGCCTGAAGCGAACCATGCGTTGGGCATCCTGTGAATCTACGCGGCCGGAACGAAAAGGCGAAGAATTTTCACCCTGGTCGCCCCGCGGGTCACCTGACAATTGGCTGACATGGACCATCAGGCGGCCGTCATCGGCTTTCCGTCATAACCCTCGACATTGCCCGAGCGAGAGCGCCGGGCGCGAATGGAAAGGAAAAGACGATGCGTAAATGGCTTATTCTGGCGAGCGCCGCCGCAGTCATCGGGGCGACCGGCATGGCCCGGGCGGACAGCCTCGGC
The DNA here is from genome assembly GCF_019449565.1 of Rhodoblastus sp. Taxonomy (GTDB): domain Bacteria; phylum Pseudomonadota; class Alphaproteobacteria; order Rhizobiales; family Beijerinckiaceae; genus Rhodoblastus. The sequence goes on along the minus strand of NZ_JAGRPM010000075.1, from coordinate 8,556 downwards.
CGGCCCTGCACGGCGAAGCCGGCGGCGGACTACCTGTCCCTGGACGCCCTGAAGGCCAAGGTGGCCGAGCAGGGCTACGAGATCCGCAGCGGCGAGATCAAGAAGGCCTGCGGCGAATTCTATGTGCTCGACAAGGCCGGAAAGAAGGCTGAGCTATTCGTCGATCCGACTTCGGGCGTGATCGTCTCCGGCGGCGACGCCAGCGGCAAGGCCGCCAAGGCGGACAAGGACGACGATTGATGGCCGCTCCGGCCATGACCGGACAGGCCGGCGGCGCGACGCCGCCGGCCACGGTCGCCGTGTGGGACCCCTTTGTGCGGCTGTTCCACTGGAGCCTTGTCGCGCTCTTCGTCTGCGCCTTTCTGACCGGCGACGAAATCGCCTGGCTGCATATCGGCGCGGGTTATACGATCGCCGTTCTGGTGATTTTGCGGATCGTCTGGGGCTTTGTCGGGCCCAAAAACGCCCGCTTCGCCACCTTCGTCCGCCCGCCGGGCGAGGTCGCCTCCTTCCTGCGCGACAGCCTTCGTCTCAAGGCGCGGCGCTACCTCGGCCACAATCCGGCTGGCGGCGCGATGATCCTTGCTCTGCTCGGGCTGCTCACCTTCGTGTCGATCACCGGCATGCTGCTGACCACGGACGCGTTCTGGGGCTCGCATGCCCTGAAGGAAGTTCATGAAGCCGGCGTCTATGCCCTGGTCGGACTGGTGTTCCTGCATGTGGCGGGCGTTCTTCTCGCCAGCATCGAACATGGCGAAAATCTCGTCCGCGCCATGGTCACCGGGCGAAAGCGCGCCTAGGCGCGTCACACTCGCTTGGCGCGCGCTTTCGGCGGTGGGTCGTCTCGCCGCCGACGCGCATTCGCTGCAGTTTCAGCTGGGGCGGCGCGGCGGCTGTATCCGCAAATGAATATCGTCGCGGCGGATATAGCGATGCATAGGTAGCGCAAAAATGGATTTTGTAGAAAATTTATAATTAAATAATTGAATTGGCGTATAAAAATAAAAACTCACGTCAATCAGATTATAAACATGCTTTTGTGAGCCTTATCCGTATATGCGGCTATATCTCCATTAATGTTGATGCAAGTCATCCTATATTTATGGAAAGAGATTATTGTTGGCATCCAGCTGCGAGGAGGATTGCCTATGAACGAAAATAGAACCGAGATGCCCATCCATCCCGATATGATCTGGGATTTGCTGATCCGGCTGATAGGCGCGGCCCTGTTGCTTGTGCTGATCGTCGCATATTTCACTGGCGAAGAAATTCAGCACACCCATGCCATTATCGGGTACGCGGTTGCCGGCCTATTGGCCGTAGGTGTTTTTTGGGCGTTGGTAAGGCCTCGCGCAGCCCGATTTCCGTCCACCGAATACAGCGTGCGCGGGATCAAGCGGCAAATTGAAAATGCTGACAGGCTTCCCAGGACTCTGGCGTCTGCGTTTTTGATTATGGCGGCGCTGCCTTTCGGCGCCCTGATCCTGATGTTGCTCACGCATACGCTATGGGGAACCACCCGTATCGATGAAATGCACGAGGTTGTCGCGTATTTTGCCGTTGGATTGGTTGCTTGTTACATCGCAATGGTGGTTATCGCGAGCATCGGATATATGGAGGGTCGTATGCGGAAGCTGTTTCAAGGAAACAAGAATCAGCGTTAGCTTGGACAGCGCCCGTTCAATGCTCCGACCTCCTCACACCGTCCGAAAGCACAGCGCAATCCGTGTTGGAAAGCCGGATCTTATTCAGGAAAAGGCGCATCCATTCAAGTTGATAAGGCCGGGCCCTGGCTCCCAAATTTCCATCTTCGACGATGGGGACGTTCGCAGGACCATCGGGCTCCGAAACTCTACGCTATCGCGGATAGACCGCCCCGGCCTGAGGATCATTCGCAGCGGCGCTGAAATTCGTGAGCGATCGTACGATTTGCCTAGACCTTTGAAAGGGCGCCGTCGCGCGGATCGTCGTCCAGCTTGCAAGTCAACGTGCTACTCGGTTTCGCGAGACTGTAAATTTTAAGCGTGCGCGCAATGCTCAGCGCGATCTGGAAGGACGAGTGGGATGTTGGCTGGATCCGATACACCACCGCATTTGATCGGGCTCACAAAGTCGGAAGCGGCGGCGCGTCTCGCGGCCGAGGGCTTTAACGAACTGCCGCAGGCCGACAGGCGAACGCCGTTCCGCATCATTCTCGAAGTGTTGCGCGAGCCCATGCTGGCGCTCCTGATCGGCGGCGGCGTGATCTATCTGGCGCTTGGCGACGTCAAGGAAGCCTTGGTTCTGCTGGTCTTCGCCTGTCTCTCCGTCGTGATTACTGTCGTTCAGGAAACACGGACCGAGCGGGTGTTGGAGGCGTTGCGCGACCTGACCAGTCCGCGTGCGCTGGTGATCCGCGACGGCGAGCGCCTGAGGATCGCGGGCAGGGAGGTCGTGCGCGGCGACCTGATCGTCCTTGCCGAGGGCGATCGCGTTCCCGCCGACGCGCGTCTCATCGAGGCGCAGGACCTCCAGGCGGATGAATCCCTGCTGACAGGCGAATCGGCCCCAGTGCGCAAGGCGGCCGACGCAAGCAGGCTCGGGGCGGCGCTGCGCCCTGGCGGCGACGATCTTCCTGTCGTATTTTCTGGAACCCTGATCGTCCGAGGCGCGGGAATTGGCGAGGTGACCGCCACGGGCGCGGCGAGCGAAATCGGCAAGATTGGCAAGTCTCTCGGAGAGCTGGAGACGGCGGCCCCGCACCTGCAAAGGCAAACACGCAAGCTGGTGGGCGTTTTCGCTATTTTCGGCGGCGCGGTGAGCGTTCTTGTCGTCGGTCTTTATGCGACACTGCGCGGCAGCTGGCTCGACGCCCTGCTGGCCGGCGTCGCGGTGGGCATGTCAATGCTGCCGGAGGAATTTCCGGTCGTTCTGACCGTCTTCATGGCCATGGGCGCCTGGCGCATCTCGCAGGTCCGCGTCTTGACGCGGCGCGCGACGGCGATCGAGGCTCTTGGCTCCGCCACGGTGCTCTGCACCGACAAGACGGGAACCTTGACCGAAAATCGCATGACGATCGCGGAATTGCGGCGGCCCTCCGGCGAGACGCGCGTCATCGGCGCGGCGCCGCAGCCCTCGACTTCGGGCTTCGACGATCTGATCGCCTTCGGCGTGCTGGCCAGCGCCGCCGAGCCATTCGATCCCATGGAAAAAGCCTTTCACGCGTTGGCGCTGCGGGAAGGCAGGGCGAGGTGCGCCTATGGCCCGTTGGCGAAGGTCTATCCTCTGCGGTCGGATCTTCTCGCCGTCACCCATGTGTGGCGGGCCGCCAACGCCGGGGCGGCATATGTCGTCGCGGCGAAGGGCGCTCCGGAGGCCATTGCCGCGCTTTGCCGTCTCGGCGCAGCGGAGCGGGCGACTCTGGCGGCGGCGGTTGACGACATGGCGGCGGCGGGCTTGCGCGTACTCGGAATCGCGCGCGCGACCTTCGACGGCGCGGAATTGCCGGACTCGCAACGGGATTTCGCTTTTGAATTCCTCGGTCTGGCCGGGCTGGCCGATCCCTTGCGAAAAAGCGTTCCCGAGGCGGTCGCCCTTTGCCGGACGGCCGGAATCCGCGTCGTGATGATCACCGGCGATTATCCGGCGACGGCCCGCGCCATCGCTCGTCAGGCCGGCATCGATAGCCAGGAGACGACCGCCGGCGCGGAGCTTGAACGGCTCGACGACGCGGCGCTCGCAGTCCGCATGCGGACCTGCTGCGTCTTCGCGCGGATCATGCCGGATCAGAAGCTGCGCCTCGTCAAGGCCCTGAAGGCCAATGGCGAGGTCGTCGCGATGACCGGCGACGGCGTCAATGACGCGCCCTCGCTCAAGGCCGCCGATATTGGCGTCGCCATGGGCGGGCGCGGCACCGACGTGGCGCGCGAGGCGTCGGCCATCGTTCTGCTCGATGACGATTTCGGCTCGATCGTGGCGACGGTCCGCCTCGGGCGGCGCATTTACGACAATCTGCGCAAGGCGATGAGTTTCATCTTCGCGGTGCATGTCCCCATCGCCGGGCTGGCCTTGCTGCCGCTGGCGGTCGGCATGCCGATCCTGCTGGGCCCGATGCATATCGCCTTCCTCGAAATGATCATCGACCCCGTCTGCTCGCTCGTCTTCGAAGCGGAGGTCGAGGAGGACGACCTGATGCGCCGTCGTCCCCGCGATCCTGGCGAGCCGTTGTTTTCCGGCGCCATGATCCTGTGGGGCGTTCTGCAGGGGGCGTTCGCTTTCGGCCTTGTCGCCACGGTCTATGTCGTGGCGCTCCGGCGCGGCATGCCGGAAGATGAAGTCAGGGCGCTGGCCTTCTTCTCGCTGGTGATCTCATTCGTCGCCCTGATCTTCGTGAACCGATCCGCCAGCGCATCGCCGGTTAAGGCGATCCTCCGCCCGAACCGGACGCTGGCGTTCACCCTTCCCGCCGTGGCGGCCATGCTCGCCGTCACATTGCTTTGGCCGACGGCGCGCGACCTGTTCCGCTTTGGACCGCTCCATGCCGACGATCTCTCGCTCACATTGGGGGTCGGTCTGGCGGTTCTTGTCGTCCTGGAATTGCTCAAATATCTTTGGGCCCGCCGGGGCCGCATCCATTGGGCGGCGCAATGACGGGGGAATGTTCGCGCGTGGAATTGCGCCGAAAACGGCGCTCGCCGCCATCGCGCCCGGCCGCCGGCCTGAGCAGGTCGCCGTCTGGGGCCGGTTCCCAGCCGAACACGCTGCGGCCTGCATATTCGTGCGACCGTCGCTTTTCCTCGGCCACAAATTCCGGCAGCGAAGGTCCTGCTGCGACCTCCCGTTCGAGGCGCCTTGTCTGTTCGTCGAGCCGACGGAGCGCGTCAAGCCGGTCTTCATTGCCGAGCTTGGCCCTCGCAACCGCGCTCTTCAAAACTTCGATGGTCTGGTCATAGACCTTGAGAGGAACGGGAAATGGATGCCGGTCTTTTCCGCCATGAGCAAGCGAGAAGCGCGCGGGATCGGCGAAGCGGCAAGGGGCGCCGTGGACGACCTCCGCCACTAAGGCCAGGGACAAGACAGTGCGGGCGCCGACGCCGTGCGTCAGCAGCAAGTCGCCAAAATCCTTCGGGCCGCGATCGGCCGCAGCAGCGAGCGCGCCGTGTAGCCTGCGAAGAATCACGTCCTTGGGAAGCAGTTCGTGATGGTCTGGCATAATGAGGTGAGGCAGCAAGGGCTGAGCGGGCTCGGGCTCCCTTTTCCCCTCGACCGCAGCCATTTTGCGAACGATTCCGTCCGGTCCGAGCTCGCGGAGCAGATCAAGTTGGCGCGCACGAGAGGCCTGCGCCCGCCGGTCGGTGAGATTGACGATCACGCCCTGGTTTTCGCCGTCGATCGCGCTGTGAGGCGCCTCGACGAAGTTTTGCAGGCCTTCCGAAAGCCAATGATAGCGGCGCGCCAATCGGGTTTTGTCGTTCATGCCCTGCTGGACGACGACCCAGTGGCCGTCGTCGGTCACAATGAAGCCGTGCAGATAAAGATCGAATCCGTCCTGGACCGCAGCGCTGTCCACCTTGGCGACGAGCCGGCTTGTCTGGGCGAGCGCCGATCCGTCGAATCCGACCCGCTCGCCGATGGCCGTCAACTCCTGCGGAGTCTGGCGGGAATGCCGGCCGCGCCCGCCGCAGACATGTATGCCGAGTTCGCCCGAGAGGGGGGCCAGTCCACGCTTGAGCGCGCCGATCACGCTCGTGGTGACGCCCGATGAATGCCAGTCCATTCCCATCACGGCGCCGAAGGATTGGAACCAGAAAGGATGGGCGAGACGGCGCAATAATTCGTCGCGGCCATAATGGTGTGCGATCGCCTCGACGATCACCGCACCTAACCGCGCCATGCGCTGGCTAAGCCATGCCGGAACGCGGCCACCATGAAGAGGTAGATCAGCGCTGCCTGACCGTCGAGCCACGAAGCCTCCGAAAGCTGATTGGAAGCCAAAATGCGCTGGCGCGGGTCAGCATGCAAGCTAGTCGTCCGAGAGCGGATTGAAAAAGCATTTAATTCTCGCCTTGTCCGAGCAGTTTGAAACTCAGTTGGACGTCGCTCGGCTCGGATAGCGCATCGAAGCCTGACAAGGTGAGGCCAAGCAGGCGTATGCCCCGGGGCGTCGGAAAAATCGGGGCCAGCAGCGCCAGCGCGCGCCGCTCGAAATCGGCGCAGACGGCGATTGGCGCGGCAAGGGTTTGACTGCGGGTGATCTGCCGAAAGTCGGAAAATTTCACCTTCAGGGTGACGGTGCGACCGCGCAGCCGCGTCTTCTCGCAGTGGCGCCAGACCTTGTCGATGATCGCAGGCAGGGCCGTGGCGGCGTCGTCAAAGGAATGGAGGTCTTGCAGGAAGGTCGTTTCGGCGCCGATCGACTTGCGTTGCCGATCGGGGCGCACCGGCCGGTCGTCGACGCCCCGGGCGATGGCGAAATAATAGCTGGCCGCCTTGCCGAAATGTTCCTGCAGGAAATCGAGCCCGCAGGATTTCAGATCGCCGCCATTCTCAATGCCGAGGCTTTGCATTTTCCTGGCTGTCGCCGGACCGACGCCATGGAATTTGGCGACGGGCAAACGCTCCACAAAGGATGGCCCCTGTTTCGGCGTGATCACAAACAGGCCGTCGGGCTTGTTCTGATCGGAAGCCAGCTTGGCGAGGAACTTGTTATAGGACACGCCGGCCGAGGCGGTGAGGCCGGTTTCGGCGCGGATTTGCGCCCGGATCGCCTCGGCGGTTGCGGTGGCTGTCGCGCCCGCCTGCAAATGGTCAGAGACATCGAGATAGGCTTCATCCAGCGACAGCGGTTCAATCAAGGGCGTGAAACGGGCGAAGATAGCGCGGATCTGCATCGAGACAACTTTGTAGACCTCGAAACGTGGCGGCGTGAAAATGAGCTCCGGGCATTTCCGCAAGGCGGTCACCGACGGCATGGCTGAACGAACGCCAAACAGGCGCGCCTCATAGCTGGCGGCGGCAACCACGCCGCGCTCGCGGCCAAAGCCAACCGCAACGGGCCTGCCGCGCAAGCCCGGATTATCGCGCTGTTCGACGGAGGCGAAAAAGGCGTCCATGTCGATATGGATGATCTTTCGCACGCGCTCTCCGGCGAACCCACGATCGTCGGCCGGAACCGGCTCGATCTGACTCTCCTTGGAGTGCGCCGCGCTCAAGCATGCGCTCCGGTCAAGGCGGGGAAGGCGAGACGCCGCTGGCCTTTCGGAAACAGATTTTGAGTCCGGAACATAGGCCGAACTTAGCTCGTGGGACGAAGCTTGGAAAGTGACGAGAGCTGCGTCGCTTGAGGAATTGTTGCTTTCATCCCGCCGCCCTCCGCGAGAGTCTTCTCTTCGAACGCCCCCGAAAAACCATCACGCCCGGAGCGGGATCGGCGCTCGCGCGTTCTTATGGATCGCGTCCGCGAAAATCGGCTCTCCTCAGGGTGAAAGACCTGATCAGCTAGTCGGCGATCCAGTTCATCGTCCACCTGCCGGTTGCTTTGCTGGCCTTTCGCCAGCCTGCTGGCGTCAAAGGCCCAGATTGCTTTTCACATTTTTGAGAAACATCATTTGCGCCGTATAGGCGTCGACGAGACAGTCGACATTCGCGCCGCAAGCATTACGGCGGGCCATAAATTCGCGCTGAGAATCCTTGACCTGACCGACGATGTCTGCCGGAGCGCCCCCGCCAATGATGATAAAATACATTCCCGCGGTCCGCTCATCGAGACTGCTGAGATTGGCGTCCGCGCAAATCTCCTTTTCAGCTGGCAGCGTCGCGCTCCGGCAATCGAAGGACGCGGCATTCGCCGTGGAAGATGCAAGGCAGGCCGCCGTCGCGAATAGCGATAGGCCAAGGATTCTCACTGGATGCATTGGAACGCCAATCTCCCGATAGGATCTGCGTCATTTCGTCGAACAGGTTTCGCTGACGCCGTTGCGGGTCAGGGTCGCGCTTCGTCCCTTGATCCAGAATTCAACGCCATTGCCGGCATAGCGTCCACCGTCAGCGGAGATGACTTGCGGCAGGGTGATGGTCTCCCCGGTTGCAAAGATCAGCGCGACTGTCCCCATCTCCGTGCCGGGCGGAGAAAATCGGGCGGTCAGCTTCGCGCCGCCGCTGCATGTGTAAGGCGCTTCGGTGGCGCCAGCCTGGCCGGCAATGGTCAGGATCGTGACGACGCCCGCAAAGCAGGCGCGTTTCGATAAGACCGATGGAACTCTGTGGCGAGCCGAGACCATTCGAGCCATGCAATCACTCCTTGTTGGTGGGTCGCTCCGGCACGGCCCGACGACTCCCGACCGTGAATATTGTGATGTAACCCGATCAGCGGCGATTCATCGACATTCAATCGCCGAAGTGCTGGGCGGCGTAATCGATGCCTGCTGGCGCCTCGCCTGTTGGTCTGCCCCCTGAAAAGTGGTCCTCCATGAAGTATGGTTTTCGCACCGGCCGGAGGACAGAAGGATGGCAGGGAAGAGACACAAACCGGAAGAGATTGTCGCCAAGCTTCGTCAAGTCGACGTGCTGATTTCACAG
>NZ_JAGRPM010000074.1 GCF_019449565.1 Rhodoblastus sp. | reverse complement strand
GGGCTATAAACCGCCCGCTCCAGAAGCCGTTCTATGGCCGGCTGCGCAATCCGGACCAGCTTCGCCGGCCACCCCGGCATTGGCGCCGCAGCTCGTCATGCACTAACATTCAAACCGGACCACCCAATGGGGGCCGGCCAATGTGCAACCTCTACAGCATCACCAGAACACAAGACGCGATGCGTGCGCTGTTCCGCGTCACCAAGGACATGAGTGGCAATTTGCCGCCCATGCCGGGCGTTTTCCCGGACTATGCCGCGCCGATTGTCCGCGTTGCCGAAGGCGCACGCGAATTGACGATGGCCAGGTGGGGAATGCCGTCACCTCAATTTGCGCTGAAAGGCAGGTCGACGGATCCGGGCGTCACTAACGTCCGCAATACGTCCTCGCCGCATTGGCGGCGCTGGCTCGGGCCGGCGAACCGCTGCATCGTGCCGTTCACGTCGTTCTCGGAATACGAGACGGGACCAGACGGCAAGAAAATCCCGGTCTGGTTCGCCCTTGGGGAAGATCGCCCGCTCGCCTGTTTCGCCGGCATCTGGACGGGCTGGACGTCCGTTCGGAAAGCCAAAGAGGGCGAGGTCACCTGCGACCTCTATGCATTCCTGACGACTGAGGCCAATGCTGAGGTTGCGCCGATCCATCCCAAGGCCATGCCGGTGATCTTGACCGGCGAAGACGAAATCGACGTCTGGCTGAACGCGCCGACCCAGGTAGCCATGGAGTTGCAGCGGCCGCTGGCCGCCGGCAAGCTGAAAATCGTGGCAAGAGGCGATCGGCAGGATGCTGGATTCGCCTAATTGGCTGTATCAAGCGAGACAACGCCCGAATGACCGCGATGCCGCTCTATGGATATCGTCTGGGGGACTGAGCGGGGGACCGCAGCGCGCCCCCGCGAAAATAACGAGCTAATTCAGATCGTTAACGGAGGTTTTGGTGGGAGAGGTAGGACTCGAACCTACGAAGGCATAGCCAGGGGATTTACAGTCCCCCCCCTTTGCCGCTCGGGACACTCTCCCAACCGGGAAGGCGCGAGGCCTTCCAGCGACGAAAAAGCCCCGTGACAACGGGGCCGCCCGACAGGGGGGCTTATGCTTTTATCCGTCCTTTGTGTCAACTCCAAAAACGAGCGGCCAATCGCGGCCGATTGTCAAAGCGGCTCGCGCGTGAGAGGACAGGCCGGGGAGCGGCCGGCTGCGGGTGGTCCCGGCGGAGGCATGCATGAAGAAACAAGGCGGGCGCCGGACGGATCGGCAATTTGGCGAAGCGAAAGGCGAGAAGCCCGCGCGCAGGGCGCCGAGATTCACGCCCGGCCCGGCGGCCAAAAACGCCCAGAAAGCGGAAACGCGCAGCTTCCGGCGCCCTTCCGCCGAACTCGCCACGCTTTACGGCTATCACGCCGTGCGCGAGGCCCTGCGCAATCCGCAACGCGCCTGCCTGGACCTTTTCGCCACCCCGGCGGCCGCCGAAAAGCTCGCCGCTGACGTTGAGGCGCGCGGCGTTCCGCTGCATCTGGTCGATGGCGAGACGCTGTCGTCCCGCCTCGGTGCCGAATCGGTCCATCAGGGCGTGTTGCTCGAAGCCCGCCCTTTGCCGGCGCTCGACGTCAGCGAGATCGAGAACAAGTCCGGGCTGGTTCTGGCGCTCGACCAGATCACCGACCCGCATAATGTCGGCGCCATTCTGCGCACCGCCGCCGCCTTCGCCGTCGACGCGGTAATCGTGACCGAGCGCAACGCGCCGGAACTGTCCGGCGTTCTGGCAAAGACGGCGTCCGGCGGGCTCGAACATGCGCCGCTGGTCGAGGTCGTCAATCTCGCCCGCGCGCTCGACCGGCTCGGCGCGGCGGGATATTTGCGCGTGGGCCTCGATTCGGAAGGCCCCGAAAGCCTCGAAAAGACCACGCTCAGCCGTCCGGTCGCGCTGGTGCTGGGGGCCGAGGGCAAGGGCCTGCGCCGCCTGACACGCGAAAAATGCGATGTCCTGGCGCGGCTCGACATGCCGGGCGCGATCAAAAGCCTCAATGTTTCAAACGCCTGCGCGGTCGCCCTGGCTCTGACTCGCGCCCGGCTCGCGGAATAGGATATATATTTATTATCGAATATAACTGGCGCCAATCCAGCAACGAAGGCTTGCCCTCGACCACGCGAGGACGGCATATTGACCTGAATCAATAAGAAGAAATTCAGGATATGACCACAATCTCGGGAGGAGATTTCCATCAATGACCCAGGCCGCTCTGGCGCAGGCGGACGACCGCAGCCGCCCCATGACCAAGCAGGAAAAGCGCGTCGTCTTCGCCGCATCGGCGGGGACGATCTTTGAATGGTATGATTTCTATCTTTACGGCTCGCTCGCCGCGATCATTGCCAAGCATTTCTTTTCCAACGTCAATCCGACCGCAGGCTATATTTTCGCCCTGCTGGCTTTCGCGGCAGGGTTCGCGGTGCGTCCGCTCGGCGCCGTTCTGTTCGGCCGGCTCGGCGACATCGTCGGACGCAAATACACCTTCCTCATCACCATTCTCATCATGGGCGTTTCGACCTTTCTGGTCGGTCTGCTGCCCACTTTCGCCGCCATTGGCTTCGCCGCCCCGATCCTGCTGATCATGCTGCGCCTGCTGCAAGGCCTGGCGCTCGGCGGCGAATATGGCGGCGCGGCGATCTATGTGGGCGAACATGCGCCCCAGCGTCGGCGCGGCTATTACACCTCATGGATCCAGACCACGGCCACGCTTGGCCTGCTGCTGTCGCTGCTTGTGATCATGGCGATGCGCGCGCTGATCGGCGAAGAAAATTTCGAACTCTACGGCTGGCGTTTCCCCTTCCTGCTGTCCTTCGTTCTGCTGGTCGCGTCGGTCTGGATGCGCCTGCAACTTAATGAAACGCCGGCCTTCCGCCAGATGAAAGCGCAGGGGCGCGGTTCGCGCGCACCTGTAACCGAAGCCTTCGGCAAATGGAGCAACGCCAAGATCGCGCTGATCGCGCTGCTCGGCGGCACCGCCGGACAGGCGGCCGTCTGGTATACGGGCCAGTTCTACGCCCTGTTCTTCCTGACCCGCATCCTGAAAGTGGACGGCGCCACAGCCAACTGGCTGATCGCGGGGTCCCTGATTCTCGGGGCACCGTTCTTCCTGTTCTTCGGCTGGCTGTCGGACAAGGTCGGCCGCAAGCCGATCATTCTTGGCGGCTGCCTGCTCGCCGCCCTGCTCTATTTCCCGATCTTCCACGGGCTGACGGTCATGGCCAATCCGGCCCTGGCGCACGCGCAGGACACCGCGCCGGTGACGGTCATCGCGGATCCGGCTCAATGTTCGTTCCAGTTCGATCCGATTGAAAACGCGGCCTTCACCAGTTCCTGCGACATCGCCAAGAATGTGCTCGCCAATTCCGCTGTGAGCTATTCCAATGTGTCGGCGCCGGCAGGTTCGGTTGCGAGGATTTCAATCGGCGGCAAGGAGATCGCCTCCTTCGACGGGACCAATCTTCCCAAGGACCAATTGGCGCAGAAGCGGGCCGCCTTCGAGGCCGAACTGCTTGCGGCGATCGAGGCCGCCGGATATCCCGCCGCCGCCGATCCGGCGCGAATCAACAAGCCCGGCGTGCTTGGCCTGCTGACCCTGCTCGTGATTCTCGTCGCCATGGTCTATGGGCCGATCGCGGCGCAATTGGTCGAACTGTTCCCGACCCGTATCCGCTACACCTCGGTGTCGCTGCCCTATCACATTGGCAATGGCTGGTTCGGCGGCTTCCTGCCCCCCCTTGCCTTCGCCATGGTCGCGGCCAGCGGGAATATCTATTTCGGCCTGTGGTATCCGGTCTGCGTCGCGCTGATGACTGTCGTGGTCGGCCTGATCTTCGTGCCGGAAACCAAGGACCGCAACATTTACGCGAGCGACTGATCGCTCGGGCGCAAGGGGCGGCGACGCGCCGCCCCTTGCGCCTGCGGCGGCGGACTGCTAGCAGATCGCCATTCTGCTCCATGCGGAAAGCCGGATTAGCACAGCGGTAGTGCAGCGGTTTTGTAAACCGAAGGTCGGGGGTTCGATCCCCTCATCCGGCACCACTTCCCTATCCACAATCGTCCGGAACCGGCCGCAGCCGCCAGATATACCCTAAGAAAACCGGGGTTTTGAGCGGAGATCCGCCCTGTCCGAGCCGGCCCGCGCCGCTCAAGAAGCAGAGCCAGACTCTTCGCAATGAGTATATTCCGAGGCTGCCCGCGCACCCCGACCCGGCCTATCTAGCGTCTCTTCAAGCACTTGAAGCGAGAGGAAACGTCATGAAAGAACTCGGAAAGCTGTTCGAAAACACGCTGATGGACATCTATTACGCCGAGAACCAGATTCTCAAGGCGTTGCCGAAACTGGCCCAAAAGGCCAAGTCCCCAGAGTTGAAAAAGGCCTTTCAAACGCATCTGACCCAGACCGAGGGCCAGGTAAAGCGGCTCGATCGAATCTTCCAGATTCTCGGAAAGCCGCCGAAGGCCGTGAAATGTGAAGCCATCACCGGAATTCTGAAAGAATGCGACGAGGTCGTTGAGGATTTCGGCGACAGCACCGCACTCGACGCGGGGATGATCGCGGCAGCCCAGACCGTCGAGCATTATGAAATGGCCCGCTACGGCGCGCTCAGGACCTGGGCCGAAGAACTTGGAATGAAAGATGCCGCAAAGCTTCTCGAGGAAACCCTGCTGGAAGAGCGCGGCACGGACCAGCTTCTCACCAAGCTCGCAGAAGCGAAGGTCAACCTGAAGGCGGCGTAAAGCTGACCAAACGATCCCGCCAAACTTTCAAAATCCTTTGACGGGATCGTCTCAAGCCGCGCCGGGCGCATCGAAAAGATGTTTCAAATGGTGCGGCTGCGACCGCAAATATTGATTCGGCGCCCGAACATGGGCGCCGAAATGGGCGGCGGCGTGCCAGGGCCAGCGCGGATTGTAGAGCACGGCGCGCGCCAGGGCGATCAGGTCGGCGTCGCCGGCCTTGAGGATGGCCTCCGCATGGTCGAACTCCGTGATGAGTCCGACGGCGACAACTGGAATGCCGACAGCCGCCTTGACCTCTCGCGCGAGCGCGACCTGGTAGCCCGGACCCACCGGGATTGGCGCCGGGAGCAGGCCGCCGCTCGAAACGTGAATGGCCCCACAGCCGCGCTGTTCCAGCGCCCGCGCGAAGACGACGGTCTCCTCGATTGACCAGCCGCCTTCAATCCAGTCCGTGCCTGAAACGCGCATTGTCACCGAGCGTCCGGCAGGGAACGCCTCACGCACGGCGTCGAACACTTCGAGCGGGAACCGCATGCGGTTTTCGAGCGGGCCGCCATATTCATCGTCGCGCTTGTTGGAAAGCGGCGAGAGAAACTGATGCAGGAGATAGCCATGCGCGCCATGCAGCTGCACGGCGTCGAGCCCCAGACGCGCAGCCCGGCGCGCAGCGGCGACGAAATCGCCGCGAATTCGCTTCATCTCCTCCCGGCTCAACGCGGTCGGCGGGGCGTCGTCCGCAGCGACGACGAGCGAGGACGGCGAGACGGTGCGCCAACCCTGCGGCGATTCGGGCGGAATTTGCGCACCGCCCTTCCACGGCAGGTCACAGGACGCCTTGCGCCCAGCATGGGCGAGCTGGATCGCGACGGGGATAGGCGACCACTGCCGGATGCTGTCGAGCACGCGGGCCATGGCGACCTCATTGGCGTCGGAATAAAGCCCGACGTCGGCAAAAGTGATGCGGCCTTCCGGGGACACCGCCGTCGCCTCGATCGTCAGCAGCCCAGCCCCGGACAGGGCGAGCTGCCCGTAATGGAGAAGATGCCAGTCCGTCATGCAGCCGTCGGCGGCCGAATATTGGCACATCGGCGCGATGACAATGCGATTGTCGAGCTTCAAGTCGCCGACCTGAAAGGGAGAGAAAAGCATGGTTTCGGACATGATGGCGTCCCCGGTGGCGGAGCCATCAGCATAACGCAGGTCGCGCCGCGACGTATCGTCAGGCGTCGTGCGCAAATGCAAAGGACGACTGGCGGCGGGAACAATTCAGCCCGCCGGATCATGTGTACTTGTGCCGATTTTCCGCGACAATTTGATCCCCGTCATTCAAACTGCGATCTCGGACGCTAGCTTGAGAACTTCGATTTCGGAGGAGCGCGCCATGTCGGATTGGGTTGTCATTTATCGGACCTCGCCGGGCACAAGGGAAACGCGCGCGCCGAGCGCGCCCACCGAGCGGCGCGCCCTGGCCCACGCGAGAGCCCTGCATATGCAAGGGTGCGAGGTCATCCGCATCAACGGGCCGGATAATAAAACTGTCTCGGACACGCGCATCGACAACTGGATCGTCAATGGACGGGACAGGCTCGACCGCGCCGATTGATTAGCGAATCGCCGCGACGAAACTGGGGCGCCCTGCGGCGCCCGCAAGGAGGCCGGCATGCGTCATCTGACGAAAAAGAATCCTTTCATGAGCCTGTGGCTGAGCGGCGCCAACAAAGTCGCCGGGACGGGGCGAGGCCTGTTTCAGGCCGCCGCGCGCAAGCAGCAAACGGCCATGATCAACGAGGCCGGCAAGATGGCGGCCGATTTCTGGACCGCTGCGCTCAAGACACCCGCAAAGCCCAAGCGACGCAAAAGCGGGAAATGAAGGCGCGCAGTTCAAAACAGGTTCGTCAGGCCATGAAAGGCGCGGCGGCGTTCTGGACGGCGGCTTGGCTGCCGCTCGTGAAGGCCATTCCCTCGCCCAGTCCCGCCGGACGCGTCGTCGAGGTCGAGGCGTTCGGCTCCAATCCGGGCGCCCTGCGCATGTTTGTCTATGCGCCGCCCAAAAAGCTTGCCGCAGGCGCGCCACTGATCGTGGTGCTGCATGGCTGCGGCCAGAGCGCCTCTTCCTTCGCCCGCAATTCGGGCTGGATCGCCCTGGCCCAGCATATCGGCGCCGCCCTGTTGCTGCCGGAGCAGACCACAAAAAACAGCCATGGACGCTGCTTCAACTGGTATCAACCCGGCGATGTCCGCAGGGGCGGCGGCGAGGCGATGTCGATCCGTCAAATGGTGCGCGCGGCGACCGTCCGTTACAAATCCGATCCGCGCCGGGTGTTCATCGTCGGCCTTTCCGCCGGCGGCGCCATGGCGGCGGCGATGCTAGCGGCCTATCCAGCGGTTTTCGCGGCAGGGGCCGTTGTCGCGGGCATGCCCGTCGGCGCCGCATACAACAGCGCCTCGGCCCTGTTGCGCATGCGCCGCGCCGATGGCCTGATGAGCCGCAGGACGCTGGCGGATTCTGTCCGCCGGGCCGCGCCGCCGACGGTCAAGCCGCGCGCCTGGCCCCGGCTTTCAATCTGGCAAGGCGAGCGCGATCAATTGGTCGACCCGCGTAACGCCGAAGCCCTCGCCATCCAATGGAGCGAGGTTCATGGGTTCAGCGGAACGCCGAACGCCGACACGACGCCGAGGCCCGGGGTGCGGCGCCGCGTCTGGAGCACGCCCCGGCGCGCGGCTGTGGAGATCTGGACCATCGCGGAAATGGGTCATGGATTTCCCGTCGATTCCGCCGCCGCCGACGGAGGGCGGGAAGGGTTCGGCGTCCTCAACGCAGGCCTGCCCGCCGCGCGGCTCATCGCCGACTTCTGGGGCATCGGCGCGTGAAGGCCGCTTTTTCTTAAAAACGCCATAGCTCCCGCTTCGGCCAAACCTTTTCGGCCTTGGATGCGTTAAGAGATTGGGGGAGCGCCCGGGGAGTCCGATGAAGCGAAGCACATGCATGGGACTGGCGCTGGCCTGCGCGCTCGCATTCACTGCGCCGATCGCGCAGAGCCTTGCGCAGGGCATGCTGGCCGGTGTCGATCTGTCCTCGCCCGCCTTCACCACGGCGGAATTGTCACGCGCCAATGTCGAGGCGATGATCGCCAAAAGCGCGGGGGTGCCGCTCGATCTCTCGGACAAAAGCCTCAACGGTCTGGACCTGTCGAAGCTCAACCTCGCCGGCGTCAATCTGCGCGGCGCGCGGCTCAACCGCGCCAAATTCGCCGGCGCCAATCTCAGCGGCGGCCAGCTGGATCAGGTTTGGGCGCTGATGGCCGATTTCACCGGCGCCAATCTCTCGGGCGCCAAATTGTTCGGCTCGCAAATGCAGGGCGCGAAACTGGATCGCGCCGATTTTTCGCACGCGCGGCTCGCGGGCGATTTCACCGGCGCCAGCATGGTGGAGGCCAACCTGTCCGATTCCAACGCTTCCGCCGATATGAAAAACCAGTCGATGGGCCTGATGCGCGCGATTCTGCGCTCGGCCGACTTGACCCGGGCCAATTTCACCCATGCGAATCTCTCGCGGGTCGATCTCGCTTTCGCCAATCTGACGGACGCGAATTTCTCGGGCGCCGATCTCTCCCGCGCCGACGCGGCGGGGGCGGATTTTCGCGGCGCGACGCTCACCGGCGCCCAGGTCGAACGCATGGATATCGCCTCGGCGCGAATCAACGCCGCGCAGGCGGCGCTGCTCGGAGCCGCCCTCAATCTCGACCGCGCGGTGAAGGATTGATCCGCGCCAATCCCGTTCACCTATTTGCTGCGGAAAAAAATATCAGTCGCGCAGAATGTCCCGCAGCGCGTCGGGCGCCAATATGCGGATGCGGCGGTAGCTTTGTTCGATCTGGCCAGCCTTTTCGAGGCTTCTCAGAACAGAGCCGGCCGTTGTTCTGGCGACATTGGCGAGCGTGGCGATGTCGTCCTGGCTCAGATCGATGTCGATCAGCGCGGCGGGCGCGGACACGTGCCGGCAGCCTCCGAGCCGCAGCAGGATGGCCACGCAGCGCTTGACGTGATCGCGCATCATCAGATCGTCGCAGGCGCCGATGGCCATGTCGAGGTGGCCGAGCGTCACCAGCGCGAACATCCGCCAGGCCGAGGGGTCCTCGCCGACGATCTCGTCGATCTTCGATAGCGGCAGGTGCAGCAATTCGGCGTCGCGCGTCGCCGTCAGGCCGACCCGGCGCGGCTGTCGGGTCATAGCGGCGGCCTCCCCGAACCAGGTCCCCGGCCGCGCGAGATGACCGAAATAGGGGCCGCGCTCACCCGGCGCGATCGTGACGCCGAGCCCGCCCGAAACCAGCCCATACATGCCGCCCGGCGGATCGCCGACCATATAGAGCGTCTGGCCGGCCTTGCAGCTTTGCAGCCGGCTCCGCTGGAGGACAGCGTTCTGAAAAGAGGGCGGCGTCAGGCTGAGCCAGCCTTGGGAGACGGCAATTTTGCGGGCGGCTTCGAGGGCAAGCATATTTTTCCGATAGATCGTGGGCGGCCAATCTCTCACCGAAGGAGCAACTATACAAGGACTCCTCCCGCCGGCCCCGGCCTCGGGGCGATTGCACACGGGCTGCACTTTTATTTCCGTTGAATTTTGGGAAAGCCGCGAAGATGAAGACGCATCGCCTGCTCTCGCAATGGGCCGCCTTGCCGGGCGCGCTTGCTGTCGCCGGCCGCCGCCGAGGCGGCGAAAAAGCCCAATATCATTTTCATCATGGCCGACGATCTCGGCAATGCCGATCTCGGCTATCGCGGCGGGCAGGTCGTCACGCCCAATATCGACAAGCTCGCCCAGGAGGGTGTGAGGCTGGAGTCCTTCTATGGCGAGCCGGTGTGCACGCCCTCGCGCGCCGCCTTGATGACCGGGCGCTATCCCATGCGCTACGGGTTGCAAACGCTGGTGATCTTTCCCAGCCATACCTATGGGCTGGCGCTGGACGAGAAGACCCTGCCCCAGGCGTTGAAGGAAGCCGGCTACAAGACCCTGATGACCGGCAAATGGCATCTCGGCCACGCCGACAAGAAATTCTGGCCGCAGAACCGCGGCTTCGATCATTTCTACGGCAATGTCGTGGGCGAGGTGAATTATTTCACCCGCGAGCGCGGCGGGCTGATCGACTGGCAGCGCAACGGCAAATTCCTCAAGGAAGAGGGTTATTACACCGATCTCATCGGCGACGAGGCGATCAAGCTCATCGACCAGCAGGACGGCAAGCAGCCGTTCTTCCTCTATTTCGCATCGCTCGCGCCGCACGCGCCGTTCCAGGCGCCCGAAAGCGCGATCGACAAATACAAGGCCACGCCCGACAAGCTGCGTCGGACCTATATGGCGATGATCTCGGAGCTCGATCTCCAGATCGGGCGCATCGTCGCCGAGCTGGACAAAAAGGGCCTGCGCGACAACACCATCATCCTGTTCGCCAGCGACAATGGCGGCGCCACCAGCGGCCTGTTCGCGCAGGGCGCCAAGAGCAATGACGAGCGCGGCCATGAGGAAGGCGGCATCGAGCAGGGCCAGAAGGCGCCGGCCAGCAATGCGCCTTTCAGCGGCGGCAAAGGCAGCCTGAAGGAGGGCGGCGTTCGCGTCCCGGCCTTCGTCAATTGGCCCGCGAAACTGAAGCCCCGCATCGTCAACGATCCCGTGCATATGGTCGACGTCATGCCGACGCTGTTGGCGTTGGCGGGCGGTTCGGGCGGGCCGGACCATCCGTTCGACGGCAAGGACATGTGGAAGACCCTGTCCGAGGGCGCGCCGAGCCCCAATGACGACGTGCTGATCAATGTCGAATTGTTCCGCGGCGCGGTGCGCAAGGGCGACTGGAAGCTCGTCAAGATCGCGCTGCTGCCGGGCAAGACCGAATTGTACAATCTCGCCAAAGACCCGGGCGAGACGACTAATGTCGCGGCGGAAAATCCGGAAGTCGCGCGCGATCTCGAAGCGCGGCTGCTGCAATACGCCAGAGAGCAGAAGCCGAGCCTGTGGATCAAGGCCCAGCCGGCCTTCGTCGGCTCGCAGGGCAAGACGGTGATGGACCCGGATTTCGACATCGACGACGGCGGCCTGCCGCATGAAAAGCTCGCGATCCCGCATTAAGGGCGGCGACGAGCGACTGTTTCAATCAACTCGGCGCAAAGAAACGAGGCGCGGCATGAAGGCGATTTTCAGCGCGGCGATCATCCTCGCCGCATTCGCGGGCGCGGCGGCGTTGTCGCCCGCCCATGCCGACGAGAACACGGCGCCCGCCGCCGGCTCCGTGCTTCCCTTCCCGCCGGTCCCGTCGGCCAGCACCGCCGGGCCGACCTTGCAGGAGTCGAAACATGTCTGGCGCGCGGAGCCCAATCATCTGCCGCCCGACGCCCCGAATATCCTGATCATCCTGCTGGACGATGTCGGCTTCGGCGTGGCCGACGCCTTTGGCGGCGAAATCCATACGCCGAACCTGTCCCGTCTCGCCGATCAGGGGATCAGCTACAACAGTTTTCACACCACCTCGATCTGCTCCCCAACCCGCGCGGCTTTGCTGACCGGACGCAACCACCAGCGCGTCGGATCCGGCACCATCGCCGAGCGCGCGCTCGATTTCGACGGCTATACCGGCGTCATGCCGAAAAGCTCAGCGACGGTGGCGGAAGTCCTGCACGACTATGGCTACAAGACCGCCGCCTTCGGCAAATGGCACAATACGCCGGCGACCGAGACCACCGCGATGGGGCCGTTCGACCGCTGGCCGACCGGCTATGGCTTCGATTATTTCTACGGCTTCCTCGCCGGCGAAACCTCGCAATATGAGCCGCGCCTGTTCGAGAACCGCAACCCGGTCGAGCCGCCGCACGATCCGAAATATCACCTCACGCAGGACATGACCGACAAGGCGCTGACCTGGCTGAGCCGTCACCAGTCCTTTTCGCCGGACAAGCCCTTCCTGATGTATTGGGCGCCGGGCGCCGCGCATGGGCCGCATCACATTTTCAAGGAATGGGCCGACAAATATAAGGGCAAGTTCGACGGTGGCTGGGACGCCTATCGCGAGCGCGTGTTCGAACGCCAGAAGAAGCTCGGCTGGATTCCGCAGGATACGAAACTGACCCCCCGCGCGGATTCCATGGCCTCGTGGGACGGCATTCCCGAGACGCAGCGCCCATTCCAGCGCCGCCTGATGGAGGTGTTCGCGGGCTTCGTCGAACATACCGACGCGCAGGTGGGCCGCCTGATCGATGGGCTCGAACAACGCGGCCTGCGCGATAACACCCTCATCTTCTTCATCTTCGGCGACAATGGATCAAGCGCCGAAGGCCAGAACGGCACGATCAGCGAGCTTCTGGCGCAAAACCAGATTCCCAACACCGTCGAGCAGCAGATGGCGGCGCTCGACACGCTTGGCGGACTCGACGCGCTCGGCACGCCCAAAACCGACAACATGTATCACGCCGGCTGGGCCTGGGCGGGCGATACGCCCTTCCGCTACACCAAGCTGGTCGCCTCGCATTTCGGCGGCACGCGCAATCCGCTGGTGATCTCCTGGCCCAAGGGCGTCAAGCCCGACAAGACTCCCCGATCGCAATTCCATCACGTCAACGACGTCGCGCCGACGATTTATGAGGTTCTCGGCATTACCCCGCCGGAGGTCGTCAATGGCGAAAAGCAGGACCCGATCGATGGAATCAGCATGGCCTATAGTTTTGCCAACGCGGCGGCGCCGGGGCGCAAGACCACGCAATATTTCGAGAACAATGGCAGCCGCGCGATCTATCACGACGGCTGGATCGCGGCGACCTTCGGTCCGCTGACGCCCTGGAAGACGGTCAATCCCGGGCTTGCGACATGGGACGCCAACAAGGACGTCTGGGAGCTGTATGATCTCAGGAAAGACTTTTCGGAAAATGACAATCTCGCCAGCAAGGAGCCGGAAAAGCTCGCGGCGATGAAGCAGCTGTTCCTGAAGGAGGCGGAGGCCAACAAGGTCTTTCCCGTCGGCGCCGCGCTATGGACCCGGCTCCATCCCGAAGACCGCATCAAGACGCCCTATACGCACTGGAGCTTCGACGCCACAACGACGCGACTGCCCGAGTTTGCGGCGCCGGGGGTCGGGCGCGTCAGCAATCGCATCGTCGTCGATGTCGATGTCGGCAAGGACGCCTCGGGCGTACTTTATGCGCTCGGCGGATTCAGCGGCGGCCTGACGCTCTACATGGACAAGGGGCGCCTCGTTTACGAATATAACATGATGATGATCGAGCGTTACATCGGCCGCAGCGCCGAGGTCCTGGCGCCCGGCAAGCATCAGATTATCGTGGACACCAGGATCGCCAAGCCAGCGGCGCCCGCCGACGTGACGGTTTCGGTCGATGGCGCCGAGGCCTTCCGCGTTGCGGTCGGGCGCACCGTTCCTGCCGCCTTTACCGCGAGCGAGACCTTCGATGTCGGAACGGACCTCGGCTCGCCGGTTTCGCTCGATTATTTCGACCGCGCGCCCTTCACTTTCAACGGTAAGGTCGACAAGGTAGATGTCACTCTGGAAGGATGGAAAAATGGCGTCCAATAAATTGCGCTCGTTCATAGCGGCCGTCGCGGCGGTCTTCATGATTTCGGACATCGCCGTCGCGATGCCAATCGCGCCGCTCGGGGATACGGGCGAAATGTCGCCAACCCTGGTGCGCGGCGGACGTGGCGGCGGCCGCGCCGTAGCGGTTCGTGGCGGCGGTGGCCGCGCCGTGGCGGTTCGGGGCGGCGGCGGTCGCGCCGTTGCGGTCCGTGGCGGCGCCTATCGCGGCGGGGTCGCGCGTGGCGCTGTCTATCGCGGCGGCCGCAACACGGTGGTCGTCGGTGGACGCGGCGCCTGGGGACGCGGTTACCGTTGGGCTCCCGGCGGAGCCATTGCGGCGGGCGCCGCAATCGGATTCATGACGGCGGCGGGCGCCGCCGCCTATGCCACCACAAGGGCGCCGGCGCCGGGATTGTGCTGGTACTATACCGACTGGACCCAGCGTTCTGGCTTCTGGGATGTCTGCCCGTAACAGAGGCGAAGCGCGGCTTCAAAGCGACGCATCACCGTCGCGCCAGCACGATAATCAGCGCCACCGCGAGCAAAGCGCAGAGCGCCTGCCAGAACAGCAGCGGATTGCGCTGGTAGAGCGCGGTCTTTTTTGGCGCTTCGGGGCGTCCGCTCCGCGCGCCATTTTCGATCTCGAAGGCGAATTCGAGCACGTCGCCGTAACGCTGCGCGGGATCGACCGCGATGGCCCTGGCGATGGCGCCTTCCAACCAGGCGGGCAGATCGGGGCGGCGCGCGGCGAGCGAGGCCGGCGCCCCGAAGCGCGGCTTGGTGAAAGGCTCGATCTCGCCATAAGGATAAGCGCGCGAAAATAGGCGATAGACCGTCACGCCAAGCGCGAACAGGTCCGACATTTCATCGCCCGCCGCGCCCGCGAACAGTTCCGGAGCCATGAAGGAGGGGGTGCCGGGAATATCCTGCGGCGCGAAATCCTCCAGTTGCGGCAGGCGCGCGACGCCAAGATCGATCAGGCGCAAGCCGCCGTCCTTCAGCAACAGGATATTATCCGGCTTGATGTCGCGATGGATGATCCCGGCGCGATGCAGGGCGACGACGGCGCGGGCGATGCGGGTGGCGAGCTGCGCGCCTTCGGCATAGGAAATTCGCGGCTCGCGGTTCAGGCGCTGTTCGAGCGTTTCACCGTCGTAAAATGGCATGACCGAATAGAGCCGGGTCTGGCGCTCCGCCGGCTGTTCGATGACCTCGCCGATCCACGGGCTGCGGACCCGGCTGGCGACGAACGCCTCGTTGACGAAGGCGTGGCGATAGGCGGCGTCCTCGGTCACGCGCGGCTGCGGAAACTTGATCACGACCTGCGCGCCCGTGCGCAAATCCTCGGCGCGCATCAGCCGGCTATAGCGGCCCTCGGCCAGCAGCGAGTCGAGGCGGTAATCATCGACCAGCACGCCCGGACCTGGCGGCGGCAGGATCGGCAGATCATGGAAGAAATCGCGCAATTCGCCAGCTTCGGCAGGCGGCGTATCGAGAATGTCGATAACCATTGCGGTGCAATTATCGGCGCTCCCGGCGTCGAGCGCGGCGGCGGCGAGATCTTGCGCGGTCTGCTGCGGCGCGGCGCGACGGGCCAGGATTTCGCGCAATTTCGCGTCGCTCAACACGCCATGCACGCCGTCGCTGCACAGCAGGTAACGTTCCAGCGGACGCAGCGAAAAGGCGCTGTGGTCCATCCGGACGGATTCATCCATGCCCACGGCGCGGCGCAACATGTTTTTGAAATCGCCGCGCCCCATCACATGGTCGTCGGTCAACTGCTCCAGCGCATCCTCGCGGAAACGATAGAGCCGGCTGTCGCCGACATGGACGCAATGGCCAGAGCGCCCCGACAGGATCAGCGCGGTGAAGGTCGTCGCCATGCCGGCGAGTTCGGGATCGACCCTGCCCTGCGCGACGATCCAGGCGTTGATGGAATCGAGCGAACGCGCCGCCGCCTGCCGGACGCCGAGCGATCCCGGCAGGGAGAAGAAGCCGTCGAGAAAGCTTCGTACGGTGAGTTCGGACGCCTGGCGCCCGCCCTTGTGGCCGCCGACGCCATCCGCCACGGCGGCGACCATCCCTGCTCGGGAATCGATGCGCGGCCGCCCGACCCGCGCCGCGCCATAATCCTGATTGTCGGCGCGCCGCCCGCATTCGCTGGCGAAGCCGATCTCGTAGCGCAGGTCATGATCGAAGCGGTCGAGGCGGGTCATTCGGCAGACTCATGCGATGGAACAGCCCGTCAGATTAACCCTCTCCCCGCATTTACGGGGAGAGGGAATATTGCTGATCAGATGCGGGCGCCGGAGGCCGCGCCCCAAGTGGTACGCCAGCGATGCTTGACCAGGGTCAGGCCGCCGACGCCGAGCAAAGCGAGGAAGCCGAAGAACAGGAACCCGGCCATGAAGCCGCCGGTCATGCCCTTGGAGGTCGCGAGCGCCTTGGCGAGGAAGAAGCCGCCAAGGCCGCCGGCGAAGCCGACCAAGCCGGTCATCACGCCGACTTCATTGCGGAACCGCTGCGGCAGCAGCTGGAACACCGCGCCATTGCCCATGCCGAGGCAGAGCGTGCCGACCGAAAACAGAGCCACTGCGACCCAGCCCATCATCGGCAATTCCGTCAGCATCCATCCCGTCGCGCCGACCGGAGCCGGGCCTTCGGGCAGCTGCGACACGGTGAAATAGCAGGCCGCCACGACCAGGAACATCACGGTCAGCGACTTGATGCCGCCCACCCGGTCCGCAATCGCGCCGCCGACCGGACGGAAGGTCGAGCCGAAGAACACGATGAGCGACACCATCAGGCCCGCCGCCACCGGGGTGACGTGGAACTGTGCGGTGAAATAGAGCGGCAGCGCCGAGGCGAGGCCGACGAAGCCGCCGAAGGTGATGAAATAGAAGAACATAAACCAGCGGCTGTCGGTGTCGAGCAGCAGCTTGCCATAGGATGCAAGCGGGACGCGCGTGACCGAGCCGGGCGCGTCCTTCACCGTCAGCATGTAAATGGCGAGGATGATGACCATCGGGATCAGCAGCGCGGCATAGACGCCCTGCCAGCCGAAATGTTCGGCGATGGTCGGCGCGAACAGGGTGTCGAGCACCACGCCCATGTTGCCGGCGCCGGCGATGCCCATGACAATGCCCTGCAGATGGGGCGGATACCAGCGGCTCGCCTGCGGCAAGGCCACAGCGAAGGAGGCGCCGCCAAGGCCGAGAATGGCGCCGAAAATGGCCACCGACTCGGGGCCGCTCAGGCCGAACATCCAGACATAGGCGCAGGCGATGATCATGACGACCTGCGCGATTGTGCCGGTCAGCTTGGAGCCGATCGTATCGGCGAGAATGCCCAACGGAATGCGCAGGATCGCGCCCGATAGCACCGGAATGGCGACCAGCGTCAGCTTCTGCTCGACCGGGATATTCATGGCCTTGGCGATATAGACCATGAGCGGGCCAAGCGAGACCCAGGCCATGAAGCTGATGTCGAAATAGAGGAAGGCGGACAGCAGCGTCGGCCAATGACCGGATTGCTTAAGGTCGGACAGTTTCATACGTTCACCCTTTCAATTCAGTATCACGATTTCAAAGCGACAGCCGCCCGCTGCTGGCCGAGCAGGCGTTCGATTTCGGGTTTGCAGGAGCCGCAGCCGGAGCCGGCGCCCGTGGCGTCGGAAACGGCGGCGACATTGCCGAGGTTCTTCTCGGAAATGGCGTCGAGAATGATGTTGGCGCCGACATTCATGCAGACGCAGACCTTGCGGCCAGGGTCGCGGCACGTGCGCGGCGGGCGCCCGGCGAGCAAAGCCAGCGGCTTGACTCCATCCTGCGCGAATTGCTCGCAGGCCCAGGAGCGGGCGACGGAGACCGGCGTCTTCGCCACGAAGATCGCGCCGATGATTTCTTGGGCGGGCTCCGGCATACGCCGACCGCTTGCGCTTGCGCTGTCTTGCGCGTCTTGGGCCGCCACGCAGCTATAAGAGCCGGAGCGCGCGTCCCGCAGGACGGTCAGCTCGCCCTCCCCTGCGCCGAGGCCGAACAGGCGGCGCGCGAAAAGCTCCCAGTCTTCGGGGGCTTCGAGCCCCGCGAGTTCGACTCGCCAGCCGCCCGCGATGCGCGCGATCGCCCAATAGGCGCTGTCGAGATGTTCGGGTTTCTTGCGGGTCAGGGCGAATGCGTACCAGGCCGCGTCGACAGGCTCGACTTCAACAGGCGTTCCCTTGGATTCCGGCTGGCCGGAGATCGCGTCGACCACCGGCGCGACCAGGGCGTCTACGCGCGCGGCGGAGGCGAATTGATCGGTCCAATGGATCGGCGCGAACACGCTGCCGCGCCGCTGCCTCGTCGTGATCTGCGCGCGCAACAGCACCGCGCCGCGCGCGTTGGAAAGCCGCACGAGGCCCGCGGGCTCGACGCCAAGAAGCGCGGCGTCGAGCGGGTTCAATTCGGCGAAAGGCTCCGCGATATGCTGCGACAATTGCTCGGCGCGGCCGGTGCGGGTCATCGTGTGCCATTGGTCGCGCAACCGGCCGGTGTTCAGCACGAACTCGCCTTCGGCGGCTTTTTGCGCGAGGCCGCGATAAGGCGTGGCGACGAAATTGGCGCGGCCGTCCGGCGTGAAGAATTTTCCATCGGCGAAGAAGCGCTTCGGGGCGTCGCCGCTTTCTTCGCCCTTACGAACTGGCCATTGGAACGGCGCCAGATTGGCGTAAGCCGCGTCGGAAATGTCGGCGCAGGCGGAAATGTCGAAATCGCGCGCGCCGCCATTGTTCGTTCCGGACAGAGCGGCGTGCTCACGGAAAATCTGCGCCGGGCCGTCATAGGAAAAGGCCTCGCCGAAGCCCATGCGCCGCGCGACGTCGCAGATGATATCCCAATCGGCGCGCGCCTCGCCCGGCGGCGCGCGCAGCGCACGCTGGCGCGAGATGCGGCGCTCGGAATTGGTCACCGTGCCCTCTTTCTCGCCCCAGGCGAGCGCGGGCAGCAGCACATGGGCGAACGCGCCGGTGTCGGTATATTCCGCAACGTCGGAAACGACGACGAAGGGGCATTTCTTGAGCGCGGCGCGGACGAAATCGGCGTCGGGCAAGCTGTCCACCGGATTGGTGGCCATGATCCAGACCGCCTTGATGCGGCCGTCGTCGATGGCCTGGAACAGCTCCACCGCCTTGAGACCGGGGCTGTCCGCAAGCCTCGGCGCGCCCCAGAAATTCTGCACGAGCGCGCGATGGGCGGGATTATCCAGCTCCATGTGTGCGGCCAGCATATTGGCAAGGCCGCCAACCTCGCGTCCGCCCATGGCGTTGGGCTGACCGGTGACTGAGAAAGGCCCGCAGCCAGGCTTGCCGATGCGCCCGGTCAGTAGATGCGTATTGATGATGGCGTTGACCTTGTCGGTCCCCGCCGCAGACTGATTGACGCCCTGAGAATAGACCGTGACGGTCTTCTCGTTTTCGATCACGAGATCGTAGAAGCGTTGCAGGTCGGCGCGGCTGAGGCCGGTCTCGGCGGCGATCTTGTCGAGCGTCCAAGGCTTGGCGGCAGCGAGCGCCACGTCCAGCCCATTGGTGTGCGCGGCGACGAATTTTTTCGCCCGCTTTCCGGCGCGGTTCAATTCGAGCAGCAGACCGGAAAACAGCGCGACGTCCGAGCCCGGCGCGAGTGAAAGCTGCAGATCGGCGATTTCGCTGGTCGCGGTGCGGCGCGGGTCGATATTGACCACGCGCGGAAGGCCGCCGCGCTTCTCGCGCGCCGCGACGAGCCGCTGGTAGAGGATCGGATGGCACCAGGCGAGATTGGAGCCGACGAGGACGACGAGATCGGCCTCTTCCAGATCCTCATAACAGCCGGGCACGGTGTCGGCGCCAAAGGCGCGCTTGTGGCCCGCCACCGAGGACGACATGCACAGGCGCGAATTGGTGTCGATATTGGCCGAGCCGACAAAGCCCTTCATCAGCTTGTTGGCGACGTAATAATCTTCGGTCAGCAGCTGGCCCGAGACATAGAGGGCGACCGAGTCCGGCCCGTGCTCCGCGATGGTCTGGCTGAACACGCGCGCGACCGTCTCCAGCGCCTCGTCCCAACTCGCATCGGCGCCGCCGATGCGCGGTTGGAGCAGCCGCTCCTCCAGCGTCAGCACCTGAGCCAGCGACGCGCCCTTGACGCACAGCCGGCCGAAATTGGCCGGATGCGTCTTCTCGCCCGCCACAAGCACTTTTGCGCCGGACACTTCCGCGCTGACGCCGCAGCCGACGCCGCAATAGGGACATGTGGTCGAGATCGAACTGGTCATCGTGGTTCCTTCGAAAGCCCCCTCATCCGGCGCCCTAGCCCGTCATAAGACGGGCGTCTTTCGACGCCCTATGCGCGCCACCTTCTCCCGCCATAGCCCGTCCTTGGACAGGCGTTCTTGCGAACGCCCTATGGGGAGAAGGACGCCAATGATCGGCGCGCTTTCCTTCTCCCCTTGCGGGAGAAGGTGGATCGCGCAAAGCGCGAGACGGATGAGGGGTCACGCCTGGGCGGCCATGCCCATGTCGAGATAGATGCGGCCGCGCTCGATCTTCACCGGGAATTTTCGCGCGCAGCCCTGGTCGGCGCCCGTCGCCCCGCCGCTCTCCAGATCGATGATCCAGTTATGCAGCGGACAGGCGACCTTGTGACCGTGGACGATGCCTTCGCTCAAAGGACCGCCCTTGTGCGGGCATTTGTTTTCGAGGGCGAAGACATCATTTGTCGCGGTGCGAAACACCGCGATTTCGCGGCGCGGCGTCTTGACCGTGCGCGCGCCGCGCAAGGGAATGGCGGTCACGGGCCCAACGTCGAACCAATAGGTTTGGGCTTCCTGCATGTTGTGGCTCCTCGATGGGCGTTATTCGGCGGCGATGCGGGTGAGAACCGCGAGCGGCATGAATTCGTGCAGATCCTTGCCGGCGACGCGTTCGGCCCATGGGTCTTTTCGCGTCACGCGCTGCGACAGGAGGAAACGCTCGAACAGCGCCTTGCGGTTGTCATGGTCTTCCATGATCGCGTGACGCACGCGTTCCAGCCCGGTCTTCTCGACCCACTTGTAGAGGCGGTCGAGATAGGCGGCCTCTTCGCGATACATCTGCGTCACAGCCGCGATGTGCTCGATCGCCTCCTCTTCGGTGTCGACATGGCCCATCAGGTCGGTAGCCCGCACATGCAATCCGGCGGCGCCGGCGATATGGAGGTCGTAGCCGGAATCCACGCAGATCACGCCAATGTCCTTGACCGTCGATTCCGCGCAATTGCGGGGGCAGCCGGAAACGGCAAGCTTCAGTTTCGCGGGAGTCCATGAGCCGCACATCAGCTTTTCAAGCTTGACGCCAAGTCCCGTGGAATCTTGCGTGCCGAACCGGCACCATTCCGAGCCGACGCAGGTCTTGACCGTGCGCAGGCTCTTGCCATAGCCGAAGCCCGACATCAGGCCGGAGGCGATGAGATCCGCCCAGACCGCGGGAAGGTCCTGCTTCTTCACGCCGAGCAGGTCGATGCGCTGGCCGCCGGTGACCTTCACCATCGGAATCTTGAAGCGATCGACCACATCGGCGATGGCGCGCAATTCGTCCGAACTGGTTACGCCGCCCCACATGCGCGGAATGACCGAGAAGGTGCCGTCCTTCTGGATATTGGCGTGGACGCGCTCATTGATGAAGCGCGCCTGGTAATCGTCGCGATAATCCAGCGGCCAGTCGCACAGCAGATAATAATTCAGCGCCGGCTGGCAGGACGGGCAGCCGCCAGAGGTCTTCCAGGCCAGTTCCTGCATCACGGCCGGCTGCGACTTCAGCGGCTTGGTCTTGATGAAATGGCGCACTTCCTCATGCGTCAGATCGGTGCATTTGCACATCGGCCGGCGGCTGGATTTCTCGTAACTGTCGCCCAGCGTGGCGGCGAGCAGCAGATCGACCTTGCCCGCGCATTGGCCGCAAGAGGCCGACGCCTTGGTGCTGGCCCGCACCTCGTCGAGGCTGGTGAGGCCCCCCGCCTGGATCGCCGCGACGATCGCACCCTTGGAGACGCCGTTGCAGCCGCAGATTTCCGCATCATCCGGCAAGGCTGCAACGGCCGCCGTAGGGTCCAGCGGGGACCCTCCCTGATAGGCCTGGCCGAAGATGAGCGTGTCGCGGATGTCCGAGACGTTCTCGCCCTTCTTCAGCATATCGAAGTACCAGGCGCCGTCCTCGGTGTCGCCATAGAGCACCGCGCCGACGATCTTGTCGTCGCGCAGCACGACGCGCTTGTAAATTCCGCGCGCGGGGTCGCGCAGCACGACCTCATTGTTGATGTCGTCATCGGAAAAGTCGCCGGCCGAGAACAGGTCGATGCCGGTGACCTTCAGCTTGGTCGAGGTGACGGCCGGCACGAAGCCCGCCGGCTTTTCGCCCGCGAGTTCGCTCGCCAGAACCTTGGCCATTTCGTAAAGCGGCGCGACGAGTCCATAGCATTGGCCGCGATGCTCGACGCATTCGCCGACCGCGAAAATATCGGGATCGCTGGTGAGCAGCATGTCGTCGACGACGATGCCGCGGTTGCATTCGAGGCCCGCCGCCTTGCCGAGGCCGAAATTGGGCCGGATGCCGACCGCCATGACGACAAGATCCGCCGGCAGGATCGTCCCGTCCTTCAGCTTGACGCCAGTGACGCAATCCGCGCCCAGAATGGCCTCGGTATTCGCCTTGGTATAGACGTCGATGCCGCGCGCCGTGATCGCCTTTTCGAGCAGATAGCCGGCGCTGGGGTCGAGCTGGCGCTCCATCAGGGTCGGCATCAGATGCACGACCGAAACCTTCATGCCCTTCAGCGCGAGGCCCGCCGCCGCTTCGAGGCCGAGCAGGCCGCCGCCGATCACCACGGCGCTGCCGCCCTTGTCCGCCGCGCCATGCATCTTCTCGACATCGTCGAGATCGCGGAAGGTGACGACGCCTTCGAGATTGGCGCCCGGAACCGGAATGACAAAGGGCATCGAACCCGTCGCGATGATCAGCTTGTCATAGGGAACTTTTTCGCCGGACGCCGTCTCGACTGTTTTGCCCGCGCGATCGATCCCGACGACCGGCTCGCCCGAACGAAGCTCGACGCCGTGCTTCGCATACCAGGCATGGTCGTGAATGATGATTTCTTCAAAGGTCTTCTCGCCCGAGAGCACAGGCGACAGCATGATGCGGTTATAGTTCACGTGCGGCTCGGCGCCGAACACCGTGACCTTCATCGGCCCGTGCTGTTTGGCGAAAAATTCTTCCATGGCTCGACCCGCGGCCATGCCATTGCCGATGATGACAAGCCGCTTCGGCTGCGGAAATTGTTCGATCTGTCCCATGACGGACCCTTTGCTGCGACGAATCCGGGCAAAGGTTCACGAGTGAGACTGACAAGGGAAAGTGTGTCTGACGACGCCCACGCTTCCGGCGCCTAACCCAAGGGAAAGGCGCCAGTCAGTCTCACGCAGGCGCCAGCTTTGGCTCCGCGAACCGATGATCGGGGTCGTCATTGACCTGACACTGTATAGGCAATTCCGGCGCCAGCGGACCGTTGGCGACTCAACTCATTGTTTTCACAATAATTTTGTCGCATTTCAGCCATTGCCCAATTTTGTCGCAATGTATATTTGAGCAGCAAAAGGCGCCGCTAAAAAAGATATTGCGCTGCAAAAGAAGGCAGCGCCCTGCTCTGTCACGACCCGCGCCGAGTGAAAGCGGCGAGCCACTCCCGCCACTGCGCCGGGTCGAAATCACAATCGAAAAAGGCGGGCGCCGAGGGCGCCGGCGAGGCGCCGTCCTGCGGCCAGAACGCATGCTGCGCCAACGCGGCTTGAGCGTCCGACGGCTCGGTCTGCCCGCAGGCGGCGATCAGCACATAGAGCCAGAGCGCCTGCGGGGCGGATAGCGCGGTGGCTTCGGCGTCAAGCCGCAGCCAGGGCGAGGACCTGCCGTCCTTGCCCAGCACGGCGGCGACCATGTCGGGCGTGACCGCGCCGCCCAGCCCTTCCGCGATCAGCCGGCAGAATTCTTGTGCATTTTCCGGCAGGTCGCCCCAGAGCGCGGCGCGGCGCAGGGCGCGGGCGGCGGCGCGCGGCCGCTCGGGCTCAGCGCGCGCGGTCTCGCCGAGGAAAGCCAAAACTTTTTCGGGGCAATCGGGCGTCAGAGCGCGGCAAGGATGGAGAATTTCCGCTGCGCCCGATTGCCGCGCCAGCGAATTCCACGGCTCGCCGACACAGAAGCCGTTGACGAAGCCGCCGCGCAGGCTTTCCTCCATCAAGGGCGGCGGCGTGACGGTGAATCGGACGCCCTCGGGATCCACTCCACCCGAGCGCATCCACAGCTTCAGCTGATAATGATGGGCGGAATAGGGAAAGACATGGGCGAAGCGCAGCGCCGGTAAGCCTTTGCCGCGCCGATCCGCGACCAGCGCCGCCAGCGCCCGCGCGGTGACGACGGGATCAGCGGCGTCGCCATAGATTTTTTCGCGCAGGGCTTCGGCGAGGGCCGGCGCGACGGAAATGGCGTTGCCGTCGAGCCCCAGCGCGACAGCGCCAATCATCGGCGCTGCGAAACCGTCGAGGCCAAGCGTCGAGGCGACGACCGCCGGCGCGAGCATTTGGGCGGCGTCATAGATGCCCAGCGCCAGCTTGTCGCGCAGATTGGCCCAGGAGGTCTCCTGGCAAAGCTCAAAGGCGAGCCCCTCGTCGCGATCGAAGCCTTTCGCGGCGGCGACGAAGAGCAGGCCGGCGTCCGTGAGCGGCATGAAGCCGATGCGCAGGGTCTGGGTCATTTCAGCAGTTCCGCGGCGGTGATGATGGAGCGGGCGACATCGACAATCTTCTTGCCTTCATTCATGGCCACCTTGCGCATCATCGCATAGGCCTGCTCCTCCGAAATGGACTTGGCCTTCATCACCAGCCCCTTGGCCTGGTCGATGGCCTTGCGGTCGGCGAGTTGGCTGCGGGCCTGGGCAAGCTCTTCGCGCAGCCGCGCGAAGGCGTTGAACCGCGAAACGGAGAGATCGACAATGCTCTTCACGCGCTCCTTCTTGAGCCCGTCCACGACATAGGCGGAGACGCCGGCGTCGATGGCCGCCGCGATCATGCTGGTGTCGGAGCTGTCGGCGAACATGGCCACGGGCCGCGCCTCGGCGCCGCTGATGCGGATCATCTGTTCGAGCACGTCGCGATTCGGGTTTTCCAGATCGATCAGGACGATGTCGGCGTCGATGCCGCGCAGGCGCTGTTCGAGATCGAGCGAGGACTCGAGCACCGTGACCTGATGATGGCCCGCCTCGCGCAGACCGTCGCGCAGGATCGCCGTGCGCACGGGGTTCTGGTCAACGATGACGATACGGAAGTCTTTGTCCGACACGAGGATCCTGAATCTGTTGGGCGGGGATTATAGCCGCCGCGCAGGCCCGCGCCAATCGCCGCTTTCCGGGTCAGCAAGGTTGCATGTCAGGCTGGCTGCGCCGCCCGCTGCTCGGCCAGCGCCCAGTCTTCCTCGGCGAGGCGGCGCAGCGCCTGAGCCTCGCGAAGGACTTCGTCGCAGCGCTGGCGCAGGGCGGCGAAAGCAGTTTCGTCAACGCCCTCGCCCGGTTCATCCGGAGCGCAGGGCGCGGGGGCTGGAAGCGCGAGGTCGAGCGCCACCATCGCCGCGCGACGGGTCTCGTCAAGCAGGCGCTGGCTCGCCAGCGGTTCTAGATCGTCGCGGCGGTTGCGGATCAGCAGGCGCACGGTGACGATCTGCGCGGCCGCGACATAGGCGGCGGCGATCAGCTTGCTATATCCCGGCCACAAATCGCGCCGCGCCGCCGGATCGGCGCGCATGCGCCCCGCCGATTCGCCCAAGGCGGAAAAGGCCTCCATCAAATTTTTGCGCGCCAGACGGTAATCCTGTTCCGGCGCGTCCCAGCGCAGGGCGCGGTCGGCATAGCGATGCAGCGCGCTCAAAAATCCCTTGGCCACGCCGGGCGCGGTCTGGCTCTCCCATTGCGGCAGCACGAAATTGAACAGGAAGGCGACGCCAGCGCCGACCAGAGTGTCGATGAGGCGCGCGGCCACCGGCGGCGCCTGGACAGGGTCGATCAGATGCAGGCCGAGCAGCGCCATCACCGTCGCGGCGATGGAGGTCACCCGGTAATCGACCCTCACATAGGCATGGGCGACGGCAACCGCGAACAATTGCACCCCGAGCAGCAGGGGCGACGAGCCGATCCAGAGCAGGACGCCGGCGAGGCCACAGCCGAGGATCGAGCCGAACAGGCGCTCGTCGCGCCGCTGCCGCGTCGCGCTATAGCTCGCGCGCATGATCACCGCGATGGTGAGGATGATCCAGTTGCCATGTTTCAGGCCCGGAACAAGCTCGATCAGCGCATAGCCGAACCCCAGCGCAAGAGCGAGGCGCAAGGCATGCCGGAAGACGGGCGAGGACCAGCGCCATTGGTCGACGATTGCTTGGGCCGTGACTCGCAGCGGCGGCGCGAATGCGCGCATGTCGAGCCCAGCCATCGCCTGTTCCGCGAGCTCCTGGCGATTCAGCAGGCACGGCAGCCTGGCGAGATGGGAAAGCGCCAATCCCACGCGGGCGCGGGTCAACCGCGCCGCCCGCAGCACTTCCGGATCCGCGCCAGGCTCCGCTTCGAGCGCGGCGATCTGGCGCGAGAAAAAATCGAGCGCCGCTGTGCGGTCCGGGAAAGTCAGATTATCGCCGCCCACCACCAGATCGAGCGCCAGCGCGTCGAGATCGTCGGCGAGTTGAAGCAGGAAGCGCTCCATCTGTGCGGCGAGGCCATTGGGAGAATCAGCAAGGCGCAGCGGCGCATGATCGGCCAGCGTCGAGACAATCCCGTCAAAGGCCTCCAGCACTGCGGCGAGCGCCGCGATGAGCCGCGTCGCCTCGGCGCGATCGGCGGCCGAGACGATAAGGCTGCGCGCTGTCTGCAAATGATCCGAGAAGGAAGCCTGAAGCTCCACGACCTTGAGGCTGACTTCGCCCTCGTCGGCATCCTTGCGATAGAAGCCGGCGACGCCGCGAAGGAAGGACGCGAATTCGCGCAAAACCTCGGCAAGCGTCAGCCGCCGCCCGGACATATCGGAGACGCGCGTAAGCGCCAGCGCGATAGGCACATAGAGCGCGCCGCCAAACGCCGACATCGTCACATAATGGAGGCGTTCGACGAGATCGGCGGCGGGCGCCCCGAGGGTGAAGACCATCGACAGCAGGGTCAGCACCGAAAGGGGAATGGCCCAGCGGCCGAGCGCGATCAGCAGCCCGGCGGCGAAGCCGGTCAGGACCACAACCGCGCCTTCCATCAGCGGCGCCCCGCCGGCCAGCGCCGTCGCCAGCGCCGCCGCCGTCGAGCAGATCCAGGCGAGCGGCAGGATGCGCAGCTTGGCCGCGAAGGGCGTCGAAGTGTCGCCGATGGAGACGCAGAGCGCGCCCGAGGCCGCAGCCATGCCCGGCAGGAAGCCGAAGGCCGCCGTCGCGATCAGGCCGACGAGCAAAACGCCGACCGCGACGACGAGCCCGTTCAGGATGTGATGCCCAAACATATATTTGAGGAGCCGGGACCTTACGCGCATCGGCGTTCCAACCTCGATGCGGCGGTCAAGCCTGATCGATCAGCTTCGCCAGCCGCAGCAGCGCCAGTTCATAGCCCTGCGCGCCGCAACCCGCGATGACGCCGTCCGCCCGCAGCGAAACATAGGAATGATGGCGGAATTCCTCGCGCTTGTGGATATTCGAGATATGCACCTCGATCACCGGCCCCTCGAAGGCGTTGAGGGCGTCGAGCAGCGCCACCGAGGTATGGGTGAAGGCGCCCGGGTTGATGACGATGCCCCCCGCCCTGCCGCGCGCCTCATGGATCCAGTCGATCAGTTCATATTCGCGGTTGCTCTGGTAGAAATGCAATTCGAGCCGCAACTCATTCGCGCGGGCGCCGCAGGCGCGCTCGACGTCGGCTATGGTCTCAGCGCCATAGATATGCGGCTCGCGCTTGCCGAGCAGGTTGAGATTGGGTCCGTTCAGCACATAGACGAGGCGGCTCATCCGCAAACCCTCCCTGCGCCGCGCGTCTGCCACGCGACTTTGTTTTCCGGCCGGCGCAAATTCTTCCGATTGAGTCGCCGCCGCTGGCGCAGTCTATAAATATTTGTCCGGAAACCAAGGGCGTTCGGCCGACCGGCGCTATGCGGGCGGGAAATTTATTGTTTGCAGCGGGAAAGATTTCGGCGGGGCAAGCCGGTCTGACAGGGCGCAGCCGTCGGCGGAGTAGGTCCAACAGGAGACGCCGGCTGTCGGGGCAGCCGGCGAAGTTTGGGGTCGCGAACGCCCGGCCCTATCAGGCGGGGGCGCCCTCGCCTTCAAAAGCGCGCACCCACATGGCGCAAAGGCCGGAGCGCACGATATCGTCGAGTTCAAACTCGATCACCGGCACCGGCAGGCCATGCGCGCGGATCAGGTCGATCATCCGGCGCAGGCCGGAAGCCTGCTGAATGTCGCATTGATTGACGTCGCCATTGACGACGCTCACGCAATTTTCGCCGACGCGGGTGAGGAAGGTCTTGATCTCGGCGACCGAGGTGTTTTGCGCCTCGTCGAGCAGGATGAAGGCGTTCTTCCACGAGCGCCCGCGCATGACTTCGAAGGGCACCATTTCAATATCGCCGCGTTTCAGCGCGATATCGAAGGGCGCGTCGCCGATCCGCTCCTTGATGGCGTCCGCGATCGGAACGGCCCAGGGCGCGAATTTGTCTTGCAGGGAGCCGGGGAAAAAGCCGAGCGAGCGGCCGCAGGGCACATTGGGGCGGGTGAGGATGATTTTTTCAATCTGGCCGGCGCGGTAGAGATCGGCGGCGTGGGTGGCGGCGATCCAGGTTTTTCCTGTTCCAGCGGGGCCGAGCACCACAATCTGCTGGCTGGACCTGAGGGCGGCAAGATATTGCGCCTGGGTTGGGTTGAGGGCCTTGATGGGGGGAAGGACGCGCGTATTCTGGAACTTGTTTCCTTTGAATTCGATGATTTCGGCGTCTCCGTATTGACGGGAATTGCGGCTTCTCTTTCGGTCCAGTTGCTTGCCCACGCGCTGACTCCTCAAGATGTGAATCGACGGGCGCGCCTTCCGCTCAAGGCGGACTGCACGATGAAGGGATATGCGACACGACTGGTAATAAAGCGGGAGCGGCTAGTGCGCTGATCTTTCTGAGTGACGCCATCGTCTTCTCCTCGCTACTTAAATGTTAGGCGATTCGCGCCCAATACAAAGTTAATTTTTCATTTTTTCGCAGCGAATATGTTTGCGAAATTATTGGCGCCGGCGAGTCCGGCCAATGGGCGTCCCTGACCGCGACTGGATGCGCGATGAACCGGGCGTCTGGCGAAGCTTCGTCGCCCTAGGTCCAGCGCCTGTTCCGGTCTGGCCAGGCCAAAACGCGTGAAGTAACCTTGGCGGCATGAAAGACTTGGCTGAAGCCCCCAAATCGACCTTCGCAGGGCCGGGGTTGAGGCCGACGGCGGCGCCACGATACGAACCAAGGGGCCGGGGTCACGGCGGATATTGCGAATCGCGACGCAGGCGGCGAATATCCGCCAACCTTAGTCGGGGCATTAAGATTTGAGCAGGTTGAACATGGACTGGCTTCCGGGCTGGAACACTACTGACGGCGCCGCGCTTGGAGCCACCATCTGCTTTTGGTCGTCAGTGGTCTTGGGCATGACCACTGTCGGCGTGAATGTGATTTCTCACTATTACAGCGAGCGAAAGGACGAGCTCGCTGAAGCCGACCGCAGGAGCGCGGCGACAATCGTATCGGGGAAGCTCGACGAGGCCCGGGAGCGGGCGTCGAACGCCGAGCACAAGGCCGCCAAACTGGAGGGGCAGCTCGCGCAGCGGACACTTTCCCCAATGCAAAGGGAAATTATCACTGATGCGATTGCCCCCTTCGCTGGCGCGAAAATCTTGATCCTGGCTCCGATGGGAGACGCCGAGGCCGACACATTCGCCGATGAATTTGTCACCATTTTCAAGGGCCAAGGCTGGCTTGTGGAAAGCGGAGACGTCATGCAGGCGCCAATAATGAGCAGTCCATCGTCGCCTGACGTTGAAGTCGCCGTGAATGAGGCCGACAATATTGCGCACCGACTTCCGCCGGGTGCGGGTCCCTTGATTGATGCGATAGTCGCGTGCAACCTTGCGCCAATGGGGTACAAGTCTGACCACCTGACGTCTGGTCAGGTCTCGATTACGATAGGTCACAAGCCGCAACGGGATGCCCCCTAGGCGCGCGTCATATTGTCACTTCCCCAATAGAGGCACCACCGTTTCCACCCAGTCGTCGACGGGCGCCCGCTCTCACGCGTTCGGCAAATTGCGCGCCAGCGCCTCCAGCACCGCCATGCGGACGGCGACGCCCATCTCGACCTGCTCGCGGATCAGGCTGTGGTCGCCGTCGGCCACGCTGGAATCGATCTCGACGCCGCGATTCATCGGGCCGGGATGCATCACAAGGGCGCCCGGCTTCGCATAGGCCAGCTTGTCCTCGTCGAGGCCGAAGAAATGGAAATATTCGCGCGTCGAGGGAATGAAGGCGCCCTGCATGCGCTCGCGCTGCAGGCGCAGCATCATCACGATATCGGCGTCGCGCAGCCCGTCGCGCATATTATTATAGACCTCGACGCCGAGCTGGCCGATTCCGGTCGGCATCAGGGTCGAAGGCCCCACCACCCGCACCCGCGCGCCGAGAGCCGAGAGCAGGATGATGTTGGAGCGCGCGACGCGGGAATGCAGCACGTCGCCGCAGATGGCCACGACCAGCCCTTCGACGCCGCCCTTGGCGCCACGCATAGTGAGCGCATCGAGCAGCGCCTGGGTCGGATGTTCATGGGCGCCGTCGCCGGCGTTGACCACGGCGCAATCGACCTTGCGCGCCAGCAGATGCGCGGCGCCGGCCTGATGATGGCGCACCACGATAATGTCGGGGTGCATGGCGTTGAGCGTGATCGCGGTGTCGATCAGCGTCTCGCCCTTTTTCACCGAAGAGGTCGCCACCGACATATTCATGACGTCGGCGCCGAGGCGCTTGCCGGCCAGCTCGAACGAGCTTTGCGTCCGGGTCGAGGATTCGAAGAACAGGTTGATCTGGGTGCGGCCCGAAAGCGTGGCCTTCTTCTTCTCGACCTGGCGCGACACCGAGACCGCCTCCTCCGCCAGATCGAGCAGATGAAGGATGTCGAGCCGGGACATGCCCTCGATGCCCAGGAGGTGCTTATGGGAAAAGGAATAGCCGGGAATGGACATTTTTCAGGCTCTATCCGAAGAAAAGGCCGGCGACAAGCGCCGCCCAAGTCCTGCGCAAAATTGAGGCGCGCCGCAAGGACCATTTGACAGATCAAGCCCGCTCCCCCATTTTCCGGGCCATTCCGGCTGCCGGGGGGGTAGCTCGACAAGAATTGCGGGCCGGTCGCCCGCCCCTTGGGGTCAAAGCATGGACGTCGTCATCGTCGAATCGCCCGCCAAGGCCAAGACGATCAACAAATATCTCGGCAAGAATTTCGAGGTCATCGCCTCATTCGGCCATGTCCGCGACCTGCCGGCCAAGGACGGATCGGTCGATCCCGCCGACGATTTCAAAATGCTGTGGGAAGTGGACGGCAAGGCCGGCAAGCGCCTGTCCGACATCGCCGCCCTTGTGAAAAACGCCGACCGAATCGTCCTCGCGACCGACCCTGACCGCGAGGGAGAGGCCATTTCCTGGCACGTTCTTGAGGTGTTGCGTGGAAAACGCGTGCTGAAGGACAAGCCGGTCGAGCGCGTCGTCTTCAACGCCATCACCAAGGACGCCATCCTTGAGGCGATGAAGCACCCCCGCCAGATCGACGAGAGCCTGGTGGAGGCCTATCTCGCCCGCCGCGCGCTGGATTATCTGGTCGGATTCAATCTCTCTCCGGTGCTGTGGCGCAAATTGCCGGGCGCGAAATCCGCCGGCCGCGTGCAATCGGTCGCGCTGAGGCTGGTCTGCGACCGCGAGCTTGAGATCGAGAAATTCGTCGCCCGCGAATATTGGTCGCTGGTGGCGCATCTGCGCAACCAGGCCGACGCGCCCTTCATCGCCCGTCTCGTCGGCGCCGATGGCAAGAAGATCACGCGCCTCGACATTGGCGCGGGGGCAGAGGCCGAGGCCTTCAAGCGCGATCTGGACAATGCCGCTTTCAGCGTCGTGTCCGTTGAGGCCAAGCCGGCGCGGCGGCATCCCTACGCCCCCTTCACGACCTCGACGCTGCAGCAGGAAGCCTCCCGCAAGCTCGGCATGGCGCCGGAAATCACCATGCGCCTCGCCCAAAAGCTCTATGAGGGCGTGGATCTCGGCGGCGAGACCGTCGGCCTCATTACCTATATGCGAACCGATGGCGTCGATGTCGCGCCTGAGGCTATCGCCGCCGCTCGCGCCGTGATCGGCCGCGAATTCGGCGACAAATATGTGCCCGGCGTCCCGCGCAAATATCAGGTCAAGGCCAAGAATGCGCAGGAAGCGCATGAGGCGATCCGCCCCACTGACATGTCGCGGCTGCCCAAGGACATGGCGCGCCATCTCCAGCCCGATCAGGCCAGGCTTTACGAACTGATCTGGACCCGCATGGTGGCGAGCCAGATGGAATCCGCCCTGCTGGAGCGCACCACGGCCGAAATTCAGGCCAAGGCCGGAGCGCGCACGCTCGATCTCCGCGCCACCGGCCAAGTCGTCCGGTTCGACGGCTTCCTGAAGCTTTATCAGGAAGGCAAGGACGATGAGGAGGACGAGGAGTCCGGCCGCCTGCCCGCCCTGTCGCAGGGCGAGGCGCTGAAGAAAGACCAGATCGACGCCACCCAGCATTTCACCGAGCCGCCGCCGCGCTATACCGAGGCGACCCTGGTCAAGCGCATGGAAGAACTGAGCATCGGCCGTCCCTCGACCTATGCCTCGACGCTCGCCGTGCTGCGCGAGCGCGACTACGTGAGGCTGGAGAAAAAGCGTCTCGTCGCCGAGGACAAGGGACGGCTGGTCACCGCCTTTCTGGAAAGCTTTTTTGGCCGCTACGTCCAATATGACTTTACCGCCGCGCTGGAGGAACAACTCGACCGCGTTTCCAACAACGAGGTCGATTGGAAGGACGTGCTGCGCGATTTCTGGCGCGATTTCTCCACCGCGCTCGACGGCACCAAGGATTTGCGTACAACGCAGGTGCTCGACAGCCTCAACGACCTGCTGGGGCCGCATATTTTTCCGGCCAAGGAAGACGGCTCCAACCCTCGCGCCTGCCCGTCCTGCGAGAATGGCCAGCTGTCGCTGAAGCTCGGCAAGTTCGGCGCCTTCATCGGCTGCTCGAACTATCCCGAATGCAAATTCACGCGCACACTGTCGGATCGCGGCGAAGCCGCCAAAGGCGCGGAAGGCGACCGGCCGGGCGTAAAGGTTCTGGGCGAGGACCCCGCGACGGGGCAGGAAATCTCGCTGCGCGATGGCCGCTTCGGGACCTATGTCCAGGAGGGCGAAGGAGAAAAGCCGAAGCGCTCCTCCCTTCCGAAGGGCCTCAAGCCCGAGGATGTGACGCTTGAAAAGGCGATCGCCATGCTCTCGCTGCCGCGCGAAGTAGCGAAACATCCCGAGAGCGGCGAGCCGATTCTGGCCGGCATCGGCCGTTACGGCGCCTATGTCCAGCACAAGAAAACCTACGCCAATCTGGGCAAGGACGACGACGTGCTCGAGATCGGCGGCAATCGCGCCATCGACCTCATTGTGACCAAGGAAGCCGGCGGCGGCCTGCGCGGCGGGGGCGGCGGCGATATCCGCACCCTCGGCGACCATCCCGAGGGCGGCGCGATTTCCCTGAAGGCGGGGCGGTTCGGGCCCTATCTCGCCTGGGGCAAGGTCAACGCCACGCTGCCGCGCGGCACCGACATGACCGGCCTGACGCTCGACGCGGCGGTCGAGATCCTCAAGGCCAAGGCTGCGGGCGCGCCCTCAGACGGGCGGCTTCTCGGCGAGCATCCGGACGGCGGCAAGATCGCCGCGCGCGCCGGCCGGTTCGGACCTTACGTCTCGTGGGAAAAGGTCAATGCGACCCTGCCGAAATCCGTGACCCTGGAAGACGTCACGCTCGAGCAAGCGATCCGCTTCATCGAGGACAGGATCGCGCAGGGCGGCGGCAAGGCCCCCAAGAAGCCGGCGAAAAAAACGTCCGCCAAGACGGCGACGGCTAAAAAGCCAGCGGCGAAGAAGCCCGCCGCGAAAGGCGCCAAAGCCAAGCCGGACATTATCGATTCCGACGAAACGCCCTTTGAGGCGGACGGCCCGGCGAAAAAACCCGCGACGAAAAAGGCGGCGGCGAAGAAATAGCTCGCCGCGCTTAGCCCTCGCCGCCTTTTCAGCTCGCTTCCGCCCCCTCCGCCTCGATGGGATGGGCGCGGAAATGATCGCGGGCTTCGTCCTCGTCCAGACTGAAATGGACCAGGCGGCTATTGACGCCATGGGCCACGAGGACGCGGCGCACCTCGCGAGACGCCCCGCTGACATAGAGCCTGACGCCGCGCCGGCGCTCGCGTTCGACGAATCCATGCAGGGCATGCGCCGCCGCGCCATCGGCAAGCGGCACGCGGGTGAGATCGAGCACAAAGGCCTTGGGACGCCGCCCGATCTGATCGAGCGCGGCGGCGACCATGCTGACAGCGCCGAAGAAAAACGGCCCGGAAATGCGATAGACCACAAAATCCGGGTCGCGGATGCGCTCCCGCTGCTCGGTTTCGACCTCGTCGACCATGTCGTCGTCGAGGATCGCCTCCTGCTTCTCGACCGCCACGATGCGCGCCATGCGATGCATGAAGATCAGTGAGCCGAGCGTCACGCCCGCCGCGATGCCGAGCGTGATGTCATGGGCCACGGTCAGGATGGCGGTGGTGAAAAGCACGACCGTCTCGCCGGAATCATATTTGATGATGGTCGCGATCTGGTCGCGCTCGATCATGTTCCACGACACGATCACCAGCACCGCCGCCAGCGCGGCAAGCGGAATATAGCCAGCCAGCGGCGCCGCCAGCAGCATGAAGCCCAGCAAGAAGACCGAGTGCAGAACGCCCGCGATCGGACTCCGCGCCCCGGCGCGAATATTGGTCGCGGTACGGGCGATGGCTCCGGTGACGCAGAGCCCGCCGAACAGGGCCGAGGCGATATTGGCCCAGCCTTGCGCGGTCAGCTCGCAATTGGAGCGATGGCGCCGTCCGGTCATGCCGTCAGCCACCACCGCGGAGAGCAGCGACTCGATGCCGCCGAGGACGGCGATGGCCATGGCGGCGGGAATGAGGCCCAGCCAGTCGCTCACGCTGA
Source organism: Rhodoblastus sp. (assembly GCF_019449565.1). GTDB lineage: Bacteria > Pseudomonadota > Alphaproteobacteria > Rhizobiales > Beijerinckiaceae > Rhodoblastus. Next base: position 14,299 of record NZ_JAGRPM010000074.1, on the reverse strand, counting down.
CATTTGGCAGGCTGGGCGCGGGCAACATGCGCGGCACGCCCCCGAAGCGCGTGCCGACGGTCTCGACAGGCAGGCTGAAGAAATAAGTCGCGGCCGCGGCGAGCGTCACCGCGATCAGAAAGCCCGGCAGGCGCGGCGCGATTATGTGCAGCCCGATGATGAGCGCCAGGCAAGTCCCGGCGACGCCCACGGCCTGTATATTGGCGCTGTCCCGCGCCGCCCATAAGGCCTGGACCTTCGGAATGAATTCCGCCGGCTCGTGCGCGAGTTTCAGGCCGAACAATTCATGCAGCTGGCTCGCGAAAATGATCAACGCGATGCTGGCGGTGAAGCCGACCGCGACCGAATGCGGGATATATTTGATATAGGTCCCCAGCCGTAGATAGCCGATCAGCAACAGGAAGGCGCCGGCCAGAATGGTGGCGGCGAGAAAGCCGGAATAGCCGAATTTCTCGATCGTGCTCGCAACGAGAACGATGAAGGCGCCCGCCGGGCCGCCGATCTGGAAGCGGCTGCCGCCCAATACAGAGACGACGATGCCGCCGACGGCGGCGGCGAAAAGGCCAGCCTGCGGCGGCGCGCCGGAGGCGATGGCGATGGCCATTGACAGCGGCAAAGCGACGATGGCGACGGTCAGTCCGGCGATGACGTCGGCGCGAAAGTCCCTGGCGCCATAGCCCTCGCGAAAAACCGTGACCAGTTTCGGCGTGAAAAGATCCGCGAAAGATTCGGCTGCGACTATCTTCCGCCCGGACGAGGGAGGCATGGCGTTCATGGGGCGACTCAATGGGGAGTGCGCCATGTTCGCGCCTGCAAAGCAAAATTGCCAGAAAAAGAATGATCGTCCCGCCGCGTTTAAGCCTGGGTGCGCCCGGCGGAGGGCGATCACGATGATCTGCGCGCTCGCCGCTGGAACCCTGCCGCCGCCGCGTGGTTGATCGAAATGGCGGTTTGGCCGGAGGGAAAAACCATGCGCACGCGCGTTATTCACCTCATCAATCCCAAAACCGATTCCCTGACGACACGCCCGATCTATTTGAACCGGGCGCTTTATTCGCCGCTCGCGGGATTGCTCGCGGTCGCCGCCTGCATTCCGCGCGATCAATATGAGGTCGTGCTGACGGACGAAAATATTGAGACCATCGACTTCGACCTGAAGGCGGACCTTGTCGGGATTTCCGCGATGACGAGCTATGTCAATCGCGGTTATGAAATCGCCGATTCCTTTCGCGCCAAATGCGTTCCCGTGGTTATGGGGGGCGTGCATCCCAGTTTCATGGCCCGCGAGGCTCTCACCCATTGCGACGCCGTGGTCGTCGGCGAGGCTGAGCTCGTCATGGACAAGCTGCTGGACGATCTCGGGCGCGGCGCCATGCGAGGACTCTATAAATCCGCGACGCTGCATCCCATGGTCGGCATGGCCCTGCCCCGATACGATCTGCTGAAAAAGAACCGCTATGTGAACAAGACCTTCGTGCAGACGTCGCGCGGTTGCCATACGGGCTGCACCTTTTGCGCGGAACCGCTGATGAACGGGTTGAAATTCCGCTACCGGCCCGTCGACGAGGTGATCGCGGAAATCGAAAATTGCGGATCGCGCACGATCTCCATCAATGACGCGGATTTTTTCGGCACGCCGGAGCGGCCGAAGGAAATGATGCGCGCCATGAAAGGGCGCGGCCTTCACTGGCAAGCCGGCGTCACGTCGAAGCTGGCGGAGGACGACCGCATGCTGGAACTCGCGGCGGAAAGCGGCTGCACGATGCTCAGCATCGGCTTCGAGTCGATCAATCGCGAAACGCTGAAGAGCGTGCATAAAATGGTCAACCGGCCCGATCATTTCGCCGCGCTGGTGCGGAAGATCCAATCCTACGGGATTTCGGTGTTCGGCCTGTTCATGTTCGGCTTCGACGGCGACGACGCGAGCGTTTTCGACGAAACAGTCCAGTTCAACATCGAGACCGGCTATGACGCCTGCGCTTTTTCGGCTTTGACGCCCTATCCCGGCACGCTGACCTGGTATGAGATGAAGAAGGCCGGGCGCATCGTTTCCTACGACTGGACGATGTATGACCAGGGCCACGTCGTCTACCGGCCCGCACGCATGGAGCCGGACGAATTGCGCCTCGGCCTCGACGGGGCCTACAAAGGCTTTTATTCCGCCATGTCCATCGCCAGCCGCTTCCCCTTGTCAGGCAAGCGCAACCGAGCGCAATGGATGATCTATAATCTCTTCATGCGCAAAGCGGCGCGGACCGAAAACATCCGGGCCATCGCGCCCGCGACGCCGGAGCCCGATCTTGCTCCGAATCCGCCAATTCTGCCGGTCAAGCGGGAATGGCGGCAGGCCGTGCTCGAGGCGATCGAGCCCGAGGCGGCGGCGCGCCATCTGGCGGCCGAATGAGGCCGACGGAACCGCCAGAAAAAAACGCCGCGATGAGGGATCGCGACGTTTTTTTGAACGGGGTCGAAGGCGTCAGTAGATCGGGAAACGATTGGTCAGCGCCTCGACGCGCGCGCGCACCGAAGCCTCGACTTCCGCATTGCCCGCATCGCCATTCTTGGCGACGCCGTCAAGCGTCTCGACAATCAATTCGCCGACCTGCTTGAATTCGACGATTCCGAAGCCGCGCGAGGTGGCGGCGGGGGCGCCGAGACGGATGCCCGAGGTGATCCACGGCTTTTCCGGGTCGAACGGGACGCCATTCTTGTTGCAGGTGATTTCCGCGCGACCGAGTGCGATTTCCGCGGCCTTGCCGGTCAGCTTCTTGGGGCGCAAATCGACCAGCATCAGATGGTTGTCGGTTCCGCCGGTGACGAGGTCGAGTCCACCCGCGAGCAGGGTGTCGGCCAGAGCCTTGGCGTTGGCGACCACCTGATGGGCGTAGGTCTTGAACTCGGGGCGCAGGGCCTCGCCGAAAGCAACAGCCTTGCCGGCGATGACATGCATCAGCGGGCCGCCCTGCAGGCCGGGGAAGATGGCCGAATTGATCTTCTTGGCGATCTCTTCATCATCCGACAGCACGAGGCCGCCGCGCGGGCCGCGCAGGGTTTTGTGGGTGGTGGAAGTGACGACATGGGCGTGCGGGAACGGCGAGGGATGTGCGCCGCCCGCCACCAGCCCGGCGAAATGGGCCATGTCGACGAAGAGATAGGCGCCGACGGAATCGGCGATGGCGCGGAAGCGAGCGAAATCCCAGTGGCGGGCATAGGCCGAGCCGCCGGCGATGATCAGCTTCGGCTTGTGCTCCTTCGCCAGCGCCTCGACTTCGTCCAGATCGATGCGGCCGGTGTCGGGGCTGACGCCATAGGAGACCGGCTTGAACCAGCGGCCGGACATATTGACCGGCGAGCCGTGGGTCAAATGGCCGCCGGCGGCCAGATCGAGGCCCATGAAGACGTCGCCCGGCTGGAGCAGCGCAAGGAACACCGCCTGATTGGCCTGGCTGCCGGAATTGGGCTGCACATTGGCGAAGCGGCAGCCAAACAGCCGGGTGACGCGTTCGATCGCGAGATTTTCGGCGATGTCCACGAACTGGCAGCCGCCGTAATAGCGTTTTCCCGGGTAGCCCTCGGCATATTTATTGGTGAGAACCGAGCCCTGAGCCTCCAGCACGGCGCGCGAAACGATGTTTTCGGAGGCGATCAGCTCGATTTCCTTGCGCTGGCGGCCAAGCTCAAGCTCGACGGCGCGGGCGATTTCGGGATCGGATTCGGCCAGCGATGCGCCGAAAAAGCTGTTCGAAAGGTTTTTCGCCACGGCGGCGGTGGACTGGCTCATTTCGGGCTCCTTCGAAAAACAGACTATTTCCGCGAAAAACAGGAAATTTCGGGCGGCTTATCACGCGCGAGCCTCCGAAGAAAGGCCGGAAAAGCAGGCCCTGAAAAAAGCAAGGCCCCGGCGGAGGGTCCGCCGGGGCGCAAAAAGCGTCAAATTCCCGCCTTATTGCTCGTCGGGCGCCGCGTCGGCGGGGATGCCCCGGCCGGCCTGCTGGGCCACCGGCTGGACCGTCGGCGCGCCGCCAGCGGCGGTCGAGAAGCCGTCGCGTTTATAGATATCCTCGCGGAACTGCACCACGCCCTCGGGCGTGCCCCAGGCCGTGATATAGACCCAGTAAACATTGACCGGCGGCTCGATCTTCACGTCCAGACGCTCGCCCGAGGCGATGGCCTGGTCGATCCGGTCGCGGTCCCAGCCGGGATTGTTCTTGAGCAGCCAGGCGACATAGTCGCGCACATTCTGCATGCGCATGCAGCCCGAGGAGACGAAGCGGAAATCGTCGCCGAACACGCCCTTGGCCGGCGTGTCATGCATATAGACGCCGTAAGGATTGTTGATGTTGATGCGCACGACGCCGAGGGAGTTCTCGGTGCTGGGATCTTCGCGGAAGCGGTAATTGGTCGCCTCCAGCGAATTCCAGTTGATCGAGCTCGACGGAACTTCGTTGTTGTTCTTGTCGAAGATGCGGATGTGATTGTCTTTAAGATAGTTCGGATCGGCCTGCATCTTCGGGATCAGATCCTTGCGGATAATCGAGGCCGGCACGGTCCAGTAAGGATTGAAATCGATATCGAGCGCGCGGGTCTGCATGACCGGCGACTGGCGGTCGATCTTGCCGACGCCCGCCGCATGGCGGGTCGCGACGGTGTCGTTCTCCACAGTGTCGACCATGGCCGCCGGAATATTGGCCTCGACGAAGCGGTCGCCGAGATTGTTCGAGAACGAGCGCAGCCGCACGATATTGGTTTCGAGCTGGCGCAGGCGATAGTCCGCCGGGACGTTCATCGCATCGATGGTCTGCGGCGAGGCGACGCCGGTTTCGATCAGGCCGTGGCGGGCCTGGAAGCGCTTGACGCCCGCTTCGACGTAGGAATCGTAAACGCCGGAGCTGGAGGCCGCCGAATCGAGGTCGCCGGTGACGATCAGCCGCTTGCGCAGCGCGAGCACCGCCGGGCCGGAGGAGCCGATCTTGAGCGTCGCCCCGGTCGGAACCTTGCTCCAGCCGCCATTGGCGACGATGGCGCGATATTTCTCGATCGCCTGCTCGGTCGCGGCGAGCGTGCGCGGCGACAGCAGCGGCGTGGTGCTGCGGGAAACGGTCAGGCGCGTGTCGGAATCATAGCGCTGCGCCCATTCCGCCTGGCCCCAGCCTTCGGCCGCGAGGGCGGGAGCGGCGCAAACCAGGGCGCCCAGGGCCAAATAGGCGGCCGCATTCTTGCGGCGCGGCAACAAATGGCGCAGCCAAAAACCGCCGCGCTGCAACGACAGGCGGCTTCGCGTCAAAGTAATCAACGGCAAAACTCCCAATGGGAAAACTCCGGATCGTTCCTGCGCCGACGCCGCGCGCGGGCGCGTGACAGGAGCAATTCGAACCGGAGCATCAATCACGAGGGTTAACAAGGCCCGAATAGCGCGGCGATTTTAAGGCGCGCAGGGATTTTAAGGCGCGCAAGACGGGATTGCAAAAAAGCCGAGCCTTTCGGCCCGGCTGAATCTCAGAAAAATCGAGGAAGGCGCGTCGGTCGCAACGATGCGCCGCGATTTCAGAGGCGATATTTGATCTGGTCGGTCCAGAAGCGCTCCAGCCGGCCGAGAGCGTTGTTGATAACCTTGAACTCATCCGCCGAGACGCCGCCGATCTGTTCGACCGTCACGACATGCTTTTCATAGAGATTGGCGATGATGTCGCGAACTTCCTTGCCCTGGGGGGTCAGGCTGATGCGCACCGAGCGGCGGTCGATCCGGGAGCGGGCGTGATGGAGATATTCCATTTCGACCAGCTTCTTGACGTTATAGGACACGTTCGAGCCGAGATAATAGCCACGGGTGCGCAGCTCGCCGGCGGTCAGCTCGGAGTCGCCAATGTTATAGAGCAGCAGGGCCTGGACGGCGTTGATATCGGAACGGCCGCGGCGGTCGAATTCGTCCTTGATCACGTCCAGCAGGCGGCGATGAAGCCGCTCGACCAGGGTCAGGGCCTCAAGATAGACCGGGCGGACTTCGGCGCAACGCTCGGCCCTCGGCGCGGACATTTCGGTCTTCATGACTTTGGACATTTTCGTTTTCCCTGCGATCTGATTGCCCGCCAATTATTGCCCGGCGGCCTCGATGTATCGCAATCTAAACAATGCGAATGAAAACCGGTTTAAATAAGAAGCTGAATCCCGGGTTACCGCCGTTTGCGGCAATTGAAGTGAATCTTGCGTGAATTAAATCAAGTATTTACGTTGACGTTTGTTAAGGCTCTCGCGCAGCCGCCCCATGTGACGCAGCGACGCGCCACAAAGAGCGGCGGCGCGGAAACAGCGTCAGCCCCGGCGCAGAAATCCGAGCGCCATCTCGCGCATCCGGGCGATGGTCCGGTCGACTGTCGAGCCTCCTTCGGAGGCGGAATTCGCGCGCCAGGACAGGAAAAGGTAAAGCGCCAGCAGCACGCCATCGGCAATTTTCAGCATTCCGCCGAAGGGAAAAAAGGACGGCTTGGCGACGATCACGAAAACCTGCGCAAACAGCGTCAGCAGCCAGACGACGCCGCCCCAGGGCGCCACCAGCCACAGCCCCACCGCCGCGATCGGATTCAGCACGGCGAAGAAGATCGTCGCGCACATGGCCGCGGGTGAGAGATCGAGAAAGGAGCCGGTCGCGGGCGCGACGATGCGCCGCCATTGCTCCAGCCCTTCGATGATCCAAAGCAGCGAGACGAGGCGGAAGAAAAGGGTCAGCGCCAGCGCCCAGCGCGCCTCGGCGGCGTCCAGGCCGCGTTTTGCGCCGACCCTGATGATTCCGGACAAATCCTTTTCCAACCCGTTTCGCTCCAACTTTTTGCCCCGGCAGCGATAGTCCATTTCACCTTTCCCGGCAAAATTTTTCGTCCGCCCCGCGCGATATGATATGGGAGGCGAAACCTCCGGATCCTGACAATGACCGACTCGCCCCGCCACCCGCTCGACCTCTCCCTGAACCTCACCCATCGCCCCCGCCGCAACCGCAAGGCGGATTGGGCCCGGCGGCTGGTGCGCGAAAACGTGCTGACGACCAATGACCTGATCTGGCCGATCTTCGTGGTCGATGGAGAGAACGTCCGCACGCCCGTCGCCTCCATGCCCGACGTCGAGCGCCTGTCCGTCGATCAGGCGGTCGTCGCCGCTCAGCGGGCGGTCGAACTGTCGATTCCCGCTCTCGCGCTGTTTCCCTTCACGGACCCGTCGCTGCGCGACGCCAATGGCTCCGAGGCGCTCAATCCGGAAAATCTGGTCTGCCGCGCCACCCGCGCGATCAAGCAAACCTTTCCCCAGATCGGCGTCATCACCGATGTCGCGCTCGATCCCTACACCAGCCACGGCCATGACGGGGTGATGGAGGGCGAGACCATCCTCAACGATGAGAGCGTCGCCATATTGGTCGAGCAATCGCTTAATCAGGCCCGCGCCGGCGCCGACGTCATCGCGCCCTCCGACATGATGGACGGCCGCGTGGCGGCGATCCGCGCCGCGCTCGACGGCGAGGGCTTCCTGGACGTCCAGATCATGGCTTATGCGGCCAAATACGCCTCGGCCTTCTATGGACCCTTCCGCGACGCCATCGGCACCAAGGCGGTTCTGGTCGGCGACAAGCGCACCTATCAGATGGACCCGGCCAATTCCGACGAGGCGCTGCGCGAAGTCGCCGACGATCTCGACCAGGGCGCGGACATGATCATGGTGAAGCCCGGCCTGCCCTATCTCGACATTATCTATCGCGTAAAAGACCGCTTCGCCGCGCCCACCTTCGCCTACCAAGTTTCCGGAGAATATGCGATGATCATGGCTGCGGCGCGGAACGGGTGGCTGGACGGCGAAAAGGCGATGTTGGAAAGCCTTCTCGCATTCAAAAGGGCGGGAGCCGACGGCATACTTACGTATTTCGCGCCCAAGGCGGCGGAAATGCTGAAAAAGGGCGAATAAGCCATGTGACGATCGCCGCGACGGGGCCCGGTCCCGCGCAGCTGGTCGCGTGCAGACATTTCCGCCTGTTCGTGGAGGGGATGGTCATGGGCGCGCCCAAAATAGAAAATTTCCGCGAGAGACTCTTCCCGGAGGGGCAGTTCGCGACCGAGCGCCTGATCATCAAGCCGCTCCAGCCCGCCGACGCCTTCCAGCTTGTCGTCCTGACCAACGATCCCCTTGGCGCGGCCGGCCTGTCGCGTCTGCCGCAGCCCTTCACGCTCGCCGACGCCCAGGATCTGATCGACCTGCCCCGCGCCAAAAAGGGGTGTTTCGCGGCGGTCCGCGTCGGCGCCGACGGCCCCGTCGTCGGCTGCGTCGGGGCGCTCGCGCATGGCCCGTCGGACATCGAGCTCGGCTTCTGGATCGGCGTTCCCTATCATGGCAAACATTACGGTGCGGAGGCGGCGCGGGCCATGCTCAGCCTGATGCGCGAAGCCTTTCCCGACCGGCGGATCGTGGCGGAATGCCCGCGCGAGAATTCCGCCACCTGGCGCCTGTTGCACAGGCTCGGCTTCTGCCCAAGCGGATCGGCTGGAGCGCGCCGGGGCGCGCAGCTTCTGTTTTTCGACGCTCCGGCGACGGTCGATTAGGCGCCCCTTGCGCGGGGCCATCGGAGCCGCCAAATTAGTCTTTCGCGGTAAGTTCGCAACGCGAGTCCGATATCGGAGCAGGAGCATATGAGCAACGCCAACAGCTGGAGCGGCGCCGCGAGGCCCGCCGTTTATCCTCTCGCCCCGCTGCCTGCGAGCGCCTTGGCTGGCGTGCGCCGCCGCCGCATCGTCGCCGTAATGCTCGATCTCATTCTGGTGACGATTCTGTCCGGCGTCCTCTTCATCGTGCTCGGCCTGCTGACCTTTGGGATCGCCTGGCTGTTCCTGCCCTCGTTATTTCCATTCGTGGCCTTTTTCTACAATGGCCTGACCGTCTCGGGCTGGCGCCGCGCCACCCCCGGCATGATGGTCATGGATCTGGAGATGCGTCTTGTGGACGGTTCGCCCGTGCCCTTCCTTTACGCCGCCGTCCATGCTGTATTGTTTTACATCAGCTGGATGTTTCCGCCGATTTTCCTGTTCTCGCTGCTCGCCAGCGACAAGAGATGCCTGCACGACGTTCTCGCCGGAATCATCGTGCTGCGCCGCGCCTGATAGGGGAAGGACTTGACCAGCGAGCCGCGCGACCCGCCGCAATTTTACCTGACCTCGCCCGCGCCATGCCCTTACCTTCCCGGCAAGGAGGAGCGCAAGGTCTTCACGCATCTGGTCGGGCGTCGCGCCTCGCATCTCAACGACGCCCTGACCCATTCCGGCTTCCGCCGCTCCCAGACCATCGCCTATCGGCCCGCCTGCGAAAACTGCAAGGCCTGCGTCTCGGTGCGCATCCTCTGCGAGGAATTCGAGCCCGGCCGCACACAAAAGCGCATCATCGCGCGCAATAGCGATATCGTCTCCGCGATCTGCCCCGCCCGCGCCGATTCCGAGCAATTCTCCCTGTTTCGGACCTATCTCGACTCGCGCCACAGCGACGGCGGCATGGCGGACATGGCCATGCTGGATTACGCCATGATGGTCGAGGACAGCCATGTAGAAAGCCGGCTGGCGACCTATCGCCTGCGCTCGGAAGATGGCCGTGGCCGGCTCGTTGGCGCCTGTCTCACCGATGTGCTCGATGACGGCCTGTCGATGGTCTATTCCTTTTATGATCCGTCGGAACCGCAGCGCTCGCTCGGCGCCTATATGATACTGGACCATATCTTCCGCGCCCGCTCTCTGGGCCTCCCGCATCTCTATCTCGGCTATTGGGTCCAGGGATCGAAGAAGATGGACTACAAGGCGCAATACATGCCGCAGCAGCGCCTCGGCATGGACGGCTGGAATCGCGTGGGCTGACGCTCCGGCCTATTCAGGCGCTTTCGCCTTGGGCTGCTTGATCCGCTTGCGCGTCTGCGGCGTCTCGCGCGGTCCTTCCACCAGACGCACAATCGCGCCCCAAAGCGTGCGGACGTCTTGCTGTGTCAGCTCCATCCGGTGGAACATATTACGCATGTTGCGCTGCATGACCGGACGCTTCGAGACGGGACGGAAGAAGCCGGCCTCTTCGAGCTTGCCTTCGACAAATTCGAAAAAGGACAGGATCATCTCGCGCTGTGCCGGCGGCGAGCGCTCCTCGCGCTCATAGGGCATGGCGCCGCCTTCGCGCGCCTTGAAAAATTCATAGCCGCACAGCAGCACAGCCTGCGCAAGATTGAGCGAGCCATAGGCGGGATTGACCGGAAAGGTCAGGATCGCATTGGCGAGCGCGATATCGTCATTGTCCATTCCGGTGCGCTCGGGGCCGAATAAAATGCCGCGCCGCTCGCCCGCCGCGATCGCGGCCGCCGTCTCGGCCATGGCGATCGCCGGGACCTCGACCCGCTTGAACTGGCCGCGCTCGCGGGCCGTAGTCGCCCAGACGAAATGGAGATCGGCCACGGCCTCGGCGACGCTATCGAAAACCCGCGCGCTTTCCAGCAGATGCGCGGCGCCGGCGGCGGCGGCATAGGCGGTCTCGCGATGTTCGCCAGTGCGCGGCCAACCCTCGCGCGGGTTGACCAGTCGAAGGTCCGACAGGCCGAAATTGGCCATTGCGCGCGCGCACATGCCAATGTTCACCGCCAGTTGCGGTCGCACCAGAATGATTGCGGGGCCGCCCTCGAACAGCACCTTCGTTCTGTCAGTCCCGGCCCCGACCACGTCGCCTTCCCTCTCGCCCCGCAAGGCGCCCTTTTCGCGTGATTATAAGCAAAAAGGCAAGGGATTTGGGGCAAGCGAATTTGTCGTCCCGGTCATACCCTGAAAGGAACGCCCATATCGAGGATCCGGCGGGCGATCTCGACCAGTTCGTCCTGCGTGTTCGGCTTGCAGAACACGACATTGGCGCCCGAGGCGAGCGCCTTGGCGTGGACCGGCGTCTCGGTCGAGGTGGTGAGCACCGCGGCGGGCGTCCCGCCCAGTTGCAGGTCCTCGCGCAAGGCGCTGAGGAAACGGTCCCCGTCGACCAAAGGCATGTTGAGATCGACGACGATGACATGGGGCAGCCGGTTCAGAATGTCGCTGCGCGCCACGCTGCCGAGGCCGTCGAGGCCGTTGACCGCGTGGGTCACGCCGAGTGTGATCTTGCGCTCCGCCGCGGCGGCGTTCAACGCGCGCTTGATCAGAAAAGCGTCGTCCTGATCGTCCTCGATAATCAGGACGTGACAGAATTTTTCGTCGCCATCCGCCTGCTCGGACATTACAACAACCTCCTACGGCGCGGGAGTATAAAATCGAATGCCTGAAATTTCAGCATATTGCGCCGCTGTATTTTGTTGCGACGCAACACAATTACTCTCTTTTCAAGACTATCAATCCACGTAAACTGTAACACAACTTTTTCATCAATGGCAAAAAGCGTCGAGTCTGACATGAGCGAAACAAGTCGGATGAACAGCGAGCTTTTGCGCCTTGCTTTCGAGGCGAGTCCGGCGGCCATGTTTATGGTCGATCCCGAAGGCGTGATCGAACTGGCCAATGAACAATGCGAGCAAATCTTCGGCTACGCGCCGGGCGAGATGAACGGCTTGCGCGTCGAACGACTCGTTCCTGCCGGTATTCGCGGCAAGCATCGCCACCTGCGCGAAGAATATGGCCAGGCCCCCAGCAAAAGGCAGATGGGCGCCGGCCGCGACCTGCGGGCGATCCGAAGGAACGGAAGCGAATTCCCCGTCGAGATCGGCCTCACGCCGGTCGAAACGCCGGAAGGGATGCGCGTCGTCGGCTTCGCCATCGACATTTCCGCGCGGCTGGAGAGCGAGGCGCGCCTGAAACACTCGCTGGCCGAGCTGGAACGCGCCAATGAAAGCCTGTCGCGCTTCGCTTATGTCGCGTCGCACGATATTCAGGAGCCCCTGCGCAAGATCGCGGCCTTTGGCGACATTCTTCGCGCCGCCGCGGCGCACGGAGATGCAGATGAAATGCGCTATGCCGCCGAAGTGATGACCGCCTCGGCCCAGCGCGCGCGAAATCTCGTCGCCGACCTGCTCTCGCTGGCGCGCTCTCTCAACAACGCCTATCGGCTGGAGACCTTTTCCCTGCGCGAGACAATCGCCTTCGTGCTCGAGACGTTCTCGCACGTTATTCACGAGCACGGCGCGCAGGTCGAATGTTCGGGCGAAGATTTCCGCGTGGACGGCGACCGCTCCCAGACCGCCCAGATGGTGCAGAACCTTGTCTCCAACGCGCTCAAATATCACAAGCCGGGCGAGCCTCCCCGCATCCGAATCAAGCTCGCGCCCGGCGAAGCGGAGCATCGCCTTAGCGTCGAGGACGACGGCATCGGCTTTGCGGCCGCGCAGAGCGGCGAAATCTTCGAACCCTTCCGCCGCCTTCACAGAAGCGCCGATATTCCGGGCAGCGGCATAGGCCTCGCCATTTGCAAGACCACGGCGGCGCGCCACGGCTGGCGCATTTCCGCCGCCTCGACCCCGACGGTAGGTTCGACCTTCGAGGTCGTCTTTCCGTGCAAGGGCGCATAGCGCTTTTTAAAGGCGCCTCGCCGAAAAACTCGCCAAAAGCCGCACTAGGCGCGCGGGCAGGCCGATGCTATAGGGCGGCGGAATTGGCGGCGGCTCGCTCGCCAAGGTCGTTATCGCCTAGGGAAGGGTTCTGCGCATGAGCAAGATCAAGGTCGCCAATCCGGTCGTCGAAATGGACGGCGACGAAATGACCCGCATCATCTGGCATTTCATCAAGGACAAGCTGATCCATCCCTATCTCGACATCGATCTGAAATATTACGATCTGTCGGTCGAGAACCGCGACGCCACCAATGACCAGGTGACGATCGATTCCGCCGAGGCGACCAAGAAATACGGCGTTGCGGTGAAGTGTGCGACCATCACACCCGACGAAGCCCGCGTGAAGGAATTCAACCTCAAGGAAATGTGGAAGTCGCCGAACGGCACCATCCGCAATATCCTCGGCGGCACCATCTTCCGCGAGCCGATTATCTGCAAGAACGTGCCGCGCCTGGTGCCCGGCTGGACCCAGCCGATCGTCGTCGGTCGTCACGCTTATGGCGACCAGTATCGCGCGACCGACTTCAAGGTTCCCGGCAAGGGCCGCCTGACGATCAAGTTCGAGGGCGAGGACGGCACGGTCATCGAGAAGGAAGTCTTCAAGTTCCCGAGCCCCGGCGTGGCCCAGGCCATGTACAACCTCGACGATTCGATCCGCGATTTCGCCCGCGCCTCGCTGAACTACGGCCTGCTGCGCAAGTGGCCGGTTTATCTCTCGACCAAGAACACCATCCTCAAGGCCTATGACGGCCGCTTCAAGGATCTGTTCCAGGAAGTGTACGACGCCGAGTTCCATGACAAGTTCGTCGAGGCCAGGATCACCTACGAGCATCGCCTGATCGACGACATGGTCGCGTCTGCGCTGAAATGGTCGGGCGGCTATGTCTGGGCCTGCAAGAACTATGACGGCGACGTGCAGTCCGACACGGTGGCGCAGGGCTTTGGCTCGCTCGGCCTGATGACCTCGGTGCTGATGACCCCCGACGGCCAGACGGTGGAAGCGGAAGCGGCGCATGGCACCGTCACCCGCCATTATCGCGAGCATCAGAAGGGCAAGGAAACCTCGACCAATTCCATCGCGTCGATTTTCGCCTGGACCCGCGGCCTCGCCCATCGCGCCAAGCTCGACGACAACGCCGAGTTGCTGAAGTTCTCGCTCGCGCTGGAAAAGGTCTGCGTCGACACCGTCGAATCCGGCTTCATGACCAAGGATCTGGCCCTGCTGGTCGGCCCGGACCAGAAATGGCTGACCACCGTCGGCTTCCTGGACAAGATCGACGAGAACCTCAAGAAGGCGATGGCGGCCTGATCGGCGCTGGTTTTCGAAACGCAAGCGGGCCGAAAGGCCCGCTTTTTTCTTGAGGGCCCGCTCGCGGGTCGAGGACTGCCAGTTCGATCCCGTCAACGAAGGACTCAGAATGGCGGAGTCCGGAGGTAGGTCGAGGGCCCGATTTAGCGCTTCCCCAACCGGACCTTCGACTCATTGGCTCAGCATCTCCGAGTCCCAAGGATGAAGGCGAGGAACCACGAGCGTCAGCGCAGTCGCCTGAGCCTGCCTCCAAGCGTGGCTTTTGAGCCAACTCGAACTTTGATGGGGATCGTGTCCCAAATGGTGGTGTAGCTGACGGTGGGCGCCGTCGTTTTCCTGGCTGAGCCGGGATGGGTCAGGCGGCCGGGACGGGCAGGCTGACGAGCGGATCATCGCTCAAGGGCGCCATTGTC
>NZ_JAGRPM010000073.1 GCF_019449565.1 Rhodoblastus sp. | reverse complement strand
TGACCTGCGGGGAGCAAACTTTGAGAGCCGAAAGATCGGCTCAGGTGGCCGGCTTCATTTCGGAATGGTGGCCGACATCAAATCGGAAGCACGGCCGGCTTCAAATCGGAATCGGTGGCCGGATTGAATCGGAATTCGCACATAGCGCTAGCCTCGCGGCTCAGCATCTCGGCGGTGACATGGCGGTCGCTCGCCATGAACAAGAGGCTGCATAAAGCAAGCCTCTGGGGCGTGGCGTCGAGGGCCGCCATCTGAAGTTTCGCGCGCATATGGCGGCCAATGGGATCAAAGCGCTCCGCGCCTTCCTCGGTATCGCAGCTTTCGCAGCCATCGATCATTTCGCTAATTATTTGATGTCGCATCGGCAAAGCCCCGCCGCTCGGTTAAAACATCTGCGACCTTGTTGTTCAAAGGCGTAGATGGCGAGCAAAAAGGCACGGGTTAGAATAGTTCTAAATTTTGCAGCCGCAGCAGATGCGATCCGCGTCTCTCCGTCTGGCCACGAGGGATCTTCACGCCGCGCTGGATTCGCTCTTGTCTTTGCGGGGGCGTCTGGACGGAAACAGCGACCGGGCTTCGCCGCGCAAAAGCTTCTTCACAGCGCCGGCCGCGACGATCTCGCCATTATTGACGAAAGCCTCGTGATTCGCCTCGATCTCGTCGAGATCATAGAGGTAATTGACCATGATCGACGCCGATTCGCGCAGCCCCTTGGCGGAAAGATCGCCGAGCCAGTTGATTCGCTCAAGGCGCGCCCCATTTCCGAGATGGAAGCGCGCCACGGGATCGACCGGCCGCCCCTTGGGTGTTTTGGCCTTCAGGAAATATTCCGCGGCGAGCGGCTCCAGCACCCGGCGCAAGGACTCCCGTTTGTCCTCGGCTTCTATCCATTCCTGATTTGCGAGCATCTCCCGCAAGGCTGGATCGATTTTCGTGAGGGGAGCGTTCTCGCCTGCCGAAAGCCATTTCATCAGACCGGGCACAGGCGACAAAGTGACGAACTGATCGAGGCGCGGAAGCTCGCGGCGCAATTCCTCGACCACTTGCTTGATCAGGAAATTGCCGAAGGACACGCCCGCCAGTCCCTGCTGGCAGTTGGAAATCGAATAAAAGACCGCTGTCCGCGCCTTTTCGATATTTTCGTGCGTCCGGTCCACCGCCAGCAGGCTCTGGACATTATCAGGTATCGCGGCGGTGAGCGCGACCTCGACGAAAATCAGCGGCTCGTCGACAAGCGCGGGATGGAAGAAGGCGTAACAGCGCCGGTCCTGCGGATCGATACGCCGGCGCAGATCGTCCCAATCATGAATCTGGTGGACGGCTTCGTATCGGATGATCTTTTCGAGAATATTCGCCGGCGTTCCCCAATCAATGTGGCGTAGGACCAAAAAGCCGGGGTTGAACCAGGATGCGAACAAATGCACGAAATCCGCATCGAGCAGAGCCAGATCCGGATTGCCGCGACTGAATTTCAAAAAATCCGCGCGCATGGCGACCAGATCGCGGGTCGCCCCCGGCGCGCGATTGAGCCGGCGGAACAATTCCTGCCGACGCGGCTCGGTCAGATAATGCAGTCGCGACGCCGCGGCGGCGTCCGGATTGCTGTCATAGGCGGCGACAGCCTCGTCAAGCTGGTCGAGGTCGGGGCCGAAATCACGCGCCAGGCTTTCGAAAAAATCGCCGCGCGCCGCCTCCGGCAGACGCGCATAGGCGTTCAGCGTCTCGCGGGCGATCAGGGCGCCCGTCGCCTCGCCACGGCCAGAGAGCAGAGCCTCGCAAAGCGACAGCACGTCCGTGGCGGCCACAGGCGCTTCGCCGAGCGACCAGACGCCACGGTCAAGCAGGCTGCGCCCGCGTTCGGCGATGCTCGTCAACAGGTCTGAAAAGAACGCATTGCTCATAAGGGCTCGCTCCCGTCATCAGCCACCGACGCCCCTCCCGTGCCACCCGCAAGGGGAACCGGAACGAAACCGGACCCGCCTTCGCAAACTGGCCGCAGCTCTGTTGACTGCGCCGGAGCAGTCTCAAGCCTAAAACGCGTGAAATTAAGGCCGGGTTTCCGGCGGCCCGCCGTCGCTCATCTCGCGATAAGGACCTGACGGCATTCCGCGGGAAGATTGGCCATGGTGATCGGCGGCTTCGGCTTGGCGTTTGGATTGAGCCTCGGATGGAGGATCGAATCCCGGAACCACCAGTCGAGCGAGGCGTTGCAGCCGTCGCCCGGCGGCACGGGATCCTGCTCCTGGCAGGCGGCGCCGCCATCCGGACAGGCGATCCGCACATGGAAATGGTAATTGTGCCCGTAATAGGGGCGCACCCTGTTCAGCCAGGAGCGGTCGCCGGTCGTGTCGCGGCACAGGGCTTTCTTGATCGCAGCGTTGACGAAGATGCGCTCCACGACCGGATCATGCGCCGCCGCCCGGATGATCGCGAGCTGGCCGCGCGTCCAGACCAAGCGATCGACGTCGAGGCCATCCTGGCGCACCATATTGACCGCCGACATTTCCTCCCGCTCCCGGCGCGACAGTCTGCGGTCTGGCATGGGCGTGAGCCAGATGTCCGCGTCGAGGCCGATCTGATGCGAGGAATGGCCCGTAATCATCGGCCCGCCGCGCGGCTGCGAGATGTCTCCGACGAGGATGCCCGGCCAGCCCGCCTCGGCAGGCGCGTGTGAGGAAAGGCGTTCAAGAAACCGGATGAGATTGGGATGGCCCCAATTGCGGTCGCGCGAGACCCGCATGACCTGCCAGGTTTCGCCATCGACCGGGAGCGCCTTGGCGCCAGCGAGACAGCCATGCGAGTAAAAGCCGATCGAGCGCGCGGCCAGATCAGCGGGCTCAGTCGCCCGGCCAAACAATTCCTTCGCCGGCGTCGCCGGATCGTTGGGACGCGCCAGGGGCGGCAGCGGCTTTGGATCGACCGATCCCTTTTCCTGCGCCCGGGCGGAAAGACCGAGCGGAAGCGCGAGGGACAGCGTCGCGAGGAGGCGCAGGACTCGGCGATGGGAGGCTTTTCTCGACCGCATTTCGTCAACCTTTATTTCAGTTCGAACTTTACTGCGCCGCCCGGAGTTGAAATGCTCAAGCAAGATCTTTTCAGTTCGAGTTCCCCGGGAGCCTGCCATGCGTAATTTGGCTCAATTCCTTTGCATGTTCGTTACGCTTTTATTTCTTCCCGCCGCCGCCGAGGCGAAAGTGCGGGTTTCGATCGACCTGTCGAGGCAGACGATGAATGTGCAGGCCTCGAATGGCGAGAGCTATTCATGGCCGATTTCTTCCGCACGGGCCGGATATGTGACGCCGCGGGGCGTCTACTCGGCCAAGAGCCTGCAAGCGATGCACTATTCGAAAAAATATCATAATTCGCCGATGCCGCACTCTATTTTCTTCCGCGGCGGCTATGCGATCCACGGCACCTATGCGACCGCTGCGCTGGGCCGCCCCGCCTCGCATGGCTGCGTCCGCATTTCGCCGGCCCATGCGGCGAAGCTTTATTCCCTTGTCCGGGCGGAAGGCGCGACCATCTCGATCAGCGGCTCTCCTCCGCCGAGCCAGCATTTTGCGAGCGAAACCCATCGCCATCAGCGCCAGCACCACCGTTACGCGATGAGTCATCAAGGCGCTCCGTCGCCGGTCATGTCCTACGCGCCAACGCAACATCATGTCGCGACGGGAATTTTCAGCGCCATCATGGGTGAATGAGGATCAGGTCGCGTCGCTTTCGACGCTTTCGTCGAAGCGCAGCTTGAGCACGATGATCAAAATGTTCAGCGCGATAGTGATCACGTTGAACAGAATGATCGAGACCGAGCCGAGCAACACGCCATAGACCAGCCACAGGACGCAGCCCGTCACGAAGGTCGCCTGAGTGATCAGGGAGATGGATCGGCCGTCACGGCTGCGTATGAGCTTCAGCGCCTGCGGAGCCCAGCACAAGGTCGTGAGCGTTCCCGCCATAAAGCCGACGATTTCCGTTTCAAACGTCACGCGTTCGTCCTCGCGTTGGAGCGATCGCTTCTCTTAAACGCCCCCGAAGAACCGCGCCATCACCCGGGCGGTATAATCGACCATGGGCACGACCCGCGCGTAATTCAAACGCGTCGGTCCGATAACGCCGAGAACGCCGACGATGCGGCGCTGCGAGTCGCGGAACGGCGCCGCGACCATCGACGATCCAGAAAGCGAGAACAGCTTGTTCTCGGAGCCGATGAAAATGCGAACGCCCTCGCCGTCCTCGGCCCGCGCCAGCAGGTCGATCACGTCCTTCTTGGTTTCGAGATCATCGAACAGCAGGCGAATGCGCTCGATATCGGTCGTGGCGGTGACATCTTCGAGCAGGTTGGCCTGGCCGCGCACGATGAGATTCTGCGCGGCGCCGTCGGGACCGCCCCAGCTCGCAAGCCCTGCGCTGACGAGGCGCGCGGTCAAGGAATCGAGCTCTTCCTGAGCGGCCGCGCGCGACATTTCGATTTCACCGCGCACCTGGGTCAAGGTCCGGCC
Organism: Rhodoblastus sp.; assembly: GCF_019449565.1. GTDB lineage: Bacteria > Pseudomonadota > Alphaproteobacteria > Rhizobiales > Beijerinckiaceae > Rhodoblastus. The sequence continues at coordinate 43,427 of NZ_JAGRPM010000073.1, read as the reverse complement.
TCGGATCCGCGCATTGAGATAGTTGCCCGCCTCGATCAATGACGAAGGCGGCAGATCCGACGGCACCGGCAGGATGCGGTTTTCCACCGACCCGTCTTCCGAGACCAGGATCGCCAAGGCTCTTTCGGCCTCAAGGCGAACGAAATCGACCTGCTTGAGCCGGTTGTTCTCCTTGGTGGTCAGGACAACGCCAGCCCCGCGCGTCAGGCCCGAGAGCAAAAGACCCGCGTCGGCGAGCGCCTCGTCCACCGTCTGTTTGCGCGAGGCGGCCAATATCTGCGTTTCGATCTGGCTGCGTTCCTGATCGGTCAGGTCGCCTATCTGCAGCAGAGAATCGACGAAGAAACGCAACCCCAGCTCGGTCGGCAAACGGCCGGCGCTGGTGTGCGGCGAATAGACCAGCCCCAGCTCCTCAAGATCCTGCATGACATTGCGCACCGACGCAGGCGAGAGCGGCATCTGCAGGATGCGCGACAATTGGCGCGAGCCGACGGGCTCGCCATGGGCGAGATAGCTTTCGACGATATTTTTGAAGATCTCGCGCGACCTTTCGTTGAGACGCGTCAGCGCCCCGGCGCCCGAGACGGGAAATTCTGGATAAGCTGCCATGAAATGATATTTACGCGCCATTCGCTGGCGCGCAAGCCGCCGAGAAGCGGAAAGCGCAAATACCAAAACCCCGCCGAACGGATCGGCGGGGCCAAAACTTCAGAATAAAAGAAATGTCAGGCCTGGGCGGCGAGCGCCGCGACGCGAGCGGTCAGGCGCGAAACCTTGCGCGACGCCGTGTTGCGGTGGACAATGCCCTTCTGCGCGGCGCGCATCAGGATCGGCTCGGCGACTGCCAGAGCGGTCTTGGCGGCAACCTGATCGCCAGCGACAATCGCTTCTTCGACCTTGCGGACGAAGGTGCGCATCTTGCTGCGACGCTGGCGATTGACCGTGGTGCGGCGCTCGATTTGACGGACGGCCTTCTTGGCCGATTTGGTATTCGCCATGCTAATCCCCGGACGAAAGCGCGCGCCTCATGTCAGCGGTCGCGCCGTCTAAAAATGATGACGGCGCCTCAAGCAGGCGCCGCGTGTGAAGGCGCTTATAAGCGCGAAAGGGGCGATCCGTCAACGCGGGATTTTGGGCGCCCGCCTTGACGAGGTCAACGATTCTTGAAATTGGCCTGACGCTTTTCGATGAAAGCCGCCATGCCTTCCTTCTGATCATGCGTCGCAAAGGCGGCATGGAAATTCCGCCGCTCGAATTTCACGCCTTCGGTCAAGGTCGATTCATAGGCGGAATTGATGCAATCCTTGATTTGCATGGCGATGGGAAGAGACATGGACGCGATGGTCGCCGCCGTACGCAGCGCCTCGTCCACCAATTGCTCCGCGGGAACGATGCGGGAGACAAGGCCGGAGCGCTCCGCCTCCTGCGCGTCCATCATGCGGCCAGTGAGACACATCTCCATCGCCTTGGCCTTGCCGACAAAGCGCGCGAGCCTTTGCGTCCCGCCGGCGCCGGGGAGAATGCCCAGCTTGACTTCCGGCTGGCCGAATTTCGCGTTTTCCGCAGCCAGGATGAAATCGCACATCATCGCCAGTTCGCATCCGCCGCCCAGGGCAAAGCCCGCGACCGCAGCAATTGCCGGCTTGCGGAAGAAGGAAAGCCTCTCCCAGCTGCGGATGGAATCGCTGAGATAGGCGTCCATATAGGTCAGCGATTGCAGTTCCTTGATGTCCGCGCCGGCGGCAAAGGCCTTGTCCGACCCGGTCAGGACCAGCGCCCCGATGGTCGGATCGTTCTCGAACGTGACGAGAGCCGCGTTCAATTCCTGGATGAGGCCGGAATTCAGGGCGTTCAGCGCCTTGGGACGATTGAGCCGGATCAGCCCCACCGAGCCGTGGATTTCGACGATGATGTTTTCAAAGGTCATGAATCACCCTTCCGGCTCCGTCGCCAAATGGTTATCGGAGCCGGACCGGATTGGAAAGGGGCGCCCTCAGAGGCCTTCGAACAGCGCGGTCGAGAGATAGCGCTCGGCAAAAGAGGGTATGATGATGACGATGTTCTTGCCTTCCGAACTCGGACGCGCTGCAACCTGAAGCGCCGCCGCGACGGCCGCGCCGGAGGAAATGCCGACCGGCACGCCCTCGATCCGGGCGACCTGGCGGGCCGTCTCGATCGCCGTGGCGCTGTCGATCGTCACGACTTCGTCGATCACGGCGCGATCCAGCACAGGCGGGATGAAGCCGGCGCCGATGCCCTGAATCTTGTGCGGACCCGGCTGGCCGCCGGAGAGAACCGGCGACTCTACGGGCTCGACCGCGATGATCTTCACGCTGGGCTTGCGCGCCTTGAGCACTTCGCCAACGCCTGTGATAGTGCCGCCCGTGCCGACGCCAGAAATGATGATGTCGACCTCGCCATTGGTGTCGTTCCAGATTTCCTCGGCGGTGGTGCGGCGATGAATCTCGGGATTGGCGGGATTTTCGAACTGCGCCGGCGTGATGGCGCCGGGCGTCGAGGCGACAAGCTCCGCCGCCTTGGCGATCGCGCCCTTCATGCCCTGCGCCGCCGGCGTGAGCACGAGCTCGGCGCCCAGCAGCGCCAGCATCTTGCGCCGCTCGATGGACATGGACTCGGGCATGACGAGCTGCAGCTTATAGCCGCGCGCGGCGGCGACGAAAGCGAGAGCGATGCCGGTATTGCCCGAGGTCGGCTCGATCAGGACGGACTTGCCGGGCGTAATCTTGCCCTGGGCCTCAAGCGTATCGATCATGGAAACGCCGATACGATCCTTGACCGAGGCGATCGGATTGAAAAACTCGAGTTTGGCGAGCAGCTTGCCCTTGACGCCGCGCGCCGCCGCGATGCGATCGAACCGCACCAGAGGCGTGTCGCCGATGGTCTGCGTGATGGAATCGTAGATCTTCCCGCGACCCGGCTTTTTCGCCGATGTTTCCGGGCTGGTGGCGTTCGTCATCACGGTGCTCCCTGTCGGCGTCACTTTCGCCGCGGTGAAAATAACAAACCTGATATATGCTGTCGACTAAAGCTCTGCCCAAAGAAACCGCATGGCTTGTCATGTTTACGACGAACCGGACTCCCGCCCGGTGGAGCCAAAACCGCCGGCGCCGCGCGCCGTATCCGAAAGCGCCTCCGCCACGATCAAACGGGCCTGAATGACTGGCGCCACCACCAGTTGCGCGATCCGGTCGCCGCGCGAAATTTCAAAGGGCCGGTCGCCGTGATTGATGAGGATGACGCCCACTTCGCCACGGTAATCGCAGTCGATTGTGCCCGGCGTGTTCAGCACCGTCACGCCATGTTTCAGGGCCAGGCCTGAGCGCGGACGCACTTGCGCCTCGAAACCCTGAGGAAGCTCCAGCACGAGTCCGGTCGGCGCCAAGGTTCGCGCGCCGGGCGGCAAGACGACGGGCGCGTCGGCCGGAACGGCGGCGACGAGATCGAAACCGGCCGCGCCCTCGCTTTGATAGGCCGGAAGCGGTAGACCTTCGCCATGCGGCAAGCGCTTGATCCTGATTTCCACCTCAAAACCCTTTACGCTGCGCCAGAATTTCCACGAGATGTTCGACCAGCATCGCCGCCGCCGCATCCTTGTCCAGCTTGGGCCAGGATGTCGCGCCTTCCGCGGTGACGATGACCATCGTGTTCTGGTCGCCGCCCATCACGCCGCTCGCAGGACTGACGTCATTGGCCACGATCAGGTCGCACCCCTTGCGCGCGAGCTTCTGCCGCGCATGTTCGACCAGCTTTTCGGTTTCCGCGGCGAAGCCGACCACCAGACCCGGCCTGCCGTTTTTAAGTTGCGAAACCTTGGCGAGAATGTCGGGATTCTCCACCAGCTTCAAATCTGGCGGCCCCTTCTTCCCCTTCTTGATCTTTTCCGCATGGTCGCCGGCAACGCGCCAATCAGCGACGGCCGCGGCCGCAATGAAAATATCGCAGGGGAGGGCCGCTTCCACGGCAGCGGCCATTTCCCGCGCCGTATCGACGCGAATGACGGGCACGCCATCCGGGAGCGGAAGCGTCACGGGCCCCGAAACGAGAATGACCTCCGCGCCTGCCGCCCGGGCCGCGCGCGCGATCGCATAGCCCTGCTTGCCGGAGGACCTGTTGGCGATATAGCGAACCGGGTCGATCGGCTCATGAGTCGGCCCCGCCGTGATGACGATCTTTTTCCCCGCGAGCGGGCCGCGCGTCTCGGGTACGCCACCCAAATAGGCGCGAATCGCGGCGAAAATCTCGTCCGGCTCCGCCATGCGGCCGAAACCCGTTTCGCCGCAGGCCATGGCGCCCTCGTTCGGGCCCACGAACATCATGCCGTCGGCGCGCAATTGCGCATGATTGCGCCGGGTCGCGGGATGCTCCCACATGCGCCAGTTCATCGCCGGCGCGGCGAGCGCGGGCTTGTTCGACGCCAGCAGCAAGGTCGAGGCGAGATCGTTCGCCAGCCCATGCGCGGCCTTGGCGAGCAGATCGGCGGTGGCGGGCGCGATCACGATCAGATCGGCCTGCCGGCTCAATTCGATATGGCCCATTTCCGTTTCATCGGTCAGCGAGAACAGGTCTTCAAAGACTTTCTCGCCGCTCAGGCTGGCCAGAGACAGGGGCGTCACGAATTGCGCCCCGGCCTTGGTCAGCACCGTTCGCACCTGAATTTCGGCGCCGCGCAGCAAACGGATCAGTTCCAGGCTTTTGTAAGCGGCAATGCCGCCTCCGACGATCAGCAGAACAGACGGTTGTTCGATGGGCGTCGTCATGGCCGCGCGTCCTCAACGCAAGAGCAGGACAATGATGATGATGCAGGCGAAGGCGAAACCGTAACGCCAGAGGCGATGGCTGGCGGCATTGGCCCTGCCGATCGCCTGAACCGTCTGGGGCGCCAGCGCGAGTCCGCCTTCGGCCATGGACTCCAGCTTCTCAGCGATGCGGCCAGCGCGCGCGAGCATATCCGGGGTTTTCGCGGCGACACGCGCGAGCGCGGCGAGGCTTTCGCTGGCGTCGGCGATTTTGCCGCGCGGGCCGAGATTGTCCTCGATCCAGCTCCGCACCACAGGCTCCGCCGTGGACCACATGTCGAGACGCGGATCGAGCGAGCGCGCAACGCCTTCAACGACGACCATGGTCTTTTGCAGCATGACCAACTCGATCCGCGTATGCATATCGAAGAGCGCCGTGATTTCGAACAGCAGCGTCAGCAGCTTGGCCATCGAGATTTCATCGGCGCGCCGCGAATGAATCGGCTCGCCGACCGCGCGGATCGCCTGGGCGAAATCGGCGACGCTGTAATGGGCCGGCACATAGCCCGCCTCGAAATGGACTTCCGCCACGCGCCGATAATCGCGCGTGATGAAACCATAGAGAATCTCGGCCAGGAAGCGCCGCTCCTTGAGCCCCAGCCGGCCCATGATGCCGAAATCCACCGCCGCGAGACGACCCTCCGGCGTGAGGAAGAGATTGCCGGGATGCATGTCGGCGTGGAAAAAACCGTCGCGCACGGCATGGCGCAGGAAGGACTGGATCAGGGTGCGCCCCAGACGCGGCAGGTCGGCGCCCGAACGCCGCAAGGCCTCGACATCGGAGAGCGGGACGCCCTCGATCCATTCCAGCGTCATGACTTCGCGCGCGCAGCGGTCCCAATCGACCTTCGGCACCAGGAAATCATCGTCGCCATGGGTGTTTTCAGCAAATTCGGAGGCTGCCGCCGCTTCCAGACGAAAATCCATCTCGATCTTGACGGAGCGCGCCAAGGTGTCGACCACGCCGATCGCGTTCAGCCTTTTTGCTTCGGCCGAGAACCTTTGGGCCTGCCGCGCGGCAAAAAACATGTCGCCAAGATCGCGGCGGAACCGGCGCTCGATGCCGGGACGCAGAACCTTGACCGCCACCGGCTTCTCGACGTCGTCTTCGACGACCTTGGCGCGATGAACCTGCGCGATGGAGGCGGCGGCGACCGGCTCGCTTAGTTCCGAAAAACACGCGCCAATGGGTCGTCCGAACGCCTTTTCGATGACGCCCACTGCGGTTTCGCGCGGGAAAGGCTCCATGCGGTCCTGAAGGGCTTCCAACTCGCGGGCTACGGCGACTCCGACGACATCGGGCCGCGTGGCGAGCGTCTGACCGAGCTTCACATAGGAAGGGCCGAGCCGCGCGATCGCGGGGGCCAATCTGGCCATGCCGCCGTCCTTGCGGGCGACGAGCCCCGCGAGCCAGAGCGCCGGCCGCGCCTCGACGGGCAGGGCCGCGGCGTCGACGCCGGAAAATACGCCTTCCCGCGCCAGAATGAAGCCGGCGCGCGCGAGACGAAGGACATGTCCGATAGTGGCGAACACCGAAAAGGCTCGATTCGTTACAATTTCCAGCCGGAATGGATGGCGACGACGCCGCCGGTGAGGCGGGTGAAGCCCACGCGCTGAAAACCGGCCTTTTCGATCATGGCCGCGAAATCTTCCGGGGCGGGGAACTGGCGGATGGACTCCACCAGATAGCGATAGGGCTCCGCCTCGCCGGTGACCAGCCGGCCGATCGCGGGGATCACCGAAAAAGAATAGGATTCATAAATCCTGGCGAGCGCGGGCGCCTCGACATGGGAGAATTCAAGGCACAGGAAACGCCCGCCGCGCTTGAGAACGCGATAGGCCTCGGCCAGGGCCTTGTCGATGCGCGGGACGTTGCGAATGCCAAAGGCGATCGTATAGGCGTCGAATTGCCCATCCGGGAAGGGCAATTCCTCAGCATTCGCTTCTACAAATTTAAGCTGCCGGGCAAGGCCGTTCTTCTCGGCCCGTTCGCGGCCGACGCCCAGCATGTCGGGATTGATGTCGAGGACCGTGACTTCCGTCTTCGGCCCGCCTGCGCGCGCGACGCGGAAGGCGATGTCGCCCGTTCCGCCGGCGACATCGAGATGCTTGAAGGGCGAGCGCTTCGAAGGCTGGACCTTGGCGACGAAGACGTCTTTCCAGACGCGGTGCAATCCGCCCGACATCAGATCGTTCATCACGTCATAGCGATGCGCCACCTTGTGAAAGACGTCGTCGACGAGAGTCTGCTTATCGTCGAGGCGCACCTCCGCATAGCCGAAATGCGTCCGCGCATCGGCGTCCTGATCCGGCGCCGGGTCTGACGGGTGCGCGTCCTGCATGAATTCCACTCCCAGAAACGAGCGGACCATAGCGCGGTCGCTCCAGCATGGCTATCTATCTCGTCAAGCGTGGGAAATGAAGGGGAAGACATGCCGGAATTGCCGGAGGTGGAGACTGTCCGCAGGGGGCTCGCGCCGACGCTCGTGGGAGCCCGAATCACCCGGGTCGAATTGCGCCGTCCCGACTTGCGTTTTCCCTTCCCGCCCGATTTCGCGAAGCTCTTGCAGGGCCGGCGCATTCTCGGCCTTGAACGCCGCGCAAAATATCTCATTGCGTCGCTCGACGACGGGGCCGCGCTCATCGCCCATCTCGGCATGAGCGGCTCCTTTCGCATCGAAGGGAAGGGGGAGCCGCCGGGCGCTTTCGCCCTTCCGCGCTCAAAGAATCCCGCCCATGACCATGTCGTCATTCATCTCGGCGAATCATCCGTTGTCTATAATGATCCGCGCCGGTTCGGCTTCATGACGCTGGCCGCGACGGAGGCTCTCGCGTCTCATCCCTTTTTTGCGGAACTGGGCGTGGAGCCCCTCTCCAATGGATTCAATGCCGAAACGCTCGCTCAGCTTTTCGCCGGACGGAAAACTTCGCTCAAGGTCGCCCTGCTCGACCAGAAGCTCATAGCCGGTCTTGGCAATATCTATGTCTGCGAGGCGCTGCATCGCGCGGGACTGGCGCCCGACCGTCCGGCCGGCGACGTGGTCGGGAAGGCCGGCGCGCCGGGAAAGGCCGCGGAAAGACTGGCGCGATCCATCCGCGACGTCTTGGAGGAAGCCGTGCTGGCAGGGGGATCGTCGCTTCGCGACCATCGGCAGGCGGATGGCTCGCTCGGCTATTTCCAGCACAATTTTCGTGTTTACAACCGCGTCGGAGAGGCTTGTCCAACGCCGGGATGCAGAGGAATAATCGAGCGGCGGGCGCAAAATGGCCGCTCGACCTTTTTCTGTCCGAAATGCCAGAAGTGAACGACGGGAGCGCGCGTTTGGCCAAGGGAGCGCGGCTGGTCAAGAAAGCGATGGGCTTCGACGCCCTGTTCAAGGCTTTCCGCCGCAGCGATACGGCTGAAATCGGCGCCATCGACATCGCCCATCAGGACCAGACCTTCAAGATCGCGCTCAAGCGAAACGGGGCGGCGCGGCGCTTCACGCTCCGAGTGCGGGGCGCGACGGGCGACATCGTGCTGACCATGCCCACGCGCGCCAGCCTGGATCAGGCGCGGGATTTCGCGCAGGCTCACGCCGGATGGCTGGCGAGCCGAATCGCGCGCTTGCCGCAGCGCGCCCTCATTGTCCCCGGCGCGAAATTGCCTTTGCGCGGCGTCGAGCATGTCTTGCGCCATTGCCCGAGGCCGAGCGTGCGGCGCGGACCGGTCTGGATCGAGGAAATCGACGGCGTCTTGTCGCTTTGCGCGACCGGCGAAATCACCCATTTCGAGCGCCGGGTCATCGCTTTTCTTCGGGAAGAGGCGCGCCGCGACCTCGAACGCGCGGTTCGCCTTCATGCGGCGAAGAGCGGCCGCCGGCCAATCAGCCTGACGCTGCGGGATACGTCGAGCCGTTGGGGCTCATGTTCCTCCAAGGGCGCCCTGAATTTCTCCTGGCGGTTGATTCTCGCGCCGCCCTTCGTTCTCGATTATCTCGCCGCCCACGAAACGGCCCATCTCAGCCATCACGATCATTCGAATGCATTTTGGGCTTTGACGAAAAGCCTTTGCCCGCAAACCACGAAGGCCGAAGCTTGGCTGAAGGCTTATGGCGCGCAATTGCATCGCTATGGAGGGAAAGCGGGCGGGGCCACGGACAGTCCTAGCGCCGGATGAAGCTCAGATAGGCGGGGCGCCGTCCTTCGCGGAGCGCCTTGGCTTCATAGCGCGTTCCGGGCCAACCGGCCCAAGGATGAATCCAGTCCTCGACGCTGCGCGCCGGCCAAATGAAATCGGGCGACCGCAGAATTCTGGCGAGCGTCCATCCCGCGTAATCGTCAATATCGGTGGCGAAGCGCAATTCGGCGCCCGGCCGCATGACACGAGCGAGACGGGCCAGCAGGGCGTCCGAAACGAAACGCCGCTCCTTGTGGCGGCGCTTCGGCCAGGGATCGGGATAAAGAAGACAGACGCCTGACAGGCTTTTGTCTGGCAGCGCGTCAATCAAATCGCCGGCGTCGCCGGGATGAATCCGAATATTGGAAAGAGCGCGCGTCTCGATTTCGACGAGCAGTTTGGCGACGCCATTGACGAAGGGCTCGCAGCCGATATAGCCGCGCTCGGGATGCGCCTCGGCGTCGGCGGCGAGATGTTCGCCGCCGCCGAAGCCGATTTCCAGCCGCAGATCGTTCTTGCGATCCGGAAAAAGCCCTTTCGGGTCGTCGAGTCGCTGCGAGAGGTCGATCTGGAGCTGCGGCAGCAGGTTTTCGACCAGGCCAGCCTGATAGGGCCGCAGGGTCTTTCCTTTGCGCCTGCCGTAGAGGCCCGCGTCGCGACGAGCGCGACGCGGCTGTTCCGTATCAACCGAGTTCATCAGGAGCCGAATTCAGGCGAAATGCGCCTTGAGCTTGTCGACCAAATCGGTCTTTTCCCAGGAGAAGCCGCCATCGGCGTCGGGCGCGCGGCCGAAATGGCCATAGGCGGAAGTCCGCGCATAGATCGGGCGATTGAGGTGAAGGTGCTCGCGGAGACCGCGCGGCGACAGCCGAACAATCTTGAACAGCACTTCCTCCAGCGCCGACTCGTCGACCTTGGCCGTGCCATGGGCGTCGACATAGATCGAAAGAGGCTCGGCGACGCCGATCGCATAGGCGAGCTGGATCGTCACCCGATCGGCAAGCCCCGCCGCAACGACGTTCTTGGCCAGATAGCGCGCCGCATAGGCGGCGGAGCGATCCACCTTGGTCGGATCCTTGCCCGAAAACGCGCCGCCGCCATGGGGCGCCGCGCCGCCGTAAGTGTCGACGATGATCTTGCGGCCGGTGAGGCCCGTGTCGCCGTCCGGTCCGCCGATCACGAACTTCCCCGTGGGATTGACGTGCCAGACGGTGGCGTCGGAGACCCAGCCATTCGGCAAGGCCGCGACAATATAAGGCTCGACGATCTTGCGAACATCTTCGGACGTCAGGTCCTCATCGACGTGCTGGGTCGAAAGCACGATCTGGGTCACGCCGACCGGCTTTCCGCCGACATATTTCACCGTGACCTGGCTCTTGGCGTCCGGGCCGAGCTTGATCGCATCGCCTTCGCCAGACTTGCGGGCCTTGGCGAGCGATTCGAGAATCTTATGCGCATAATGAAGGGGCGCCGGCATGAGATCGGCCGTCTCGTTGGAGGCGTAACCGAACATGATGCCCTGGTCGCCCGCGCCTTCGTCTTTGTTGCCCGCGGAATCGACGCCCTGGGCGATATCGGCCGACTGCGCGTGCAGCAGGATTTCGACCTTCGCCTTGTCCCAGTGGAAACCGGTCTGTTCGTAACCGATGTCCTTGATCGCCAGGCGCGCGGCCTCTTCGATCTGCTCGTGCGAAATCTTGGGGCCGCGCACTTCGCCGGCGATCACCACGCGATTCGTTGTCACCAGCGTTTCTGCGGCGACGCGGATCTGGAACGGATCGATCCCGGCCTTCTCGGCCTCACGGTAATAGAGATCGACAATCTCGTCGGAAATCCGGTCCGCGACTTTGTCGGGATGCCCTTCGGACACGGATTCGCTTGTAAACAGAAAATCGCTGCGGGCCACGAACGCTCTCCAAATTCAAGACGGGGGCCGAGATGCGGACGGCGCCCTGGCTGGGATTCCATTCCGCCTTTAGCCTTCCGCACTTCGCGGAACGAGGCGCCTGACCTCATGTCGGGGCCAGACTGAACCAAAGGCGCGTTGCGCGAAAACGGGGAAGAAAGCGCGCGGCATCACTGCGCAAAATCCTTTCACGCCACCTCGGCAACGAATGAACAGCCCACCATTACAAAGCTGGCGTTCGTTTCGTCAAGCGATTTGAGTTGTTTTGTTCGATATAACGAACGCTGGCGCTTTTCATCCCCGGGGTTGAAACAGGGCTCAGCCGGTGTTTTCCGCCTCGGCGAGCACGGTAACAAGATCCACGATTCTCTTGCGCACCTTGGGATCCGACAGGCGGGCGAAAGCCCGGTTGAGGCTCAGGCCCTCGGCGGTCATCACGAAATCGCTGACCTTGTTCTCTTCCGCGCCAGCCTCGGCGAATCCGCCGTGAACGACGCCATCGGAGGTCGGGGCGCCCTTGAAGAAATAGGCCAGGGGCGTGCTCAGCGCGTCCGAAATTTGCTGCAGGCGGCTGGCGCTGATCCGGTTCGCGCCCTTTTCATATTTCTGAATTTGCTGAAAGGTCAGCCCCAGGGCTTCGCCGAGTTTTTCCTGGCTCATGCCGATGAGCATCCGGCGCATGCGAACCCGCGCGCCGACATGTCTGTCGATGGGATTTGGGACTTTTGTCACGGAGATTCGCGCCTGTAGGATTGCAACCCTAGTTTGCGATGGCCGCTGACCTAAAGTCAAATCCTGCGAGGGCGAATAAAGGCGCCGACGAGGACAAAAATCCACAAGATGATCGGGGCGACATAGGGATATCTGGAGAACAATGTTGGTGGAATCGCTTTTGGCAGCGCTCCATCGACGACCGCCTCGATCCCCAATGGCGCCATAGCGACTGTCCGGCCATAGGGATCGAGGATCGCCGAAATGCCGGTATTCGCCGCCCGAATCATGGGCAGGCCCTGTTCGATCGTCCGCAGCCGCGCCTGTGCGAAATGCTGGTAGGGACCAGAAGTGATTCCAAACCAGCCGTCATTGGTGACATTCAGCATCACGCCGGGGCGCAACGGCTGGGAACCGATCCGATCCGCGATTTCATAGGGGAAGATCGACTCGTAACAGACCATTGGAAGGACAGGAGGCAGGCCCGGCGCGGTCAGGAAGCGCGACGACTGGCCCGAATTGAAGCCGCCCGGTATGGCGACGAATTGGGAAATCCCCAGACGTGCGAGCGGCCCGGTGAGGGGCAGATATTCGCCGAACGGGACAAGATGCCTCTTGTCATAGCTTTCCTTGACCTCGCCGCCGAAAACGACCTGGATCGCATTGAAATATTGCGCTTTGCGTCCCTCGCCCTCGGCGCGGGCGGCGCCGGTGAACAGAACCGCGTTCTGAAGCCGCGCCGCCAGCAGGGATAGCGCCGCTCCGTCGCGGGAAAGAATGAAGGGAAAGGAGGATTCGGGCCAGAACAGATGGGTGACGTCGCCCACTCCGCTGGTCTGGGGCGAGGTCGCGCGATCCGACAGGCTGATGTAATGCTCCAGCAGATGATCCCGGCGATCGGCGCGAAAATCCTCCAGCGGAACATTCGGTTGCACGATCCGGATTTTGACGCCCTTGACCTCGCCGGGCGACGCCGACAAACGAACTGATCCAAACAGGGCGAGGCCCGCCAGGAGAGCCAGCGCGGAAATTGGAACTTTCCTGCCGCTTGCGCCCGCCAGCAGCGCGGGGGCAGCGAAAATCAGGACCGACAGGATCGTCAGTCCGTAAAGGCCCCAGATCGAAGCGGTCTGGGCAAGAATGAGATTCCCGCCGAGAACCATCCCGAAATCGTTCCAGGGAAAGCCGGAAAGAAGGAAGCCGCGCAGCCATTCAGCCGCGCTCAGCCCCGCTGCGAGCGCAAAGACTCGCGCCGGCCCGGCCGACCATAACAGCCGCGCGAATATGAAGCCTAAAGCGGTGAAAACGGCCAGAACGGCCGGCAGGCCGAGCACGCCGAGAGGCAGAGCCCAGGCAAAGCGATCGGCTTCGGCCAGGAAGGCGGCGCCCAGCCACCACAGGCCCGCGACGAAATAGCCAAAACCCAGCCACCAGCCCGCGCCAGCGGCGCGCCTTAAACTCGACCAGACCGAATCCGCCCCGGACCCGTCGATCAGCCAGACGGCGAGCGTCATCGGCACGAAAAAGGCCGGGAAAAACGCGACCGGGGCCAAAGCCAGGGCGCCGATGGCGCCGCCGCCAAACGCGATCAGGCGGCGACGCCAGGACTCGGCAAGGATTACGCGCTGGGCAAGTACAAACATCGGGCGTTCCCGGCAGGGAGGCGATCCGGCGACGCCGCGCGGCAAAATTCACCGGATCGGGGCGCGGATCAAAAAACGAACGGGATTCTAGTTCGGCGATTGCGGGGATGCGAACCTCGGCCGCGCCGAAGTTCAACTTTCCCCCAGGAAAGGGCGAGAGGGATCTGACCCCGCGCCGAATTCATTCGGGCGGAGGTTCGGGCGCGGCGGCCGATTTTTCGTCGATGAGGCGCAGCTTCAGCCGCTTCACCCGGCGGGGATCGGCGTCGAGAATGTCGAATTCGAAATCCCGGCCCGGACTGGCGACGACTTCGCCGCGAATCGGGACGCGCCCAGCGAAGGCCGCGGCGAGGCCGCCCAAAGTGTCGACCTCTTCGTGTTCGCCATGAGCCGACAGGTTCAGCCCCGTGCGTTCGGACGCCTCCTCGAGACCCACGCGCGCATCGGCGACAAAAATTCCCGGCGCGACCAGTTCGATTTTCGGACTTTCATCGAGATCATGCTCGTCTTCGATATCGCCGACAATCATTTCGACAATGTCCTCGATCGAGACCAGGCCATCGGTTCCGCCATATTCGTCGATCACCAACGCCATATGCGTGCGGGTCGCCTGCATTTTGACGAGAAGATCCAGAGCCGGCATGGACGGCGGCGCAAACAGGACGGGGCGCAGAATGCCCGCCGTCTCAAGCGAAATGCCGAGATCGACCGGCATGAGCTGAGCGTTTTCGTTCGCCACAGGGTCCGCCAAACTGTCGGACGCCGGGGCTCCATTTGATCTAATCCGGCGCTGCGCCAGGCTTTTCTCGGCCTCCGCGGCGACGAAATCGACGAAATCCCTGATGTGAACCATGCCGCGGGGATCGTCGAGCGTCTCGCCGATGACGGGAAAACGTGAATGGCCAGCGGTGCGAAAGGTCGCAAGTACGGCTGCGAGCGACGCTTCAATCGGCACGGACAGGATATCGGCGCGAGGCACCATGACGTCACTGACCCTGACCTCATGCAGACCCAGCACATTCTTGAGCATGGTCCGTTCTTGAGGGCTGAAATCGCCGGCGACCGAGGCGTCGTCGAGCGCGTCCTCGATATCATCGCGGATCGAGGCTCCGCTCATTCCGAACAGGGACCTCAGTCGTTCAAGGACGGAGCCGCTCGGTTTGCCGGGACTTCGCTCGACAGAAGGCGTTTCCTCAATGTCCCGTTCAGGCGCGCCCATTGACTTCGGTCTCTCTATGGTTGTCTTCGCAATAAGGGTCTTCAACGCCTAAGGCCCGAAGAATCCGGATTTCCGTCGCTTCCATTTGTTCGGCTTCCACGGATTCTTCATGATCATAGCCCAGAAGATGCAGAAATCCGTGGACGATCATGTGACGGCAATGATGTTCGAGCGATTTGCCCTGTTCCTGCGCTTCCCGCGCGATCGTCTCAAAGGCTAGCGCGATGTCGCCGAGGAATTGCGCCTCTTCCAGAGGTTCTGGCCCCGGAAAGGACAGGACGTTGGTGGGCTTGTCCTTGCTCCGAAACTGACGGTTGAGCTCACGGATGCGCGCGTCGTCGCAGAACAGGAAACTGACCTCCGCGCCTTCCCGGACGTCCTCGCCGGTTTCATCCAAGACCGCCTGCAGGCTTTCGGCGAGAAAGCCGTCCAGGTTCGCCAGCTTTTCCCACTGCGAACATTCCACAGCGGCTTCTATGGCCAGCCTCATGGCGACCAATCCTTGTCGATTGGCGAAGGCGGCGCGGGCCTCTCCCGCTCGCGTCGCGTCGCCGCCTCATAGGCGCCGACGATCCGACGCACGAGATCGTGCCGCACGACGTCCTCGTCGGTGAAAGTCACATGGCCGACGCCTTCCAGCCCTGAGAGCAGCGATATCGCTTCGCTCAGGCCGGATCGCTGGCCCGGAGGAAGATCGGTCTGGGTCGGATCGCCGGTGACGATCATCCGCGAGCCTTCGCCCAGACGCGTGAGAAACATTTTCATCTGCATCGACGTTGCGTTCTGCGCCTCGTCCAGCAGGACGCAGGCGTTCGTCAGGGTGCGCCCGCGCATGAAGGCCAGCGGCGCAACCTCGATCATCCCGGTCTGCATGCCGCGCTCGACCATGCGCGGATCCATGAAATCCTGCAGGGCGTCATAGATGGGGCGAAGATAGGGATCGACCTTCTCGCGCATATCGCCTGGCAGGAAGCCAAGGCGTTCCCCGGCCTCGACCGCCGGCCGGGACAGGATCAGCCGCTCGACCACCCCCTGTTCGAGGAGGGAGACCGCATGGCCGACCGCGAGCCAGGTCTTGCCCGTTCCGGCTGGGCCTGCCGCGAAGACAAGCTCGAAACGCCGCAACTCCCGGATGTAAAGGTCCTGCGCGGCGGTTCGCGCCCTCACCGAGCCCTTCTTGCGCGTTGCGATCTGCTCGAAGGTCGAGCGCGGGGTCGGCGCTTCCTTGGGGAACAAATTGCCTTGAAGGGCGCATTCCTGAATCGCCCCATCGACGTCGCCCATGGTCGCCAGCTGGCCGCTCCGGGCGCGATCGCACAGGATCTGCAACACCCGGCGCGCATGGCCAGCGGCCTCGGCTGGCCCCTTGATGGCGACATGATTGCCATTGGTGTTCAGAACGACATTCAGCCGGCGCTCGATGCGGGCGAGGTTCTGGTCATATTGGCCGAAAACCAGCGAAGCCGTCCGATTGTCGTCAAGCGTCAGCGCCAATTCGACCGATCCACCGTCTGCATTCTGCTCGGCTTTCCCGAACGAGCCATCGGCAAGAGCCATGCTCAGACTTCCTCCCCGGCGCGAAATGCCGGACTCGCGCCCGCCACAAGGCGGCCGAACAATGAATTCGTGCCACAATCGACGATGTCGACCAGCGCGGTCTCGCCGATCAGCGCGTCCGGCCCGTCGACCTGAACAGGCTGGAGATAGGGCGACTTCCCGGCGATCTGCCCCGGACGCCTGCCCGCCTTTTCGAAAAGAACTTCGATCCTGCGCCCGACCATCGAGGCGTTGAAGGCGTGACGCTGGGCCTCGACCACCTCCGAAAGGCGCGCGAGGCGTTCCGATTTGACCTCTTCGGAAATCTGGTCGTCCAGCTCGGCGCCCGGCGTGCCGGCCCGCGCCGAATATTTGAAGAAGAAGGTCGAAGCGAAGCCGACTTCATGAGCAAGCGCCAGCGTGGCCTTGAAGTCCTCTTCCGTCTCGCCGGGAAAGCCGACGATGAAATCCGACGACAGGGCGATGTCAGGCCTTGCCACGCGGATGCGCTCGACGAGACGCAAATAGTCGTCGGCCTTGTGCTTCCGGTTCATGGCGTCGAGAATCCGATCCGATCCCGACTGCACCGGGAGATGCAGGAAGGGCATGAGGCTCGGCAATTCGCGATGCGCGCGGATGAGGTCTTCCGCCATGTCGTTCGGATGGCTGGTCATGTAACGCAGGCGCGCGAGGCCGCCGATCCCGGCAAGGCGCTCGATCAATCTCGCCAGCGACCAATCGCCGCCGTCTTCGCCAATGCCATGATAGCCGTTGACGTTCTGGCCCAGCAGGGTGATTTCGCGGACGCCGGAGCGCGCCAGATGTTCCGCTTCCGCAACGATCTTGCCTACATCGCGCGAGGTTTCCGCGCCCCGCGTATAGGGCACCACGCAGAAAGAGCAGAATTTGTCGCATCCCTCCTGAACGGTCAGGAAAGACGAAACGCCGCGCTGGCGGATCTTCTCTTCCGAGGGCTCGGTCAGATGGTCAAACTTGTCCTCGACGGGAAATTCCGTATCGATCACCGGGCCGTGGGCCGCCTGCCGCAGCATTTCGGGCAAGCGATGGTAGCTCTGGGGCCCCACGACAAGATCGACCGCGCGTTGCTTGCGCAGGATTTCCGCGCCTTCGGCCTGCGCGACGCAGCCGGCGACCGCAATTTGCAGAGCCTTGCCTTCCGCCTTGCGGGCCTCCTTGAGTACGCGCAGCTTTCCCAGCTCCGAAAAGACCTTGTCCGACGCCTTTTCGCGGATATGGCAGGTGTTCAGAACGACAAGGTCGGCGTCCTCGACGTCGCTGGTTTCGACAAAGCCTTCCGGCGCGAGCACGTCAGCCATGCGCGCCGCGTCATAGGCGTTCATCTGGCAGCCATAGGATTTGACGAGAAGCTTTCTGCCTTGGGGCGGCACAGTCTCGGCTTCGGCGCGCGCGATATCGGGATCAGGCTGCAAAATTGAAATGGTCCCTCCGGGACGGCTCTGGAGTCATTCCACCAATAACCGATTTTACCGCCGCCGATAAGAAAGCGCGCGTAATTTTTGGTTCAGGCCTGCAACCTGGCGATCTGGGCCTCAGCGAGCGCGCGCACCCTCGCTTCCGTTTCGAGCGCCACAGCCTTGCGGTCGCTCTCCGGCGCAAAGGACAGAGGTTCGCCAAAATCAATGACGCAATCGACCGGGGCGCTCTTCAGCAGCAGCCAGATATGCGGCGCAAGGTCGGCGTCGCCAAACCAGGCCAGAGCCCGGCGTCCCGCCTCGTCGAGCGGTTCGCCGCGCGCGTGGGTATAGGTGATCGCCACAGGCTGGACCGTCACAGCGGATGTTTCCGGAAACAGCCGAAAAACATCGCGCGCCGCCGCAAAATGCGACGGCTTGAAGCTGAGGACGCCCGCGCCGTCGGTGGAGGTTCCTTCGCCGAATAGCAGGACGTCCTCGCCAGCCACCATCTTTTCCGCCATGGCCGCATTGACGCGCGGCACCTCGGTCCGGCTGTCCCGCCGCACGAAAATCGTGTCCTGGACGCGGGCAAAGGCGCCGAGCAACGGCCAGCCCGCGACCTCGCTCTTGGCGACGAAGCAGGGCGTTTCCCGGCGGGCCAGAGCGAGAATATCGCTCCAGGAGACATGATTGGCGACGATCATGCGCGGCTTCGGCCCAAGTTCCTCGCCCTCGAACCGGACGCGCAGACCGAGGAGCGCGCAGACCGTGCGCGCGAAAAACGGCGGAATCTCGCGCGACAAGGCCCAGCCCCGCCGGCGCGCCAGCCGCTGTAGCGGCACGCCGATGAGATAGAAGCCGCTGAGGGCGAAGATCAGGAGAGCTGCGCGGAGATAGGGCATGGGCGCCGGTTAGGCAGAAGCAATGACCGATTTATGACGAGGGCGATCGGAGCGACATTCATCAAAGAATGCGCCGCATGATCAAGGCATCGCCGCGACCGCCGTCGGACTTCGCGTAATAATTCTTGCGCCTTCCCTCGACGGAAAAGCCGAAACGGCGATAGAGCGCGAGAGCCGCCGCATTGCCTTCCTCGACCTCGAGAAAGACCTTGGCGACGCCGAGCGCGGCCAGCCGCGCCAGATGCGCGGCAAGAAGGCGGCGGCCGCAGCCCTTTCGGCGCGCGGAGGACGCGACGACGACGGTCAGCACCTCCGCTTCATCGGCGGCGCGGCGCGACAGAATGAAGCCCGCCATTTTCGCCCGGTCGAGCATCCCGTCGCCGAAACAGGCGGAATCGGCCAGCAAGGCCTCGAATTCGGACGAGGACCACGGGTGGGCGAAACTGGTTGCGTGAAGATCGGCGCAGCCTGTCGCATCGGCGGGACGAAGCAGGCGCGGCGCGGCGTCCTGCGACGTGGCGCGCCAGAAAAAGGGCGGCTTCATGAGGCGACGACCGGGATCGACGGCTTGATGCCGGGCTTGACGTCCGGCGCCTTGAGGTAAATCGGCCGCGCGGGAGCGTTGGCCGGATCGGCGACAAGGCCGAGCCGCGCCACTGCGAGAATATCGGGCGCGGGAGAGGCGTCGGCGACATGTATGTCGCCGCCATAAATCGCCGCCTCATCGCGCAACAGGATCGCGCCAGAACCGACCGCGCGAATGCGGCCGGCGCCGAGCAGGCGGCAGGCGTCGCGAAGGGCGAGAATGCGGGGCGAGGTCAGGATGCGGCCCGCGGGGCCATAGGCCGTGAAGAATACGTGGCCATGCCGTGCGTCGATCGCGGCGGCGACGATTCCTTCCGATTCCTCAGACAGGAGCGGCGCAGCAAAGGCCGCCAGCGTCGAAACGCCGACCGCCTCGATACCCCGCGCGAGCGCGATGCCGCGCGCGGCGGCGACGCCGATCCGAATGCCGGTAAATGAGCCGGGGCCGACCGTGACCGCGACGCGGTCGATCGAAACGAATCCGCCCTCGACCTGCGCCATGACCCGCGCCACCATAGGCATCAACGCCTCGGCATGGCCCTTGTCCATCGGCACAGATTCCCTGGCCACGGGCTGGTTTTCGCCAGCATCGAGCACACAGACGGAAACGGCAGGCAAGGCGGTATCGATGGCGAGTATGCGCATGGGCCTATGGTCTGGCTCGCATCAAAGGGGCGAAAGTCCTCGACCGCCGCTTCAGACCTGCTCGACCGATTTCACATCGGGCAGGTAATGGCACAGCAGATTCTGAATGCCGCGTTTCAGGGTCGCGGTCGAGGAGGGACAGCCGGAACAGGCGCCCTTCATGTGGAGATAGACCACGCCATCCTTGAACCCGCGGAAAACGATGTCGCCGCCATCGCTCGCGACCGCCGGACGCACTTGATTCTCAAGCAGTTCCTTGATCGCCACGACCGTTTCCGCATGTTCGGGAGCGAAAAACTCCTGTTGCGACGCGTCGGGCGCTGCGGCATCGGGGGAAAGGATCGGCCCCCCGGACATGAAATGCTCCATGATGGCGCCGAGGATGGCAGGCTTGAGATGCTGCCATTCGCCGGAGGATTTCGTGACCGAGATGAAGTCCGGCCCCAGAAACACGCCGCTAACGCCTTCAATCGTGAAAAGGGCGCTGGCGAGGGGCGAAGCCCTGGCTTCGTCCAGGCTCGGCATGTCGCGCGAGCCGTTTTCCAGCACGGGTCCGCCCGGAAGGAATTTGAGGGTGGCGGGATTGGGGGTCGATTCCGTTTGAATGAACATGCATGCCTCCGGGATCATCCGGTTCAAGGCCGGAGATGGAATGGACAGAAGATAATCCTCTGGCGCCGCAATAAAAAGGGCTGATTGGCTCTCACGCCTCAATCAGCGGATGAGACCCAGGACGTCCTTGACCTGATTCATGATCGGCCCCGCGATCGCCCGCGCTCGCTGCGAGCCGTCGCGCAGGACCGAATCAATGTAGGCAGGATCCTGTTCGAGGCGCCGCATTTCCGCGCCGATCGGGCCGAGCTTGGCCACGGCGAGGTCGACAAGCTGCTGCTTGAAGGCCGAGAATTGCGCGCCTCCGAACTGCTGCAAGACGGCTTCAGTCGTCGAATCATTCAAAGCCGCAAAGATTCCGATCAGGTTTTCCGCTTCTGGACGGCCGCTCAGGCCCTCCTTATCCGTCGGCAAAGGCTCCGGGTCGGTCTTCGCCTTGCGAACCTTTTGCGCGATCGTGTCGGAATCGTCGGAAAGGCTGATGCGCGAATATTCGGACGGGTCCGATTTCGACATTTTCTTCGACCCGTCGCGCAGGCTCATCACGCGCGCCGCCGGCCCCTGAATCAAGGGCTCCGGCAAGGGAAAGAAGCCGCCGACATGTCCATTGGCCGCGATGGAGTCGGCGAAATCATTGTTGAATTTCTGGGCGATATCGCGCGCCAGTTCAATGTGCTGCTTCTGGTCTTCGCCGACCGGAACATGGGTGGCGCGGTAAAGCAGGATGTCCGCCGCCATCAGGGTCGGATAGGCGAACAGGCCGATCGAGGCGTTTTCGCGATCCTTGCCCGCCTTTTCCTTGAACTGGGTCATGCGATTGAGCCAGCCCATGCGGGCGACGCAATTGAAGACCCAGGCCAGCTCCGCGTGTTCCGCCACCTGGCTTTGATTGAAGATGATGTTTTTGACCGGGTCGACGCCCGAAGCGATATAGGCTGCTGCGATCTTGCGGATCGCGGCGCGCAATTCATTCGGCTCCTGCGGCACGGTGATCGCGTGCAGGTCGACGACGCAGAACAGGCACTCATGCGTCTTCTGCAGCGCGACGAATTTGACGATGGCGCCCAGATAATTGCCGAGATGAAGATTGCCGGTCGGCTGAATTCCGGAAAAGACACGTTCGGGAAATGAGGTCATCGGCGTCCGGGCGGGAAGAATGGGATCGCCGTCTTATGGCTTCGCGCCATTGCTCTGGCAAGAGGCGGAACCGGCGAAACATCCGCCGAATCCGCTCGATCACAAGATGAATCGGCTCAAATCGACATTGCGCGCGAGATCGCCGACACGTTCCTCGACATAGGCGCCGTCAACCGTGACGATTTGGCCGGAATGATCGCCCGCGGCGAAACTGACGTCGTCGAGCACCCGCTCCATCACCGTTTGCAGGCGGCGCGCCCCGATATTCTCGACGCTCGAATTGACCTGAACCGCAACCCGGGCCAGAGCGTCGATGGCGTCTTCGGTAAAGTCGAGAGTCACGCCCTCCGTCTCCAGCAAGGCGCGATATTGCTTGACGAGGCTCGCTTCGGGCTGGGTGAGGATGCGGCGAAAATCATCCTCGTCGAGCGACGACAATTCGACCCGAATCGGCAGGCGGCCTTGCAGTTCCGGCAAGAGGTCGGAAGGCTTGGCGACATGAAACGCGCCCGAGGCGATGAACAGGATATGGTCCGTCTTGACGGAGCCATGCTTGGTGGCGACTGTCGTCCCCTCGATCAGGGGCAGGAGATCGCGCTGGACGCCTTCGCGGGAGACGTCGCCGCTACGGCCGTCCTTGGCGCAGATCTTGTCGATTTCGTCGAGAAATACGATCCCGTTGTTCTCGACTTCGCGGATCGCCAGCCGCACGATCTCGTCCTGATCGAGCAATTTCTCGCTTTCCTCGGCCAGCAGCGGCGCGCGTGCGTCCTTGACCAGCAGTTTCTGCTGCTTGGCGCGTGACGGCTTGCCGAAAATATCGCCCAGCGAAATCGCGCCGACCGAGGCCCCCGGCATGTTCGGCAAGTCGAACATCGGCATCGCAGGCGCGGAGGACGTGGCGATCTCGACTTCGATCTCCTTGTCTTCCAGCTCGCCCGCCCGCAATTTCCTTCGAAAGGCGTCGCGGGTGGCTGCGCTCGAATTGGCCCCGACCAGCGCTGTGACGATGCGCTCCTCAGCTGCAAGCTGGGCCCGCGCCTCGACATCCTTTCGCTTGGTCTCCTTGACCAAAGAAATGCCGATCTCGACCAGATCGCGCACGATCTGCTCGACGTCGCGGCCCACATAGCCGACTTCGGTGAATTTGGTCGCCTCGACCTTCAGGAACGGCGCATTGGCGAGGCGCGCGAGGCGGCGCGCGATCTCGGTCTTGCCGCAGCCGGTTGGCCCGATCATCAGGATGTTCTTGGGTAAAACCTCTTCCCGCATCATCCCTTCGAGCCGCAATCGCCGCCAGCGATTGCGCAATGCGATCGCCACGGCGCGTTTCGCGTCCTTCTGGCCGATGATGTAGCGGTCGAGTTCGGATACGATTTCGCGGGGAGAAAGGTCGGTCATGAATCAGGCTCTGGGGCTGGCCAATATTGCGATCAAAGCGAGTCGACGCTTTCCACGACGATATTCGCATTGGTGTAGACGCAGATTTCCGAGGCGATCTGGAGAGAGCGGCGCGCGATGGCCTCGGCGTCGAGGCTGCTGTCGATTAGCGCCCGGCCGGCAGCCAAAGCGTAATTTCCGCCGGAGCCTATGCCCATCACCACGCCGTCAGCGGCCGGTTCGGGCTCCAGAACGTCGCCATTGCCGGTCAGGACGAGGGCGGCGCTCTTGTCGGCGACCAGCATCATGGCTTCAAGCCTGCGCAGATAGCGATCCGTGCGCCAGTCCTTGGCCAGCTCCACGCAGGCGCGCAGCAACTGGCCGGGATATTGGTCGAGCTTGGCCTCCAGCCTTTCGCACAAGGTGAAGGCGTCGGCGGTGGCGCCGGCGAAGCCGACGATGACCTGACCCTTGCCCAGACGCCGCACCTTGCGGGCGTTGCCCTTGATGATGGTCTGACCCAGGCTGACCTGTCCATCGCCGGCGATCACGGTCTTGCCGCCCTTGCGGACCAGGATGATCGTCGTCGCATGCATGGAAGGCGGGCCGGAGTGGTCGGTCATCGAATCGTCTCGGATGGGATGCGGGTCGCTTTGTCTCGCCAGCGCATCTATTGCGCTCACGCTAATGTTACAAGGCCCTCGGCGACAGAGTGGCGCGCGAGGCGGCGTTTTGCTATGAGCCGTTGCATCCGAGGTCAGAATTTATGCCCCGTAAGGGCGAAGGCGCGTTGAAAAACGCGCCACGACCAATATCCTAGCGGAAAAGCACTCGCCAATCCGCGCTGCCCCGGACGGCAAGGGAAAGAATATGACGCGCCAAGCTGAGATCAAGCGCACGACGAAAGAAACCGACATTTTCGTGAAACTTGCGATCGACGGCTCCGGCCTCAGCAAGATCTCGACCGGAATCGGCTTTTTCGATCACATGCTCGATCAACTCGCGCGCCATTCGCTGATGGACATTGAAATCGCCGCCAAAGGCGATCTTCACATCGACCAGCATCACACGGTCGAGGATGTCGGCATCGCCCTCGGACAGGCGCTGCGCCAGGCGGCCGGCGATCTGCGCGGCATCGTTCGCTATTCCGACGTTCATCTGCCGATGGACGAAACCTTGACGCGCGTCGCGATTGACGTCTCGGGACGCCCCTTTCTGGTGTTCCGCACCGCGATTCCGCAAGCCAAGCTCGGAGAATTCGACACCGAGCTGGTCCGGGAGTTTTTTCAGGCCTTCGCCCAGCACGCCGCGATCGCGCTCCATATCGAGACGCTTTATGGCGTGAACAGCCATCATATCGTTGAAACCTGTTTCAAGGGCGTCGCCCGCGCGCTGGGCGCGGCGCTGGCGATCGATCCTCGCCAGAAGGACCGCATCCCTTCCACCAAGGGAGCGCTTTGAAGCGACGCGGAACGCCATGAAGCTTTATTCAGTCTTTCTTCCGATGGGCGGCTCGACGGCGCGTACGCTTGAACACGCCCGGTTCGTGAAACTGGGCTTTTGCTGGCCCGCCTTTCTGGCTACGCCTCTCTGGGCCGCCCGCCATGGCCTTTGGCTCGCCTTCGGTCTCTGGATGGCCCTTCTCGTCGTCATCGGGCTTCTCGTCGGCTTCGCCCATGTCGGCCCGGCGGCGACCTTCCTGCTTTATAATCTTGGCGCCCTGGCTTTCGGCCTTGAAGCCGACCGCTTTCGGCAACACCGGCTGTCCCGTGCGGGCTTCCTGATCCACGGCCTGACCTTGGGCGATTCGGTCGGCGACGCGGAAACGGTCTATTTCGCCCAGCGCGCCGACGATCTGTTCGCCGCCAAGCCGCAGCCGGCCCAAAACCGGGACGACGGCGCCAAGCCCCCCGCGGCCGGCGCAACGGATGGCGCCGATCTGCTGGGCTTGTTTCCGTCTCGGGAGACTTAGTCTTGAACGTCGCCATCATTGATTACGGATCCGGCAATCTGCATTCCGCGGCCAAGGCTTTCGAGCGCGCCTCGCGCGAAAGCGGCATAGACGCGGCGATCTCTGTCACGGCTGACAGCGAGGCCGTGCGCCGGGCCGATCGCATCGTCCTGCCAGGCGTCGGCGCTTTTGCGGATTGCCGGCGCGGCCTTCTGGAAATCGAAGGCATGGCCGAGGCGCTTGAAGACGCCGTCCGCAAGCGCGGAGCGCCTTTCCTCGGCATCTGTGTCGGCATGCAATTATTGGCCGAACGCGGGCTTGAACATGGCGATACGCCGGGCCTTGGCTGGATCGGCGGCGCCGTCGTCCCGATCAAGCCAAGCGATCCGAATCTCAAAATCCCGCATATGGGCTGGAACAATCTTGACCTGAACAGGCCCCATCCCGTGCTCGAGGGCATAGCGACCGGGCCGGATGGGCTCAATGCCTATTTCGTCCATTCATACCACCTGTTGGCCTCGAACCCTGACGATGTTATTGCCACCACCGAATATGGCGGCGCTTTGACGGCGATGGTCGGCCGGGACACGATTGTCGGCGTACAGTTTCATCCGGAGAAGAGCCAGTCGATGGGGCTCAGGCTCATTTCCAATTTCCTGAGGTGGCGCCCGTGATTCTGTTTCCCGCGATCGACCTCAAGGGCGGACAATGCGTCCGACTCATCCACGGCGACATGGCGCAGGCGACGGTCTTCAATGACGATCCGGCGGCTCAGGCGCTGACCTTCGAGACTCAGGGCTTCGAATATCTGCATGTCGTCGATCTCGACGGCGCCTTCGCGGGCAAGCCGATGAACGCCGCCGCCGTCGAAACGGTCCTCGCCGCGTTGACCAAAATGCAGGTTCAGCTCGGCGGCGGCATCCGCGACATGCGGACGATCGAAGGCTGGCTCGGCAAGGGCGTCAATCGGGTGATCATCGGCACGGCCGCGGTCCGCGACCCCGATCTCGTCCGTGAAGCCGCGCGGCTGCATCCGGGTCGGATCGCCGTCGGCATTGACGCGCGCGACGGCCTCGTCGCCGTGGACGGCTGGGCGAAATCGTCGCAACTGACCGCCGTCGAACTGGGCAAGAGATTCGAGGATGTTGGCGTCGCGGCGATCATCTAC
The DNA here is from genome assembly GCF_019449565.1 of Rhodoblastus sp. Lineage (GTDB taxonomy): Bacteria > Pseudomonadota > Alphaproteobacteria > Rhizobiales > Beijerinckiaceae > Rhodoblastus. The sequence continues at coordinate 17,620 of NZ_JAGRPM010000073.1, read as the reverse complement.
ACCGACATCGCCCGCGACGGCGTGCTCAAGGGCCTGAATATCGAGGCCACTCTGGCCCTCGCCAACGCCTTGGCCATTCCAGTCATCGCGTCGGGCGGGCTCGCCTCCATCGCCGATGTCGAACGGCTGCTGGAGCCGGATTGCGCGCGCCTCGCCGGCGCGATCAGCGGTCGCGCCCTTTACGACGGCCGGCTCGATCCGCAGCAGGCGCTCAATCTCATCAAGGCCAAGCGCAAAGCCTGAAAAAAGGCCCAGCGTCAGCACGGAGCAGCATTTTGCTTAAGACACGCGTCATTCCCTGCCTCGACGTCAAGGACGGGCGCGTCGTGAAAGGCGTGAATTTCGTCAATCTGCGCGACGCCGGCGATCCGGTGGAATGCGCCATCGCCTATGACGCCGCGGGCGCCGACGAATTATGCTTTCTCGACATCACCGCCAGCCACGAGGAACGCGGCCTGCTGTTCGACGCCGTCCAGCGGACGGCCGAGGCGTGTTTCATGCCGCTCACGGTCGGCGGCGGCGTCCGGACTCTCGACGACATCCGCAATCTGCTGCTGGCGGGCGCGGACAAGGCTTCGATCATGACCGCCGCCGTCCATGATCGCGATTTCGTCCGGCGCGGCGCGGAAAAATTCGGCAGCCAGTGCATCGTCGTCGCCATCGACGCCAAGAACGTCGCGCCCGGACGCTGGGAGATTTTCACCCATGGCGGACGCCGTCCGACCGGCATCGACGCGGTCGAATATGCGAAAGAAGTCACCGCGCTCGGCGCCGGCGAGATCCTCCTGACCTCGATGGACCGCGACGGCGCCAAATCCGGCTTCGACATCGAGCTGACCAGGACCGTAGCCGATGCGGTTTCGATTCCGGTCATCGCGTCGGGGGGCGTGGGAACGCTTGAACACTTGGTCGAAGGCGTTCGAGACGGCCACGCCAGCGCCGTACTGGCCGCTTCCATCTTCCATTTTGGCGAGTTCACCATTGGCGGCGCCAAAGACTATATGGCGAAGGCGGGACTTCCCATGCGACTTGATCGCCCAGCTTTCTAAGGAAGCGCAACCGATGACCGACGCCTTTTCGCTTGATGATCTCGCGGCCCTGATCGCCCGACGCGCGGCGGCGAGCGCCGACCAATCCTATACGCGCAGCCTGCTCGAATCCGGCACGGGCCGAATCGCAAAAAAATTCGGCGAAGAGGCGGTTGAAGCGGTGATCGCGGCGGCCGAGCGCGACGCCGGCTCCCTGAAGATGGAGGCGGCGGACGTACTCTATCATCTATTGGTCTTGCTTCAAGACGGCGGCGTTTCGTTGCAGGATGTCATCGATGAACTCGCCCGGCGCACCCAGCAATCGGGCCATCAGGAGAAAGCCTCCCGCACCAGTTAGGGGGCTCGGCGCGTCCTGGAGGCGGCGTTGAACGACATCATCAGGCAGTCCGTCGCGGAAAACATGGCCGAACCTGTCGGACCCAATCTCTCTCCCTACAGACATTTCACCCGGGAGGAATGGGCGCGACTGCGCGCGGATACGCCCTTGACCCTGACGATTGACGACCTGAAACGGCTTCAATCGATCAACGATCCGATTTCGCTCGAAGAAGTCATCGCGATTTACCTGCCGCTGTCGCGCCTGCTGGCGCTTTACGTCGCGGCAACCCAGGGCTTATTCAAGGCGACCCAGCGATTTCTGGGCGCGGACGATGGCAAGGTTCCCTATATCATCGGCGTCGCGGGCTCGGTCGCAGTCGGCAAATCGACCACCGCCCGCGTGCTTCAGGCCCTGCTGTCGCGCTGGCCGAACACGCCCAAGGTCGAGCTGATCACCACGGACGGCTTCCTCCTGCCCAATGTGGAGCTGGAGCGGGAAGACCTCATGGACCGGAAGGGCTTTCCCGAAAGCTATGACACCAACAGGCTTCTGCGCTTCCTTTCGGACGTCAAGGCTGGACGCGGCCATGTCGAGGCCCCCGTTTATTCGCATTTGACCTATGACATGGTCCCGGACGAAACCGTGAGCGTCGACCGCCCCGACATTCTCATTGTCGAAGGCGTGAACGTCCTGCTGCCCAGCCGCCTGCCGCGCGATGGCAAGGAAACGCCTTTCGTCTCGGATTTCTTCGACTTTTCGGTCTATCTCCACGCGGACGAGGATCAGCTCGAAAAATGGTATGTCTCACGCTTCATGCGGCTGCGCTCGACGGCCTTCCGCGATCCGCGATCCTATTTCAGGAAATATGCCGATATTCCCGATGAGGACGCCGAGGCGACAGCGCGGAGCATCTGGAAGCGGATCAACCTGCGCAATCTGCACGAGAACATTCTGCCCACCCGCGCGCGCGCCAGCCTGGTGCTGACCAAAGGGTCAAGCCATCGCATTGAAGAAGTTGCGCTGCGGAAATTGTGAAAGCGGGTCAGACCATGACCAGTTTCGGCTTTTTCTCCAGCACGGCGACAACCCGCGCAAGCTCGGGGCCGCGCTTCAGGATCAGCCCCGTCTGGGCGACAACCCAATAGGCGCCCTGTTTCCGGATCGCCTTCGGCTCTTTCACGATGCGAAAATAGGCCGCCTCGCCATTGCGCCGAAAGACCGAGAAAACCGCCTGTGACGCCGAAAAATCGATCGCGTAGTCACGCCAGACGCCTTGCGCGACCATGCGGCCATAGAGATTGAAGATGATTTGCAATTCGTTGCGGTCGAATCCGACGACCGGGCCTGCCGACTCCCCCGGCGTCGAAGCCGGCGCCGGCAAACGCAAGACTTGAAGGTTTATCTCAGGCGGGTTTTCGCTCAAGCGCAAGACATCGATTCAAGGATTGTATCATGATGATGTCCCGGTTTCCGTCGCCAGGCAAGCAAAGAAAGCGCGTCTTGGCGCTGGATTTCGTCGCTGGAGGCGAATTCACATTTTCGCCGCCATCACGCCATGCGCCCGCTGTTTTGCGGAGCAATCAAGGGGCGCCTGAGACCTTTGCCCGGGATTTCGCCGCATTGACGCAGCCCCCCAGCCGAGGCGGCTTCCGGAATTGAACAAATGGTCTTTACGGCATGAGCCGGCCGGCGTCGTCCGGCCGGCTCTTTTCGCGCGCGCAGCCGCGCGATCCGGCTCGATCCATTGTCGCGGTCTTGAATCTCGGCTCAACCGCCGCAATATAGCGGCCCGGGGCAAGACGCCCCAAATTTCCTTCCCAAACGAGCCAGAGCGAGAAAAATGACGCAGGAAGCGGCGACGATGGACAACGAACGCCATGTGTTTCAAGCCGATGTGGCGCGACTGCTGCATCTCATGGTTCATTCGATCTATACCGAACGCGATATTTTCCTGCGTGAACTGATTTCCAACGCTGCGGACGCCTGCGAAAAGCTGCGCTATGAAGCCAATAGCAATCCCGCGCTTCTCGACAGCGGCGAAGCTTTCGTCATCCGTGTCGCCCTGGACCCCGAAGCGGGAACGCTGACGATCGAGGACAATGGCGTCGGCATGTCGCGCCACGACCTGACCTCGGCGCTGGGGACGATCGCGAATTCCGGCACCCGCGCCTTCCTCGAAAAGGTCAAGGCGTCCGAATCGGGCGCGGCGGAACTGATCGGGCAGTTCGGCATCGGTTTTTATTCGGCCTTCATGGTCGCCGATCGGGTCGTCGTCGAAACGCGGCGCGCCGGCGAGAGCCTGGCCTGGAGCTGGAGCTCAGACGGCAAGGGCGAATTCGAAATCGCGCCTCTCGACCCGGACAAGGCGCCTCGGCACGGCTCGCGGGTCATTCTTCATCTCAATGACGATTCCAAGGCCTATCTCGAGCCGCACAAGATCGAATCGATCGTCAACGAACATTCGAGCGCCGTCGCCACGCCGATCGAAATCATCGAGAAGCCAGACGCCGAACCGCGGCGCATCAGCGAAGGGGCCGCGCTCTGGGCCAAGCCGAAAGCCGAAATCACGGACGAGCAATATAAGGAATTCTATCAGGAACTGGCGGGCCAATTCGACGAACCGGCGCTGACCGTGCATTGGCGCGCCGAAGGACGAGCCGAATACACCGTGCTGGCTTTCGTGCCCGGATCCCGCCCGTTCGATCTGTTCGACCCGGCGCGCAAGGGCCGCGCCAAGCTCTATTCTCGCCGCGTGCTGATCTCCCGCGAGATCGATCTCCTGCCCGGCTATCTGCGCTTCATCCGCCTCGTGGTCGATTCGCCCGACCTGCCGCTCAATGTCTCGCGCGAGATGGTTCAAGAGAGCCAGCTGTTCGCCGCGATCAAGAAGGGCGTCACGAACCGCCTGCTTCAGGAGCTGGGCAAGCTCGCCGAAAACGATCCGGAAAAATTCGGCCCGATCTGGAAAAACTTTGGGGCCGTTCTGAAAGAGGGGCTTTACGAGGACCCGGAACGCCGTGACGCCCTCCTGAAAATGGCGCGATTCTCGACGACCACTGACGGTGAGGGCAAGAGAACACTGGCCGATTACATCGCGGCGCTACGGCCAAATCAGACCTCGATCTATTACATCACCGGCGAGAATGCCGAGCGTATCGCCGGCAGCCCCCAGCTGGAAGGTTTCCGCGCCCGGGGCGTCGAGGTTCTGCTGCTTTCCGATCCCGTCGACGCCTTCTGGGTCCAGACTGCGGTGGGCTATGACGGCAAGCCCTTCAAGTCGATCACGCAGGGCGGCGCCGACATCAAGAACATTGACCTTCTCGACGAGAGCCGGAAGCCGCCCGAAGATACGGGAGAGGTCCGTGAATTCGTCGCCTTGGCCAAACAGACCCTCGAATCCGTGGTGGAGGACGTCCGCGTCTCCGACCGTCTTTCGGAAAGCGCAGCCTGCCTGGTAGCGCCGGAATTCGGCCCCGACCTCCGACTGCAGCAGATTCTGGCCGCTCATGGCCAGGCTCCTGCGGAGTTGAAGCCGGTGCTCGAGGTCAATCCTTCACATCCGCTGGTCCGCGCGCTGGAAACGCTGGCGAAATCACCGGACCGGAATTTGTTCGAGGACGCCGTCTGGCTCATTTTCGACGAGGCCCGCCTGCTCGACGGGGCGCCCCCGAAAGACACCGCCGCCTTCGCGGCGCGCCTGACGCGCATGCTTAGCAAGGCCTTGGGAGCCTGAGCCTGTCGCCTCCGCCAGCCCTCTTCTCAGCCGGCGACACCTTGGCGCAGGCGCGCAAACTGCTCGCGTCGGCTCTCGCCGACGCTGGCAAGGAGCCTGCCGCGCTGGAGGCGCGCCATCTGCTGGAGGGCGCGTCAGGCCTGAATTCACTTGAGTTGCTGACGCGCGGCGACGAACCTCTTGGTCTTGAGCGCGCCGAACGCTTGCAGCGCTTCATGGAGTGCCGAATCGCCGGAGCGCCCGTCGGGCGCATTCTCGGCCGCAGCGGATTTTACGGGCTCGATCTGCTCGTCACCCCCGATGTGCTGGACCCGCGCGCCGATACGGAAACCCTGGTCAACGCCGCGCTCGATTTCGCGAGATCCCGCCGATGGACGCAGCCGAAAATCCTCGATCTGGGGACGGGCTCCGGCGCCATCCTATGCGCTCTGCTCGATGCGCTCCCCGATGCGACTGGAATTGGCGTCGATCTTTCGCCGTCAGCCTGCCGGATCGCGCAAGCCAATCTCGCGCGATGCGGTCTGGCGAATCGCGCCTCCATAATGTGCGGAAACTGGGCCGAAGCGCTCCTGGGAGCATTCGACCTGATTGTTTCCAACCCGCCCTATATTGCGCTGACGGAAAAGAGCGAACTTGCGGAAGAGGTTGCGGATCACGATCCGGCATTGGCGCTTTATGGCGGTTCGGACGGACTCGACTGTTATCGGCGCCTCGCCCCCGACCTGCCGCGATTGCTGAAACCGGGCGGCGGCGCGCTTTTCGAGATCGGCTGGCGGCAGGCGGCGGATGTGGCGAACATCTTCGAAGCCGAAGGGCTCGGCGTCGCGGAAGTCGCTCGGGACAGTGGCGGCCGCGACCGCGTCATCGCGTTCAGCAGGCCTTGAGCGCCTAATCGCTCTTTTCTGGACATTCCCGGAAAGTTTGGACTTGGCGCGGCGTCAAAAAACATTTAGTCTGCACCGCAGCAAATACCTGGTTGCGCTTGATTAGACCGCAGCAAGGCTCGGCTGGAGAATGGTTCCGCACGTTGCGGCGTTTCAGACCTTCCCAAGACCGGCCACTTAGGCATGCGGTTTGAGCGACGTGGTACGATCGCCGTTTCCCTCAATGGATCTGGAAGATTGAAAGCAAGTTTGCGGAGAGCCGCAAACAGGGCCGGTGAGGCAAAGGCGCCGGGATTTCCGCGCCATCCAAATTTGCAATGAAACAGCGGTGAAGCGTCGCGCGGATCCTAGCGCGGACGACTTTATTACTCAGGGATTATCGATGAGACCTGGTCAAAACAAGCGTATGCGTGGTCGTAATAATCGCAAGGGTCCGAATCCCCTCACCAGGACCTACGAATCGAACGGACCTGACGTCAAGATTCGTGGCACGGCCCAGCACATCGCGGAGAAATATCTCCAGCTCGCGCGCGACGCCCAGTCATCCGGCGACACTGTCGTCGCCGAGAATTTACTGCAGCACGCGGAGCATTATTTCCGCATCATCGCAGCTGCTCAGACCGCCCAGCAGCAAGCCCAGATGGGCTATGGCCGCAATGGCGACGAGCTCGAAGAGCTCGACGACGACGACGATTTCGTGGCGCTGCCCGACCGTTTCTCCTCGCCTCTGGAACGCCAGGCGCCAAGCCCTGCTCCGCATCAGGCGCAGCCGAATATCGCCCCCGTCGGCATGGCCGGCCAGCCTCAGCCTTATTTCGACCGTCCGGCCTATGGGACGGACATGGCGGAACGGGGGCCTGAACGCGCCGAGCGTCAGGAACGATCCGGTGAACGATCCGGCGAGCGCCACTCCAACCATCACGGCGAGCGTCAGGAACGCCAGCCGCGCAATGACCGGCGCTTCAATCAGCAGGGCCAAGGCCGGCAGAACTTCCGCGATCAACAACCCCGCTTCGATGCGCCGCCGCCTGCGGCTCAGGAACAACCCCGCGTGAATTTCGACGCCGTCACGCCGGGCCTGCCAGCTTTCATCACCGCTCCGACCCGCGTCGCCGCGCCTCCCGCCGCCCCGGTCCCCACAAACGCCGTCGCCGCCAACGCGCCAGAGCCCCAGACGGATGGCTTCGGCGCCCAGCCGCCGGTCAGCGGCCAGACGCCCGAGCTCAATGCGCCGCAAGGCGAGGCCGACGAAGCGCGGTTTCATTTGCGTCCGCGCCGCCGCCGGCGCACACGGGCGGAAATCGCCGGTGAGCAAGACGCCGCGGCGCCGGCAGCCGAAGCAAATTCCGCTGATGCCGAATGAGCCCCCCTAATCCTTAATCAAAAGCGGCGCCTCGAGCGCCGCTTTTTTTTATTCAGGACGGCCTTCCCATTCTTTGGCTTGACCTTTTCAAGCTCGAATTGCGTTCCCATATCACCGGTCAGGCCGCCGTTCAGGGGCCAAATTGGTGACGCGGCGTTCTCGCCTTCTGGGAGACGTACGTGGGCATAGGAGGATCGTAATGAATATTGAAAAGCTGACCGAGCGGGTGCGGGGCTTCGTGCAATCGGCGCAGTCTCTGGCGCTTCGCGAAGGTCACCAGCAATTTACGCCGCTTCACCTTCTCAAGGTGCTGCTCGACGACGAGCAGGGTCTGTCCGCCGGATTGATCGACAAATCCGGGGGTCGTTCGCGCGACGCCCTGCAGCAATGCGAGCTAGCACTCGCCAAATTGCCGCGCGTCGAAGGCGCGGGCGCGGGCCAGCTCTATCTCGCCCCGGCAACAGCCCGCCTGTTCGACACCGCGGAACAGATCGCGCAGAAAGCCGGCGATTCCTTCGTTACGGTGGAAAGGCTGTTGCTTGCGCTGGCGATGGACACGAATTCCGAGGCCGGAAAGATTCTCGCCAATGCGGGCGTCAATCCGCAGGGTCTGAACCGCGCCATCGAGGATATTCGCAAGGGACGCACCGCCGATTCCGCTTCCGCCGAAAACGCCTATGACGCCTTGAAGAAATATGCACGCGACCTGACCGAGGCGGCGCGAGAGGGAAAGCTTGATCCCGTCATTGGCCGCGACGAAGAGATTCGGCGCACAATTCAGGTTCTTTCCCGTCGCACCAAGAACAATCCGGTTCTGATCGGCGAGCCGGGCGTGGGCAAGACGGCGATCGTCGAGGGCCTGGCGCTGCGCATCGTCAATGGCGACGTGCCGGAAAGCCTGCGCGACAAGAGCCTGCTGGCGCTCGACATGGGCGCACTGATCGCGGGCGCGAAATATCGCGGCGAATTCGAGGAGCGCTTGAAAGCCGTCCTGAATGAAGTCACCGCGGCGGCGGGCGGGATTATCCTCTTCATCGACGAAATGCACACGCTCGTCGGCGCCGGCAAGACGGACGGCTCGATGGACGCCTCCAACCTGCTGAAGCCGGCGCTCGCGCGCGGCGAATTGCATTGTGTGGGCGCGACCACGCTCGATGAATATCGCAAGCATGTCGAAAAAGACGCTGCTCTCGCCCGGCGTTTTCAGCCGGTCTTCGTCAGCGAGCCGACCGTTGAGGACACCATCTCGATCCTTCGCGGCCTGAAGGAAAAATACGAGCTGCACCATGGCGTGCGGGTGAGCGATTCCGCGCTGGTCGCGGCCGCCACCTTGTCGAACCGCTATATCGCGGATCGCTTCCTCCCCGACAAGGCGATCGACCTCGTCGACGAGGCGGCCTCGCGTCTGCGGATGCAGGTCGATTCGAAGCCTGAGGAGCTCGACGAATTCGACCGGCGCATCATCCAGCTCAAGATCGAGCAGGAAGCGCTGAAGAAGGAAACGGACCCGGCCTCGAAGGACCGCCTGAAAAAGCTTGAGGGCGAACTGGCCGATCTCACGGAAAAATCCGCTGAGCTGACGACGCGTTGGCGCGCGGAAAAGGACAAGCTCGGCGCGGCGCAGAAGATGAAGGAAAAGCTGGAAGCAGCCCGCAATGATCTGCTGATCGCCCAACGCAAGGGCGATTATGCGGAAGCGGGACGGCTGACCTATGGCGTCATTCCCGAGCTCGAGCAGAAACTTGCCGAAACTGAAGCGAAGAGCGGCGAAGTCCTGGTCGATGAGGTCGTCACGCCGGATCATATCGCGCAGATCGTTTCGCGCTGGACCGGCGTGCCCGTCGACAAGATGCTGGAAGGCGAACGCGCCAAACTACTGAAAATGGAAGACGCGATCGCGCAACGCGTTGTCGGCCAGCGGGAAGCGGTTGCGGCCGTGGCGACGGCGGTTCGTCGCGCTCGTGCAGGCCTTCAGGATCCGAACCGGCCGATCGGTTCGTTCATGTTCCTCGGCCCGACCGGCGTCGGCAAGACAGAGCTGACCAAGGCTTTGGCCTCGTTCCTGTTCGATGACGAGACCGCCATGGTGCGTCTCGACATGTCCGAATATATGGAGAAGCATTCGGTTTCGCGGCTGATTGGCGCGCCTCCGGGCTATGTCGGCTATGAGGAAGGCGGCGCCTTGACCGAAGCGGTCCGGCGGCGCCCCTATCAGGTCGTGCTATTTGACGAGATCGAGAAAGCTCATCCCGACGTGTTCAACGTCCTGCTGCAAGTGCTGGACGATGGACGTCTGACGGACGGTCAGGGGCGAACCGTCGATTTCCGCAACGTGGTCATCATCATGACCTCGAATCTCGGGTCGGAATTCCTTGTCATGCAGAACGAGGGCGAGGATTCGTCGGCGGTCCATGGCGAGGTCATGCAAGTGGTCCGCTCGCATTTCCGGCCGGAATTCCTGAACCGGATCGACGAGATCATCCTGTTCCACCGGTTACGGCGGCAGGACATGGGCGCGATCGTCGATATTCAGTTCAAGCGGCTCGAACGCCTGCTGGAAGATCGCAAGATCACCCTGAAACTGAGCGAGGCCGGCCGGGCCTGGCTCGCCGAGAAGGGCTATGATCCCGCCTATGGCGCGCGTCCCTTGAAGCGCGTCATCCAGAAGAACGTTCAGGACCCGCTGGCGGAAATGTTGCTGTCAGGCGAATTCGTCGAGGGCCAGACCCTCGACATTTCGGCCGCGAACGGCGAACTGACCTTTGACGGCAAGCCTATCGGCAAAGCGTCCGCAAAAGCCGAACCCGACTTCGAGACGCCTCCGGCGCGGCTGAATTGATCCAGCAAGAAAGGGCGGCCTGAGCCGCCCTTTCTTATTGCAGCCAGCCTTGCCAGACGGCGGTCAGCAGGAATACGCCCATCAGGAACCGGTAAACGACAAAGGGCCAGGACGAAAAGCGTTCCAGGATCCGCATCAGGCCCCAGATGGCGGCAAAGGCGGAAATGGAGGCGACGAAGAGTCCGACGCCGAGAATCATCCAGCCTTCGGCCGAAAGCCCCGCCTTGAACAATTCGTAAAACTCTTTGACGCCGGCGAGGAAAATCGCCGGAAGACCCAGCAGGAAAGAGAAGCGCGCGGCCTCCTCGCGCTTGAGGTCGAGGAAAAGGGCGGCAGTCAGCGTCGAGCCGGACCGCGACACGCCGGGAATCAGCGCGCCGACCTGGGCGAGCCCCACCAGCATGGCGTCCTTGAGCGAAACATTGTCGAGCGTGCGCCGATGCGTGCAGTATTTTTCCGCCAGCGCCAGCGCGACCGACATGACAATGCAAGCCGCGCCGATCACCCAAAGGCTTCGCAAGGGCGAACCGCAGGTATTTAACGTTTTCGACAGCAGGACCCCGAACACGACGAGTGGCAGGGTCGCAAGGAAAATCCAGGTCGTAAAGCGATACTGCCAGTCCTTGAAATCGCGGCGTTGGACGGCCGCGATCGAACCGAAAACGAATCCCCGAACGTCGGTCCAGAAATAAGAGATCACGGCGGCCAGCGCCGCCATCTGCATCGCCGCGGAGAATGCGGAGCCCGGGTCGCGCCAACCCAGAAGGGCCGGAACGATCCGCATATGCGCGGTCGAGGAGATCGGCAGGAGTTCCGTAATGCCCTGTACGACGCCGAGCGCCGCGACTTTCGCGGCTCCCAGTTCGATGAATCCGGTATCCAGTCCCTGGGTGCAGGCCTCAGCCGACATAAGGTTTCTCCTGTCGAATCAAAACAAAGCCTCCGACCGTTGTGACAAACATGTCGGAGGCTTTCAATCTCGGCGAACCCGGCTCAGCCCTGCGCCGCGCGGCTTTCGACGACCCGGACGATATCGGCCATGATCGTGTTCAATTCGTAATTCTTGGGCGTATAGACCGCCGCGACGCCTTCCGAGAGCAGCAACTTTTCATCCTCGGGCGGGATGATCCCGCCGACAATGACCGGGACGTCCGAAATGCCCTCGGCCTTCATGCGCTCGAGCACGTCGCGAACCAGCGGCACATGTGAGCCCGACAGGATCGAGAGCCCTACGACATGAACGCCTTCCTCGAGAGCGGCGTTGACGATTTCGGCGGGCGTCAGGCGGATGCCCTCATAGACCACTTCCATGCCGGCGTCGCGGGCGCGGACGGCGATCTGCTCGGCGCCATTGGAATGGCCATCGAGACCGGGTTTGCCAACCAGGAACTTGATCCGGCGACCGAGCTTCTTTGAGACGCGCTCGACCTCGGCGCGGACCGGATCGAGCGATCCGCCAGCCTGGCGCGCGCTGCGTCCGACGCCCGTGGGCGCGCGAAATTCGCCGAACACCTCGCGCAGGGTTTGGCCCCATTCGCCCGTCGTCACGCCAGCCTTGGCGGCGGCGATCGAAGGCTCCATGATGTTTCGGTCCTCGACCGCCGCGGCGCGCAACTCCTCGAGCGCCTTGGCCACGGCCTTGGCGTCGCGTTGCCTGCGCCAGGCGTTCAGGCGCTCGATCTGCTCCGCTTCAACATGTTCGGGCACGACCAGGATCGAGCCGTCACCCGTCGTCAGCGGCGACGGCTCCGTCTCAAGGAACTTATTCACGCCGACGACGATCTGATCGCCCGATTCGATGCCTTCGAGGCGACGCGTGTTCGATTCGACCAGTTTGGACTTGAGATAGCCGGTCTCAACCGCCGCCACCGCGCCGCCCATGGCGTCGATCGCGGCAAGCTCGGCGAGAGCCTCGGCTTTCAGCTCGTCGACCTTCTTGCTCAGCTCCAGGCTGCCGTCGAACAGGTCGCCATATTCGAGAAGATCGGTCTCATAAGCGAGAATCTGCTGCAAACGCAGGGACCATTGCTGGTCCCAGGACCGCGGCAGGCCCAGAGCCTCGTTCCAGGCCGGCAACTGAACCGCGCGGGCGCGCGCCTTCTTCGACAGGACGACGGCCAGCGTCTCGATCAAAATGCGATAGACGTTGTTTTCCGGCTGGGGCTCGGTCAGTCCAAGGGAATTGACCTGAACGCCATAGCGGAAGCGACGGTGCTTCTCATCCTTGACGCCATAGCGATCGCGCGTGAGGTCATCCCATAATTCCGTGAAGGCGCGAACCTTGGCGAGTTCGGTGACGAAGCGCATCCCGGCGTTAAGGAAAAAGGAAATGCGTCCGACGACCTCGCCGAAATCTTCCTCCGAGACCTGACCGGATTTCTTCACCATGTCGAGAATGGCGACCGCCGTGGCAAGGGCGTAGGAAAGCTCCTGAACCGGCGTCGCGCCGGCCTCCTGCAGATGGTAGGAGCAGACGTTCATCGGGTTCCATTTCGGAACTTCCTTGGTCGTGAACAGGATCACGTCCTTGGTCAACCGAAGCGACGGGCCGGGCGGGAACACATAGGTGCCGCGCGAAAGATATTCCTTGATGATGTCGTTCTGGGTCGTTCCCTGAAGGACGGAGCGCGGCGCGCCCTGGGCGTCGGCCGCGGCGATATAAAGCGAGAGCAGCCACGGCGCGGTGGCGTTGATCGTCATCGACGTGTTCATCTGGGCGATGGGAATGCCGTCGAACAGGGTGTTCATGTCGCCGAGGTGCGAAATCGGGACGCCGACCTTGCCAACCTCGCCGCGGGACAGCGGGTGATCGGAATCATAGCCCGTCTGGGTCGGCAGATCGAAGGCGATGGACAGGCCGGTCTGGCCTTTCGCGAGATTGCCGCGATACAGCTTGTTGGACTCCGTCGCGGTCGAATGACCCGCATAAGTGCGGAAAATCCAGGGCTTGTCGCGACCGGTGGCTGTCTTCGTCATCGGAACCTCACTTTGATCATGGTGCAGGGCTCTATCGTCGGGCCAAAGACCGGACCATTGCTTTGCCTTACTTTGGTGCGGAGCACAATCGGCTCACGGGGCGGGGCCGAAAACCGACCATATTGACTCCATCTCGACAACCAATTGATTTATAAAGCAATATTTCATACCTTCAACGACAACGCAAAGAGAACAAAACAAGGGCCGACTTTAGCACGAAGCAAAAAAATTGTGCGGACGCTCGCCAAGCGGCAATATTATGTATATTGGCGCAGAAAGCACCAAGGCGAGCAAACGAACCGGAGCGGAGTTCGGGCGCGGCGATTCATCTATTGTGGACCGAGAACGAAGAGTCGAGCATCGCCGGAGCCCGCAATGGGGGTCGGGCCACTTCATCCATAATGGCCATTTATGACAGGAGTCAGCGTTGAGCAATCCATCGCCAGCGGCGAGCGGCTCGAATGCCGCGAACCAACCGGTCCTGAAGGACCTCTATGATATTGGCGAGATTCCGCCTCTTGGCCATGTGCCAAAGAATATGCACGCCTGGGTCATCCGCAGGGATCGCCATGGCCCGCCGGAATCCTCCATGCAGCTCGAGGTGGTTCCAACCTGGACCCTCGACAGCCATGACGTGCTCGTCCTCGTGATGGCCGCTGGCGTCAACTATAACGGCATCTGGGCTGGCCTCGGCGAGCCGATCTCGCCCTTCGACGTGCATAAGCAGCCCTTCCACATCGCCGGTTCCGACGCGTCGGGCATCGTGTGGGCGATTGGCTCGAAGGTGAAACGCTGGAAGGTCGGCGACGAAGTCGTCGTGCATTGCAACCAGGACGACGGCGACGACGAGGAATGCAACGGCGGCGACCCGATGTTCTCCTCCTCCCAGCGCATCTGGGGCTATGAGACGCCGGACGGCTCCTTCGCGCAATTCTGCCGCGTGCAGGACCGCCAGCTGATGATCCGTCCCAAGCATCTGACCTGGGAAGAGAGCGCCTGCTACACGCTGACGCTCGCCACCGCCTATCGGATGCTGTTCGGCCATGAGCCCCATCGGCTGAAGCCGGGCGACAACGTGCTGGTTTGGGGCGCCTCCGGCGGCCTTGGCGTGTTCGGCGTTCAGCTCATCGCGGCGGCCGGCGCCAACGCCATCGGCGTCCTTTCCGATGAATCCAAGCGCGATTATGTCCTTTCGCTCGGCGCGAAGGGCGTGATCAACCGCAAGGACTTCAAATGCTGGGGCCAGCTGCCCAAGGTCAATTCGCAGGAATATGCGGACTGGACCAAGGAAGCCCGCAAGTTCGGCAAGGCGATCTGGGACATTACCGGCAAGAAGGACGTCGACATCGTTTTCGAACATCCCGGCGAAGCGACCTTCCCGGTCTCGACGCTCGTATGCAAGCGCGGCGGCATGATCGTGTTCTGCGCTGGCACTTCGGGCTTCAATCTGACCTTCGACGCCCGTTATGTCTGGATGCGGCAGAAACGCATCCAAGGATCGCATTTCGCGCATCTGAAGCAAGCGGCGGCGGCGAATAATTTCGTCGTCGATCGCCGCGTCGATCCCTGCATGTCGGAAGTTTTCCCCTGGGCGAAAATTCCGCTCGCCCACACCAAGATGTGGAAGAACCAGCACGCGCCGGGCAATATGGCCGTCCTGGTCAACGCGACGCAGACCGGACTTCGCACGCTGGAAGATGTGATCGACGCCGGAAAAGCCGGCTAAGTAAAAAAATCAGACAGAAGGGCGGGATGAAGTCCCGCCCTTTTCAGTCGACGCCCAATCGACCTTTTTAGCTATGACGAACCGCGCCACCGCGAATTCAGCGGGCGGCTTTCCGATGCTTTTTTTCAGAATTAAACCAAACTTCCAAGGACGCCGCATCCTATGCTCGCGAATTGCATCGCGAGCGGCGAAAATTTACGATTTCGATAAGGTTAAGCCAAAGTTAACTGAACGCCCTTAACCTTGCTCCGCCATTATCATTCGAGCGGGTCGGAACCTACCCCATGCGCACGACGACATTGCCGATCGGCGAAGTGCTGCCCGAATCGGCGCGTGTATTCTTCCAACGGCGGCTTCAGGAAGTCGCCGGACTGTCGATCATTGCGTTCACCGCAGCCTTGGGCCTGGCGCTCGCGACCTGGTCGATCGCCGACCCCAGCCTGAATCATGCGACGGACGCCCCGGTCCGCAACGCGCTCGGCGTGAAGGGCGCCATGGTTTCCGATCTCATCATGCAATTGATCGGCATCAGCTCGATTATCTTGCTTGCGCCGCTTGGCTTGCTCGGCTGGAAAGTCCTTTCTCATCGCCGCACCGGGAGCACAGCCGGCTATCTCGCCTATTGGCTCGTCGGAACATTCAGCGCCGCGGCCGTCGCCTCGCTTCTTCCGACAACCGACGGGTGGCCCCTGCCTACGGGCCTTGGCGGCGTCGTTGGCGACGCGCTCGTCGCCTTGCCAAAGCGCTATTTTTCGCCTTTCGGACTCACTCTAAGCGGGCTGGTCTATTTTTCGATCGCGATACTCGCCTTGTCCGCCTCACTGGGCATGGGGGCCCAGCCGTCTCTCGATCCCGATGATGCCGAAGACTCTGGCCAGTCCACGCGGTTCTCCGGCCTCGTCGCGACGCCGGTCGATGACAGGGCGATCTTCAATCAAGCCGCCGAGGCCAGGATTTCGCCTGAAGGCGCAAGGCGCCATCCGGTGAAACAATGGCTTCAGTCCGTTTTTCGCCGGAATCATCAAGAGGCGCGCCAGATATCGCCGGTCGAGCACGATATCGCCGCGCGTCAATTCGACGAACTCGGGCTGGCCCGCTCGAATGTGGAGAGACGCGAGCCGGGCTTCGGGGACGAGGGGGCGGCTGCCTTTCCGGGCGAGAAATCTCGCGTCCCTCGCCCCGCGGGCAGGCCTCGTCGCGGATCGCCGGACGCGAGCGACTCCATTCGGAACGCCACCCCACCGGGCCACTATACTGCCCCTGCCATCAATCTTCTCGCTGTCGGGAAGAAAGTGGCCAGCGGCATCGCTCAGGATTCGCTGGAGCAAAATGCTCGGCTGCTGGAAGGAGTCCTTGAGGATTTCAGCGTCAAGGGCGATATCGTCAGCGTCTATCCCGGCCCCGTGGTGACGCTGTACGAATTCGAACCCGCGCCAGGCATCAAGTCGTCGCGGGTGATCGGGCTGGCGGACGATATCGCGCGCTCCATGTCGGCGGTCTCCGCCCGCGTCGCGGTGGTGCCGGGGCGCAACGCCATCGGCATCGAACTGCCCAACCCGCGCCGCGAGACCGTCTATCTACGCGAGCTGTTCGCCTCGCCCGATTTCGCCGAGACCAAGCACAAGCTGGCCATCGCGCTCGGCAAGACCATCGGCGGCGAGCCGGTCATCGTCGATCTCGCCAAGATGCCGCATTTGCTCGTCGCCGGAACCACCGGCTCCGGCAAGTCGGTCGCCATCAACACCATGATCCTCTCGCTCTTGTATCGGCTCAAGCCGCAGGAGTGCCGGCTCATCATGGTCGATCCCAAAATGCTGGAGCTGTCCGTCTATGACGGCATTCCGCACCTCCTCACGCCCGTCGTCACCGACCCCAAAAAGGCCGTCGTCGCCCTCAAATGGGCCGTGCGTGAGATGGAGGATCGCTACAAGAAAATGTCCAAGCTCGGCGTCCGCAACATCGACGGCTTTAACGCCCGCGTGACCGAGGCTAAATCCAAAGGCGAGATCATCTCGCGCGTGGTGCAGACCGGCTTCGACCGCGAGACCGGCGAGGCGATCTACGAGCAGGAGCAGATGGACCTCTCCGTCCTGCCCTATATCGTGGTCATCGTCGACGAAATGGCCGACCTGATGATGGTCGCGGGCAAGGAGATCGAGGGCGCGATCCAGCGCCTCGCGCAAATGGCCCGCGCCGCCGGCATCCATCTCATCATGGCCACGCAACGGCCGTCTGTGGACGTCATCACCGGCACGATCAAGGCCAATTTCCCGACCCGCATCTCGTTCCAGGTGACGTCGAAGATCGACAGCCGCACCATTCTGGGCGAGATGGGCGCGGAGCAGCTGCTGGGCCAGGGCGACATGCTCTATATGGCGGGCGGCGGGCGGATCTCGCGCGTGCATGGCCCCTTCGTGTCCGACGCCGATGTCGAGAAGGTGGTGGCGCATCTGAAGATGCAGGGCCAGCCGGATTATCTCGACTCGGTGACGGTGGAGGACGAGCCGGACGACGACGAGGCCGACGCTGCGTCCTATGCAGCCGACGACGAGGGCGGCGACCTGTACGACCGCGCGGTGGCGATCGTGCTGCGCGACAAGAAATGCTCGACTTCCTATGTCCAGCGCCGTCTTTCGGTGGGCTACAACAAGGCGGCGTCACTGGTCGAGCGCATGGAGAAGGAAGGCGTGGTCGGCCCCGCCAACCACGCCGGAAAGCGCGCAATTCTCGC
>NZ_JAGRPM010000072.1 GCF_019449565.1 Rhodoblastus sp. | reverse complement strand
TGAAGGCGGTCCTGTCGGGCGAGTCGGACACCGAAACGATCCTCGAAGAAGCGTCGCTGGAAACGTCGAAAGAAGACGTCGCCGCGGCGTAAACTGGAGCCGGCCGCACCGCGCGAAAAAAAAGCGCGGGCGGCATTCGCGATCTGTCTGAAACATCAAGAAGGAAAAGGCGGCCATGTCGCAGAATCTCAAGGACGCAGCCCTGGACTATCACCGCTTTCCGACGCCGGGAAAGATCTCCGTCGTGCCGACGAAAGCCATGGCCAACCAGCGCGACCTCGCGCTCGCCTATTCGCCAGGCGTCGCCGAAGCCTGTCTGGCGATCGTCGAGGATCCCAACCAGGCCGATGAGTTGACGTCGCGGTCCAATCTCGTCGCTGTGGTCACCAATGGCACGGCGGTGCTGGGCCTCGGCAATATCGGCCCGCTCGCGGGCAAGCCGGTCATGGAGGGCAAGGGCTGCCTGTTCAAGAAATTCGCCGGCATCGACGTGTTCGACATCGAACTCGCGGAGAATGATCCGGACGCGCTGATCGAGACCATCGCCCGCATGGAGCCGACCTTTGGCGGCATCAATCTCGAAGACATCAAGTCGCCTGAATGCTTCTACATCGAGAAGAAGTTGCGCGAGCGCATGAAAATTCCGGTTTTCCACGACGACCAGCACGGAACCGCGATCGTGGCGGCGGCCGCGATCATGAACGGCCTCCATCTGGTGGGCAAGGACCTCGACAAGGTGAAGCTGGTCGCTTCCGGCGCGGGCGCGGCGGCGTTGGCCTGCCTCGACCTCATCGTCAGCCTGGGGCTGAGGCGCGAAAACATCACCGTGACCGACGCGAAAGGCGTCGTCTATGTCGGCCGTGAGGAGGGCATGGACGAGAACAAGGCCCGCTACGCGGTGCAAACCAACGCGCGCACGCTCGCGGACGTCGTGGAGGGGGCGGATGTTTTCCTCGGCCTATCGGCGGGCGGCGTGCTCAAGCCGGCAATGGTCCAGAAGATGGGTCCCAACCCGCTGATCTTCGCCATGGCCAATCCGACGCCCGAAATCCTGCCGGAAGAGGCGCTCGCTGTGCGGCCCGACGCGATCCTCGGAACGGGGCGCTCGGATTATCCCAACCAGATCAATAATGTCCTCTGCTTCCCGTTCATTTTCCGAGGCGCGCTGGATTGCGGCGCGACGACCATCAATGAGGAGATGAAAATCGCCACGGTGCGCGCGATTGCTGAACTGGCCCATGCCGAAATTCCGGAGGCCGTCGCCAACGCCTATGGCGGCGCAGGCCTGCGCTTCGGGCGGGACTATCTCATTCCGACGCCCTTCGATCCGCGCCTCATCGAAATCGTCGCGCCCGCCGTGGCGAAGGCTGCGGCGGATTCGGGCGTGGCGCGGCGGCCAATCGCGGATTTGGAGGCCTATCGCGAAAAGCTCGGGCGCTTCGTCAACCTGTCGGGCAATGCAATGCGGCCGGTGTTTGCGCTCGCCAAGAGGCGCCCCGGGACAGTGATCTATGCCGAGGGCGAGGACGAGCGCATTCTGCGCGCCGCGCAGGTGGTCGTCGATGAAGGGGTCGCGCGGCCTCTGTTGCTCGGCCGTCCCGAGGCGATCAAGCAACGCATCGAGGATTTCGGCTTGCGCCTGAAGCTTGGCGTCGATTGCGACCTGGCCGATCCGAACGATCCTGAAATCTACCGGCCAGCGGCGCAGGATTATTACGCCACGCATAGCCGGCGCGGCGTGTCGAACGCCTCGGCGGGCGGCAAGATGCGCGCGGGCGGCGCTTTGCTGGCGGCGACCCTTCTGCGGCTCGGCAAGGCCGACGCCATGCTTTGCGGCGTCACGGGCCGCACGTCGGATCATCTCGATTGCATTCGCGACGTCATTGGATTGCGCGAAGGCGTCCAGACGCTCGGCGTCATGCAGATGCTGATGCTGCAAGAGCGGCAGCTCTTCATCTGCGACACCCATGTCAACGAAGACCCCTCCGCCGAACAGATTGCGGAGATCGCCCTCATGGCCGCCGAGACGGTGCGGCGCTTCGGTCAGACCGCGCGCGTCGCGCTGCTGTCGCATTCGAGTTTCGGCAGCTCCAACTCGACGAGCGCGGCCAAGATGCGTCGCGCCCGCGAAATCGTGCTGTCGCGCGACCCGACGCTGATGATCGAAGGGGAGATGCGCGGCGACGCCGCCTTGTCGCCGGTCATACTCGACAACGCCATGCCGGAATCGGGTTTCGAGGGGCCAGCGAACATCCTCGTCATGCCGAACATCGAAGCGGCCAATATTTCTTATAATTTGCTTCGGGTTGCATCCGGGAACGGCATTACCGTCGGCGGCATATTGATGGGCGCGGCGAAACCGGCTCATATCCTGACACCTTCGGCCACCGTCCGGCGCATTGTGAACATGACCGCGCTCGCTGTCGCCGATACCGCGGCGCAGGAGGCTTCGCCATCGCCTGTCGCCGCCTCTGTGGTTCCGGCGTGATCAGGAGCGCAACATGACTGACGCCGGAACGCGTTGGGAACGCGGCCATCGTGTCGTTATCGTCGGCGGCGGCGCCGGCGGCCTCGAACTCGCGACGAGGCTCGGCGACAAATTCGGACGCAAGGGCGTCCTCGACGTTACGCTGATCGAGCGAGGCCGCACCCATGTCTGGAAGCCGAAGCTTCACGAGATCGCGGCGGGAAGCATGGACATGTCGGCGCATGAGGTGAACTATCTCGCCCATTCGCACTGGCATGGCTTCCATTATCGCATCGGCGAGATGATCGGCCTCGACCGCGCGCGGCGCGAGGTTCATGTGGCGCCCTATCTGGATTCGGAGGGCAGGGAGGTCACGCCGAAGCGCTCCATCGGCTATGACACGCTGGTGATCGCCATCGGCAGCCAGAGCAATGATTTCGGCACGCCGGGCGTGACGGAATTCGGCATGAAGCTGGAAAGCCAGGAAGACGCGGCGAGATTCCACGAAGCCATGGTCAACGCCTGCATCCGCGCCCACGCCCAGCAGACGCCCCTGCGCCCGGAGCAGTTGAAAGTCGCGATCATCGGCGCCGGGGCGACCGGCGTCGAGCTCGCGGCGGAGCTGCATCGGACGACGCGCGAGGTCGTCGCCTATGGCCTCGACCGGGTGGACCCCGACAAGGACCTCAAGGTCACGCTTCTGGACGCGGCGGACCGCATTCTGCCGTCGCTGCCGCCGCGGCTGTCGGCGGCGTCGGAAGAATTGCTGGGCCGCCTCGGCGTCCAGGTTCTGACGAGCGCCAAGGTCGCGCGGGTGATGCGCGATGGCGTGGAGCTGGACGACGGGCGCGTCATTCCGGCGGAGCTTGTGGTCTGGGCCGCCGGCGTCAAGGCGCCGGATTTCCTGAAGGATCTCGACGGACTCGAAACCAACCGCATCAACCAGCTTGTGGTCAGGCCGACGCTGCAAACGACGCGCGACGACAATATATTCAGTTTCGGCGACTGCGCGGCCTGCCCATGGATGGGACGCGACGCCATCGTGCCGCCGAGAGCGCAGGCCGCGCACCAGCAGGCCTCGCATCTTTACGCCCAGTTCAAGCGCATGCTGGCGGGCAAGCCGTTGCAGGAATACCAGTACCGCGACTTCGGCTCGCTCGTCTCATTGGGCGAATATAGTACGGTCGGCAACATGATGGGCGGGTTGATCGGCGGCAGCCTCATGGTCGAGGGGCTGTTCGCGCGCATGATGTATCTGTCGCTCTACAAGATGCACGAACTGGCGCTTCACGGGCCGGCCAAGGCGACGCTGGACACGATGGCGCGCATTATCACGCGGCGCACCGAGCCGCATGTGAAGCTGCATTGACGCCCCAGCGCGGCGACGTGGCGCTCCGGACCAGTTTGGGCCATTGCGACCAATGGCCCGCGCGGAGCCGTCTTCTCCTGGCGCGAAACGCGCGCCATGATGGGAGGGCAAGCTCGCGCCGGACGCGTCGGCCTCGCCGCCCGGGAATGTACTGGATCGATCCGATGGGGAGCCAGCCGTCGTCCGTTTCCGTAGACGCCGCCACCACGCCCTGGGGCGCGACGCGGCGGCTTTACCGGCGCGCATTATTCGCGGCGGCCAGCCTTGCTTTGGTGGCCCTCGCGGGCTGGCTCGGCTATGCGTTCGCCCTGCGGCTCGGCTTGCAGCGTCTCCACGAACTCGCCGTGCAGCGCCTCGAAGTAGAGGCGACCCTGCTCGACGGCCAGCTCGCGCGTTTCGCGTACCTGCCCTCGCTGCTGGAGGCCTCGCCCAACGTATTTCAACTGCTCGACAATCCGGACAATGCGGACCTTCAGCGTTCGGTGAGCGTCTATCTCAAATCGATCAACGCCGTGGCGGGCGCCGCCAATCTCTATATTCTCGACGCTTCGGGCCTGACGGTGGCCGCGGCTGATTTCCGCGAGCCTGGCACGCCATTCGGCCAAAACCTGGCGTTCCGTCCCTATGTCGTCGACGCGCTGGCGTCAGGCCGGGGACGCTTTTTCGGCGTGGGCATCACCAGCGGGCGGCCCGGATATTACCAGTCGTACGCGCTGGCGGCCGAGGGAAAAACGCGCGGCGTGGCGGCGGTCAAGGTCAATCTCGATTCGATCGAGCGCGGCTGGCGCGATGGCATCGGCGACATTCTGCTCGTGGACGAACATGATGTCGCTATTTTGGTGTCGCGCGACGAATGGCGCTATCGCCCGATCCGGCCTTTGTCCCTGAAGGTGCTGGAGGAGATTGCGAAGGCGCGGCCCTATGGCGGCGCCAATCTGAAGCCGCTGGGATGGACGGAGACGGCCGAGATCGGCGATAACTCGGCCCGCATCGTGACGGATGACGGCCACGCCTTCATGACCAGCGCGCGGAAAGTGAATGGCGGGACATGGCGCCTGATCGTCCTCGATGACGAGGCGCCGACCAGACAGATGGCGATGCTGGTCGGCGGACTGGCCGGACTTAGCGCGGCGGTGCTGCTGTTGGCGCTCAAGATCGCCGACCAGCGCCGACGCGAAACCCGCCAGAAGCTGGCGAGCCGCGCCGCGCTTCAGGCGGCCAATGACATGCTCGAAATCAAGGTGCAGGAGCGCACGGCGGAGCTTCGCGCGACGCAGGGCGAGTTGGTGCACGCCGGCAAGCTTGCGACGCTCGGGCAAATGTCGGCGGGCATTGTCCATGAACTGAACCAGCCGCTCGCCGCCATCCAGACCACGGCGGACAACGCCGCCGTGCTGATGGAGCGGGGCCATTACGACGACGCCCGCGACAATGTCGCCCGCATCGGCGCGCTCGTTCGCAGACTGGGGCGCCTGACGGGACAATTGCGGGTTTTCGCCTATAAGTCGGACGATCTGCTCGAGGAGGTCGATGTCGACAAGGCGCTTCAGTCATCGCTGACTCTTCTGCGCGCCCGCATCAGGGACGCCGCGATAGAGGTCACGACATCGGTTGATCCCGCCCTGCATGTCGTCGCCAATGAAGCGCGGCTCGAACAGGTTTTCACCAATGTGCTGGCCAACGCCATCGATGCGGTCGAAACGGTTGACACAAAGTCCCTCGACATTCGCGCCGCGCGGCAGGGCGACAAGGGCGTGATCGTCATCGCCAACAACGGTCCCGGCATTCCGCCGGACATGCTGCCACGCCTGTTCGAGCCCTTCGTGACGTCGAAGCCGCCGGGCAAGGGGTTGGGACTCGGCCTGATGCTTTGCGACCATATCGTGCGCTCATTCGGCGGGAGGATGACCGCGCGCAACCTCGCGCCCACGGGAGTGGAATTCGTGATTGAGATCCCTGTTCACGACGCTGCGGAGGGCGTGTGATGATGGACCAGCTTTCGATCGGCGTGATCTATGTCGAGGATGACGAAGACGTCCGCATCGGCGCGGTCCAGGCCCTCAAGCTCGCCGGCTTCGAGGTGCTGGCCTTTTCTTCCGCCGAACAGGCGGATGCTTCAATCCGCGTGGACATGCCTTTCATCGTCGTGGCCGATGTTCGCCTCGGCGGCAAGAGCGGGATGGAGTTTCTGTCGGGTCTGCGCCGGACCGATCCCGAACTTCCGGTCATTCTCGTCACTGCGCATGGCGATATTTCCATGGCCGTGGCGGCGATGCGGGCAGGGGCGTATGATTTCATCGAAAAGCCCTGCTCGTCGGAGCAGCTGGTCACGGTGGTGCGCCGCGCCGCCGAAAAGCGGCGGTTGACGCTCGAAGTCCGCGCCCTGCGGTCCGAACTCGCCGACCAGCGCGGGATCGAAAAAACCTTGCTCGGGCGCTCGCCGCAGATCAAGAAAGTCCGGCGACTGATCTCGACCCTCGCTGCGGCGAGCGTCGATGTCGTGATCTATGGAGAGACGGGAACCGGCAAGGATGTCGTCGCCAATTGCCTGCACAATCACAGCGAAAGGCGGCGCGGCAATTATGTCGCCGTGAACTGCGGCGGCCTGCCCGAGTCCCTCGTCGAGAGCGAATTATTCGGCCATGAGGTCGGCGCCTTCACCGGCGCGATACGCCAGAGGATCGGCAAGCTGGAATATGCCAATGGCGGCACGCTTTTTCTCGACGAAATCGAGAGCATGCCGCTGGGGATACAGGTGAAATTGCTGCGCGCGCTTCAGGAGCGCATGATCGAACGGGTTGGCTCGAACAAGCCCATTCCGGTCGATTGCCGTATCGTCGCGGCGAGCAAGGCGGACCTGCTTCAGATGAGCGACAAAAAATTGTTTCGCTCCGATCTCTATTACCGGCTCGGCGTCGCCTTCATCGAATTGCCGCCTCTTCGGGAACGCCGGGAGGACATCACGCTGCTGTTCGAACATTTCACGCTTGAGGCGGCAAGACGGTTCAAATGCGACGCGCCCATTGCCGATGAAAAGCTGGTCTCGCGGCTGCTGTCCTATTCCTGGCCGGGAAATGTCCGCGAGCTTCGCAATGTCGCCGACCGCTTCGTGCTCGGCGTCCTCAATGACACGATGATCGGCAGCCCGGACTTCGAAGCGATTGATCATTCCCTGCCGCGCCAGCTCGAAACGGTGGAGCGGGCGATCGTGGAAGACGCCTTGCGGAGAAAGAAGGGCGACATCAACGCGGCGGCGACGCTGCTGTGCGTCCCCAAGCAAACATTTTACGACAAGATCAAACGGCTCGCCATCGATGTGGAAGCGATAAGAGGGATATCAGGTAATGAAGCTGGATCTTGAACGTCGGCGGTCCATTCCGGAGACTGTCAGGATCGTCGTCGTCCATCCTACGCCGGTCGTCCGGCTGGGAATCGCAAAGGCGCTAGAAGTCGCCTATTCGCCTCAGGAAATCGACGCCCATGCCGATCTTTCCACTGTCGATGGGCTCTTGCGCTCAGACGCCCCTTTCTCGGCGGCGCTGGTCGATGCGCATGAATGGGGCGACCGCGCCTGCCCATCCAGTTTGACCGGCGTTCCGGTGGGCCTGATCGGCGCGGCGGGTTCGACGCCCTGCGCCCGTTTGATGCGCGGGCGAGGCTTGAAAGGCATTGTTTCCGTAACCGCCGGAGCGGAGGAATTTCTCAAGATCGCCAATGCGCTCGTCGCCGGTCGCGATTATTTTCCCGGCGTTACAAATCCCGCTCGATTGGGACTGGCGAGATTATCCCGCCGCCAGTTTGAAATTCTCGAATTGATGACGGGGGGCCTGCTCAACAAACAGATCGCGGGTCAACTCGGGGTATCGGAAGCGACCGTGAAGGCGCATGTCTCTTCAATTCTCGTCAAACTGAATTGCAGCCGTCGCACGCAAGCCACCACCGCCTATATGAGGCTCGCCGGTCTGGGCGGACGCCCGGCGACCGCTTGAAATAACGCGCGGCCCTGTGGGCGTAATGACGGATCGATTTCAGCGAGCTGGCGTTGTCGTATGAGACACCGGGGCGCGAAAACCATGCTTCTCCTGCTTCTGCTCATCGTCGTGCTGCTCCTGTTCGGGGGCGGCGGTTATTTCGGGCGGAGGGCGGGATGGGGGCCGCGCGGCTTCGGCGGTTTGCTCGTAACCGTGCTTCTCGTCATCCTGTTGATCTGGGCAGTCAATGAGCTGATCATGCCGCAGCCGCCCATGCCGGAAGGCGTGCCGTCCATCATTCGGTGAGCGGCGAGAAACGAGCCCGACAATGCCTGAATTCACCAGATCGCGACCGGCTGCGCCGAAGCCGGGGGACTATGTCGTCGTGCCGGGCTCGCAGGGACCGCGACGCGACTTCCGCATCAGCGTCGGTTTGCGCGAGGGCTGGGACCCCGAAGGTCGTGTGTTCGATGTTTCGGAGGCCGTGCGCACGGCTCGCGCCTGGATGAGGCGCCGCGTCGAGGCTGGCCAGCCGGCCTTGTCGGGAATGTTTACCCGCGCCGAAGTCACTTATGCCTGGCCGCGCGCCGACGGCACGGTCGGCTCGGATCGCGAACCCGTGGCCTTGTTCACGGGCGAGGCGGTCCATGCCTATCTCGGTCACCTCCCCGATGAGGCGATCGAGGCGATGCTCAATGAACTGGCGGTCGAACTTGGCGCGGCGCTCGGGCAAGAGCGCATCTATGTCGCCTTCGCCGACCGGACATGGATTTTGGACGCAGGGGAACAGGGGCGGTGACGATCGTGCAAGCAGAATGAAGCGCGCGGGTCCCTCAGCCCGTCGGAAGGGTTGGAGCGGACATTCCGAGGAGCCAAGAGGCGTTGAGAGACGCCCGTCTGTCGACGGGCTATGGCGGCGAAGCGCTCCGCGTTTCGGCGCATGGCAAGTCAGATAGAGGTCACGCAGATGTGAAGTCTTGCCTTCCGATATTGGTTTGCGATGGCGAACCCCGATTTTATGCTCGACGCCTTTCTGGGAGCGAATGCGAGCAGGCGACCATGACGGTGGCATTTCTTGTGACGAGCGATCTCGATCTCGCGCTGACGAAAGTCGCGGAGGGCCGCCCCGTGCTCTATTGCGGCCCGCATCAGGGCGTGTTCCGCTTCGAAAGCGTCAAGGCCGCCGCGCTGAGGCGCTTCCACGCGTCGTCCCGGCCCGCATGTGTTCTCGGTCTGCCCGAGGGCGAAGAGGCGGCCTTGCGCAAATTCCTCGTTGGCGCGTGAGGGAGATTTTCCTAGCGGTCAGTGCAAGGAGCCATGGGGCGTCGAAAGACGGGTGTCTTTTGACGCCTATAGCTCGCAATGACGGCCTCAATACAAGGCAGGTACCGTCTGCTTTATGTAAATCGTATCATGTCACCGTAATTTCATCGGGCAAGAGCGCATCTATGTCGCCTTCGCCGACTGCACATGGATTTTGGACGCAGGGGAACGGGGGCGGTGACGATCGCGCAAGCAGAATGAAGCGGGTGGGAGGAGGAATTCGGGGACAGGATTGAATTGCGCCTTATCGCATTTGTCATTTGGCTCGGCGATCGGGGGCGCAATTCATTCCTGTCCCCGAGTTCCCAAGTTAGTGCAATCGGTATCGTGTCACCGTAATTACGCCAACGATTGAAACGGACCTCCGCCACGCCCAAATCATTTTAATCCCCTATCGCCGGAGCCCGCGTTATGGTCGCTCAATTCAATCACACCATCGTCTGGTGCTCAAACCAGAGCGCCTCAGCCAAGTTCCTGGCCGAGATGCTGGGCCGGGCGGCGCCGACCCGCTTCGGCCACTTTGACGTTGTCGAACTGGACAACGGCGTCTCGCTAGACTTTGCCGACGTCGAGGGCCCGATTCGGCCGCAGCACTACGCCTTCCTGATCAGCGAAGCAGATTTCGACGCCGTCTTCAGCCGCATCGAGGATCGCGGCCTAAAATACTGGGCTGATCCGAGGGGTAGCCGGCCCGGCGAGATCAACCACAACGACGGCGGGCGCGGCGTCTATTTTCGCGATCTGGACGGCCATTACCTCGAAGTAATCACCCGGCCTTACGGCAGCGGCTGAGCGGAGTTTCTATGACATTTTAGTCAACTCCCCGCAATTTCGGGCAGGAAGGGGCGGAAGCGCACCGTAACTCCAGAAAAATTTATGCAATTGGTATCATGTCAACGTAATAGGCACGCAAGCCACGACCGCCTATATGAGGCTCGCCGATTTGGGCGGACGCCCGGCGACTGCTTGATATAGCGCGTGGCCTTATGGGCGTGTCGCGGCGTTTTGGGCAGGCTGGAAATTCATGCAATTGGTATCATGTCACGGTAATTAACGGTAATTACGTCCACCCCATTATGGCAATTTGAAAAAGTTCAATATTTTGCAATCATATCTTTTCAAGTTTTCGAAGCACTACATGGATCGTGGAAAGGTAAAAATAGAACATCCAGCTCAGCCATAGCGCCTGATCGTAACCTGTTTTTTGTTTGTCGTTATGATGTCTTATGCCAAAGTTGTTTGCTATGTCAAAAAGGTCTCTCTCATCAGCTTTTGTAAGGGTAGCTTTCATTTTTGGACGGAGATTTTCTAGTACTCCGGCGAGATCGGTAACGGCATGCCTCCGATCATCGAGACTGGCTCCATGGCGACGAAATTTGGATATTGCGGCACTTATGAGCTTGTTGACACGTTTGTCAAAAGTAGGGATATCTGCTTGGAAAATAGTTTCAAATCCTTCGTCTGGTTTACTAAGGACTTCGCCATCTTGTGAAAGTTCGAATTTATTTACGTATAAATTAAGAAGTGCGTTAATTCTTGTCCGAAAGTATGATTCTCCATCAGATTTATTGAATGTTTCCCAGTGCATTCCGCAGTCGTCCCACGAATGCATGTAGCCATGAATTGGCTTTGAGACTGTAGTAAAAAGATATTCAATCATATCAAATAAATCATCTTCCACATAAAATTGGCATTTATTATGTATTGGCCATAATCCGTCCTTTCTCAATTTAACAAAAATGTCAAAACTTACATCTTTAATGTTTCCAGCGATAAATCCTTGGTCAACACAATGAAACCCGAAATTTTCTGAAAAATAACCATCGCTAATTAATTCGGCGTAAAGCCTTTCGAAGAGAACTAGTATTTCCTTTAATTGAAAACCGTTTGTGTTTTTATTTTTTCCTGTTCTGATGGAGTAAAATACCTTTTCCATGGGGCCTTGCTCTTGAAATAGGCGTTGCGCCGCCTCGTCGAGATTTTAGGATTAAAATTTATGTGAAAAACGAAAACGGCGGGCCTTAGCCCGCCGTCTTCAATCCCTGCCTTCGCCCTCAGCTACACCCCGTCGTGCTCCCGCACGTATCGCACTTCAAACACGTCCCGTTCCGCACCAGCGTAAAATTCGCGCATTCCGGGCAGGCTTCGCCGATATAGCCTTTCATCCGCGCTTCGGCGCGGCGGTCGAGGGCTTCGTCGGGCAGTTTGACCGGGGGCGTCCAGGTCAGGGTGTCGAGCAGGCTCGGCGCGGAGGGGTCCGCGAGGGCGTCGCTCTTCAGGGCCGTCGCGCCGACGCTGACCGCCGCCACGGTCGGCGTCTTGGACGGTTCGGCGGGCGCGAAGTTCTGGACCAGCATCAGCTTGTCGGACTTCGAGCGCACGAAACCGCGCGAGATGAATTTCGACGGCGTCGAAGGCTGGCCGGGCTGCGGCGCGCGGCTCTGGTCGTCGCCCTTGCCGAGCGCGTCATGGCCGATGTCGGAGGGGTCGACATGGGCGAGATCATTGCGGCCGAGATAGGAGATCGCCAACTCGCGGAACACATAGTCGAGGATCGACGTGGCGTTCTTGATCGCGTCATTGCCCTGCACGAAGCCCGCAGGTTCAAAGCGGGTGAAGGTGAAGGCGTCGACATATTCCTCCAGCGGCACGCCATATTGCAGGCCCACCGAGATCGCGATGGCGAAATTATTCATCAAGCTGCGGAAGGCGGCGCCTTCCTTGTGCATGTCGATGAAGATCTCGCCAATGCGGCCGTCCTGATATTCGCCGGTGCGCAGATAGACCTTGTGGCCGCCGACCACGGCTTTCTGGGTATAGCCCTTGCGGCGGTCGGGCAGCTTTTCGCGCTCGCGGCGGCGCTCGACGCGCTCGATGATGCGCTCGACGATGCGCTCGGCGACCTGGGTCGCGCGGGCCGGCTGGCTCTGCGCGATGAAGGCCTCGATCGCCTCATCCTCTTCATCGTCCTCATCGGCGATGAGCTGGGAGTTGAGCGGCTGCGACAGTTTCGAGCCGTCGCGATAGAGCGCATTGGCCTTGAGCGCGAGGCGCCAGGACAGCAGATAGGCCGCCTTGCATTCCTCGACCGTCGCCTCGTTCGGCATGTTGATGGTCTTCGAGATCGCACCCGAAATGAAGGGCTGCGCCGCCGCCATCATGCGGATGTGGCTCTCGACCGAGAGATAGCGCTTGCCCGTGCGCCCGCACGGATTGGCGCAGTCGAACACCGGCAAATGCTCGACTTTGAGATGCGGCGCGCCTTCCAGCGTCATGGCGCCGCAGACGTGAATATTGGCGGCGTCGATCTCGGCCTTGGTGAAGCCGAGGAAGGGCAGCAGCTCGAAGGACGGGTCGTCGAGCTTTTCCGGCGGCACCTTGAGCGTGTTGACCAGGAACTCCGCGCCCAGCGCGAATTTGTTGAACACGAATTTGATGTCGAAGGCGCCGGCGAGCGTGTCATGCAGCTCGGCGAGCTTCTCGGGCGTAAAGCCCCGCGCGGTGAGCGTCGCCTCATTGACGCCGGGCGCCTGCTTCAGGCTGGCGTGGCCGACGGCATAGGCCTCGATCTCGGCAAGCTGAGCCTCGCCATAGCCGAGCGCCCGCAAGCCTTCCGGCACGGCGCGGTTGATGATCTTGAAATAGCCGCCGCCCGCGAGCTTCTTGAACTTTACCAGGGCGAAGTCCGGCTCGATGCCAGTCGTGTCGCAATCCATCACCAGGCCGATGGTGCCGGTGGGGGCGACGACGGTGACCTGCGCATTGCGATAGCCGTGCTGCTGGCCAAGCTCCAGCGCCTTGTCCCAGGCCGCGTGGGCGTGGGCGACGAGGGTCTGGTCGGGGCAGGAGGCGCCGTCGAGCGGCACGGGCGCCACGGCGAGCTGCTCATAGCCTTCGTTCAGGCCGTAAGCCGCGCGGCGATGGTTGCGGATGACCCGCAACATGGCTTCCGAATTTTCCTCATAGCGGGCGAAGGCGCCGCGCTCGCCAGCCATCTCGGCCGAGGTCGCATAGCAGACGCCCGTCATGATCGCAGACAGAGCGCCGCAATAGGCGCGGCCGGCGGCGGAATCATAGGCAAGGCCCGAGGACATCAGCAACCCGCCGATATTGGCGAAGCCGAGGCCGAGGGTGCGGTAGTCGTAGGAGAGCTGGGCGATCTCGCGCGAGGGGAACTGCGCCATCAGCACCGAGATTTCCAGCACCACGGTCCACAGACGCACGGCGTGCTCATAGGCCTTGACGTCGAAGACCTTGGTCGTCGGATCGCGGAACTGCAACAGGTTCAGCGAGGCGAGATTGCAGGCCGTGTCGTCGAGGAACATATATTCCGAGCACGGATTGGAGGCGCGGATTTCGCCGCCCGCCGGGCAGGTGTGCCAGTCGTTGATGGTGGTGTGGAATTGCAGGCCGGGATCGGCCGAGGCCCAGGCGGCATAGCCGATTTTATCCCAGAGTTCGGCGGCGCGCAGGGTCTTGGCGACCGAGCCGTCGGTGCGGCGCGTGAGCTTCCAGTCACCGTCCTGTTCGACAGCCCGCAGGAAGCCATCGGTGATGCGGACGGAATTATTGGAGTTCTGGCCGGAGACGGTGAGATAGGCCTCGGAATCCCAGTCGGTGTTATATTCGGCGATGTCGAAATCGCGGAAGCCCTGCCGGGCGTATTGAATGACGCGCTTGATGAAGGAGTCAGGCGCCTGAGCGCGGCGGGCGAGCTTGATCTCGCGCTTCAGAGCCGGGTTCTTCTCCGGGTCGAAGCAATCGTCGCCGCTGCCTTCGCAATTCACGGCGGCCTTGAACACCGCCTTCATATGCTTGCGCAGGATCTTCGAGCCGGCGACCAGAGCCGCGACCTTTTCCTCTTCCCGCACCTTCCAGTCGATGAAGGATTCAATATCCGGATGGTCCGCGTCCACCACCACCATTTTGGCGGCGCGGCGGGTCGTGCCGCCCGATTTGATGGCGCCGGCGGCGCGGTCGCCGATCTTCAGGAAGGACATCAGGCCGGAGGATTTGCCGCCGCCCGAAAGGCGCTCGTTCTCGCCGCGCAGCGAGGAGAAATTGGCGCCCGTGCCGGAGCCATACTTGAACAGGCGCGCCTCGCGCACCCACAGATCCATGATGCCGCCTTCATTGACGAGATCGTCGCGGACCGACTGGATGAAACAGGCGTGCGGCTGCGGATGCTCATAGGCCGAATTGGAGGCCGTCAGCTCGCCGGTCTGGTAATCGACATAATAATGGCCCTGGCCGGGGCCATCGACGCCATAGGCCCAGTGCAGGCCGGTGTTGAACCATTGCGGCGAATTGGGCGCGGCGATCTGGCGCGCCAGCATGAAGCGCATTTCGTCATAAAAGGCGCGGGCGTCTTCCTCGCCGTCGAAATAGCCGCCCTTGAAACCCCAATAGGTCCAGGCGCCGGCGAGACGGTCGAAAACCTGCTTGGCGGAGATTTCGCCGACGATGCGTTCCTTTTCGGGCAGAAGGGCGAGGGCGTCTTCATCGGGGACCGAGCGCCACAGGAACGAGGGAACGGCGTTTTCCTCGACCCGCTTCAGGCGAGCCGGAACACCGGCCTTGCGGAAATATTTCTGCGCGAGAACGTCGCAGGCGACCTGGCTCCAGGCGGCCGGCACCTCGATCCCGCTCTGGGCGAACACGGTCGAACCGTCGGGATTGCGGATTTCGCTCTTGGTCTGCCGGAACTCAATGTCCTGATAAGGCGATTGATCCGCTTTGGTGTAATGCCGTTCGATCCGCATGTTCCGCCCCCCGATTGCGCCCTCGCGGCGCGCGCTATTCCAACGTCAGTTATCTGCGCCGAGGCGGAAGCGCCGCATGCGTCGGGAGGCGGGGAAAAGCTTCCCAGCCAGGCCAGACGAACGCGGCAAACGACACGCCAAGGAATGAAAAAAGCGCAAGACCGCCGCGCTGAAAGGCGCGCGTCCGTCACATCCCGGCGTGTCGCCGCTTTTTCCGCTGAACCCGCGAGGCTGAAATCGGTTGCGCCGATTCTTCAACCCGTGGGGAGCGCTGGCAGCGTCGCCGGGATGATTGAAGCTAACGCCGGCCCTATTGAGACGTCAAGATATAGTGTTGGATTTTATGCATCCCACTACAAATTGGGGATTCTGGGGACAAGTTCAATTAATTCTTAAGAAAATTTTGCATTTTGCCGCGACTTGGCCTAGCGGCCTCACAGCCCCAGCCAGGGCTGGAGAATCGGCAGAATGATGCTGGTCAGGGCGCCATTGAGTCCCATGGCGATTCCAGCAAAAGCGCCGGCCGTCGAATCGATATGAAAGGCGCGGGCGGCGCCAACGCCATGCGAGGCGAGCCCGGCGGCCATGCCAATGGCGGCAGGATCGTCGATTCGCATCAGCTTCATCAGCGGCGAGAGAATCATCGCGCCGAAAATGCCGGTCGCCATGACCAGCGCGGTGGTGAGGAAGGGCGCGCCGCCGAGTCGCTCCGACAGGCCCATGGCGATGGGCGAGGTGACCGATTTCGGCGCCAGCGACGCCGCGATCTCATGCGAGGCGCCGAGCAGCTTGGCGATGGCCACCACGCTGACGATCGCCACCACCGAGCCCACGCAGAGCGAGGCGGCTATGGGCAAGGCGGTCGCGCGCACGCGCTCGAAATTCCGGTAGAGCGGCACGGCGAGCGCGACGGTGGCCGGGCCGAGCAGGAAATGGATGAATTGCGCGCCGGCGAAATAGGTTTCGTAACTGGTGCCCGTCGCCTTGAGCGCGACAATGATGAGAAATGTGGCCAGAGCGACCAGATTGACCGCCGGATGGCGGTTGAACGCGATAGAAATGCGGTCGGCGACGATAAAGGCGACGAGGGTCAGCGTCAGCCAGGATAGCGGGCTGGTCGACAGATAGACCCAGACTTCCGGGTGGGGCGCGATGAGCGAGGGAATCATGAATTGGAGCCGGCGAGCAGGCGGAAGGTGAAGGCCGTCGCGGCCATGGCGAGAACCGTGGAGATCGACAGGGCGAGGATCAGGGTCAGCGCATTGGCGGCGAGCAGGTCGAAATAGCGCATCAGGCCAACCGAGGCCGGAACGAAGAGCAGCGACAAATGGCCGAGCAACCCATCCGCGGCGGCGCCGATTGGTTTAGGAACGTCGCCCGCGCCCTTGCCGCCCTCGCCGCCGCGCAGAACCAGAGCCAAGAACAGCAGGAACATGCCGAGCACGGGGCCGGGCAGGGGCAGGGCGAAGGCGCGGACGATGAACTCGCCCAGCAATTGGCAACCGAATATGCCGGCGAAAGCGACGATCATTTTTCCCTCCGGCGGCGGAATCAAATTTTGCTTGGGGCGGCGCCACTCTAGAACAATGAACGACTGGACAGAAGCGCCCGACGCGGCCATAGTCCGCCGCGATCGGAGTCAGGCCGGACTGAAACGGGATTTAGCGCGATGAAATGGCTCGTCCAAACATTCACCTGGTGGAATGAGCAGTCGCTCGGAACGCGGCTGCACACCTGGCGGCATGGCGAGCGCGTCGGCGAAGATCAGTTTGGCAATGTCTATTACCGCTGGCGCGACGGCAAGATCGATCCGGCGCTCGGCTTCAACCGCCGCTGGGTGATCTTCAACGGCGTGGCCGAAGGCTCCAAGGTTCCGCCCGGCTGGTACGGCTGGCTCCACCACATGACCGACGAACTGCCCACCGAGACGGATTACAAGCCGCGCGAGTGGGAAAAGCCCTATGTGTCCAACCAGACCGGCACGCCGAACGCCTGGCGCCCGCCGGGCTCGACCCTCGCAGCCGGCGCCCGGCCCCAGGCCACCGGCGATTATCAGGCCTGGTCGCCCGAGGCCTGATGCGCTTTTCCCGGTCCTTCGTTTCCCGGTCGCTTTTCTGCGCTCTGGGCGCGGCCCTGCTGGGGCCCGCCTGCGCGCGCGCGGATCAGGTGCGCCATCCGACCGCCATTTTCGCCGGGCTCGACAAGATCACGGGCCGCATCATTTCCTTTGACGTCGCGATCGACGAGACGGTGCAGTTCGGAACTCTGCAGATCACGCCGCGCGTCTGCCTGACGCGGCCGCAGACCGAGGCGCCGCTGACGGAAGGTTTCGTCGAGGTGGACGAGATCGACGCCGCCCGGACCTCGAAGCGGATCTTTTCCGGCTGGATGTTCGCCGCTAGCCCCGGCCTGCATGGCGTCGAGCATCCGGTCTATGACGTCTGGCTGAAGGATTGCAAAGGCGGCGTCGAAGTCACGGCCTCGCCGGCCAACGCGCAGCCCAATCCCAATGCGCCGCCGCCTGCCAACGCCGCTCCGGCGAAAGACGGCGCCGCCGCGAAAAAGCCCCGGCGCACGATCGAGCCGCAGGAGCCGGTCGAACCGACCATGGACAGCCTGCCGCCGACCAATCCCGACACGCCGCCGCCGCCCGCAGACGATCGCCCGGTCAATGGGAATGGTTCGCCGGAAGGTCTTGGCGCCCCGATCGAAGTGGGACCGCCGCCCGGCGCCCCGCGTACGAGGGCGCCCGCCAATGGCCAGAGCGCGCCCGCCGCGCCTGATCAGGGTTTTGGCGCCCCGGGCGACGCCCCGCCGCCTGCGCCCAAGCCGCCAAAGCCGAAACGCAAGCCGCCCGTTGATCCCAATGCCGCGCCCCCGGCCGGCGGAGCCGCCGCGCCGGCGGCCCCCTCTGCGGCTCCCGCGCCGCAGCCCCAGCAGCAAAAGCCGTCCGGCCCGCAAGAGCTGCTGGAGAAAATCCCCTTCTTCCGCTAACGATGGCGGCGCTCAGGCGCCATCGCGCACGAGGGTCAGCACCTGCTCGGGCGGAGCGAGCGGGTCAAGCCGCGCGAAATCGCCATGGATCATCAAGGCGACTTCGAGCTTGCGGCGATATTCGTCGCGGGAAATTTCCACCGCGCCGAGGCTCGCCAGATGCGGCGTGATGAATTGCGCGTCGAGCAGCGTAAAGCCCCCCAGACGCAACCGCGCGACCAGATAGGCGAGGCAGACCTTTGAGGCGTCCGTGACGCGGTGGAACATGCTTTCGCCGAAAAAGGCGCCGCCGAGCGCGAGGCCATAAAGGCCGCCGACCAGTTCGCCGTTGCACCAGGCTTCAACCGTATGGACGAAACCCAGCTCGAACAATTGGCCGAACAATTGGGCGATCGTCCCGTTGATCCAGGTGTTTTCGCGGCCCGGACGGCTTTCGGCGCAACCGGCCAGCACGCCGTTGAAATCATGATCGACCCTGATCTCGAATTTTTGCGCGCGAAGCGTCTTGGCGAGGCTTTTTGAGACGATCAGGCCGTCCAGCGGGAACACGCCGCGTTCCTTGGGGTCGAACCAGTACAGGGCGTCGTCGCCGGCATCTTCCGCCATGGGGAAGAGGC
Source organism: Rhodoblastus sp. (assembly GCF_019449565.1). Classification (GTDB taxonomy): domain Bacteria; phylum Pseudomonadota; class Alphaproteobacteria; order Rhizobiales; family Beijerinckiaceae; genus Rhodoblastus. Next base: position 47,866 of record NZ_JAGRPM010000072.1, on the reverse strand, counting down.
CCGCGGCATAGGCGCGCAGGAGAATGCGCGGCGTAATCGGTTCGGACTCGGGCTGGCGCGGGCGCATGGCCAAATTTAGGCCCCTCGAACGATTACGAACAAGCCTTTTCTTAACTGTGAAAATTATCACCTGAAAACGAGCGAGACGCGAGAGCCGCCATATTTTCTGTTCCCGTCATCTCCCACCGCGCCCCGTTTGGCGGCGGAAATTTTATAGTTCATTTTCCGGCCGCAGATTCCGATCCAGCCCGTTTCGGCTTCCGGGCTTAATGGCGGCTTATACGCGCCCTCAATTCGTTCCGCGTTACTTGCTTTCAGGCGCGGCCTGACCTTGGTGTGGAAAAAGAGATAGAAATCATGAGGCGTCGCCATTTCGCGGCAATTTTCTGGGGTTCCTAACGCCAAAAGGGCGGCTTCATACATATGCGCCGCGTGGTAATCATCCTCGGATTCGGCGGTTCCAGCTCCTTTGCGCAAGCTGAGCGAAATCTGTCTGATTTCGAGCGAGGGCGCATAGTCGATCGAAATCAGCTGAGGCGGTTCGGACTGCTCTGCAGAACGGATGTGATAGGCGACGCTGACAACGCCCTTGGCCTTCCCCCTCCCGGCGACGTCCCCGGTCAGGTATTTCTCAACGCTTCGTTGCGCCATATAGTAATCGGCAGAGCCAAGATATGGCCTTATCGCATCGAGGCAAGCCGTCACCGTCGCGCCAAGGCAGGCGTCAATGGCGAGGGCGGGCGATGCGAAAAATTGCGCGCCAAGGAACGCCAGCATGACGGCTAGAGCCAAACTCAACTTTCTCATTCGCGTCTCGAAAAAAGGGTGATGTTCGCGTTCGCTGGGACGGAGCGGTAGAGGTCGCAATCCTCTCAGGATATCGCCGTAGCCGCTTTTGTGTCATTGCCGCCATCGAAATTTGGGCGGGGAATTGATGTCGCGGGTCCGCTCCGCGGTCAGTTCGTCTTACTGATGTGGCCGTCGAGGAAAATGAGCTTGTCGGCGCCGTCGGCGCGCCAATAGACATAGGCGTCGGGCTGGCCCCAGCTCGGGCTCAGCCAACGGGCGCCCAGAACGCTCTCGTCATTGGGGCAGGGCGCGAATAGCGCGAAACCCTCCTGTTTCAGCCGCGCTTCCAGCGCGCCGGCGTCCGTGCCGAGCGGAAAATTCTTGCGCAAGGCCTCGCCCAGCGCGGCGGGCGGGCGAACGCCCTGTTTCCGTCGCGCGTCCTGTTCATAGAGCGAGCGCGCCGGACAGGGCGCGCCGCGCAGCCCGTCGTCGGGCAGACCGGCGATCAATGCTGGAACCGGCGCGTTCGCGGCGCGGAACAGCCAGAAGCCGGCGCCAGCCAGCGCGACAAGAGCGACGAGGGTCGCGATCAGGCGCACTCAGGTTTCCGGATCGTCCATGCCGCCGGCGGCGAGGAAGTGCTCCAGCCAATGGATGTCATAGGCGCCATCCTGGATATCGGCATTACGCACCAGGGTGCGGAACAGCGGCAGGGTCGTGTCGATGCCGTCGACGATGAATTCGTCCAGCGCGCGGCGCAGGCGCATCAGGGCCTCGATGCGGGTGCGGCCCTGGACGATCAGTTTGCCGAGCAGCGAATCGTAATAGGGCGGGATCGTATAGCCCTGATAGACCGCCGAATCGACGCGCACGCCGACGCCGCCGGGGGGATGATAATAGAGGATCTTGCCCGGCGAGGGTCGGAACGTGACCGGATTCTCGGCGTTGATGCGGCATTCGATGGCGTGGCCGCGCAGTTCGAGATCGGACTGAGCGAAGCCGAGCGGCGCCCCGGCGGCGATCTTGATTTGCTCCACCAGCAGATCCAGCCCGGAAATCGCTTCGGTGATGGGATGCTCGACCTGAATACGCGTGTTCATTTCGATGAAATAGAACTCGCCGTTTTCATATAGGAACTCGATGGTGCCGGCGCCGGAATAGCTCAATTTGCGCATGGCGTCGGCGCAGATCTCGCCGATGCGGTTGCGTTCGTCCTGGTTCAGCGCGGGCGAGGGGGTCTCCTCCAGCACCTTCTGGTGGCGGCGCTGGAGCGAACAGTCGCGCTCGCCGATATGGACCGCGTTGCCTTGGCCATCGCCGAGAATCTGAATTTCGATATGGCGCGGCTTTTCGAGATATTTCTCGAGATAGACCGCGTCGTCGCCGAAGGCCGCCTTGGCCTCCGTGCGGGCGACGGAAAGCGCATCGGGCAGATCGACAGCCGTGCGCGCGACCTTCATGCCGCGCCCGCCGCCGCCGGCGGCCGCCTTGACCAGCACCGGAAAGCCGATCTCCAGCGCGATCTTCATGGCCTCGTCGTCGTCGGTCACGCCGCCTTCCGAGCCGGGCACGCAGGGAATGCCGAGCGCCCGAGCGGTGCGCTTGGCCTCGATCTTGTCGCCCATGATCCGGATATGCTCGGCCTTGGGGCCGATGAAGGCGATGCCGTGATCGGCGAGGATTTCGGCGAATTTGGCGTTTTCCGACAGGAAGCCATAGCCGGGATGGACAGCGTCGGCCCCGGTGATTTCGCAGGCCGCCAGCAGGGCCGGAATGTTGAGATAGGATTCGCGCGCGGCGGGCGGACCGATGCACACCGACTCGTTCGCCAGCTTGACGTGCATGGCTTCCGAATCGGCGGTGGAATGCACCGCGACGGTGGCAATGCCCAGCTCCTTCGCGGCGCGAAGAATTCGAAGGGCGATTTCGCCGCGATTGGCGATCAGGATCTTTTCGAACATCTTGTTCTCATTTTTTCTCGCCGCCGCCCGGGCGATCTCCGCGAATCCCTCGCATCCTTGTCCCATTCCAATGCGGGCGCGCGGCCAGCGTCCTGGCTGCGCGCGGCCGTCAGGAAATGACGAGCAGCGGCTGGTTATATTCGACGGGCTGCGCGTCTTCGATCAGAATGGCGGTGATGGCGCCGGACTTGTGCGCGACAATGTCGTTGAAAGTCTTCATCGCCTCGATCAGCAGAACCTTCTGGCCCGCCGTCACATGCGTGCCGATCTCGATGAAGGGTTTGGAATCCGGGCTCGGCCGCAGATAGGCGGTGCCGACCATGGGCGATTTGAGCGCGTCGGCGTTGTCGGCGAGGGAGACCGGCGTCTCGGCGGGCGCGGCGGCCGGATGGCCGGGAGCCGCGACCGGCGCCGCCAAGGGCGCGGGCGCCGTCGCATAGACGGGAGCGGGGGCCGTGGCCTGACGCGCCACGCGAATGCGCAGATCGCCTTTTTCGACCTCGATTTCGGTGAGGTCGGATTCGCTCAGCAAGGTCGCTATTTCGCGGACGAGTTTGGCGTCGATCTTCTCGCCGGTCTCGCCGGAACGGGCGGGCTTGGTGGCGGAGGAGCTGGTTCTGCTCATTCTTAATCGGCCTTGGCTATGGGGCAGGTTTGAAATTTTGGCGCCACCAATCCGAAGCGCCGTCTCGGGCGGCCTCGGCGCGGGTCGGCCGGCCCCTGTTTCTATTCCTGGTTTCGATTCGCAGCTTCGTTTCGAAAATTGTGACGATTCTCAGCGCCCGGTCATAAGCTTTTTAGCATGGCTTTGAAAGAGTCATCGTTTCGGCGCCTTCCCGGCCGTAAATATCCCCATATTTCGGCGCCGCTTGTTTTTGCCGATGCGGCGCACTAGGTTTGCCGCAAGACGCGATCTGTCGCGCTCAATCGGGTTTCGAAAGGTTTTTGGTCATGGGCAGTTTCTCCTTGCCCCATCTGCTCCTTCTGGGTGTCGTTGTACTCATCCTGTTCGGCGGCAAGGGCAAAATCTCCGAAATCATGGGCGATGTCGCGAAGGGCATCAAATCCTTCAAGAAGGGGCTGTCCGACGAGGAGGCTCCAGCCAAGCCCGGCGAGCCGCCGCGCACCATCGAGCACCAGGCGCCCGCGACCGTCGACGCCTCGCGCGACGCCAACAAGGTCGGCTGAGCCATAGCGCCCCAGAGCCCCCCTCTTGAGGCGATCTCATGAGGCGATCTCTTGGAAAATCGTGTCAAACATTTGATTTGACGGTTATTTACCCCTGAGCGATCGGCAGGCGCCGCGCGATTGCCAGAGAGGGCTCGATGTTCGATTTCGATGTGGGCAAGCTACTGCTGATCGGCGTCGTGGCCCTGATTTTCATTCCACCCAAGGATCTTCCCAACGCCCTGCGGCAACTTGGCCGAATCATTGGGCAGGCGCGGCGCATGGCCTCGGATTTCCAGGGCCAGTTCAGCGAGGCCCTGCGCGAGGCGGAGCTGTCGCAAATCAAGGACGAATTGCACAATCTCAAGCAGAAGGCCTCCGTCGAGGACGCCTTCTCGCATGTCGCAGACATGCTGGAGACCAAGGTCGAGACCCCGGCGGCGCCTGAAGCGGCGGGACCGGAGGCGCCTGCCGTCGAGGCGGCGTCGCCGGAAACCGCGCCCACTTCGGCGCCAGTTCCCATGCCCCAGCTCGCGCCTTTGCCTGAGCCCTTGCCCTTGCCCGAAGCCTCCGAGCCCCAAGCCTCCAAGCCCGGTCCGGGGAGCGCGGCATGACCCAGGCCGATATCGACTCGACCAAGGCGCCGCTCATCGAGCATCTGATCGAATTGCGCGCGAGGCTGATCAAGGCGCTGCTCGCCTTCCTCGTCGCCTTCGCCTTCTGCTTTTATTTTTCCCACCACATCTACAACATCCTGCTCGGGCCTTATGTCTCGGTGGTCGGCGCGGAAAACGCCAAGCTGATCGCCACCCATTTCCTTGAGCAGTTCTTCACCCAGCTCAAATTGTCGATGTTTGGAGCGGCCTTCATCGCCTTTCCGATCATCGCCCTGCAAATCTATAAATTCGTGGCCCCGGGGCTCTATTCCCACGAGCGGCAGGCCTTCGCGCCTTATCTGCTGGCGACGCCCGCGTTTTTTTTCCTGGGCGCGCTGCTGGTCTATTACATGGTCATGCCCTTTCTCATCCGGTTCTCGGTGAGCTTCCAGCAGCTGGGCGTGAAGGGCGAGGCGACCATCGAGTTGTTGCCCAAGGTCAGCGAATATCTCTCGCTGATCATGACGCTGATCTTCGCCTTTGGCGCCGCGTTCCAGCTTCCCGTCATTCTCACGCTGCTCGGTCATATTGGCATCATCGACCGGGCGTTCCTGCGGGAAAAGCGCCGTTACGCCATTGTGCTGATCACGGTCGTCGCGGCCATCCTGACGCCGCCGGACCTGATTTCCATGTGCGCCCTTGTCGTTCCGATGCTGCTTCTTTACGAAGGGGCGATTTTCGTGGTGGGCCTGATCGAGAAAAATCGTCCGGCGCCTTCCGAAGATTAAATTTCTTGCCGTTATTTCCGACTTGTCGGTAATAACGGCGCCCGGCCGCGTCAGCGGCCGCCGCGCCAGTCGGCGTGGACGCCATAGGCCGTTTTCAATGTCCATTGGCGCGACCTTTTCGCTGGAATTTCGAGCCGACCATGCATGACATCAAAGCGATCCGCGACGACCGCGAGGGCTTTCGCGCCGATCTTCTGCGCCGCAAGCCTGACGAGATTGCCGCCGACGCGCTGCTGGACCGCCTGATCGCGCTGGACGACGCCCGTCGCGCCGCTATCGCCAAGGCGCAGAGCGCGCAGGAGCGCCGCAACGCCGCGTCGAAAGAAATCGGCGCTGCGATGAAGGCCAAGGACGCGGCCCTCGCCGATAGGCTCAAGCAGGAAGTCGCCGAGCTGAAAAGCTCGATGGGCGCGATCGAGGCCGAGGAGCGCAACGCGATTCTGGCGCTGGAGACGGAACTCGCGGCCATTCCCAACCGTCCGCTAGCCGAGGTCCCGCCCGGCGCCGATGAGGATGACAATGTCGAATTGCGTCGGGTCGGCGACAAGCCCGCCTTTCCCGAGGGCTTCAAGCCAAAGGAGCATTTCGAGATCGGCGAGGCGCTCGGCCTGATGGATTTCGAGGCGGCGGCCCGGATGTCGGGCGCGCGTTTCGTGGTTCTCAAGGGCAAGCTGGCGCGGCTGGAGCGCGCGCTCGCCCAGTTCATGCTGGACCTCCATACCGATGAGCACGGCTATCAGGAAGTCGCCCCACCCGTGCTCGTCCGGGACGCCGCCATGTTCGGCACGGCGCAATTGCCGAAATTCAAGGATGACCAATTCGCTGCGCTGGGACTGCCGGGCGTCGAAGGCCTGAAAGACGCCTTGGCCGGCGTCGAGGCCGTGGCAAAGGCGGGCGGCGATCTCGCGGCGCAGGTCGCGGCGACGCCCCCGGCGGATTCGTTCGAGATCGATCATTTCTGGCTCATCCCCACCGCCGAAGTGCCGTTGACCAATCTCGTCCGCGAGCAGATTCTCGATGAAACTGCTTTGCCGCTGCGTATGACGGCGGGCACTTTGTGCTTCCGCGCCGAAGCCGGCGCCGCGGGGCGCGATACGCGCGGCATCATCCGCCAGCATCAGTTTTCCAAGGTCGAGCTGGTCTCGATCACGACGCCGGAGCAATCCCTGGCGGAGCACGAGCGCATGACCGCCTGCGCCGAGGAAGTGCTGAAGCGGCTCGGGCTGCCTTATCGCGTCGTGGCGCTCTGCACGGGCGACATGGGCTTCGCCTCGCAGAAGACCTATGACATCGAGGTCTGGATGCCGGGACAGGATCGCTATCGCGAAATTTCCTCCTGCTCGGTCTGCGGCGATTTCCAGGCCCGGCGCATGAACGCGCGCTATCGCCCCGCCGAGGGCAAGGGCGCGCGCTTCGTCCATACGCTCAACGGCTCGGGCGTGGCGGTGGGCCGCGCTCTGGTGGCGGTGCTGGAGAATTACCAGAACCCGGATGGCTCGGTGAGCGTGCCGGAGGCTCTGAAGCCCTATATGGGCGGGCTGGAAAAGATTCTTCCCGCCTGAGCAGTGCAATGAAAAGGCTGTTTCCCCTGACCGCCCGCGTGATAAGCCGATGCGGCGGGGCTAAGAATCGGGCGGGCGGACATGCGCATTCTCATCACCAATGACGACGGCATTCACGCGCCGGGGCTCAAAGTGCTGGAGCGCATCGCCAAGGCTCTGTCCGACGACGTGGTGGTGGTGGCGCCGGAGACGGATCAATCCGGCGTCGCGCATTCGCTGTCGCTGTCCGATCCGCTGCGCCTGCGCAAGATCACCGACCGCCATTACGCCGTGAAGGGCACGCCGACCGATTGCGTCATTATGGGCGTGCGCAAGCTCATGATCGACAATCCGCCCGATCTCGTGCTGTCCGGCGTCAACAAAGGCCAGAACGTCGCCGAGGACGTGACCTATTCCGGCACCATCGCGGGCGCGATGGAGGGCACGCTGCTCGGCATCCCCTCGATCGCCCTGTCGCAGTGCTATTCGCCCGACGGCGTGTTTTGGGAATGCGCCGCGACCCATGCGCCCGGGCTGATCAAGAAAATCATGGCGCGTGGCCTGCCGACCGGCGTGCTGATGAACCTCAATTTTCCTGCCTGCGCGCCCGAAGAGGTGCAGGGCGTCGCGCTGGCGCGCCAAGGCCGGCGCGAGCAGGAATTGATGAAGATCGAGGCGCGCTTCGACGGTCGCGGCAATCCCTATTACTGGATCGCTTTCGAACGCCCGGCGTTCCTGCCGGGCGAAGGCACCGATCTCGAAGCGGTCGCCCAGAAGCGAATCTCGGCGACGCCGCTGCGCCTCGACCTGACCGACCGCGCCGCGCTCGATCATTTCGCAGAAACCTTCGCGTGAGGCGCTCATGGGGCCGCCTTCCGCCTCCTCTTCGGTGATACTGGCTTCGGCGCAGGCGCGGGCGGAGGCAAAGGCGCAATTGCTGCTGCGGCTTCGGGCGCAGGGCTATGCCGACCTGCCGCTGCTGCGGGCGCTGGAGAGCGCGCCGCGCGAGAATTTCGTCGGCCCGGCCTATATCGATCTCGCCTTGCGCGACGTCGCCGTCCCCCTCGCCTTCGGCCAGACCATGGAGGCGCCTTCCGCGCTCGCCCGGATGATCGCGGCTCTGGCGCCGCGTCCTGATAGCCGCATCCTCGAAATCGGCGCGGGATCAGGCTATTCGGCCAAGGCCCTGTCGCTGCTCGGGCGCGAGGTGGTGAGCCTGGAGTGTTTCGAGCGGCTGGCTCAGGAGGCCCGTGCGCGGCTGGAACGGCTCGGCGCGCGCAATGTCGCGGTCGTCTGGGCCGACGGCTTCGAGATTTCGCCGTCGCTGGGCCTGTTCGACCGCATTCTCGTCCACGGTGCGCTGGAAGAGGTTCCGCCCAATCTGTCCGGGGCGCTGGGCGAGGGCGGCGTGCTCGTCGCGCCGCGCCGCGCGGCGGGCGCCTGCGAACTGATCCGCCAGACCCGCGCGGGCGGGGAGGGCGTCCGGACCGAGCTTCTTGGCCCATGGCGCGCGCAGAACCTTTTGCGCGGCCTTTTTCCAAACCATTAGGCCTAATCAAAGCCTAACAGCCGGCAATTTTCTGAATATCGATTCATCTTAAACGCTCCTTTAACTCAGATTGTTTCTAATGCTCATGTTGGTTTCAGCGTGGGTGGGATGCGTGATGAGGGATAGGGTAAAATCTTCCGGAGGGGCGTTCCGGGTGGCCCTGATCGGCGTGGCCACGATCATGCTCGGCGGTTGCTCCGAGACTGGCCAGTTCGGCAATACATTCGGGTCGCCTATCAGCAGCAGCCCTCGGCTCGACAAGACCCCGACGGGGTCGGTCACGGCGGCGCCCGCGCCGCAGTCCTCGCAATTCGGCGATTTCTTCAAGGAAGCGTTCCGGCCCTTCGATGACAATTCCGCCGCGCAGCCGGCGCGCCCGCCCTATGCCGCGCGTCCCGCCGCCGCGCAGGCGCCGATTGTTCAGCGCCCGGTTCCTCCTGCGCCAATCGCCAGCGCGCCGCTCGCCCCGCCGAGCGCCCCGTCTTTTTCCGCGCCGGTCGCCGCCGCACCCGTCTTCGCGCCCTCGGCCCCCGCGGCTCCCAGGCCCGCGGCCGTCGCGCGCTCCGCGCCGAACTCGGTCGGCGGCTGGACCTCTGAAGGCGGCACGCCCGTCGTCGTCGCCCAGGGCGAGAATGCGGAAGCCATCGCCCAGCGCTTTGGCGTTCCGACTGACGCCTTGCTTTCGCTGAACGGCTATTCCTCGCGCTCGCAAGTTCAGCCGGGCGCCCGGCTCGTGATTCCCGTCTATCGCGCCAATGGCGCTCGGACCGCTGCCGCGCCGGCCATTTCGCGGCCCGCGCCGCAAGCTGTCGCCGCGCCAGTCGCGCCGCGTTTGGCCGCGAAATCGCTGGTCGGCGAGGAAGTGGACCAAGTCAAGCGCGCCGCCCCGACGCTCGCCGCGCCCAAGCTCGCCGCGCCGAAGCTGGACGCTGCGTCGCTTGCGGCTGAGAAGCGCGCCAAGCTGGCGCAGGCTCAGGCGCAACTTCAGGCTCAGGCCCAGGCCAAGGCTGAAAAGGCGGCGCTCGCCCAGGCGGAAGCCGCGAAACTCGCCGCTGCGGAAGCCGCGAAAAAAGCCGCCGCCAAGACGGCCGCCAAGACTGGGGCTGTTGCGCCGCTCGCCCAGGTGAAGGGGCTCCCGTCCGCCGCCACCGCCAAGACGGTCGCTGTCGCCACGGCCGCCGTCACACAGGCCAAGCCGGCCGCGCAGGCCGCCGTCGCACAGGCGGCGGTTGCACAAGCCAAGCCGACCGCAACTCAGGCTGCGGCGACTGCCGCCGCAGCCGTCGCTCCGGTCAAGGCAGAGACGACCAAGGTCGCCAAGGCGGAGCCCAAGGTCGACGCCGAAGCTACCGCCAGCCTGCAGCCCGCCTCGACGGCCGCAGCCGCGCCAAGCGACTCGGCCAATCCCGAATTCCGCTGGCCCGCTCGCGGCCGCGTCATTCAGGGCTTCGGTTCGAGCGGCAATGACGGCATCAATATCGCGGTGCCCGAAGGAACTCAGGTCAAGGCGGCTGAGAATGGCGTGGTCGCCTATGCGGGCAGCGAACTCAAGGGCTATGGCAATCTGGTCCTGATCCGCCATCCCAATGGCTTCGTGACGGCCTATGCCAATAATGGCGCGATCAACGTGAAGCGCGGCGACACCGTCAAGCGCGGCCAGACCATTGCTCTGTCGGGCCAGAGCGGCAACGTCTCCTCGCCGCAGCTTCACTTCGAACTGCGCAAGGGCTCGAAGCCGGTCGATCCCTCGTCCTATCTGGCTGGTCTTTAAGACTGACGCCGAGCTGACGCGAGGGTCGCGATCAAGGAAACAAGAGTTCTTTCCCTAACCGCGAGACACGGCCGGGAAAGCAACGGGGCGGCGGGGTCCAATGACAGGCCCACGCCGCCCCGATCTATTTCAGGGCAGATCTATTTTACGGAATGAGCCGCAGGATACGGATGAATTCGCCCTTCGCGCGGGCCGGGTCCTTGGCCTCGCGGATCAGCAGCGCCCCGGACGCGGACAGCGCCGAAGTGAGCGACGAATCCTGATCAGGCAGCGGCGTGGCGACGAAGCGGCCCTCGCCGTCGCGGTCCAGACTGGCGCGCACATATTCGCGCCGCGCGCCGCCTGCGGGCAAGGCCGCGCCCGCGAGCGCCGGTTCGCTGCGGTCGGCCCCCGCCAGCGGATCGCCGGAAAGCGCCCGGATCAGCGGCCGCAGGAACAATTCGACGCAAACAAAGGCGGAAGCCGGGTTGCCCGGCAGGCCGACCACCCGCATCGGGCCGATCTTGCCATGGATAAGGGGCTTGCCCGGCTTCATATTGACCTTCCAGAAGCTCAGGTCCATGCCCTCGCGTCCCAGCGCCTCGCGCACGAGGTCGCGATCGCCGACCGAGGCGCCGGCGATGGTGACGAGAATATCGGCGCTCTCGCGCCTCGCCCGCGCGACCGCCGCTTCGATCTCTTCCGTCCGGTCGGGGACGACGCCGAGATCGAACGCCTCGCCGCCCGCCTCGGCGACGAGGCCGAGCACGGCGAAGGCGTTGGACGCCACGATCTGGTCGTTTCCGCGCGGCGCGCCGGGCGCGACCAGCTCGTCGCCCGTCGAGAGCACCGCGACGCGCGGCTTGCGGGCGAGCGGCAGGGTCGCGTGATCGGCGGTGGCGGCAAGGGCGACGTCGGCGGGGCTGAGCCGGCGGCCGCGCCGTAGAAGCGTTTCGCCGGTGTGGAAATCCACGCCTTCCGCGCGGACATTGGCGCCAGCCCTGACGGGCCTTTCAGCTATGAGGCTGTCGCCCTCGCGGCGGGCGTCCTCCTGGATCAGCACGCTGTCGGCCCCCGCCGGCATGGGCGCGCCGGTGAAGATACGCACGGCTTCGCCGGGCCCGCAAAGTCCCGAAAAGCCGCGCCCGGCGACGGATTCGCCGACGATCCGCAAATGGCCGGCTGCGGCGTCAGAGGCGCGCAAGGCATAGCCGTCCATGGCGGACAGCGCCTTCGGTGGCTGCGTCCGTCGCGCCAGGACGTCCTGCGCCAAAGTCGCGCCAAAACAAACTGCGAGGGGAGCGTCGACGACGGCCAGGGGGCCATGCGCCTCGGACAGGATTTCGGCGAGGGCCTCATCGACGGAGAGGATCGGTTTCTTTTCACTCATCGGAGAAACTCAGTCGGCACGGAAATAATCGCCGGATTTTCCGCCGGTCTTTTCAGCCAGCAGGATTCCTTCGATCCGCATGGCGCGGTCGGCGGCCTTGAGCATGTCGTAGATCGTCAGGCAGGCCACGGAAACGGCGGTCAGCGCCTCCATTTCCACGCCGGTTTCGCCAAGCGCCTTGGCGCGCGCCGCGACGCGCAGGCCGGGCAGGGCTTCGTCCGGCGCGATCTCGACTTCGACCTGGGTCAGGTTGATCGGATGGCAGAGCGGGATGAGCTCATGGGTGCGCTTGGCCGCCATGATCCCGGCGATGCGGGCGGTGGCGAAGACGTCGCCTTTCTTGGCTTGCCCGGAGAGGCAGAGCGTAAGGGTCTCGGGCGCCATGACGACGTCGCCGCGTGCGACGGCGTGACGCTCGGTGCGCGCCTTGGCCGAGACATCGACCATATGCGCCTCTCCCGCCGCATTGATATGGGTAAGGCTCGCCTTTGGGGCTGTCATGCCGGCTGGGCGGCGGTGGCGCCGGTGAGCAGGCTGTGCGTCGCTTCGCGCAGATCGGGCTGCCGCATCAAAGATTCCCCGACGAGGAAGACATTGACGCCGGATTTCTGCAGGCGGGCGATGTCGGCATGCGAGCCGATGCCGCTTTCGGCGACGATCAGGCGGTCCTTCGGCGCCCGCGCGGCGAGCTTGACGCTGGTTTCGATCGAAACGCTGAAATCTCGCAGATTACGGTTGTTGATCCCGACGAGCCGGGTTTCCAGCGCCAAAGCGCGGTCGAGTTCGGCTTCGTCATGGGCCTCCACCAGCACGTCCATGTGCAGGTCGTGGGCGGCGGCGTTGAGCGCCTGGGCCTCGCGGTCGTTGACGCAGGCCAGGATGATGAGGATGCAATCCGCCCCGGCGGCGCGCGCCTCATAGACCTGATAGGGGTCGAACAGGAAATCCTTGCGCAAGGCCGGCAGATGGGTCGCGTCGCGCGCGGCGGTGAGATCGTCGAGCTTGCCCTGGAAGGACGGGCCGTCGGTGAGGACGGAAAGACAGGCGGCGCCGCCGGCTTCATAGGCGCGGGCGAGCGCGGGCGGGTCGAAATCGGCGCGGATCAGGCCCTTGGACGGGCTGGCCTTTTTCACCTCCGCGATGAGCGCGGGCAGGCCGGCCTCGACCTTGGCCTCGATCGCGCGCAGGAAGCCGCGCGGCGGGTCGCGGTCATGGGCCTTGCGCTCCAGCGTCGCAAAGGGCACGCGGACCTTGGCTTCGGAGATCTCGGTCCGCTTGTAGGCTTCAATTTTTTTCAAAATGTCCGACATGTTCCGACCTTAGCGTCTATTTCGGCGCCTGTGTACCTGCGCTTGCGCTCTCGTTGGAAATTCTTATCAGATTTTCCAGCGTGGCGCGCGCTTTGCCGCTGTCCAGCGCCGCTTCGGCGAGGGCGAGTCCGGCCTTGAGATCGGCGGCCTTGCCGGCCACCACCAGAGCGGCCGCTGCGTTGAGCGCGGCGATGTCCCGATAGGCGTTTTTCGCGCCGTCCAACACCTCCCGCAGGGCCGCGGCGTTATAGGCGGGATCTCCACCGCGTAATTCGCTGAGTGTAGAGGGCTTTATGCCGACTTCCTCAGGCGTGATCTCAAATTGGCGGAAAGCGCCGTGCTCCAGCGCCAGCACCTTGGTCGGTCCCGTCGTGCTGATCTCGTCGAGCCCATCGGCGCCATGAACGACCCAGACGACCTCTGCGCCGAGGCTTTTCATCGTCTCGGCGATTGGCGCCATCCAGGCTTCGGAATAGACGCCGATCAGCGCCCGGCGCACCCCGGCGGGGTTGGAGAGCGGGCCGAGCAGGTTGAACAAGGTGCGGGCGCCAAGTTCGCGGCGGACCGGCGCGACATGGGCCATGGCCGCGTGATGGGCCTGCGCGGTCATGAAGCCGATCTGCGCCTCGCGCAAGCTGCGCTCGACGATTTCCGGCGCGATGCCGATGCGGACGCCGAGTTCCGACAGCACGTCGCTCGCGCCTGAAAGCGAGGAGGCGGCGCGATTGCCATGCTTGGCGACGGGTACGCCGCAGGCGGCGGTGATGATCGCCGCGAGCGTGGAGATGTTATAGGTCTGTGCGCCGTCGCCGCCGGTGCCGACAATGTCGATCGCGCCTTCGGGCGCGCGAACCTTCAGCATCTTGGCCCGCATGGCCGCAACCGCGCCGGTCATTTCGTCAAGCGTTTCGCCGCGCGCGCGCAAGCCCATGAGAAAGGCGCCGGTCTGGGCCGGCGTGGACTGGCCGGACAGCAGCAGGTCAAAGGCGGCCTCAGCCTCTTCGCGCGTGAGGCGCGCGCCGGAGGCGATCTTGGCGAGGAAGGGCTTGAAGGCTTCCAGGTCAGTCACTTCTTCGGTCACTTCTGGCGTTTGGCCGCGTTCCAGCCTTTGGCCAGATCGAGGAAGTTGCGCAGCAGGGCGTGTCCATGTTCCGAGGCGATGCTCTCGGGGTGGAACTGGACGCCATGGGTGGGGCGGATGAGATGGCTGAGGCCCATGATCAGGCCATCGGCGGTGTGGGCGGTCACGGCGAGTTCGGTCGGCAGCGAGTCGCGGCGCACCACCAGCGAATGATAGCGGGTGGCCTTGAAGGGCGTCGGCAGGCCGTGAAAGACGGCCTCGCCCTCGTGGAAAATATCGGCGATCTTGCCGTGGATCGGAGAAGGCGCGCGGACGACCTCGCCGCCGAAGGCCTCGCCAATGGCCTGATGGCCCAGGCAGACGCCGAAGATCGGGATTTTCGCGCTGGCTTCCCGAATCAGGTCGAGGCAAACGCCCGCTTCATGAGGCGTGCAGGGGCCGGGCGACAGCACGATGCAATCCGGGTCCTCTCCGACGATCTCTTCGGCGCTCGCCTGGTCGTTGCGCAGAACCTTCACATTCGCGCCGAGCGCGCCGAAGTAATGCACCAGGTTGAAGGTGAAGGAGTCGTAATTGTCGATCAGGGTGACGGATGTCATAGCAAACCTCTGCCCGGAAGACCTTTGCCCGGTCCGGGCCTGATGCGCCCTGTATGGAGCGCGAGGCCCGGCGAAGTCAATGCGAGCCTTTAAACGCGGGGTGGGCGGTGTTATATCTTCCATTCAGTTATGTTTCGCCGGCGGTTCAGCCGGTTGAAAGGACATGCAATGGCCGTTCGCCCCCTGATGGAAATCACCGACGCCGCCGCCGCGCGAGTCAAGAAGCTGGTTGAAAACGCCGGCGGCAAGGCCATTGGCCTGCGCGTCGGGGTGAAGAATGGCGGCTGCGCGGGCATGTCCTATGTGGTTGAGTTGGCCGAGGAAGCGCGTCCCGGCGAGTCCGTGGTCGAGGACAAGGGCGCGAAAGTGCTGGTGGAGCCCAAGGCCGTGCTGTTCCTGATCGGCGCGCGCATGGATTTCGTGACGGACAAGCTGTCGGCCACCTTCACCTTCCAGAACCCGAACGAAACCGCCTCCTGCGGCTGCGGCGAATCGGTTTCCCTGACCGCCGCCGCGCCTGAAGTTCTTGAGGAATTCTCGGCCTGAGACAGTGGCTTTTTGTCAGGGCGTTTTTGTCATAAGGTTCCGCTAAAGCTTGGTGAATCGCTTAGCTTTACGGAGCCGCGTATGAGTCTGACCTTCCAGCCATCTATCTTGAGCCCTACGCCCGCAAACGGCCGTTCTGTCAGTTATGCAATCCGCTTCGAGAGCGATCCGGCCCCAGCCTTGACGCGTCTGGCGGAAGGGTTTGACCCCAGCTGGGGCGTCGTCGCCTACGGCGAACCGCTGGCTCTGGCGCTGGGCAAGAAAATTCCGGGCCTGCGCATGTTCCCGGCCATGGCGAGTGGCGCCGGAACCATTCCCTCGAACCAGCACGCCTTGTGGATTTTTTTGCGCGGCGCCAGCCGTGGCGAGATCTTTGACCTGTCGCAGAAGGTCGCGGCCCTGATCGGCGAGAGCTTCGAACTCGCGGACGCCATCGACACCTTCACCTATGCCGGCGGGCGCGACCTCACCGGCTATGAGGACGGCACCGAAAACCCGGGCCCGGACAAACGCACGGGCGTGGCCATAGCCGCTGCGGACAGCCCGACGCCTTTTTCCAGCTTTGTCGCGGTGCAGCGCTGGGCGCACGATCTGGCGCGGTTCAACGCCCATTCGCAAGACCATCGCGACAACGTGATCGGGCGCCGCCTCAAGGACAATGCGGAATTGCCCGATGCTCCCGCCAGCTCCCACGTCAAGCGCACGGCGCAGGAATCCTTCGATCCAGAAGCCTTCATGTGGCGCCGTTCGCAGCCCTGGGCCTCGAACGAGGGGCAGGGGCTGGAATTCATCGCCTATGGCGCTTCGCTCGATCCGTTCGAGCGGATGATGGAGCGCATGGCGGGTCTGGAGGACGGGATCGCGGACGCGCTCTTCACCTTCTCGCGTCCCGTCAATGGCGGCTATTACTGCTGTCCGCCTTTGAAAGGCGGACGCCTCGATCTCTCCCTGCTCGGCCTTTAATCCGCCCGCAGGCTTAGCAAGGCGACGCGGAACGTCGCCCTGAACGGGCCAGCGCGCGTCGCCAGCAGGCGGCGCAGCGCGCCCGTCCGCGCAGACGGCGCGCCTGGCCGCGACTTATGCGCGCCGGCGCTTTTCAGGGCGCGTAGGAAGGCCCGGGCGTCGGGATATGCGGCGGGAAAATCCGATATTTCGATATTCGCGCCGAGGCCCTTGGCGAAATCCTCCGGTGGGAAGTCCCAAAGTCCGTCTTCGATCCCCGCCGAGCGCGTGAAATCGCGCCATTCGAGCAGGCTTCCAGCAACCGGAACGGCGACGCAGAGCAGCCCGGCCGGCGCCAGATGGCCGCGCCAAAGCGCCAGCGCGTCGCGCGGCGCGTCCAGCCAATGCAGCATCATGCTTGATAGAATCAGGTCATAGCGCCCGACACCATCGAGACGCGCCGCATCGCGGCGGATTGTCGCGACATTTGGGAACCTGGCTCGGGGGAATTTGGCTCGCAACCGCGCCAGCATGGCCGGCGCGGCGTCGAGCGCGGTCAGTTTGGCGTGCGGCCATTGCTGCAAGGCCAGTTCGGTCACATGGCCAGTGCCCGCGCCCAGATCCAGAATGGCTTTCGGCACGGAAAACTCACCCGCCGCCCGCGCGACGAGGGCGCGCGCAACCTCGCGCTGGACTTGCGTCATCGCGTCATAGCTTTGCGCCGCGGCGTCGAAGGCCGCGACGATGGAGGCGTTGGCGGGGTCAGAACTCATGAGCGCGCAAAAACTCTCCGATCCGTGCGGCGCAGAAATCCGGCGCCGTCCAGGGCAGGCCATGGCCGCCCGTCGCACTCAAGGCCAGCGCGCCGCCCGATTGCGCGGCCAGATCGCGCGCGGCGGCGGGGGGCGCGAGAAAATCGTCCTCAGCGCCCAGCACGAGACAGGGCCTGCGGTCCAAAGAGGAGGTCGCGTCGAAGCCGCCCAGCAAATCGAGTCCTTCCATCAGGTGCTCCTTTTGCGCCGAGCCGCTCGCCGGCGCAATCCCGAGCGAGCGGCGAAAGGCGTCGGCGCAATCCTGCGGGTCGCGCTCAAGCGACAGGCGCATGGCGCGCAGCGCCGCCGGGCGGACGCAGCCGCGCCCCTGCGCGTCGAGGCAGAAGCGCGCGAAGGAATTGATCGAGACGACGCCCGCCCAATCGCGCTTCTCGCGCAAGCCCCAGAGCAGCCCAGCGGAATGGCCGACCAGAATGTCGCTCTCCTGCAAAGTGGGGATGTCCGCAGCGCCGAAATAGCCGAGATTGACCCGCGCCTGCGCGTATTCGCTGAGCCGGGAAGCCAATGCATCCCAGATTTCCGGCCCCAGCGCCCACCCGTGGACGAAAACCAGCCTCACGCCTCTGCCCCAGCGTAACGCGGAGCAAATTTGGCCAAGGTTGCGGCCAGCGCGTCAATGTCTTCCGGACGATGCGCCGCGCTGAGCGAAATCCGCAGGCGGCTGGAGCCTTGCGGCACCGTCGGCGGCCGGATCGCGCCGACGAGCATGCCCCGTCGCTCCAGTTCCGCCCCAAAGGCCAAAGTCTCGGCCTCGCCGCCAACAATGACGGGGATGATCTGGCTGGCGCTGGCCCCGCAATTCCAGCCCTGGGCCGTGAGCGCCTCACGCAGGCTTTGCGCGCGCGCCAAGAGGTCTTCGCGCTCTCGGGCCATATTCGGGACGAGAGTCAGCGCGGCGTCGATGGCGCCCAGCGCGGCGGGCGGCAGGCCGGTGCTGTAAACCAGCCCGCCGCAACGCTGGATCAGAAATTCCCGGATGTCGGCCGCGCAGGCGAGATAGGAGCCGAAGCCGCCGAGCGCCTTGCCGAAGGTGCCCATCGCGACATCGACCACATCGGCGAAATCTTCGCACAGGCCGAAGCCGCCCGCGCCGAACACGCCGGTCGCATGGGCCTCGTCCACATAGAGCAGGGCGTCGAATTCGCGCGCCAGCGCGCCGATGCGGCCAAGGTCGGCGAGGTCGCCATCCATGCCGAACACGCTTTCGGTGAGGATGACGAGGTAATCGCCCTTGGCGCTGCGGGCGCGCAACAGGCTTTCGAGATGATCGCAATCGTTGTGCTGGAAGCGCATCAGCCGCGCGCCGGAGAGCAGGGCGCCCTGCAGCAGCGAATGATGCGCCAGCCGGTCGGCTAAAATGCTCACCGGGCGTCCGGCGACCTCCTTGTCGGCCAAGGCGGCGACGGCGGTCAGGTTCGTTTGGTAGCCGGCGGCGAGCACGAGGGCGGAGGGCTGGTTCTTGGCGGCGGCGAGGCGGGCTTCCAGCGCGGCGAAGGCCGGGTTCTCGCCAGTCACCAGACGCGAGGCGGCGACGCCGGCGCCATATTTTCGCGCGAAAGAACAAGCAGCCTCGATCAAGGCCGGATGCTGGCTCAGGCCGAGATAATCATTGCTGGCGAAATTGACGAGTTCGCGTCCGCCGCGCCAAATGCGTCCGCCGGGCGCGAGAGTCGCGCCCTGCAACTGGCGCAGGCGGTTCTGCGCGGCGCGGGCTTCGCAATAGGCTCGGTAAATCTCTGTTTTTGCCATTTGCCGCCATTCTGATAAGAGAGCCGCAGGAAAAAGTCACGGGAACGTCATGACGTCCAATCCGCAAAATTCGCAAAAATCCGGACTCGATCGAGACCCTTGCCGCCACGACTGGAAGCAGGACGAGATCGAGGCTTTGTTCGCCTTGCCGCTGCTCGACCTCGTGCATCGCGCGCAAACGGTCCATCGTCAATATCACGACGACACCATCCAGCTTGCCAGCCTGCTCTCGATCAAGACCGGCGGCTGCGCGGAAGACTGCGGCTATTGCCCGCAAAGCGCCCACCACGCCAAAAAGACGGGCCAGGCCAAGGAGACGATGTTCGACGTCGATTACGTCCTCTCGCGCGCCCAAATCGCCAAGGAGGCGGGGGCTTCGCGCTTCTGCATGGGCGCCGCCTGGCGCTCGGTGCGCGACGGCAAGGAATTCGACTCGGTGGTCGATATGGTCAGGGGTGTCCGCGAAATGGGCATGGAGGCCTGCGTCACGCTTGGCATGTTGCAGCCGCATCAGGCCAAGCGCCTCGCCGAGGCTGGCCTGACCGCCTATAACCACAATCTCGACACCAGCCCGGAATTCTATGGCGAGATCATCTCGACCCGCACCTATGAGGACCGGCTTGAGACGCTGAGCCATGTCCGCGCCGCCGGCGTCGAACTTTGCTGCGGCGGCATTATCGGCATGGGCGAGAAGGAATTCGACCGCGCCTCGCTGTTGCGCGTGCTGTCCGAAATGAACCCCCATCCCGAAAGCGTGCCGGTCAATGCGCTGGTCGCCGTGCGCGGAACGCCGATGGAAGGCCGCCCCGCCGTGGACGCCTTCGACATGGTGCGCATGATCGCCGTGGCGCGCATCGTCATGCCGCAATCGCGCGTGCGGCTTTCAGCCGGCCGCGCCGAAATGAGCGCCGAGGCTCAGGCCCTGTGCTTCATGGCCGGCGCCAATTCGATCTTCTATGGCGAAAAGCTGCTGACCACGGCCAATAATGACGCCGAGGCCGACCGCGAGTTGATCGACCGCCTGGGCCTCAAGGTCCAGGAGATCCTGGAGCGTCCGGCTCATTTTGATCTGGAAAGCCAGCCCGGCAGCGTCGAAGAGATCGAAGAAGTCAGGGCGGCGAGCTGATCCTCACGGATCGTGAAAGCCGGCGTCAGATAAACGATGTCGCCGAACGGACGGATCCAGAAACCCTGTTCGGCGAAATTCTGGCGCAAGGCGGCGGAATCGCCCAATGACGCGCATTGCACCACGCCGATCGCGCCTTTGACCCGGACGTCCAGCACGCCCGGGATTTTTTTGCACGGCGCGAGACCTTCGCCGAGCTGCGACTCGATCCGCGCGACCTGCTCCAGCCTTGGCTCGCTCTCGAACAGGTCGAGCGAGGCGTTGGCTGCGGCGCAGGCGAGCGGATTGGCCATGAAGGTCGGTCCATGCATCAGCGCGCGGCTCGCGTCGTCGGACAGGAAGGCCTCATAGACATGGGGGCGGGCAAGGGTGGCCGCCAGCGACACGGCCCCGCCGGTCAAGCCCTTGCCGAGGCACAGAATATCGGGCGTCACGCCGGCCTGTTCGCAGGCGAACAGAGTTCCCGTCCGGCCGAACCCGACGAAGATTTCATCGGCGATCAGCAGGATTTCGTGGCGACGACAGGAGTCCGCGACGCGGCGCAATGTCTCGGGCGCATGGAATTTCATGCCGCCCGCGCCCTGCGCCAAAGGCTCGATCAACACGGCGGCAATATTGTGCTTTTCGCGTGTAAGCAGGGCGTCGAAGGCCTGCTCCGACGTGGCGTCCACCGGCAGTTCGGCCAAGAGTTGTTTCGGCAGATAGTCCTTGAATAGGGCGTGCATCGATTCGTCGGGGTCGCAGACCGACATGCAGGCCATGGTGTCGCCGTGATAGCCGTTGCGGAACGAGACCATGCGGCTGCGGCCGGACTGGCCCTTGTTGAGCCAATATTGCACGGCCATTTTCATCGCCACTTCCACGGCCACCGAGCCGCTGTCGACGAAAAAGACATGGTTCAGATCGCCCGGCGTCTTGGCCGCCAGCCGCTCGGCGAGTTTCAGGGCGGGCTCATGGACGAGGCCGCCGAACATCACATGTGGCATCTTCTCAAGCTGCGCCGTCATCGCCGCCTGAATATGGGGGTGGTTATAGCCGTGACAGGCGGTCCACCAGCTGGCGATGCCGTCGATCAATTCGCGGCCATCCGCGAGACGGATCAGCGACCCTTGGGTTGAGACGGCGGCCAAGGGCTGGCGGGCAGTCTGCATCTGGGTGTAAGGCAGCCAGATATGTTGCAGCAGATCGTTCGGGGGCGGGGATTTGGCCATTTCTTATTTTATCACCTCGACCGGGACCGGAATCGGCAAGACCTATGTCACCACGGCGCTGATCCGGCTGGCGCGGTCCAAAAACATGAAGGTCGCCGCCTTTAAGCCAGTCATCTCGGGCTTCGACAAGCAGGAAATCGCGGCCAGCGACACCGGCGAAATCCTCGCCGCGCTGGGCGAGGCGCCAACGGACGAGGCTCTGGCCAAAATCTCGCCCTGGCGGTTCAAAGCGCCGGTGGCGCCGAACATGGCGGCGCGGGCGGAAGGGCGGACGCTCGACTGCGACGCTCTTTTTTCTTTTTCACGCAATGTGTTGCGGGAAGATGCTGACGTGACGCTAATCGAAGGCGTTGGCGGCGTCATGGTCCCACTCGATGACGAAAAGACCGTGCTGGACTGGATCGTCGCGGCGGGTGCGCCGATCGTTCTGGTCGTCGGCGACTATCTCGGCACTATCAGCCATACGCTGACCGCAGTGGAGGTTTTGCGGGCGAAAGGGGCGGCGATTGCGGCCATCGTCGTCAACGAAGGCCAAGGAAAGGGCGACGTCGCGAGCGTTCCTTTCGCGGAGACGCTCGCGGAAATCGCGCAATGGATCGCGCCCATTCCTGTCGTCGCCATGCGGCGCGGCGGCGACGGCGAGGTTTTGACGCCTTTACTGGATAGATGAAACCAATCCTTGCGGGCGTCGCCCGCAAGGAAATCCTCAATCTACGTCTTCGACCTTGTCGGGGCCGCCGCCGTGGACGCGCTGGGCGAGCGAGGCTTCCATGAAGGGGTCGAGATCGCCGTCCAGGACTTCATCCGGCGTGCCGGAGACGTAGCCAGTGCGCAGGTCCTTGACCATCTGGTAGGGCTGCAGCACGTAAGAGCGGATCTGGTGGCCCCAGCCGATTTCGGACTTGGTGGCGTTGATCTTGTTGGCCTCGGCCTCGCGGCGCTCCAGTTCCTGCTCGTAGAGGCGGGCGCGCAGCATGTTCCAGGCCGTGGCGCGGTTTTTGTGCTGCGACCGCTCCATCTGGCAAGCGACGACGATGCCCGACGGGATATGGGTGATGCGCACCGCGGAATCGGTGGTGTTGATGTGCTGGCCGCCCGCGCCCTGGGCGCGATAGGTGTCGATGCGGCAATCGCTTTCATTGACCTGGATGTCGATCTTGTCGTCGATGACCGGATAGACCCAGGCTGAGGCGAAGCTGGTGTGGCGGCGGGCGTTGGAATCGAAGGGCGAGATGCGCACCAGGCGATGCACGCCGGATTCGGTCTTGGCCCATCCGTGGGCGTTATGGCCCTTGATGAGCAAAGTGGCCGATTTGATGCCGGCCTCGTCGCCCGGGGTTTCTTCGATCAGCTCGACCTTGAACTTGTGGCGCTCGCCCCAGCGCGAATACATGCGCAGCAAGATGCGCGCCCAGTCGCAGCTTTCGGTGCCGCCGGCGCCGGAATGGATTTCGATGAAGGTGTCGTTGGCGTCAGCCTCGCCCGAAAGCAGGGCCTCGACCTGCCTGCGCTCGGCCTCGGCCTTGACGCCTTTCAGCAGCGCAACGCCTTCCTGCGCGGCCTCTTCGTCGCCCTCCATCTCGCCGAGTTCGACGAGCGTGATGGCGTCTTCCAGCTCGCGCTCGAATTTTTCGAGCGAGCCGAGACGGTCTTCGAGCTCCGTGCGCTCGCGCATAAGCTTCTGGGCGACTTCGGCGTCGTTCCAGAAATTCGGGTCTTCGGATTTGGCGTTCAGTTCCGCGAGGCGGCGCGTCGAGGATTCGACGTCAAAGATGCCTCCTCAGCAGCCCGACTGACTGCTTGATCTGCTCGACGAGCGAAACGGCTTCCGCGCGCATGGGTGATTCCTGACGTTAAATTCGGAGGGGCACAGATAAGGGGCGAAGGGCCGCCTGTAAACCTCTTGGCGGCGCTTCGCGGCGCTGGCGGTCAGTAAAGACCGCCCGTGCCGGAGCCGATCTGCTGATCCGTGCCGGGGCCATGGGCCGCCGCCGGCGCGCCGCCGCCATACGAGTCAGACGGTGAGGTGCCGGGCTTGAAGGCTTCCATGATCGAACCGGCGCCGGTCGAGCGCATGCCGGATTTCGCATCGACCGAAATCAGCTTGATGCCCGGCGGCACGCGGAAGGGCGTATCGGGCTTGTTGGCCAGCGCCATCTTCATGAAGTCACGGAAGATCGGCGCGGCATAGAGCGCGGCCTGGGCGGAATCGCCCATCGAGCGCGGCTTGTCATAGCCGAGATAAACGCCCACCGCGAGGTCCGGCGAGAAGCCGACGAACCAGAGGTCCTTGGCGTCATTAGTGGTGCCGGTCTTGCCTGCGAGATGCTTGCCGACCTCCCGGATCGAGACGCCGGTGCCGCGCTGAATCACGCCTTCCATGATCGAAGTGATCTGATAGGCGGTTAGCGGGTCGAGCACCTGTTCGGCATTGTCCACCAGCTTGGGCTCGCTGTCGGCCTCAAATTTCGGCGCCTCGCAGCCCAGGCATTGGCGCTCGTCGTGGCGGTAGATGGTATGGCCCCAGCGGTCCTGGATGCGGTCGATCAGGGTCGGCTTGATGCGCTTGCCGCCATTGGCCAGCATGGAATAGGCCGTAACCATGCGCATCAGCGTCGTCTCGCCCGCGCCGAGCGCCATGGGCAGATAGGTCGCCATGTCGTCGTAAACGCCAAAGCGGCGGGCATATTCGGCGATCAGCGGCATGCCGACGTCGCGGGCGAGGCGCACGGTCATCAGGTTCTTGGAATGCTCGATGCCGTAGCGCAGGGTATGCGGGCCGTAATTGCCGGATTCGAAGTTTTCCGGCCGCCAGACCTCGCCATTGGACTGCACGATTTCGATCGGCTCGTCGAGAATGATCGAGGAGGGCGTATAGCCATTGTCGAGCGCCGCCGAATAGACGAAGGGCTTGAAGGACGACCCCGGCTGGCGCAGCGCCTGCGTCGCGCGGTTGAAGGACGACTGGTCGAAGGAGAATCCGCCAGCCATGGCGAAAACGCGGCCCGTATAGGGGTCCATCGCGACAAGCGCGCCGGAGATTTCCGGAATCTGGCGCAGGCGATACTGGCCGGGCTTGCCTTCGAGCGGTTCGACATAGATGACGTCGCCCGGCGCGAAGGCCTGCCGGAAGCGCTTGCGCAGGAAGCGGGCGCCATCGGCGGTGATCGTTCCCGTCTCGCGGACGCGCGAGGTTTCGCCGGATTTTTCGCGCGGCGGCTGCAGGCCGATGCGCGCGCTCATGTCGTTGACGTCCAGCACCACGGCAAGCCGCCAGGGCGCGACGTCGCCGAGCGCCGGCACCTGGGCCAGAGCCTGGCCCCAGTCGGAACCAATGTCGATCTGTTTCACGGGGCCCCGGAAGCCGTGAGCTTCGTCGAAGCGGATCAGGCCGTCGGCGAGCGCCTTGCGGGCCATCATCTGCATCTTCGGATCGAGCGTGGCGCGCACCGACAGGCCGCCCTCATAGAGCTTCTTGTCGCCATAGCGGTCGTTCAACTCGCGGCGAACCTCCTCGGCGAAATAGCCGGCGGCGATGGAATTGGGCGAGAGCGCGCGCGGATTGACATTCAGGGGCTCGGCCTTGGCGGCGTCGCCGTCCGCGCGCGAGACATAGCCGTTCTCGACCATGCGTTCGATGACGTAATTGCGGCGGGCGATTGCGGCCTCGCGGTTGCGCCAGGGATTGTAATTGTTCGGTCCCTTGGGCAGGCCGGCGAGATAGGCGGTTTCGGCCAGAGTCAGCTCGTGCACCGACTTGTCGAAATAATTGAGCGCGGCTGCGGCGATGCCGTAATTGCCGAGACCGAGATAGATCTCGTTGAGATAGAGTTCGAGGATGCGCTCTTTCGAATAGGTCTGCTCGATGCGCATCGACAGCAGAGCTTCCTTGATCTTGCGGTCGAAGGAGCGCTCGTTGGTGAGCAGGAAGTTCTTGGCCACCTGCTGAGTGATGGTCGAGGCGCCCTGCATGTGCTTGGAGCCCTGTATCAGCACCATCGCCGCGCGGGCCATGCCCTCGGGGTCGATGCCGTGATGGCTGTAGAAATTCTTGTCCTCGGCCGAGATGAAGGCCTGCTTCACTTGGTTCGGAATGGCGTTCGAAGGCAGGAAGAGGCGGCGCTCATGCGAATATTCGGCGAGGATCGACCCGTCGCCGGCGTGAACGCGGGTCATGACCGGCGGCTCGTAATTCTTGAGCTGCGTATAGTCCGGCAGATCCTTGGAATAGATATAGATCAGCCCGCCGACGGCGAGGGCGCCGCCGACGAAGACAATCGCGCCCGTCGCGAAGAGAAAGCCAAGAAACCGGGCGATGAAACGCATCTAATCACCTTTCGCGACGCCGGGGCGGTTGGCCAGCAATTGTCTCGCGGAATCGACCGCTTCCAGCGCGCCTATAGCATCCCCGCATATCGTGGGTCACGCCAAAATTCCCGCTGGTTTCCGGCCTTGGCCGGCGGCGCGTCGGGACGAGTCGCACTTTCGTGTTAGTTGCCCGTGCTTTGTGTCGCTTTGAGGGCGGGTGCGTCGGGCGTTGGGGCCAAGTTCTCAGGCTGGTTCTCAGGTTGGATCTCGGGCTGCTTTTCAGGCTGCCGCTGGGCGAAAAAGGCGTCGATCGCCTTCGCCGCCTGCTCGGTGGCCTTTTCGCGCCAGGCCGGCGACGTCAGGTCGGCGACGTCTTCCTCGTTGGAGAGATAGCCGAGTTCGAGCAGGATGGAAGGTACGTCCGGCGCCTTGAGGACCACGAAGCCGGCCGAGCGGCGCGGATTCTTGTTCAGGCGCGCCGCGACCTTCCAATAATTGGTGAGCGAACGGGCGACGACATGGGAATAGGCCCGGGTCTCGCGCCGCGTCAGTTCGAACAGGATGTCATTAACGTCGCTGGCGTCTTCCTTCGCCTCTTCTCCGGCGGCGGAATCGGCCTTGTTTTCATGTTCGGCGACACGGGCGGCCTCGGCGTCGGAGGCGCGGTCGGAGACGGTATAGACCGTCGCGCCCTGCACCTCGTCGCCGTCCCGGGCGAGCGCGTCGGCATGGACCGAGACGAAAAGCGCTGCGTTGAGATTGCGGGCGATGCGCACACGCTGGCCGAGCGACACGAAACTGTCGTCCTCGCGGGTGAAGACCACCCGATAACTTCCGCGAGCGCGCAATTTGGCGCCGAGCGCCTTGGCGAAATCGAGCACGACATATTTTTCGATGGCGTGTTCGCGGCCCAACGCCCCCGTGTCCACGCCGCCATGGCCGGGGTCGAGCACGATGACGGGCTTTTGCGCGCCGGCCGAGGGGGGCAGGGGCGCGGGAGGCGCGCTTTGGACCGTGGCGCGAGCCTGCTTCTCGGAGCCCGCGCGGGCTGCGGCCTTGAACGCAGCCTCGGAGGCGGGCGCAAGGGTTAAAGTCAGTTCGAAGGCGCCCGGCGATGGCGCGCAGGAGGTTGAAACAATCGACGCCGGTCCGGTCAGATCCACCACGACGCGCGACTTTCCGGGCGCAAGACGGCCGAAACGGTAGGAGGCGATGAGGCCGGCGCCGGCGGCGGGGCCGGGCGTCGCCTTGGCGCTGTCTGTCTCCTTGGCGGACGCCCTGTGTCGATGCTTCTGGGGCTTGGGCGCGGGTTCGGGTAGGCCCTCGCGGGGATCGATCTGGAAATTGACCTCGGGAAGGTCGAGGATCGCGCGGTTCGGGGTCTCCAGCAGATAGGATTCCGCCTGGACGCAGGATTGCAGCGTGAAGGTCAGGCGGCTTTCATGGCCTTGAACCTCGCTACGAACCGCAATGGCGAGGGGTGGCGCGGGTTGGGCGCGCAAACCGGTGAAAGGCGCGAGGGCAAGCAAGGCGGCGAAAGCCGGGATCAGGCCAAGGCGGCGACCTGGCTGACGCCGCGCGGCAAAGCTTGCGTATTTCCGCTCCGGGCGTCCCATTGTCATGATTTTCCGAATGTTTCCGACTTTCAGCACGCTTGGCGAGCCCTTGCCCAACGGCGACGGCGCCACTCACTCACATCATGAAAATGTTAAGAGGCGTTTACCTTGATAAGCACTCGCCGCGCTCTCAGCTGTGGCAATGAGGCAACAGGCGTGGGAAACTTGCCAAAGTGGCGTTCCTTCGTCTAGAAAGAAAGAGGTCCGGTTCGGGCGCGGCGAGATTCGCGCCAAACGAATGGGGAAGGCCCTTCCAGCCTTGGCGCGCCGCTGCAGCAGCGGCATTCATTCGCGCCGACGCGCGGCTTGCGCCACAACCCTTTCGGCAGCCGATCCGGGACATTATTCCGGCGCATTATGACGCCGGAGGCTAGGTGAAGAATTTTGCTAGGGTTCGCAATTGATCTTCGCAGCGGATTTTTAGGCCGCGCGAAGGCTGTCATCGGGAAATTGTTCGGCGCGGCAAAGCGCCGGGACGCTGCGCGTTTCCCTGCGATCCCGTTTTCGCCGGCCTTCGTCGCCACGATCCTCCGGCCGGGCAGCGCCCGCATGGTTTTACGCCGCGTCGTTTCGCGGCCTGTCGCCCATCCACAACTTCGTTCAACCTTCACTCGCAAGGCGCGCCCCGAGCGGCGCGTCGCGGCTTGCGCATTTTCGCCGGACCGGTCCGATCGGGCCGGCGCGTTCGCGGCAGCCGACGCGGCGTTCAGCCGCGCCTTGCCAACAAGAGTTCACAATGGCCAACAAAATGATCATCGACGCCTCCCACCCCGAAGAGACGCGGGTGGTGGTGCTGCGCGGCAATAGGGTCGAGGAGTTCGATTTCGAGTCCGCCTCCAAGAAGCAGCTGCGGGGCAATATCTATCTGGCGAAAGTGACGCGCGTCGAACCGTCGCTTCAAGCCGCTTTCGTTGAATATGGCGGCAATCGCCACGGCTTTCTCGCCTTTTCGGAAATTCACCCCGATTATTACCAGATTCCGCATTCGGATCGGGCCGCCCTGCTTGAAGAAGAGAGCCGCGCCCACCGAGAGGAAGACGACGAGGATTCCAGCCGTCGCCGCAGCCGCCGTAATCGGCGTGGATCCGAGCGCCGCCGCCCCAGCGACGACGAGCGGGTGACCGGCGAGATTTCCAACGAAAGCGAACAGGCCGCGCTCGACGCCGAGACGAATGGCCAGTCCGAGGAAGTCTATTCGGTTGACGAAAACGCGGTCGCGCAGACCGAAACCGCCGAATTGTCGCCGACTGAAGAATTTGCGCCCGCGCCGGTCGAAGCAGTTAGCGCGGAAACGGACTCCGCCGCCGAAGCTCCCGTCGAGCCCCTGGCGGAGGCTGAGCCGCAGCCGCATGCCGAGCGGCATGAGCTGGCCAGCGATCCCGAAGGCTTCGCCATTGTCGAGGAAGACGCCGCCGAAGAGCCGCAGGCCGTCCAAGGCGCGGCGGAAGCGAGCGAAGAGCGTTCCGAAACCGAGGCGCCGGCTTTCGCTCAGCACGAGGGCGACGCGCCGGATCATGACCATTCGCAGGATTCGTCCGCCGAATATGCTGCGGAAGATGACGAAGCGCGCGCCAGCGATTTCCTGAACCGCGAGCAGGAAAGCGACCGCGCCGCCCCCGATCATGACGGGGAAAATGCCGAGAACGAGAACGGCGAGCAGGACGAAGAAGAGATCGTCGAGCAGCTCGGCGGCGACGCCATGGACGAGACGCCCTATCGGGCGCCGCGCATGCGCCGCCAGTACAAGATTCAGGAAGTCATCAAGCGCCGCCAGGTGCTGCTCATCCAGGTCGTCAAGGAAGAGCGCGGCAACAAGGGCGCCGCCCTCACCACTTATCTTTCGCTCGCCGGCCGCTATTCGGTGCTGATGCCCAACACCGCGCGCGGCGGCGGCATTTCGCGCAAGATCACGGAAGCGAATGATCGCAAGCGTCTCAAGGAAATCGCCCAGGACCTGGAAGTTCCGGAAGGCATGGGCGTCATCCTGCGCACGGCGGGCGCTTCGCGCACCAAGCAGGAAATCCAGCGCGACTTCGAATATCTGATGCGCATGTGGGAGCAGGTGCGGGCGTTGACCTTGTCGTCCAGCGCGCCGGCCCTGGTCTATGAGGAAGGCTCGCTGATCAAGCGCGCCATCCGGGACCTGTACAGCAAGGAAATCGACGAGGTCGTCGTCGCAGGCGACGCCGGCTATCGCGAGGCGCGCGACTTCATGCGCCTGCTGATGCCGAGTCATGTCAAAAATGTCCAATGCTACCGCGATCCGCAGCCTGTTTTCGCCAAATGGGGCGCGGAGGCCCAGCTCGACGCCCTGTTCCACAATCAGGTCACGTTGAAATCCGGCGGCTATCTGGTCATCAACCAGACCGAAGCCCTCGTCGCCATCGACGTGAACTCGGGCCGCTCGACGCGCGAGCACAATATCGAAGACACCGCGCTGCGCACCAATCTTGAAGCGGCGGACGAAGTCGCGCGGCAGCTGCGCTTGCGCGATCTCGCTGGATTGATCGTGGTCGATTTCATCGACATGGAAGAGGGCCGCAACAATCGCGCGGTCGAGCGCCGCATCAAGGAGGCGCTCAAGGACGATCGCGCCCGCATCCAGGTCGGCCGCATCTCGCATTTCGGCCTGCTCGAAATGTCGCGCCAGCGCATCCGCACGGGCGTGCTCGAAGGGTCGTCCGTGGTCTGCCCGCATTGCGCCGGCGTCGGCACGGTGCGTTCGACCGCCTCGGTCGCCGTCCATGTCATGCGTGTGCTCGAGGACGCGCTGATCAAGAGCGCCTCGCACGACATCATCCTGCGCACCCGCACCGATATCGCGCTTTACATCCTCAACCAGAAGCGGTCTCTGCTGCGCCTGATCGAAGAGCGTTTCGGCGTTTCGGTCATTGTCATGGCCGACGACTCGCTCACCGGCGGCGCGTATCATGCGCTTGAGCGCGGCGAACCCGCCGCGGGCCCGTCCGATCCGCTGCGCCGGTTCGATCCGCGCCGTCCGGTGGAAGACATCGAGCCGATCGGCGAAGCAGAGCTTGAAGTCGAATTCGAGGAGGAGGCCGAGATCGAGGCCGCCGACGTCGCCGAAGGCGAGACCGCCGAGGAGCGCGCCGACAGCGAAAGCCGTCGCCGCCGGCGTCGTCGTCGTGGGCGGGGCCGCAATTTCGAGCGCGATGGCGCGGGCGTTGACGCCAGCGCGCCGCAACCTTCCGATGAAGGTTTGGAAACCGTCGCGGAGATCAGCGGCGACCTCATGGCTCCTGTCGGCGAAGACGAGAGCGATGAGGAGGGCGCGCGGGAGGGCCCGGAGGGCCGTCGTCGCGGTCGCGGCAACTGGCGCCGCCGTAATCGCAGCCGGTCCGGTGGCGAAACCCTGGAAAACGCCGGCGATTGGCGGCCGTCCGAGGAAGCCGGAGCTGAAACGGCGGAAGGCGGCGACGCCTTGATCGAGACGCTGTCGGAAGACGCGCAATTCGCGCCGCTGCCGGTTTGGTCGGCCGGTTCGGAAACCGTCGCGACGGAGACCGAGGTCGAGACGGAGAGGCTGGAGATCGGCGAAATCCCGCCCGTTCCCGAACTTGTTCAGCCTTCGCCTGTCCAGCGGGCTCCCGTTCAGGAATCCTACGTCCAATCGGCCAATGGTCATGAAGCGAAAGCTGAAGCTGTGGCCGAGCCTGCGCCCACTGAGACGGCGCCGGCCGAGCCTGCGCCTGTCGAGGCTTTGTCGCCTGCGCCGGAGCTGGCGCCTGCGCCGCATCAGCCGGACTTGCCAGTGATCACCGAGGCCGATCCGAACCAGCCCAAGCGTTCTGGCTGGTGGGCTCGCGCCAAGGCCAATCTGACCGGCCACTGAGAGCGGAAATGAATTTGAGAAAGGCCGCGTCGAAAGATGCGGCCTTTTTTTATTCGCTCCGACGGTTGAGCGATTTGACCGCGAGCTCGGTGCGGCTGCGGGCGTTGGACTTTTCCATGATGCGGCTGACGTAATTCTTGACCGTGCCTTCGGCGAGTTTGAGCGTCGAGGCGATCGCCCTGTTGCCCTTGCCTTCGACGATCAGCTGGAGGATGTCCTTTTCGCGCTCGGTCAGCGCCTCCTCGGGGGCGCAATAGGGCACACCGTCGCCGCGCGCCGCATGGCAGATGCGCCGGAACTCGTCGATCAGCCTGCGCGTGAGGGCAGGCGCGAGACGCGACTGGCCAAGCGCAACGGCGCGGATCGTATCGAGGATTTCACTGTCGGCGGCGTCATGGGGCAGATAGGCCTGCGCGCCGGCGCAGATGAAATCGAACATATGATCGTCGTCGCCGGGACCGGCCCGGACAATCACCTGCGCGTCTGGGCGCTCGCGCAGGATCCGCCGCACCGCCGCGCCCGCGCCATCGAGCGCCGGCGCCTCATGGTCCAGCAAGACGATGTGTGGCGCGTCACGCTGCGCGCGGTCGCCGGGTGGCCGGATGACTTCAAATCCAGGGGTTCCGTCGATTATGGACGCGAAGGAGCGCCGAGCGGGCGTCTCGTTTTCGGCAATGAAAATCCGAATTGGCTTTTCCGGTGGCAATGAAACACTCCCGCCGTAAAACACGGCGCGACGACTGAACGGGATCGCCTTGGGCGGAAACTAAAGACGTTCAATTCCGAAATGCTTCATCGGATGTGACGTCTATATCGTAAAAAAGTTTCATCGCCGCGGGCAATTGACTTCTGGAGTCACCCGCAAGAGACTTCGACCTGACGGCGACGCGACCCCAATGCGCGCGAATTAGCTCGGGGGCCGAAAAGGACTGAACAGAAGGCGCTGGGGCGTTGTCGGATCAGGCCGAAGTTATTGCAGGAAAAATTCTAACGAATTTCTTTTCAATTTGCAATTTGCTTTAAAATCAACATGTTATGAGCAGTTTCTCGCCGATGTTGCTTGCTGGCGATGAATGTAAGAGTCCACACTGAGTCGGAATAACGCGCGAAAACTGGCGGTAGCGCCGTTAACACTTGTGGCGAAACTGTAAAACGGGGCCGGGCATGGCGGCTTGCGCGGGCCATTCACGCCCGCGCAAGCTTCCTGTGGCGCTCAGGCCATGTCGTGGTCCTGATCGTTACGCTGCGCCTCGACGACAGCCACGGCGGTCATGTTGGCGATGCCGCGCGCGGTGATCGAGGGGGTCAGAATATGCGCCGGCCGCGCCGAGCCGAGCAGGATCGGCCCGACCGGCAGCGCATCGGTCATCATCTTGGTCATCTGATAGGCGATATTGGCCGAGGACAGATCGGGCATGATCAGCACATTGGCCTCGCCCTTGAGCCTTGAGCCGGGCAGGACGAGATTGCGGACGTCTTGAGAAAGCGCGGAGTCGGCCGCCATTTCTCCGTCGACCTCGAGTTCGGGCGCATTCTGGCGAATGATCTCCACAGCTTCTCGCATTTTCGCCGCAACAGGTGAGAAATTGTCCGAGCCGAAGTCGGAATGGGACAGCAAAGCGATCTTGGGCTTGAGGCCGAAACGGCGCACATGGACGGCGCAGAGCAGCGCGGTTTCAGCGATTTCCGCTGCGGTCGGGTCGCGCCGGACATGGGTGTCGGCCATGAAGAACGCGCCCTTGCTGCTGATCAGAAGGCTCATCGAGGAATATTCGGAGACGCCCGGCGCGACGCCGACAATGTCGCGCAAATAGGCGAGCCGCGAGCCGAACCGGCCTTCGAGGCCGCAAAGCAAAGCGTCGGCCTCGCCGCGCGCCAGCGCGAGGGCGCCGATGACCGTGGCGTTGGTGCGCACCAGGGTCCGCGCCGTATTGGGATTGATGCCGCGGCGTCCGGCGATCGACAGCAGGGTCGCCACGTAATCATTGTAGCGCGGGTCGTCCTGCGGATCGACCAGCGTGAAATCGCGATCGACGGCGATGGAAAGGCCGAACGCCTTGATGCGCTTTTCGACCACCGCGCGGCGGCCGATCAGGATCGGCTGGGCGATGCCTTCCTCGACCACGGACTGGACGGCGCGCAGCACGCGCTCGTCCTCGCCCTCGGAATAGACCACGCGCTTGGGCGCGGCCTTGGCCGCCAGCATCAGCGGCTTCATGATGAAGCCCGAGCGATAGACCGTGCGCTCCAGCTTTTCCTGATAGGCGACGAAATCCTCGATGGGCTTCTTCGCGACGCCGCTCTCCATCGCCGCGCGGGCCACGGCTGGCGCGATGCGCAGGATCAGGCGAGGGTCGAAAGGCGAGGGGATCAACGAATCCTTGCCATAGACCGGCGCGACGCCGCCATAGGCGCGGGCCACCACGTCCGACGGCGTCTCGCGCGCCAAAGCCGAAATGGCCTCGACGACGGCGAGCTTCATCGCCTCGTTGATCGTGGTGGCGTGAACATCCAGCGCGCCCCGGAAGATATAGGGGAAGCAGAGGACGTTATTGACCTGGTTGGGATAATCCGAGCGACCCGTGCACAGCATGGCGTCGGGGCGGGCGGCCAGAGCGTCCTCGGGCAGGATTTCGGGATAGGGATTGGCCAGAGCGAGGATGAGCGGCGTCGGCGCCATGGTCTTGACCATTTCCGGCTTCAGCACGCCGCCAGCGGACAGCCCGAGGAAGACGTCGGCGTCCGGAATGATGTCCGCGAGGGTGCGGGCGGAAGTGTCCTGCGCGAAGGTCTCCTTGAGCGGGTCCATCAGCTTGTTGCGGCCCTTATAGACCACGCCTTCGATGTCCGAGACATAGATGTTCTGGCGGCGGGCGCCGAGCGCGACCAGCAGCTCCAGGCAGGCCAGCGCAGCCGCGCCAGCGCCTGACGCCACGATCTTGGCTTCAGAAATCTTCTTGCCGGCGAGATTGAGTCCATTCCGCACGGCGGCGCCGACGATGATCGCGGTGCCATGCTGGTCGTCATGGAAGACCGGGATCGACATTCTTTCGCGCAGGCGGCGTTCGACTTCGAAGCACTCGGGCGCCTTGATATCCTCGAGATTGATGCCGCCGAAGGTCGGCTCCATCGACGCGATGGCGTCCACCAGCTTGTCGACGTCAAGCTCCGCGATCTCGATGTCGAACACGTCAATGCCGGCGAATTTCTTGAACAGGACCGCCTTGCCCTCCATGACTGGCTTGGCGGCGAGCGGGCCGATGTCGCCCAGGCCGAGCACGGCGGTGCCATTGGTGATGACGGCGACGAGGTTCTGGCGGATGGTATAATCGGCGGCCTTGCCGGGATCGGCGGCGATTTCGAGGCAGGGGGCGGCGACGCCGGGCGAATAGGCCAGCGCAAGGTCGCGCTGGTTGCCGAGCGGCTTGGTGGCGCGGATCTCCATTTTGCCGGGGCGCGGATGGGCGTGATAGATGAGAGCGCCCGATTGCAGATCAGACGAGATGCGTTCAGTCATTGCGGACCCCCTACGGTCGTGAACCGTCGTGTCGCGCGATTGAGCTGCGCGATTCGCGTCGGCGTTTCCTTCAACTCAAGCTAAACGTCCCGCTCGCGCGGGGCAGTCCCATCGAGAGGGACGCCTCAGAGCCTGGTTCCGGAAGCGGGTTTGGCGGGAGCGGACGGGCCGGGCGCGCTCGTGACATCCAGGCGATTCAAAAAGGCGGCCAAGTCTTCGATATGAGCGAAATCGTCGAGTTTCAAGGGCGAATCCTTGCCCTTGATCCGAAGTGTCAAGGTTTTCGGATCGCTGATGAATTTGTCCATCGCATGGGCGGCGACCGCGATCACCGGGGCGCCGGAAAACAGCAGCGGCGCCTGCGAAACAATCGCCCGCCATTCGGCCTTGACGGCCTCCGGCGGCTTGCGCTGGCTGATCGAGACAAAAGCGACGACCTTGTCGAACAGCCCGGCGTTGCTCACATCGATTTGCGCCCAGTCGACGAAGGCGTCGCGCGCGGCTTTTTCCCGGACATCCTTCTCTCCAGTGAAAAACACCTTCGGCACCCCCGAAAACTGGGCGCTGAAGGCGATCCGTCCGGCGTTCTTGATGTCGAGGCCGTAGGTTTTCAGCCGATAGATTTTCGCCGCCGGGTCATAGGCGCCGGAGTAAAGGAACTCGCCCGAAAGTTCGGGATAGCCGAAGGCCGCGAGCGACTCGCCGCCCTTGGATTTCGGCGGCATTTTCAAGGTGATCCCGGTCAGGCTCGCCGCGCCTTCGAGCGGTGCGCCATCGGGATCGAAGCTCTGCTCGATGGTCGCGGGTCCGGCGTGGAGCAGAACCCGGTTGCCGCCCGGCGCGCCGGCGGGCGTGCCCTTGTCCACGGCGGAAAGATCGCCGCTCTCAAGGACCAGACGCGAGAAGCGGAAGGCCGCGACGCCGGGGTCGCCCGCGCGAAGCGCCGCCGCGAGGCCGGGCATGGAAATATGCTCGATCCGCAGCGCGCCGAGCCGAACGCTCGTGTCTCCGCTGTCGTCCGGCAGGACGCCGTCCGCCGAGGCGAAGGACAGGCCTTGCGCGCCGCCATGTACGATGGAGTCGGCCACGATGTTGTGGAGCGTGAAATGATCGCCGCTCTCGGTCAGGATTTCGGCCTCGGGGATGGTGACGTGGCTGGCCTGCATCCGCTCCAGCATCGCGCCGAGATCCTCGCGCGACAGCGCGCCGGTGAAGAGGCTGGTCGCTTCCGCCTGGGACAGGTTGCTGTCCTTGATCGTGATGTTCCGGAAGGTGATCTTGCTCGTGGGCCCTTTCGCCAGCACGGCCTCGGCGATCGCGACGTCCTCGGCCCAGGCTGGCGCGACGGCGAAAGTCCCGGCGACCAGGACCAGGGCGGCGCGTAACGAAAAGGACATGGAGAACCTCCGGGAGGGCAGCTTCGGCGGATTCGCGCCGCTTGCCAAGCAAGACTTTCCAATCAGAACCCGCCAATCAGAGCCCGCCAATCAGGCTTTGCCAAGCGGGAGCTGACGAGCGCGAATTGCGGCGCCGCGTAACAGACCTCGCGGCTGCGTCAAAATTCTGGCATGGAACTGGTATTGTCGGCGAAACCAATTATTTTGCGCACATGAATGTCACGGTTTTGGAGAGAGACGATGGTCGAAGTGGTTACGCGCGACGAACTCAAGAAAGGCTTGGCCGACGGATCGATCGCGCTCATCGACGTGCGTGAGCCGAATGAATATGCGGCGGGCCATATCCCGGGCGCGCTCACCATGCCGCTCTCGCGCTTCGACCCGGCGCAGCTGCCGCGCGATCCCGCCAAGCGCATCGTGTTCAACTGCCGTTCGGGCAAGCGCACGCTGCAGGCGATAGAAATGGCGCGGCTTGGCGGCCGTCGCGACGCCATCGCCCACTACGAAGGCTCCATGCAGGATTGGCTGGCGGCCGGCGAGCCGGTCGAAGTCTGAGCGGTTTTCAGCCGCCTGCTGCGGCCTTGCGGGCCGCGGTAGGTTCGATCATTGGCTCGGGCAGAGCCAGCGTGACGAGCTTCGGCGGCCCCGCGCGTTCGGCTTCGAGCAGGCCCCAATGAATGAGTTCGAGCCGGCCATCGAAATGTTCGGCGATGGCGGTGCAGGATTCGACGAAATCGCCGGTGTTGACATAGGTCACGCCATCGATCTGGCGAATGACGGCATGATGGATGTGACCGCAGATCACGCCATCGACGCCGCGTTTGCGCGCTTCGGCGGCGAGAGCCTCCTCGAAATCGCCGATGAAATTCACAGCGTTCTTGACCTTGAGCTTAGCCCATTTGGAAAAGGACCAATAGGGCAGGCCGAGCTTGCGGCGGGCGGCGTTGAACCAGCTATTGGTCCAGATCGCGAAATCATAGGCCCAGTCCCCGAGGTGAGCGAGCCAGCGGGCGTGATTCACCACGATGTCGAATTGGTCGCCGTGGACGACCAGCATCTTCTTGCCGTCCGCCGTTTCGTGGACGGCATGGTCGATCACCTCGACGCCGCCGAACTCCATGCCGAGGAACTCGCGCGCGAATTCGTCGTGATTGCCGGGGATAAACACGACGCGGGTTCCCTTGCGCACCCGGCGCAGCAGTTTCTGCACGACGTCATTATGGGCCTGCGGCCAATGCCAGCCGCTCTTGAGCCGCCAGCCGTCGATAATGTCGCCGACGAGGAAAAGCTCCTCGGATTCGTTATGTTTGAGAAAGTCCAGCAACAGGCCGGCCTGGCAGCCTCTCGTGCCGAGATGAATATCGGAAATGAACAAGGTGCGGTATTGCTGCGGCGCGTGAGATTCGGCGTTGATGTCGTGCCTGGCTGTCATGGTCGTGCCCGCTGATGCGTCCTTCCTGTTTTTGCTGCCAGTTTATTATTGCGAGACGATGACGATGTTGGCTTTGGTCACAAAATGACGCTCCTGGTCACAAAATGACGCTTGGAATTCTTCTCAAGATCCTCTCGACCCTTGCCTTCACCGCCATGGCGATCGGCGTGCGAATCGCGGCGCCACGGATTCCGGTCTCCGAAATTGTGTTCTTTCGCTCGATCGTGGCGCTGGGCCTGCTGTTCGCCTGGCTGTGGTGGACGGGCGGCTTTCCCGGCCATCTGACCACGCGGCGACCGCTTGGCCATCTTGGCCGGGGCCTCTCGGGGACGGCGGGCATGTTCGCCAATTTTATCAGCCTTGCGCTGCTGCCGCTTGCCGACGCCACCGCCTATTTCTACGCTTCGCCGATTTTCGTGACGCTTATCGCCGCCTTCGCCCTGCGTGAAAACGTCCACGCCAGCCGCTGGCTCGCGGTGATGATCGGTTTCGGCGGCGTGCTCGCAATGCTGTCGGACCATATCGGCGGCGTCCAATCCTTGGCCGATTTCAGCCGGACCATTGGCCAGGAGGGAACGGGCGCCGCCGTGGCTCTGGCCGGCGCCGCCTTCGCCGCCATTTCCATTATCCAGACGCGACGGCTCGCGGCGTCCGAACATACTGCGGCCATCGTGTTCTATTTCGCCTGCCTGACCACAGCCGTCGGCGTGGGGGCGCTGTTCGTGGCGCAATTCGCGCCGTCGCTGCTGCCGTCGCAGGCCTATGTGGCGCCGAATGGCGCGGAATGGGCGGCGCTGATTGGCGCCGGCGCCATGGGCGGCTGCGCACAGATATTGGTCACGACGTCCTACCGTTACGCCGACGCCTCGCTGCTCGCGTCCTATGATTATCTCGCCATGATCTGGGCCTTGGCCGCGAGCCTGCTGGTCTTCGGGCAATGGCCTTCGCTGGCCGTCTTCGCGGGCGCCGCGGCCATCGCGGGATCTGGCCTGCTCGCCATTCTGGGCGAGCGCGCCTTCACGCGTCCGGCGCGTTCGATCTGAAAAAGCGTTCGATATTCCAAACAAAATTGGATATTATGTCAAACGATAGAGGGTAAACGGTTTTCATTCATGGGCGTTGAGGGTCGCGACAAACAGAAGGCGCTGGAGGCGGGCGCCGTGGCGCTGTCCGGGCAGCTGGGCAAGACCGTTCAGCGCCTGCGCAAGGCCTATAGCCTCTCGCTGTCCGAACTGTCCGAACAATCTGGCGTCGCCAAATCGATTATCAGCCAGATCGAGCGCAACGAAACCAATCCGACCTTGGCCACGATCTGGCGGCTCGCGCAGGCGCTCGACGTCTCCATCGAGCGCGTGTTGCAGGACCGCGACGATTCAGCCTTCATCGAGAAGGTCTCCAGGGGCGACACGCCTATTCTCGTCTCGGACGACGGCAAGTGCCGCCTTGCCATCACCGGCTGGATCAAGACGGTGGAATGGCTGCAATGCTATGATTTCCTCGCCGAACCGGGCGGGACGCTGGAGTCGGAAGCCCATCAGCGCGGCGCCGTGGAATGTCTGACCGTCATCCAGGGCGAATTGCAGGTCGAGGTCGCGGGCGAGACGGAAATCGTGCGCACGGATGAGACGCTGCGCTATCGCGCCGACCGCCGCCACGTCATCCGCAATGCCGGAACCTCGCCGGCGCGCGCGGAAATGATCTGCATTCTCAAGGCCGCCGTGATGGAGTGATCCCCCTCATCCGGCGCTATCGCGCCACCTTCTCCCGCCATAGGGCGTCCGCAAGGACGCCCGTCTCGCGACGGGCTATGGGGAGAAGGGCAACACGCTATCAGCCCCAGAGCGCGCTTTCGGGCGGGAAGACCGTCGAGCCGTCAAACCTCAATCCATGCGGCCTGTCCTGCGCCAGCAAGAGCGGACCATCGAGGTCGACGAAGCGTGCGCGGCCCGTGAGCAGCAGGGCCGGGGCCATTGCCAGCGACGACGCCACCATGCAGCCGACAAACAGGCCGAAGCCGAGGCGTTCCGCCTCGTCCGCCAGCGCCAGCGCCTCGGTCAGGCCGCCGGTCTTGTCCAGCTTGATATTGACGAGGTCGTAGCGCGTTCGGAGCGCGGCAAGCCCTTCGCGGTCATGGACGCTTTCATCGGCGCAGACCGCCACAGGCCAGCGCCGCCCGGCCAGGGCGTCGTCGGCGCCAGCGGGCAGGGGCTGTTCGACCAGCGAAACGCCCGCGGCCGCGCAAGCGGCGAAATTTTCGTCGAGGTTTTCCGGCCGCCAGGCCTCGTTGGCGTCCACGATCAGCTCCGAGTCCGGCGCGCCGGCGCGCACGGCGGCGAGACGAGCCGCGTCGCCCTCGCCCGCGAGCTTCACTTTCAGCACAGGGCGCTCGGCGGCGGACCTTGCCGCTTGCGCCATCTCGTCCGGCGTGCCGACCGAGAGCGTGAAGGCCGTGACGCAAGGCGCGATCCGGCTCAGCCCCGCGATCTGATATGCAGGGAGGCCGCAGAGCTTGGCTTCGAGGTCCCAAAGCGCGCAATCGAGCGCATTGCGCGCGGCCCCGGCGGGCAGAAGCTGTTGCAGGGCGAACCGGTCGGCGCCTGATTCGATTTCCGCGCGGATCGATTCGATTGCGGCGGCCACGCTCTCCACGCTCTCGCCATAGCGCGCATAAGGCGTGCATTCGCCGCGACCGGCCAGGGCGCCCTGTGCGATGGTGGCGACGACGACAACGGCCTCCGTTTTGGCGCCGCGCGAGATGACGAAGGGGTTTTTCAGGGCGAAACGCTCCACGCTCAGCGTGAGACGTCTTTTTTCCGGGGGAATCATTCTGTTGCGCCAATGCAAGCGTGGTCTTGGAAGCGAATGTTTTTCGCAATTCGCTTTTGCGTAATCAGGCGTGCGAGGGTATTCAAGATTAACCTTCTGACAAGCGGAAACGCGCCGAATGTCGAGTTCCCCATCCGCCGAGCCGGATTTTTCCATTGAGCGAAACGGCGCGGACATCCGCATCGCGCTGAGCGGCGCCTGGACCATTGCGGGTTCGCGGGCGCTGGAAAAGGCGGCGGAGGCTTTGGGCGCGGCGGGCAAGGGCGCGGCGAATGTCGCCATTGATTTCGCCGGCGTGGGCCGGGTCGACACCGCCGGCGCCTGGTTGATCGACAAGGCGCGCGCCCAGATCGCGGCGGCGGGCGCGGCCACGGAATATCAAAGCCTCGATGCCGACCAGACCATCCTGCTGCGCGAGGCGGCTTTTTGCGAGCGGGAGCCGGCGCGCGTGCGCAAGGTCAACATTCTGCTGCATATCCTGACCCAGCTTGGCGGCTGGAGCGTGATGATCGGCGGCAATGTCATGACAGGCGTGGCATTTCTGGGCGAGCTGGCCATGGCGGCGCTGCGCGTCACGCTCAATCCGAGTCAGATGCGGCCGACCTCGATGGTGTTCCATATGGAGCACTTCGCCTTGCGCGCGGTGCCGATCATCGTGACGATCAATTTCCTGGTCGGCTGCATCGTCACGCAACAGAGCATTTTCCAGCTCCGGCGCTTCGGCGCCTCGACCTACGCCATTGATCTCATCGGCGTGCTCGTCCTGCGCGAACTCGGCGTGCTGCTCACCTCCATCATGATTGCCGGCCGTTCGGGCTCGGCGATCACCGCCGAACTCGGCTCGATGAAGATGCGCGAGGAAATCGACGCGCTTCGCGTCATGGGCATGGCGCCGATGGACGTGCTGGTGCTGCCGCGCATCATGGCGCTGGTGTT
Organism: Rhodoblastus sp.; assembly: GCF_019449565.1. Taxonomy (GTDB): domain Bacteria; phylum Pseudomonadota; class Alphaproteobacteria; order Rhizobiales; family Beijerinckiaceae; genus Rhodoblastus. The sequence goes on along the minus strand of NZ_JAGRPM010000072.1, from coordinate 7,053 downwards.
TTCTTTGCCGCTGCTGACCTTCGTCGGCGATATCGCGGCCTTGGGCGGCGGCATGCTCACGGCCTATCTCTATGACGGGATCAGCGCCGAATCCTTTCTGGTGCGTCTGCAGGACGCCATTGGGCTCAACACTTTCCTTGTCGGCCTCATCAAATCTCCTTTCATGGCGTTGGTGATCGGCATGATCGCCTGCATCGAGGGCTTCCGCGTCCAAGGCTCCGCGGAATCGCTGGGGCGGCAGGTCACCATCGCCGTGGTAAACGCCATATTCATGGTTATCTTCGTCGACGGCCTGTTCGCGGTCTTCTTCGCGGGCGTGCATTATTGAGAGGCGCGATGGAGTCTTCCGAAAAGAAGCCGATCATTCGGGTGCGCGGACTGTGCGTGAGCTTCGGGACCAAGGCCATTCTCAAGGGCCTCGATCTGGACGTTCAGCCCGGAGAAGTTACTGGTTTCGTCGGCGGCTCCGGCCAGGGCAAGTCGGTCCTGACACGTACTATTCTCGGGCTTGTGAAGAAACAGGCAGGCGAAATCGAGGTTTTTGGCGAGAATATCGACAGGCTTTCGCCTCTCGAACATCGCGTGCTGGAGCGGCGTTGGGGCGTGATGTTCCAGGGCGGCGCGCTGTTCTCTGGCCTGACCGTCAAGCAGAACATCCAGGCCCCGATGCGCGAATATCTTTCGCTCAGCCAAAGCGTGATGGACGAGCTGGCCCTGCTGAAGATCAAGCTGGTCGGGCTTGACGCGGATGCGGCGGACAAGTTCCCATCCGAGCTTTCGGGCGGCATGGTCAAGCGCGCCGCGCTCGCCCGCGCGCTGGCGCTCGATCCCGAACTCGTTTTCCTCGACGAGCCGACCTCCGGGCTCGATCCCATTGGCGCGGCCGATTTCGACGAGCTGATCGCGACCTTGCGCAAGACTTTGGGCCTCACCGTCTTCATGGTGACGCATGATCTCGACTCGCTCTATTCGATATGCGACACAATTGCCGCGCTCGCGGACGGCAAGGTTATTGCGGCCGGGCCGCTTTCGACCATGCTGGCTTCCGATCATCCTTGGCTGCGCGCCTATTTCCATGGGCGGCGCTCGCGCGCGATCGTGAAGCCGGATTTTGATTTCGTTGGATTGGGCGCGCCGGAGACGGCGGCGTCATGACCCGATCCGCTGTATTGCGCGCCGCGTTCAACGCGCGGCGCTAGAAGGAGACGAACAATGGAGACGCGCGCCAATTATGCGCTGATCGGCCTGTTCACCCTGGCAGTGATTCTCGGCGTGTTCGGCTTCATCTACTGGTTCAAGACATTTGGCCAGCAGACGATCCGGACAAGCTATGTTGTGCATTTCAACGGCTCCGTGTCCGGCCTGCTCAATGGCGCGAATGTGCTGTTCAACGGCCTCAAGGTCGGCGAAGTCACGGAGCTGGGACTCATCCCCGAGGACCCGAACCGGGTTTTCGCGCGCATTTCCGTCGATTCCCGCGCGCCGATCAAGACCGACACTTCCGCCGCGCTCGAATTCGGCGGACTGACGGGCGTGGCGTCGGTCGCCCTGACGGGCGGCAGCGCGGGTGCGGAGCGTCTGCCCGCGAGCGGCGTGATCAACGCCGCGCCGTCCCAATTGCAGAACCTCATGCAGATGGCGACAAAGCTCGGCACGAAAGCCGACGAGGTGCTGGGAAATGTCAACAAGCTGCTCGTTGACACCGGGCCGGGACTGAAGGCCTCGGTCGCCAATATTCAGGACCTTACGGGCGCGCTGGCCGACAAGAATGGCAATTTTCTTCAGGCGCTGAACAGCCTCGAACCGGGCAAGATCCGCAACATCATCACCAATGCCGACCAGGCCATGGCCAAGGTCAACAGCTTGCTCGGCGATGGCGCGGGCAAGACCATGATCGCCGATATTTCGGAGGCGGCGCGCTCGATCCGCAAGCTGGCGGACAATCTCACGCGCTTCTCCAATACCGGCCTGCGGCAATATGAGGGTCTTGCGGTTGATGGCAGGAAGACGCTTCAGAACGTCGACCGTGCGGTCAAGCAGATCGAGAATAACCCGCAAAGCATTATTTTCGGGCCGAAGCCCGCGCTGCCTGATTATAATGGCCGATGAATCAACGGAACGGGACGTCGGCCCGACAGGCGTCTAGCCATTTGTCGGCGGCTCTGTTTTTGCATTGCAGCGATCTTGTCGTTTGAGCGAAGGAATAGGGGCGGCGTGACCATTATGCGCGGAACCAGCCGGTTTCGAAAGAAGCCGACCTCTCTGATCGTGACCGCCGTCGCGTTCGCGCTTGGTCTTTCGGGCTGCGCAAGCCTTGCGCCGCAGCCGCAGAGCTTTGACCTGCATGCAGCCCAGGCCCGGGCCCGGAGCACGAGCGGCAGGATTTTCGTCACCACGGCTTCGGCCATTCCACCGCTCGACGGCGACCTGATCGTTGTGCGCGGCGCCGACGGCAGTCTGAGCCGGGTCCCCGACGCGCGTTGGGTGGATCGCCTTCCCCCGCTGCTTCAAAGCCGGCTCGCGCAGACCTTTGAGAACGCTGGTCTCGCGCGCCAGGTCTCCCTGTCTGGCGAAGGCGCGCAATATAGCTTGGCGATGGAAATCCGGCGCTTCGACATCGATTCCGCGACGCGGACGGCCCATGTGGAACTGACGGCGCGCCTCGCGCAAGCCGGCGGCCAGACAGTCGCCGCCAAGGTCTTTTCAGCAACGGAGCCGGTCGCCGATATCGCCGGCGCGGCGTCGGCGCATGCGCTCGATGGCGCCTTGGGAATTGTTCTCGCGCAGATCGTCGGCTGGGCCGCCGCCTCGTCAAGATAAACGTCGTTCGACGCCGAATGAAAAAACGCCCGGATTACTCCGGGCGTTTTTCGTTTCCGCGCTATCGCCGCCTCAGCCGAGGCGGCCAGAGGCGTGCGCGAGCAGGCTATAGACCTTGCCGGTCTCCGAGGCGAGGTAGGAGCGGGTCAGCAGACCATCGCGGTCGTCGCGGCTGACTTCGCCCAGCAGGCGCTCGAATTCCTGCAGGTAGCGGTCGACGGTCAGGCGGAAGTCGTTATCTTCCGCATAACGCTGGCGCACGTCCTCGAAGGTCTTCTGGCCCGGCGCGGTATAGAGGCGACGGCTGAAGGCCGTGCGGTCGCCGCGCCGGAAGCGGTCCCAGGCGGCGATCAAAGCATTCTCGTCCACCACGCGGGCGATTTCCGCCGACAGGCTGTCGAGCGATTCGACGGGCGCCGCGGCGCTGCGGCTCGGCGCCGGCTCATCTGCCGAGGCGCGCGCGAGCAAATCGCTCATCCAGCCGCCGCGCTGCTCCTTCGGTCGCGCCGGAGCGGGTGCGGGAGCCGGGGCGGGGACGGGGGCGGCGGGGCGGGTCGCCGCGGGCCGCAACTCGAATCGGGGCGTCTCGCGCGCAGGTTCGCTCCAGCTTTCGCGACGCGGGGCGGGCTCGCGTTGCGGGGCCGCCTGGGGGCGCGACTCGTTGCGGGACTGTTCATGGCGCGCCGGTTCTTGGCGAGCCGGCGGCTCGTGCCGCACAGGCTCTGCAGGCTCGGCGACGTCATAGGCGCGGCCGGACCTCGTGACCAGTTCGGTCAGTTCGTTCAGCGCCTTCATCTGGTCGGCGACGACACGACGCATCGCGGCGGCCTGTTCGCCGGTTTCGCGTGGCAGATCCACCGCGCCGCGGCGCAATTCCTGTCGGGTCGCCTCCAGCTCGCGCTGAATTTCGCTCGTCATGGCGCGCAGTTCCTGGGAAACGCCCTTGTAGCGTTCGGAGCTGTGCTGGAACAGTTCGTTCATCTGGGCGAGCGTCTGCTCATAGGCCGTGGTCAGCTCCGCGACGGTGCGCTCGCGTTCGCGCGCTGCGCTCTGGCGCAGTTCCTCGTGCTGGTCGGTGAGAACGCCAGCGGTGGACGAGGCGGCTTCGGACAGGAAGGCGCCGACCTCGCGCGCCCGGTTCTCGGCCTGCGCCAAAGTCCGCGCGATGGTCCCAGAGAAGGCTTCGAGACGCGCCTCATATTCGGACTGCCGGCGCTGGGCTTCTTCATACAGGGCCTGGAGGCCGTGGAGGCGGGCTTCGAGCCCGGCATCGACGTCTTCCTGGCTCTTGGCGAGTTCGGCCAGCCGCAGCTGCACCGATTCTTCGATCTGGTTCTGGCTCCGCGCCATTTCCTGCATGCGGGCGCTGAAGACCCGGTCGATCTGGGCGCCGACCGCCGACATTTCGCGCAACGACGCCTGGAGGGACTGGGTCTGCTCCTGAACGGCCCGGGCGGATTCGGCGACGCCTTCGCCGGTTTGCCGGGCGACGGCGTCGAGACGATCCACTTCGCCATGCAGCGTCTCGACCGTGCCGCCGAGGGCGTCGATCTTCGGCGCCAGCGCGGTGTCGACGCGCTGCAAGCCGGATTCCGCATTGTCGATGGTGGCGAGCAGGGCGCGATGGGTCTCGGTCATGTTCGAGATCAGGCCGCCGACATCCTGTTTCATCCGGCGATTGGCTTCATCCAGCACGCCGCTCATTTCGGCCTGCCGCTGGCCCAGCGTCTCGATCAGATCGTTGGAGCGTCCGGCCAGGGCGCCGACAGCGCTCTCGCTGAAGGCCACGATCTGCGAAACGACCTCGCCGCCGCGCGCTGTGAGCAGGTCCACCAGCTTCAGGCCGCGCGCATCGTACCATTCGTGCAGTTCGGTCGTGCGGAGGCGCAATTCGTCGGACAGGGCGCGTCCGCGGCCTTCGACAGTCTGCTCGATCTCGCCGATGCGGCGGTCCAGTTCCGTGCCGACCTCGCCGAGGCGCGCGACGACATTCTGCTCGAACTGGTCGATATGGCCGCCGAGGTTCGCCGCGATTTCGCTGGCGCGGTTTCCGAGCGTCGCGTCGATGCGTTCGGCCTTGGCCGAAAGCTCCTCCGTGACCGCATTGGAGCGGAGCAGGATGATCTCGTCGATCTCGCGGGCCTTGCCCGAGATTTCCTCGCCGAATTCGCCGAGGCGGGCGACGACGTTCTTTTCGAAGAACGCGACATGGCCGCCGAGATTGGTGGTGATTTGATCGGCGCGGCCGCCGAGCGAGGCGTCGATTTCCGCCGCCTTGGCCGAGATTTCCTCGCCGACCTCGCCAAGGCGAGCGACGATATTCTTCTCGAAGAACTCGATATGGCCGCCGAGATTGGCGGCGATTTCATTGGCGCGGCCGCCCAGCGTCGCGTCGATTTCCGCCGCCTTGGCGGAAATTTCCTCGCCGACCTCGCCGAGGCGGGCGACGACGTTCTTTTCGAAGAAGTCGATGTGGCCGCCGAGATTGGCGGCGATTTCATCGGCGCGGCCGCCGAGCGTCGCGTCGATCTCCGCGGCCTTGGCGGAGAGCTCTTCGGTGAGGGCGGTGGAGCGGGCGAGAATGATCTCGTCCAGTTCGCGCGCCTTGGAGTCGAGCGCCCTTCCGACCTCGCGGCCGCCTTCGCCAAGCACCTTGGCGATGTCGATGGCGCGTCCGGCCAAAGCGTCGTTGAGTTGGCGCGAACGGTCGCCGAGGCTGGTTTCGGCCTTGACGATGAGATCGTCCATGATGCGGACGACGTCCTCGGTCTTGTCCGTCGTGCGGTTCTCGAACTTGTCGAGCTGCTGCTGCAACAGGCCAGCGGTCTCCTCGGCGCGGCGGCCGAGGCGCGATTCGAGCTGCGCGCCGTGGATGTTGATCGCCATTTCGATCCCGGCGAGGCGGGAAGCGATGGCGGCGGAGAGCGTTTCGGACTGTTCGCCGATCCGCGCGGTGGCCGCGCCGCCGGCCTCTTCGATGGTCCTGTCAAAGGAGCCGAGCGTCTCCTCGAGCATGGCGCGCAGGCCTTCGGTCTGGGCCTTGATATGTTCGGCGGAGCCTTCGCCGCCCGAGCGCATGAGCTGATCGAGCGCGGCGAATTGCGCAACGAAATCGGCCTTGAGGCGCTCGGCGTGGTCGGTGAGGCGCGTCTGGGTGTCGGCGACGCCAGCGGCCATGCGGGCCTCGAAGCTGTCGAGATGGGACGCGATTTCCTGCGACATCCGGCTGGCGTGATGGCCGAGGCTGCCCGAGGCCTCCTCGCCGCCGCGCAAAAGAACCTGCTCGAAAGCGTCGAGACGCTCGGCAAGCGTTTCCGCCACGCGATCGCCGTGCATGCCGATCGCCGCCACGGCCTCGGCCGCGACCTGGGCGAAGCCCTTCTGGGTGTCGGCGACGCGGCGCGCGATGGATTCGGCGGTCTGGCTGGCGGTCGCGGCGAAATTCCGGTCGACGGTCGCCGTCTGCGCCAGCAAGGCGTTGAGCGTGGAATCGGCGGCGGCCTGGAACCGCGCCTGCGTGTCCGCGACATTCTGGCTCAGCGTCTCGCCAACCGCGTGGCTGACGTCGGCGAGAGCAGCGCGCAGGCCCTGCGCCCGCTCCTCGGCCAGTTTCGTCGCGTTCGCCGAAACCTGGGAGAAATGATCCTGGAAGGATTCGGCGTGATGGGTGAGCGCCGCGAGCTGGCTCTCGGTGGCCGTGGCGACGCCCTTTTCCAGCCGTTCGCTCTGCGCGGCGACGGCGTCGATGGCCTTCTGGGCGCTTTGTTCGACGCGTTGCTCGAAGGCTTCGGTCTGGTTCGCCAAAGCTGCGAGCGGCATTTCGGTGGCGGCGGCGACGCTCTTCTCCAGGCGTTCGGTATGGGCCGCGAGGGCTTCGACCGTCTGCAAGGCGGTTTCGCCGAAGCGCTGTTCAAACGCCTCGGTGTGGCTGAGCAGCGAGGCCAGCGGGGCGTCCGTGGCGGCGGCGACGCTCGTTTCCAGTCGCTCGGTATGGGCGGCGAGAGCGTCGACGGTGTGCTGGGCGGTTTCGCTGAAGCGCTGCTCGAACGCCTCGGTATGGCTGAGCAGGGCGGCGAGCGGCGTTTCCGTGGCGGCGACGACATTCCTTTCGAACTGCTCGGTATGAGCGGCGAGGGCCTCGACCGTGTGCTGGGCGGTTTCGCCGAAGCGCTGTTCGAACGCCTCGGTATGGCTGAGCAGGGCGGCCAGCGGCGTTTCGGTAGCGGCTGCGAC
>NZ_JAGRPM010000071.1 GCF_019449565.1 Rhodoblastus sp. | reverse complement strand
GGGCCTGATTCCGGAAGCCGTCCTGCCCGTCATCGAGCGTTTCGCGACGATCTTGACCGTCCTGTCGATGGCGGCGCTTGGCCTTGAAGTCGATTTGGGCAACCTGCGGCGCGTCGGCGGCCGGGCCACGATCGCCGTCACCCTTTCGCTACTGACGCTGATCGCGATCAGCTACGCCCTGATCCGACTGATGGGGACCGCCTGAAGACGGCCCCCACGCCTCCAGGGCGCGCGATCAAACGCGTTGCAGGCTCGGCGCCCTGCTCGCTCCCGCCCCGCCCAGACGAGCGCGGTATTGACCGGGCGAAGAATCGAACCAGCGCTTGCAGGCGCGGAAGAACGCGCTCTGATCGGCGAAGCCAAGCAAATAGGCGACTTCGGCCAAGGTCATATTCGGCCTTGCCAGATAATTCTGCGCCAGATCGCAGCGCGTCTCGTCGAGCAACTTCTGAAAGGACGTTCCCTCGTCGTTGAGACGCCGCGTCAGCGTCCGGTCGCTGAGATGGAGCGCACGCGCGATCTCTTCCCGGCGCGGTTCGCCGCCGGCCAGCCGGCGCGTGATTTCCTCGCGGATCTTCACGCTGACGCTTGCGCCATCGAAGGCAGCAAGCCGTTGTTGTACAAGCCCTTCATGCACACCGGCCAATCCGGGATTAAAGCCCGGCAGCTTTGTGTCGATATCGGCGCGCGCGAATTCGATGCCGTTGAAATCAGCCTCGAAATGCAGCGGGCATTGGAAGGCGATTTCGAAAGGCGCGATTTCCGCGGGCGCCGGCCAGACCAGATAAACTCCGAGCGGCCTGATCGGCTTTCCCGCGACCCAGCGGCAGAATGTCAGCAGGGTCAAAAGATCGAATTCCATCCTTTGCCGGGGGATGGGTTCACGCCCGCCGAACAGCCGCAAATGCAGCGTGACCGACGCGTCCTTGAAATCGAGCTCGATCGAGGCGGCGTCGCTGACCAGCCGCAAATGGCGCGCGAAATTTTCAATCGCGACGCGTAAGTTCGGACTGGTCAACATCGCGTAGCCGACAATGTCGAAATTGCCGGGCTTGGGCACATGCGGGCTGAGCAGTCCGATGGCGGGATTGCCAGAATATTCCGCCGCCGCGCGCCACAGGCGGCTCACCAGTTCCGTCGGCGCGCGATTGTCGGGATTGGCCATCAGCGCCGGATCAACGCCGGCCTGGGCCAGGACGGCGGCGACATCCAGCCCGACGTCGCCAAGCATCTCGACGATCCCTTGAATCCACGCCGATGAGGTCGTGCGGCCGCCCATCCACAACACCAATCCAACGCCTGGTCCGGCGAGGCCAATAGATTGGCCTCGCCACGCAAATTGTCAGGCGCGCGCGGCAGTCTAACATAGTCACAAAAGCGCAGACAGCGCCGACGTGGGCAGGAAACGCGACATTCATTCGTCGGGACCGGGCGGGGACGAGCCAAAGGGCGGCTCGTCCGACAGCCCGTTCGAACGCCAGCCCTCCAACGCGAAACAGGAAACAGCCAGATCCCGGAATCGGCGCATCGACGCGCCCAAAGGGACATGGGTCAAGCAGGTTTGGGAGGAACGTTGAATGTCATCCAATATTATCGAGCGCGCCGGCAACGCCTATGAATACCCCCTGCTGATCAAGCAGTTGTTGCATACGCCGCTCGCGACGGCGCCCGATCAGGAAATCGTCTATCGCGACCTGGCGCGCCACACTTATCGCGAGATGCGCGATCGCATCGGCCAGCTGGCCAGCGGCCTTTCCAAACTTGGCGTCAAGCCCGGCGACACCGTGGCGATGATGGACTGGGACAGCCACCGCTATCTCGAATGCTTCTTCGCCGTGCCGATGATGGGCGCTGTGCTGCAGACGGTGAATGTGCGGCTCAACCCCGAGCAGATCCTCTACACCTTGAACCACGCCGGCCCGAAGGTGCTGCTGGTGAACGCCGAATTTCTGCCGCTCATCGAAAGCTTCAAGGACCGGATCGAGACGATCGAGAAGTTCGTCCTGATTTCCGACGCGCCGCATGCTGAACAGGCCGCCGTTCCGATGGAATGCGAATATGAGGTGCTCCTGCTCTCCGGCTCGCCCGACTATGACTTCCCCGATTTCGACGAGAATACGCGCGCGACGACCTTTTACACCACGGGCACCACCGGCCTGCCGAAAGGCGTCTATTTCAGCCACCGTCAGCTCGTGCTGCACACCCTGGCCGAAACGGCGGCGCTGGCCCTGGCGCCGGCGCAGGGCCGTCTCCATCGCGACGACGTCTACATGCCGATCACGCCGATGTTCCATGTCCACGCCTGGGGCTTTCCCTATGCGGCGACGATGGCGGGGCTCAAGCAGGTCTATCCCGGCCGCTATTCCCCCGAAGGCCTGCTTGAACTCAGGGCGCGCGAAGGCGTGACCTTCTCCCATTGCGTGCCGACCATTCTGCACATGATGCTCACGCATCCGAAAATCGACGATTACGACCTGAACGGCTGGAAGATCATCATTGGCGGCTCGGCCCTGCCGACAGGCCTCGCCGAAGCGGCGATTAATCGCGGCGTCGACGTTTTCGCTGGCTACGGCATGTCCGAAACCTGCCCGATCCTCACCCTTTCCCATGTCAAGACGGACCTGCTCACCAGCCCGGATGACAAGGCCGTCAATTTGCGGGTCAAGACCGGCCTGCCGATTCCGCTGGTCGATCTGCGCATCGTCGATCCGGACATGAAGGACGTCGCCCATGACGGCAAGGCGGCCGGCGAGATCGTCGTGCGCGCGCCCTGGCTGACGCAAGGCTATCTCAAAAATTCCGAGGCCTCCGAGGCGCTCTGGGCGGGCGGCTATCTGCACACCAACGACATCGGGGTCATCGACACTAAAGGCTACGTGCAGGTCACCGACCGGCTGAAGGACGTGATCAAGACCGGCGGCGAATGGGTGTCGTCGCTGGAGATCGAGGACATCATCTCGCAGCACCCCGACGTCAGCGAAGTCGCGGTGATTGGCGTCAAGGACGCCAAATGGGGCGAACGCCCCAAGGCGCTGGTGGTGCTGAAATCGGACCGCGATCAGACGCTGGCGGCGGATGATCTGAAGGCCTTCGTCAAGACCTTCGCCGACCGCGGCATCATCTCAAAATTCGGCGTCCCCCACGACATCGTCTTCGTTGAATCGTTGATCAAGACCAGCGTCGGCAAGCTCAACAAGCGCGCCTTGCGCGAAGTCTATGAAGAAGCCTGACGCCCGAAATCCATCATCTTGAAAAACTCCCAAACCGGATTGAACCCATGACCGCCTTTACGCCTCCCGTCCGCGACCTGCTGTTCGTCATGAATGAAATCGGCGACCTGCCCGGCGTCCTCGCCCTGCCCGGCCATGCCGAAGCCACGCCCGACCTCGTCGAAACCATCGTCGAGGAAGCGGGCAAATTCGCCGCCGGCGCCATCGCGCCGCTCAATGTCATCGGCGATCGCCAGGGCAACAAATGGGCCGACGGTGTCGTCACCACGGCCCCGGGCGTCGCTGGCGCCTATCGCGACTTCGTGGACAACGGCTGGGGCGCGCTCGGCGCCAATCCGGACTTCGGTGGCCAGGGCATGCCACATGTCGTGTCGCTGCCGGTCGTCGAACTCTGGGCCAGCGCCAATCTGGCGTGGTCGCTCTGCCACATGCTGACTCTCGGCGCCGTGATGGCGATCGAAAGCCACGCCAGCGACGATCTGAAGGCGGCCTATCTGCCGAAGATGATTTCCGGCGAGTGGACCGGCACGATGAACCTGACCGAGCCGCAGGCCGGCTCCGACCTCGCCGCTATCCGCACGCGCGCCGTCCCCGAAGGCGACGCCTATCGCATCACCGGCACGAAGATTTTCATCACCTGGGGCGAGCATGACGTCGCGGAAAACATCATCCATCTGGTCTTGGCCCGCCTGCCCGACGCGCCGCCCGGCGTGAAAGGCATTTCGCTGTTTGTCGTGCCGAAGTTCCTGGTCAATGAAGATGGAAGCCTCGGCGCGCGCAACGATCTCGTCTGTTCCTCGATCGAGCACAAGCTCGGCATTCACGGCAGCCCGACCGCGGTGATGTCGTTCGGCGACAAGGGCGGCGCGACGGGCTATCTCGTCGGCGAGGCCAATCGCGGCCTCGAATATATGTTCACGATGATGAACCACGCCCGCATCAATGTCGGGTTGCAGGGCGTGGCCATTGCCGAGCGCGCGTACCAGCAGGCGCGCGATTACGCCCTCGACCGCGTGCAGAGCCGCCCCCTCGGGCAGTCCGCCGGCGCGCCCATCGTCCATCATCCCGACGTCAAGCGCATGCTGCTCGACATGAAGGCGCGCATCGACGCCATGCGGGCCATGGTCTATTACGTCGCCGGCCAGATGGACGTGGCGCACGCCGCTTCCGGCGAAACGGCGAAACGCGCCGCCGCCATCGCCGATCTGCTCACCCCCGTCGCCAAGGGCTGGTGCACGGAAAACGGCCAGCTCGTCGCCTCGGAAGGGATTCAGGTCCACGGCGGCGTCGGCTTCATCGAAGAGACCGGCGCTGCGCAGCACCTGCGCGACGCCCGCATCACCACCATCTACGAAGGCACCACCGGCATTCAGGCCAACGACCTCGTCGGCCGAAAGATCGCCCGCGACAAGGGCGTGACCGCGAAGAGCTTTGTCGCCGAGATGCGCGAAATCCTGCCCCGTCTCGACGGCCCTCTGGCGCCGCTGGCGGAGGGTCTTGCGGAAGGCTTCGATCATCTCGAACAGGCCATCGCCTTTGTCCTAGCGAAACACGAGACCGACCCCGCCGTGACGGCGGCGGGCGCCGTGCCGCTGCTCAACCTGTTCGGCACGGTGACCGGCGGCTGGCTGATCGCCAGACTGGCGCTTTCGGCACAGGAGAAGGCCGCCGCCGAGGGCGATCCCACCGGCTTCCATGGTTCGAAAGTCACGCTGGCCCGCCATTACGCCCGGCACATTTTGCCATTGGAGCGGGCTTACTTCGTCGCCATGACCGAGGGATCGGACACGACTCTCGGCTTTGACGTCGCTTTGCTCTGAACCCGTTCGTGCCGCCCCCCTCACTTCTGCAGTGAGCGAAAGCGGCAACGATATTCATCGAGGAACCAAAAGATGACCGGCATCTACATCGTGGACTATGCCCGTTCGCCCTTCACCCAGGCCTATAAGGGGGCGCTGGCGGGAACGCGGCCGGACGATCTGGCGGCGACCGTCGTCAAGGCGCTGATCGCGCGGACGACATTCGATCCAGCCGAGATCGAGGATCTGATTCTTGGCTGCGCCTTCCCGGAGGGCGAACAAGGGCTCAATCTCGGCCGCGTCGTCGGCCTGCTCGCCGGCCTGCCGCAAAGCGTCGGCGGCGCCACGGTCAATCGCTGGTGCGGCTCCTCGCTCAACGCCATTCAGATCGCCGCGGGCGCCATCGCCATGGGCGCGGGCGAGGCGATCGTCGCCGCCGGCGTCGAAAGCATGTCGCGCGTGCCGATGCTGGGGTTCAACCCCCAGCCTAATCCGAGCTGGCCCGAGACGACGGCGCGCGCCTTCCTCAACATGGGGCTGACCGCCGAAACCTTGACGGAGCGCTACAAGCTCGACCGCGCGACGCAGGACGCCTATGCGATGAACTCGCACCACAAGGCGGCGGCGGCCCGCGCCGACGGCCGCCTCGCGGCGGAAATCGTGGCGGTCAACGGCGTCGAGCACGATGGCCTGATCCGCCCGGACTCCAGCCTCGAAAAACTCGGCGGACTGAAGCCCGCCTTCCTCGACGGTGGCAGCGTCACGGCGGGCAATTCCTCGCCTCTGACCGACGGCGCTTCGGCGGTTCTCGTCGCTTCCGAAAGCTTCGTGAAGCGGCATGACCTGACGCCGCTGGCGCGGATCAAGAGCTTCGCCGTCGCCGGCTGCGCGCCGGAAATCATGGGCATCGGCCCGGTGGAATCCACCCGCAAGGCGCTTTCCCGCGCCGGACTCAAAGGTTCCGATCTCGACGTGATCGAGATGAACGAGGCCTTCGCCGCCCAGGTGCTCGCCTGCTGCGCCGATCTCGACATCGACCCCGCCCGACTCAACCGCGACGGCGGCGCCATCGCGCTCGGCCATCCGCTCGGCGGCACCGGCGGCCGCCTCGTCGGCAAGGCCTCGATGCTGCTCAAGCGCGACGGCGGACGCTATGGTCTCGCCACCCAATGCATCGGCGGCGGCCAGGGTATTTCGATGATTGTGGAGGCGGCATGATCGCGGAGATGGGCCTCGGCGCTGCCGCCCGTCTCTGCGACGCAGCGTTTCTCGCGGCAAGAGTTTCCGAGCCAATAGCGAAAACGCATGTCAGCGCCATTTTGCGAAAATTGAAGGCGCCGAACCGATGCCGCGTTATCGCGCTTCTGCTTCGGCCCCGTCCGACCATCATAAACTGACCGACAGCATCGGTCAGCGTGGCCCGCTTCCACAACGTGGTAAGTCTCGCTTTCCGCGACGATTGTACTCGGTTGGCGCGCGACCAATGCGCGACGGCTTGGCTAAATCCCCGATCCGCCGTCCTCGCTCAGGAAGGGAGGCTCTGGCAAATCGGCATCCAAAAGAGCAGCGCGGCGCGTCGGAAAATTCGTCGGCAGCGGCATCCAGAACACCAACTCCGAATCAGTGTAGACAAACTGGCATTCCGCATCCGAATCCACCGCGATCCAGCAGTCGTCGCTCGAATGCTTTGGACGTCCCCATTTGACGACATCGACTTCGCCCGCCCCTTGCTCCGAGGGGCGAATGACCACGAGAAGCCGCGAGCCGTCCCTTGGCGCTGTCGCGATGGGCCGCCACATACCGAAATCTGTTCCGCTCATCGGTAGGTCCCTTCGAGGCTTTCAAAGTTGCACGAAGCTTATGAAATTAGATAGGACGCGCAAGAGCCTTGTGCCGGATCTTAAGTCGCAAAAGACCGGAGCGCTGAAACAAAGGCCACCGAGCTTCCGCTTATCGCGCAACCCATCGTCACGAGCGACTAAGACGAGTTCGCCAGCAATTGCAGGCAATTCTCCTCAGCAAGTCCGGCATCCCACAGATTTCAGGCGAATAACACGGCGAGAGCCGTAAGGCCCGCAATCCAGGCTGTCTCCAACACCATCAAGGCAATCGGCTTCCAGCCGACCGCCGCAAGGTCCTTGAAGGACGTCTTCATGCCCAGCGCCGCGATCGCCGTGACGAGGCACCAGCGAGAGACGTCATTGGCCAAATCCGTCGTCACTTTGGGCAACAGTTCCAAGCTGTTCAGTGCCACGAGGACGGCAAAGCCGACCAGAAAAAGCGGAAACTTCACCTTCGCGCTGCGCTGGCCGCCCGCCGCTTGGCGACTGACCACGAACGCAATGGTGAAAACCACGGGCAGCAGCATGCTGACGCGCAGCAGCTTGACATAGGTCGCGACGTCCCCGGTCTCAGGCGAGATCGAATAGCCCGCGCCCACAACCTGGGCCACGTCATGGATGGTGCCGCCAAGGAAAATGCCGGCGTGAACATGATCGAAGCCAAGCGCCGACACAAACAGGGGATAAATGATCATGGCGATGGTGGACAGCAGCGTCACTGTCACCACCGTCAAAATGGTGTCTCTTTCGCTTTCGGGCGTGCGCGGCAAAACCGACGCGATCGCCAGGGCGGCCGAAGCCCCGCAAATGCCGACCGCGCCGCCGGACAGCACGCCGAAGGAGCGACCGAGGCCGAGCCTCTGGGCGACGACGGCGCCGAGGGCGATCGTGGTGATGATAGCCACGACTACGGTCGCGATTGGCATGGCGCCAAGCTGGAGAATTTGATGCGCCGTGATGCGCGCCCCGAGCAAGGCCACTCCGACGCGCAGCACCGCCTTCGATGAGAACTCGATCCCTGCGACGCAGCGGCCTTCCTCATACAGGAAGTGAAAGGTCATCCCGAAAAGAAGGGCGAACAACATTACCGGAGAGCGATATTGTTGCGCCAGCCACGTGGCCGCCAAGGCGATCGTGGCCGCGACCAGCAGGCCGGGATATGTCCTGTGAAAAAATGCGCGCCATTCCGCAAGATGGGGCTGAACTGACGGCTCGATCGGCCCGGCCGCCACACCCTCCATGCCGTCATAGGACTGGAAGATTTTGTGCGCGGAGGCGGTGTCCGTATCGAGATCCGAGTTCATGCTGTCTCGCTTTTATTCGACTGGTTTTCGCTGTTGACGCGGCCGGGCTGCACATCCCTGCCGCGTCGATCACACGGAACCAAAATTCTAACGTCCGATCTTGCCCAGCTCGTTCTGAATCTCCGGCAGGGCGGCGTAGAGATCCGCCACGAGTCCGTAATCGGCGACCTGGAAGATCGGGGCCTCTTCGTCCTTGTTGATGGCGACGATGACCTTGGAGTCCTTCATGCCCGCCAGATGCTGGATCGCGCCGGAAATCCCCACCGCGATGTAAAGCTCCGGCGCCACCACCTTG
>NZ_JAGRPM010000070.1 GCF_019449565.1 Rhodoblastus sp. | reverse complement strand
GGGCCTGATTCCGGAAGCCGTCCTGCCCGTCATCGAGCGTTTCGCGACGATCTTGACCGTCCTGTCGATGGCGGCGCTTGGCCTTGAAGTCGATTTGGGCAACCTGCGGCGCGTCGGCGGCCGGGCCACGATCGCCGTCACGCTTTCGCTGTTGACGCTGATCGCGATCAGCTACGCCCTGATCCGACTGATGGGGACCGCCTGAAAACGGCCCCCACGCCTCCAAGGCGCGCGATCAAACGCGTTGCGGGCTCGGGAAAACATCAACAATGAAGATGGAAGCCTTGGCGCCCGTGACGCCGCGCTCAGTCGATCGAGGCGGCGGCCGCCTTGCGCCGCGCGGCGGCGACCAGCACCGCCACGGCGCAGGAGGCCAGCCGCGTGATCACGGAATCCGCTCGGCTGGTCAGGATGATCGGAACGCGGGCGCCGAGCACGATCCCGGCGGCGTCGGCTCCAGCCAGAAAGGACAGGCTTTTCGCCAACATGTTTCCCGCTTCGAGATCGGGAACGGCCAGCACATTGGCATGGCCGGCGACTGGCGAAACGATTTTCTTGATCGCGGCCGCCTCGGGGCTGATCGCATTGTCGAGAGCGAGCGGGCCTTCCAGGATCGCGCCCGTGATCTGGCCTCTGTCGGCCATTTTACACAAGGCCGCCGCCTCGATGGTCGACGGAACCTTCGAGTTCACGGTTTCCATGGCGCTGAGGATCGCCACCCGCACCTCCTCCGCGCCAAGCGCATGGGCGAGGTCGATCGCGTTCTGGATGATGTCGGCTTTCTCCTCGAGCGTCGGCGCGATATTGATCGCAGCGTCGGTGATGATGAGCGCCTCGGGATGATTGGGCACGTCCATCACGAAGCAATGGCTGATGCGCCGGGATGTCCTGATGCCGGCCTGTTTCGAGACCACCGCCCCCATCAGTTCGTCAGTGTGCAGGCTGCCCTTCATCAGCGCCTCGACCTTGCCGGCGGCGACCAGCTCCACCGCCTTGGCTGCGGAATCGTGACTATGCGCGGCGTCGATAATTTGCAGGCCTTCGATATTCAGTCCGGCCTGGCTGGCGACCTGGCGAATGCGGTCCGCCGGGCCGACGAGGACGGGCTCGATCAGGCCCAGCTGCTGCGCCTCGACGGCGCCCTTCAGGGAAACCTCGTCGCAGGGATGGGCGACCGCCACGTTGATCGTCGTTTCATTTTTCGCGGCGGCGATCAGACGATTGTATTTTTCATGGCGTGGCTTCACGCCCCGATCCGCTTCTTCCGTCATTGCGCGCTCCCATGCCCTTTGGCTTTTCTCGTTATCCGCGCCGGCAATTTACGCCATTGTTCAGGCAGTCCGGCGCCCGTATCGGATGATCGCGATTTCCGCGCCGCGCGTAAAGCGTTGCGGCCGCGGTTTCGGACGGCTGGCCGGCGGCGGCGACGAAACTCAGATGGACGAAGCCAAGACAGACTTTTTTCCTGGCCGCTAACGTCGATTCGTCTCAATTTGAAGGGCTTCTTTTTCCGCGCGTCGCCATGGCCAGCAACCCTCGATTTCGGTTTCGAGCGAAAAACTGAGGAAGGTCCGTATCAGAACAATGCCGGCAAGCAGACCGACGCTCTCAATTGTCAGCGGCGCAGTGATCGTCGAGATGATATCCGCGCCGACGAGCAGTTCGAGTCCAAGCAAAATCCCTCGTCCAATATTTGAACGATAGGGCGGGTAGGCAGGCTCAAAATCTCCCGCGCGCCAACTGTCGCGGATAAACACAGCCGTCGAAAGGATGATGCCGCCGACAATGATTAAAACGCCCCCGAGTTCGAGCGCTTTGGCCAGTTGATCGACATAAGCATGGATCTCCTGGGTCAAGGTCACAATCTCGTTCGGCAATCGGCTCAGAAGCGTAACAGATCGAGCCAGCATAATGAAAAATGCGACCGCGGACAACAATACCGGTTTCGGGTGACGAGCACAGGTTCGAGCAGCTCATGGAAGGTTCGCATGCGCCGTATCGCCCCTTGGGGCCATGCCTGCGGTCTATTGATCGGCAGCGGCCGGCGCGGACACGGGCGCTTCTTGCGATCCGGCGCCGGATCGTGTCGCCGCCTTGAAAAAGGAAACCAGCGCCAGCCCGAGCATCAAGGCGACGATGACCGGCACAAGCGGGTTCCGGGCCGTGGAGCCCTTTTTCGTCCGCGATCCGACAAAGCTAAAATCCAGGTTTTCGCGCGACGCGGGGAGAAGGGAAAACAGCCGTTTCGCGATGGCCGTGTTCTCGGCCTCGCCACGAACCGGGATCAGGCGAGTCAAGGCTTCGAACGCGCCGGCTTTCGGCAGTCGCGCGATGCGGGCCGCCTCCTGCCACGGATCGGCGCCCGAGCGCGCGATGGCCGACACCATGGTCAGCGGCGCTCCGTTCGCCTCGTCGCACACGACAGCGTAGAGGAAGGGCTCGTATTCCGAGCCAAGCGGCGGGAAGGCTTGTGGCAAGTTTGATCCAATCCTTGCGGTCCGCCGCATGTCGACAGGCGTCCGTTCAATGACGCCAGTCAGCAAGCGATGTCGGCAATTGTCCTGTGACGTCGACATGGGCGACGTCGGCGGCGGGCGCCAGCGTGGAGTCCGAAAAGGTGAGATCGAGGACGAATCCCCGGTCGGTCAGGAGTTGAAGGTCCGTGCGGCCAAACAGGCCCTTGAGAACCTCTGCGGGCGCCTGGATTTCGCCGCAGCCCGTGACGCCCACGGCGGCGCGGAAATAGCCGTCGATATCGAAATTGGCCTCGGCGACGGTCTTGCCGTTTTGCGTGACGACGCCCTGTCCGGAAATGCCTCCGAGATAGCGCAGCGCCTTGGTCTTGTTGTTCATCGCTCTCATCTGCTCTCTCCATCTGCCGTCAATGCGGCCGAAAGCTCATTGGCGTCGATGGCGATCGTCTCTTCCCGCCGCCCCGCGGTCGCCAGCGACGGAAGCCGCAGCATGGTCGCGACACGGCGAAAGGCCACGAAGGACAGGCCTGAAATTTCTTCCTCGTCGGTGATGACGCGATAGGTCCCCGCCGGCTGCGGTTGGTCCAGTTCAGGAAGGGAAAACGGACGTTTGAACGTGACGGTCGTCTCCGTGGTGCGAACGGTCATGGACGGTCCCTCACTGCGCTTTCTTGATCGGCTTGATCGGCGTCAGGCTGCCCGTCAGCATCGAGGACGCAGTCGGTGCAGTCGGCGGCTTGATCGCTTTCGGTTTCTTGGCTTCGCGATTGCCGTGCTTGCGTTCCTTGACCATGGTGAGCTCCTGTCGCGCGACATCGCGCGTTAGCGTGAAACGCCGCGCGCATGCGCAAGCGCAAAGCCCCGCAACCTTCACCAGGCACGGGGCTTTGGAAGCGCAGGGCGCTCCGCCAGGTGAGAAAACTCTCTGGAAAAAAGCCGCACTCCCGCGAGTGGGGGGCCATCGCGGGCCAGATCGCCAGTACATCCGTGGTCGACCTGAAAAGACGCGGCTAAGGCCGCAGGGTTCAAAAACTCAAACCTTGCGGCAAAGGATCAGCTGAGCATTTCAAGCTTTTCGGCCGAAAGCTTTCCGCTTCTCTGGTCGGCGACCAGTTCGAAGGCGATCTTGTCGCCTTCGCGCAACTGGCTCAGGCCCGAGCGCTCGACGGCGCTGATATGGACGAAAGCGTCCTTGCTGCCGTCATCCGGCACGATGAAGCCGAAACCTTTTTCGGCGTTAAACCACTTTACGGTTCCCCTGGACATGGAAACCCCTTTTCAGAATAGATGTAAATGCTTGCCGGCGGAGCCGCCGGCTGTCGAAATCGCGTTTTCAGGCAAGATGTTCTTGTGGAGCTGTTGTAGTTTTCAGAACAGAAACGCAACCAGCGAGCCGTCTATCGACTTTCTCAATATGGCGATTTTCTATCCGAAAACAAGTGACGATGACAACTATATCAATATGGCGTAGGTTAAGTCGGCTGGCGGCGCAATGGCCGAGGCGCTCCCGCTCGGACGCCGCCACCATGCTCGGCCCAGGAGCCGCCTCCAGGCTCGGCCCAAGACGAGGTCCCGCTTGACCACGCTGCAAATCCGCCACCGCACGACCTATCGCTACCGACAGCCGGTAAGCCTCGGACCGCACCGGCTGATGCTTCGCCCGCGCGAAAGCCGGGAATTGCGGCTGATATCAAGCGAATTGACGATCGATCCGCCGGCGACCGTGACCTTCGCCCATGACGTATTCGGAAATTCCGTCGCGACCGCCTATCTCAACGCCTTCGCGGACAGGCTGACGATCGAATGCCTGACGCTGCTGACGCTCGACGCCGTCGCCTGGCCCATCTTCGACGTCGCGGCCTCGGCGATTTTCTATCCGTTTCAATATGCCGAGGACGAGCGGACCGATCTCGGCGCCCTGATGTTCCAGCAATATGCCGATCCAAATGGCCGCCTGCGCGATTGGGCCTGGGCCTTCGTGCGCGGCGCCCAAACAGACACCCTCGCGCTGCTCAAGGACCTCAGCGTCGGCGTGTCGTCCTGGATCAATTACCAGAGCCGCGAAGACGAAGGCGTGCAATCGCCTGTCCAGACGCTCGATCGCGGCTGGGGCTCGTGCCGCGATTTCGCGGTCCTGTTCGTGGAGGCGGCCCGCTGCCTGGGCTTCGGCGCGCGGATCGTCTCCGGCTATTTACATGGCGCCGAAACAGGGGTCCTCGGATCGGCCGACGCGGGCTCGACCCACGCCTGGGCGGAAATCTACGTCCCCGGCGCAGGCTGGATTACCTTCGATCCGACCAACCGCAGTTTCGGCGGCTTCAACCTGATTCCCGTCGCGGTGGCGCGCGACATCCGGCAGGCCATGCCCATGGCGGGAAGCTTCGTCGGCGCCAGCGACGCCTTCATGGGCATGGAAGTCGAGGTCGAAGTCACCGCGCCGCCTTGAAAACGCAACAGGGCCGCCAATCGGCGACCCTGTTGCGCGCCTGTGGTCCGCGCTGCTTAATAGCGGTGATGATAATGCCGATGATAATGGCGGTGGTGATGGAACCCGCGCGCGATGGACGGTCCCGCCGTGTAGCCGATCGCCCCGCCCGCGACAGCGCCCACCGGCCCGCCGACGATGGCGCCGGCGCCCGCGCCCATCAGACCTTCATTCAACCGCTCTCCGGCCGTCGCGGCGCCGCCGCTCAAAGAGACTCCCGCCAGGAGTGTCAGCACAAGAAAAAACCTTGTCATTTTAGCAGTCCTTCCGAGAACAATCCCGCCGGCCAGCCGCCAGCCAGCAATGCCTCTAAATATAATACGTTCGGAGGCGCCCCGGGTTCCCGCCTCGGGCGCCCCTCGAACCTAATTGCGCGGCGCAATGATCTTTTGCGTCCTTCGCGTGTTGTTCGACGATGGACGGAGACATGTCGATCAGCGCCGGGTGAAAGCTGCGCCGGAGGCCGGATCTGGCGAAAGGGCGACTTATGAGCACGCTTCAATCGGCGCAGGATCAAAGCATGACGGATATAGAGCCGGAAACCGCAACGGCCGCTGAAGCCGAGACGGATATGCCATTGCCGTCCGACCCGCAGGTGATTTTCCTCGGCGGGCTGTTCATCCTCGCTGTGCTGGCGGTGGCCTATGTGGCGCGCGACATTTTCCTGCCGCTGGCTTTCGCCATAACATTCAAGCTCCTGCTGCAACCGGCGATGCGCCTGCTGGAGCGGGCGCATATTCCGCGCCCCATCGCATCGCTGTTCATCATCCTGGCCCTGCTGGGCGCGATCGTCGCCCTGGGCGCGGCCATCGCCGGCCCCGCCGGCGCCTGGGCGGCCAAGCTTCCCGAAGGTGTCGCCAAACTGCAGGAACGGCTCGGCTTTTTTCGGGGGCCGTTCAATACGCTGCTCACCTTCTTCCACGAGGTGGAAAATATCGGCTCAACCGGCGCGCCCAACGCTTCGAGCGGCCCACTGGCGGGCTCGGGACTGCTGTCCGTCATATTCGCCGGCGCCCGAAGCTTCGCCGACGGACTGTTCACCACGGTGCTGTTTCTCTATTTCCTGCTGCTGTCGGGCGATAGCTTCCTGCGGCGACTGGTGGAAATCCTGCCGCGCTTCGGCGCCAAGCGCCAGGCCATCGATATTTCGCAACAGATCGAAGACGATATTTCCGCCTATCTGGCGACCATCACCGTCATGAATGTCATCGTCGGCCTCGCCACCGCGCTGGTGATGCATTTCACCGGGGTTGGAGACCCGATGCTTTGGGGCACATTCGCATTCCTGATGAATTACGCGCCGATCATCGGCCCCGCGCTCTGCGCCTTCGTGTTCCTGCTCGCGGGGCTGCTGGCGCTGGACGGGTTCTGGAATGCGCTGACGCCCGCCGGCCTCTATCTGGCGATCCATCTCATCGAAGGCGAGACATTGACGCCGCTGCTTCTGGCGCGGCGCTTCACGCTCAATCCGGTGCTGGTGATCTTTTCGCTGGTGTTCTGGTTCTGGATGTGGGGCATCCCCGGCGCGATTCTGTCGGTGCCGATGATGGCGATCCTGAAAATCATCTGCGACCGCTTCAGGTCCCTCGCCGCGCTCGGCCATTTCCTCTCGGGCTAGGCGCCCCGACCGCTGCCGGTCTTGCCGACAGCCGGAAGGCTTCGTCACCACTCCCAATGGGTTCGGGCGACGTCATTTTCGCCGGGGACTGAGCGCAAATGGCGTATTCGTGCTGCTACGAAGAGCGTGTAATGTGGCGACCAACCTCATGATTTCATGGGGCCGGCCCGTTCAACGCCCGCCGGATCAACGAGTTTCCCCAGGCGAGCTTAGCCCGAGCAACGCCCGGTAAAGGAATTCCAGCTAGCATTGAGACAATGAACCAGGCAGCCTCTCCGGCCCAGGCCGTCCAATCCAGCCAATTTTCGGGCCTCTCCGCCCTTTGCGGGATCGCCGCCTATTACCGCATCGCCGCCGATCCCACGCATCTCGCCAAGGAACTGGCCCTGCGCCACGACGAAGCGGATGATCGGGACATCGTGCGCGCCGCGCAGGCGATCGGCCTCAAGGCGCGCGTCATCGAGAACCCGACGCTGAAGCGCCTCGCCTGCGCGCCGGTCCCCGCGATTCTGCGGCGCCGCGACGGCGGCTATATCGTGTTCGGTGGCAAAAGCCCGAACGGCCTGTGGCGCGTGGTCGATCCGACCAGCCGCATTGCGTCCGAAACCACGCTGGAAGAGCTCATCGCGACCATCGCGCCCGTTTTGGTGCTGGTCGGGCGGCGTTTCCAAGGCGCCGGGGTCGATCCCCGCACTTTCGGCTTCATGTGGTTCGCGCCCTCGCTCTGGCGCTATCGCAAGCCGCTGATCCATGTGCTGATCGCGTCCTTCTTCGTCCAAATCTTCGCGCTGGTCTCGCCGATCTTCTTTCAGGTCGTGATCGACAAGGTCCTGACCCATCGCGGCTATTCGACCCTGTTCGTGCTGGTCGGCGGCCTCGCGGCGATCGGCCTGTTCGACGTGGCCTTGCAATATTTGCGCGCCTACGCCTTGTCCCATACCTCCAACCGCATCGACGTCGAGCTCGGGCAGCGGCTGTTCCGACATCTTACCCGCCTGCCGGTCTCCTATTTCGAGACGCGGCCGACCGGCCAGACGGTGGCGCGCATGCGCGAGCTGGAAACGATCCGCTCCTTCCTCACCGGCCAGGGCCTGTTCTCGGCGCTCGACCTCTTCTTCACCTTTGTCTTCATCGCGGTCCTGTTCGCCTATTCATGGAAGCTGACGCTGATCGTGCTGGCGACCATTCCGCTCTATCTCATCATCGCCGCCATCGCGCGCCCGATGTTGCGCGAAAGGCTGAATGAAAAATTCAACCGCGGCGCGGAGAGCCAGCAATTCCTGGTCGAATCCATCGTCGGCATGCAGACGATCAAGGCGGCCGCGGTGGAGCCGGTGGTTTCGCGGCAATGGGAGGAGCGGCTCGCGGCCTATGTCCGCTCGGCTTTTCATACGGCGATGCTCGGCGCCAAGGGCCAGAATGCCATCCAATATGTGAACAAGCTCTCGACCGCCGCGCTGCTGCTGTTCGGCGCCAAGGCGGTGATCGACGGCGAATTGTCTGTCGGCGAGCTCGTCGCCTTCAACATGATCGCCGCCCAGGTGGCGCAGCCGGTGCTGCGGCTGTCGCAATTATGGCAGGATTTCCAACAGGTTCAGGTTTCGGTCGAGCGGCTGGGCGACATTCTCAACTCTCCGGTCGAGCCGACGCCGGCGGTGCGCATCCAGCTTCCGCCGCCGCGCGGCCAGATCGAATTCCGCAATGTTTCCTTCCGCTACCGCCCCAATGCGCCGATGGCGCTCAAGGGAATCTCGCTGCGCATCGCGCCGGGCAAGACGGTCGGCATCGTCGGTCCCTCGGGCTCCGGAAAATCCACGCTCACCAAGCTCGTGCAGCGCTTCTACATTCCCGAGGAAGGCCAGGTCCTGCTCGACGACGGCGACCTGAGCCAGGCCGATCCCGCCTGGCTGCGCAGCCATATCGGGGTGGTGCTGCAGGATAACCTGCTCTTCAACCGCTCGATCCATGACAATATCGCGCTGGCCAATCCGGCCATGCCGCGCGCCCAGATCATCGCGGTGGCGCGGCTCGCCGGCGCCGACGAATTCATCGGCAAGCTGCCGCAGGGCTACGACACCATGATCGAAGAGCGCGGCGCCAATCTCTCCGGCGGCCAGCGCCAGCGCATCGCCATCGCCCGCGCGCTCGCGACCAATCCGCCGATCCTGATCTTCGACGAGGCGACTTCCGCGCTCGATTACGAAAGCGAGCGGATCATCCAGCAGAACATGCGCCAGATCGTGCAGGGCCGCACGGTGTTCATCATCGCCCATCGCCTGGCCGCCGTGCGCGATTGCGACGCCATCATCGGCATGGTCGATGGGCGTCTGGTCGAAGCCGGAACCCATGCCGAGCTGCTCAAGAACCCGCAGGGACTCTATGCGCGCCTCTGGGCGATGCAGAACGAGGGAGCCCGGGCATGAGCCAAGTCGTGAAGGAGGTCATCAAGGAGGGCGTCAAGGAGGCGACTCCCCAACATGCCCCCGAAGCGAAGAAGGAGCTGCCCTTCGTCGCCGACCGCGAATTCCTGCCGGCGGATCTGGAAATTCTTGAAACACCGCCCTCGCCCGTCCGCATGGCGCTGATCCTGCTTATCAGCGGGCTGTTCGTCGCGGCGCTGATCTGGACCTGGTTCGGCCGTATCGATATCATCGCCGAGGCCCAGGGCAAGATTCAGCCGACCGGGCGCGTCAAGGTGATCCAGCCGCTGGAAACGGGCAAGATCGCCGCGATCACGGTGGAGAACGGCCAGCATGTCAGCGCGGGCCAGGTTCTGCTGGAGCTGGAGCGCGGCGACACCAATGCGGACCAGGCCGACGCGCAGGCCTCATTTGACGCCTATCGCGCCGAGGCCCGGCGCCGTGCCGCCGCGCTCGAGGCGGCGCAGTCGCGACGCCTGACGCCGCCGCCCGCGATTTCCTGGGATTCCGACGCCCCGCCCGGCATCCGGGCGCGCGAGGATCAGGTGCTGGCCGGCGAACTGAGCCGGCTCGCTGATTTGGCCGCGGGCCTCGACGCCCAGATCCGACAGAAGGAAGTGGAGCGCGACCGGCTGACGGAAACCATGGCCGCGCAGCAAAAGCTGGTGGAGACCCTGCAATCGCGCGTCGATATGCGCTCGAGCCTGGTCAAATCGGGCTCCGGCGCCAAATCGGCCGTGATCGACGCCGAGGAATCGCTGCAATATCATCAGACGCAGCTTTCCCAGCAAAGAGGCCAGCGCGACGCCGCCGTCGCCAATCTCGACGTGCTGGCGCGCGAAAGGGACAAGACCTTTTCGAATTTCATCGCGGAAAACGCCCAGAAAATGGCCGAGGCCCAGCGCCAGGCCGACGACTGGCGCGAGAAGCTCGCCAAGGCCAAGCTGAAATCCGGGCGGATGAGCCTGACCAGCCCGATCGACGGCACGGTCTATGGCCTCTCGGTCACCACCGTCGGCCAAGTCGTCTCCAGCGGCGAAGAACTGATGCGGATCACGCCGACGGGCGCCGCGCTCGAAATCGAAGCCTATCTCGCCAACAAGGACGTCGGCTTCGTGAAGCCGGGCCAGAAGGCGGTGGTCAAGATCGAAAGCTTCCCCTTCACCCGCTATGGCGCGCTGTCCGCGACGGTCGAGCGCGTCGCCAGCGACGCCATTCCCGAGCCGGAGGCGCAGCAGACCGAGGGCGATCCCGCGCGGGCGCGCCGCGACAAAACTTTCGCCGGCGCGCAGCGCACCCAGAACCTCGTCTTCCCGGTGACGCTGAAGCCAGAACGCACCACCATGGACATTGACGGCCAGATCGTGCGGCTGACGCCGGGAATGGCGGTCACGGTCGAGATCGCCACGGGAAACCGCCGCATCCTCGAATATATCTTCTCTCCGCTGGTCGAGACCGGCGCCCGGGCGATGAAAGAGCGGTAAGTTTCGGCGAGGGTCTTTTCTGCGGTCATAGACGGACGCCAAGGCTATCGTCGGATTTTTGTCGATTTCCGAAGGCGTTGGCCACCGCTGGAAACCATTATTAAAACTTTATCCATTATTTCCTTTACGTCAGGCTTAACCGCCAAACGGTGAGCGGTTCGTCGCGAGCATAGGATTCGCGTGTCCCGGCGATGATTCGCGCGCCGGATGCCAGAATGAACACAAGCATCCAGCCCGTTCCTCGATTTGCGGCGCGCACAAGGATTGGAGATCAGGAATGGGAACGAGAACTTGGACTGGCGCTGTCGACAATAAATGGGAAACCAACGGGAACTGGTCCGGCAACAACGCTCCGAACAATGGCGACGACGTTATTCTGAACGGAAACTCCGCCTATTCGGTGAATCTCAGCACGGCGACCTCGGTCAAATCCATTTCGATCGGCACCAACGGCAACAGCAACGCGATCAAGCTCGTGTTGAACTCGAGCTCCGCCAGCCTGACTGTCAGCAATGCGATCACCTTTCTCCAGCCGACCGCCACTATCGAGGGACAGGGCGCAATCAACGCCGGAGGCGGTTTCCTGCTTAACGGCTCCGGTTCCGCAACGATCCAGGCGGGCACTGCGAGCACCGGAGGCACGCTCGACGTGACCGGCGCGATCGCCAGCAATATCCAGCTCGGATTCGCCAACACCACGGTGACTTCGGTGCTGAAGCTGGAAAGCACGAGCACGATCAATTCCGCGATTGCGATTACCTCCGCCACCCAGACGCTGGAGATCGGCGCGACGGCTTCGCTGACGCTGGGCATCGGCGAAAGCATCACCAATGGCACGATCAAGCTCGATGGCGGTTCGCTGACGGACACCACCGGCTTCGCCATTGGCGCGGGAGCAAAGATCATTGGCACGGGAACCGTGACCGGGCCCATCTCCGGCTCGGGCACGATCACCGCCAGCGGCGGAAATCTGACCCTGACCGGCTCGATCACGTCTTCCGGCACAGCCGCGAGCCTTGTCGTCGGCAATGGCTCGACCCTGACCCTGACCTCGACCTACGGCATCGGCACGTCAGGCGCCGCCCCCACCCTGACTTTCCAGGGCACGGGCGACGTGTTCCAGGCGGTCAACGCCCAATATTACGCCATTTCGCTCGGCACGATTTCCGGCTTCGCCGCAGGCGACCTGATCAAGATCCACTCGATCGGAACAGGCGACACGCTGACCTATAGCGGCAATACGATCACCATCCACAATGGCGGCACGACGCAAACCTTCACTTTCGATTCGAGTGTCACCGCGAGCCAGATCACGCTGACGCAATCCGGCACGGTCGATACCTTGCAGATCATCTGCTTCATGGCCGGAACCCTGATCCGCACACCCGAGGGCGAGGTTGCGGTCGAGACTCTGAAGCGCGGCGATCTGGTCGAGACGACAACGGGCGCGGTGAAGCCCATCACCTGGCTCGGCAGGCAGACCGTGTCCAGCCGCTTCGCCGACCCGGTCCGCAGCTGGCCGATCCGCATCCTGGCCGGCGCGCTGGGCGAGAATGTCCCCGCGCGCGACCTCCTTGTTTCGCCGGACCATGCGCTTCTCGTCGGCGGCGCGCTGGTCCACGCCGGCGCGCTGGTCAATGGCAGTTCGATCCAGCGCCTGGCCAGCGTCCCCAACGGCTTCGTCTATTACCATGTCGAACTCGACGATCATTCGCTGATCCTGGCGGAGAATGTTCCGGCCGAGACCTTCATCGACAATGTCGATCGCATGCATTTCGACAATTGGGCCGAGCATGAGGCGCTCTATCCCGACGGCAAAGCGGTCGCCGAATTGCCCTATCCCCGCGTCAAGGCGCGCCGCCAGCTTCCGGCCGCCATACGCAAGCTGCTGGACGAGCGCGCCGTCGCAATCCTTGGCGCCAGCGACCGCGACGCGGCGTAACGCCCATCAGGGATGCGGGCTCGCGTAGAGCCCGCATCCTGGAAACTGCCTTGCCCGTCCGGCCTTTCCATCCCTGACGACACCTGGGCGCTTCACAAAAAGCCTCGATCCGCGCGCCTCTGACCGGCGCCGGATCAATTCGTCGTTCTAACGACGCCAATTGGCCTTGCCGTGGGTAAGGGCGGTCGGTATCAATCGCGTGTCCAGCATTACGCTATCGAATCGTCGCCCTGGTATCTGGCGCCTCTCAGAACGGCAAAGAGCGCGCCAATGGCAATCAATTGCCGCCTTCCAGGCGCGACTGCGTTCGAAATTTTGGGAACGTCGGCAGTGAAGCAGCTCGAGTCCAATATTTTTTTCGACTTGGACTTCTACAAGGTCGAATCGGGAAAATCCTTCAAGACCCGAGACGACGCCCGCGACCATTTCATCAAGACCGGACAAACGCTGGGACTTAATCCCTCGCCCTATTTCATGTGGAGCTGGGTGCGCGAGCAGATCGCAAATGCGACGGTCGAACAATATTTCTCCAAAAAGCTGACGATTCCACCGCATCCCTTGCTGAAGCAGCGGGGCGTTGAAGCCTTCGTCCGGCGCCGGAACTGGCCCAGCGCTCTGGGCGACTGGATCGCCGCGTCGGAATTGAGCGATCTGGTCCCGGCCGCCTTCCTGCAGGAAGAGCATCTGACCGCGAGCCCGCATCAGTACTTTAGCGCGGTAACCAGCTCGAAGTCCCAAAACCCGCTGGAATCGGGCTTTTTCTCCTCCAAATGGTACAATATCGCCTATAAGGACGTATCGTCGAACAAGAAAAACCCGCTGATCCATTATCTGGTGGCGGGCTGGAAAGAAGCGCGCGACCCGTCGCCCCGATTTTGCACCAAGACATATCTCGAACATTTTGGAGATGTGAGCGAAAGCGGCGTGAACCCATTGTTGCACTATGCCAATTTCGGGCATGAAGAGGGCCGGTACGTCGCTCTCACAAAAAACTACGAATTGGCTGTGCAATATCAATCGCTCAGCAATACCGGCCCGAAGTCCTATGTCGGCTTCGACGGCCCCGCCGATTTTCCGCTCGACGATTTTTCCTTCGGCGAGAAGAAAAACCTGGTCATCGTCATACCCTTCTACAAGCGCGAAGATCTTGTCGAAACAGTCCTCGGTTCTCTCGTCGCCTGCGCGAGCGAGCTGAGAAAAATTGGCGCCGTCGTCGTGCTGGTCAATGATTCGCCCGACTATGCGATCCTCGACAAGGCGATCTGCTCCTGGTTTCCCAAGCTCGACGCCCATAGCATCGACACGCTGTATCTTTGCAATTCCAACAACCGTGGCTTCGTCTATTCAAGCAATTGCGGAATCTGGGTGGCGGAAAAGCTCGGCGCTCATTGCCTGCTGCTGAATTCAGATACTGTCGTCTATCCCGGGGCCATTGCAGAACTGCTTTCAGTGCTCGAATCCGACGAAAAATTCGGGTTCGTCAATCCACGGACGAATAACGCCACCATTGCGACCTATGGCGCGAAGCCCGCGACGCCGGTCGATGGCTATAGATCATTCAGCCGGACCCATCAGCTGCTGCCGCGATACCAGATGGCGCCCGTTGTCGTTGGGTTCTGCCTCCTGATCCGCGCCGAGATCATCCGCTATTTCGGTTATCTCGATTCAATTTATGGCATGGGCTATAATGAAGAGAATGATTACATCATGCGCGCCAATCGGCGCGGCTTTACTTCCGTGCTCGCCAATCATGCCTATGTCGCGCATCTGGGCAAGGCGTCGTTCTCCATTCTCAGCGACCATGCCGACAAGGAGCATCTGCAAAACGAAGCCGTCCTGCTGACGCGCTACCCGGAATTCAAACCGGCCATCATTCGTCATTTCTCATCGCCAAAATATCACGCCCACCGCCTGATCGAGCGCGGCAATGATTTTGATGTTCTGTTCGACATTAGGACGGCGTCAAAGACCAGGAATGGCACCAATAAGCTGATCTGCGCCCTTCTTCCTTTTCTCCTGCGGGAATTGAGCGACGTCAGGCTGGCGATCGTCGCCAGCGGCGACGTGCTGGACTATTTTGGCGTTCGCCTTCCCCCGGGCGTCCGCCTCATCACGGACGAAGATGAGGCGGCGAACGTCAAGGCCGGGGTCGGTTTTCTTTTTTCACAGCCCTTCGCGGACATCGTGTTCGATCGGCTCGCTTGCGTGTGCGAGAAAATCGGCGTCTTCCTGCTGGACACGATCGCTGTGGATTGTCTGTACATCCAGAGCGAGGGCCTGGCTCCCCTATGGGAGCGCGTCTGCCGCACCGGCGACCTGTTCGTGTTCAACAGCGAATATACCATGGACCGCTTCACGAAGCGGTTCTCCTTCGCGCCGGGCGCGGCGCTGCTGCCTTCGTTCCATTCCATGAACCCATTGGAATATGCGCAGGACAAGCCGCAAAGACCGCGGCGGCGCAAGCCCGCATCGGCGCGCGCATCCGTACTGATTTTTGGAAATCATTACGAACATAAGGGACTGGTTCCGGCGCTCAATGCGCTCGACGCAACCGATCTTGAGCTCACCGTATTTGGCGTCGACCTCAGCCAGAGCCATGTCAAATCGATTTCCGGAGGGCAGCTATCGGACGAGACCCTGGCCCGGATGCTGGCGTCCTGCGACGTTTTCGTCTTCCCCTCGTTTTATGAAGGCTTCGGCTTCCCTATCCTCGAGGCTGTCGCCGAGGAGAAGCCGATCGTATTGCTGGATTCCGAACTCAATCGCACGCTCCATCGGCGGCTCGGGCGACCGCAGTCCTTTTTCTTCTTCGACGACTTTCGCAAGCTCGCCGAAGCGGTTCGCGCAGCCGCGGCTTTCGACGGTCCCTGGCCGGATATCAAGTCGATGGTCAATGACGGCTGGGGAAGATCCGCGGCCGAAATCGCAAACGGACTCCGGAAGGCGCTTTCCAGCCCGACAGACTTTGAAAAGCTGGAGCAAAGGCTCGCGGCGTTTCTATAGCTGCGTTTTTGACCCGAATATACGGCTGAAACCCGCGTCGTCGGCTGCGGCGGCGGTCGACGCCAATTTCACCAAAAACAGATAGATTTAGTAGTATTAAATCGCTTATCCTGACGGGCCGCCGGCGGCAGGCCGGCTTCCTTTCCGTCCGGAGCCTGTTTCATGACGGCCTTTTTGAGCAGCCACGCCTATCTTCTGATCCTTGTTTCGCTCGGGGCGCTGGAACTCCTGATCGGAAAATTTTCCAGCCCGAGGGGCGACGCCAATGAGACAGCGGTGGACGCCGTCTCATTGGCGATCCATCTCCTGTCCCGGCCTCTGATCTATGGCGTCGTCTTCGGCTTTGCGCTGGCGCTGACGCCGGAAACCCGGGATGCGTTCAAGGATTGACCCTGGTTCGCATGGCTACCGGTCTTCCTGATCGGCGAGGACATGGTGCAATATTGGTGGCACAGACTCGGCCATACAAAATTCGGCTGGCTGTGGCATCGCGCGCATCATTCGGCGCCTTATATGGGCGTGCGCATCACCTTCCGGAACGGCTTCCTTTATTCCTTCCTGATGCCCAATGTCTGGACCGGCGCCGTCTTCGTCTTCCTCGGCGGCGGAGCTTTTGCGGTCGCCTATGGTCTCGTGACAATTCTGGTCGTCGCCGCCTCGCACAGTGAGGTGAGGTGGGATCGCTATTTATACGACGCCAAGATCCTGTCGCCGCTCGCCTGGATCGTCGAGCGCGTAATTTCGACGCCCGCCACCCATTTCAGCCATCACGCTTTGAGCGAGAGCGACGGCGTCGGACATTACAGCCGCAATTTCGGCAATCTCCTGTTTTTCTGGGATGTTCTTTTCGGAACTGCGCTCATCACCCGGAAATATCCGCCCGCCTTCGGCGTCGAAAGCGACCGGCTTTACGGCCATGAACGCTGGTGGGTGCAATTATTCTTCCCGCTGTTCCAGTCGCGCCGGACGGAATCCGAGTTCAACGATCCCGATGCCTGGTTCAGGCGGCTGCGGGCGCCCGCGCCCAGCGCCGCAGCCGAATGACGATCCTGCAACGGAGAAAAGAGGAAAGCGCCACATGACCGGCTTCAAAAACCTGCGGAACGCCCTCCTGATCGCGGCATGCGGGCTGGCCGCTCCTGCCGCGGCCCAGTCCGCCCACGATTTCGTTTATCTCGCGCCGACACAGGTCCCCTTCAAGAGTCCGCTCGGCGCCGGTCCGGAACAAGCGGTCCTGTTCGGAGACCCGTCCAGGCCCGGCGTCTATGTCCTGCGCGTGCGTTTTCCGCCGGGCTTCCACTCCAATCCGCATTTCCATTCGCAGGATCGCCACGCAACGGTCATCAAGGGCGTCTGGTGGAACGGAACCGGCGACAAGCTCGATTTCAAACAGGCGCGTCCAGTCGAAGCCGGCTCCTACGTGCTTCATCCCGCCGGCGGAGTCCACTGGGATGGCGCGGGAGACGAGGAGGTCGTGGTCCAGATCATTGGCGTCGGCCCAGTCGAGACGACGGCTGTGGGCGGGCCTTCCGATCCAGCGTCGGATCATTGGCCCAAGCCGAAACAGGCGGAATGATCTCGATGGCTCCCAACGAGCCATGGCGCTGGCCCCGGCCAGCTCGGCCAACGGCGAAAACACCAGGAGTTCAAGGGGATGCCGGGATTTAAGCTGCAGTCGGCGGCAGCATAGAAATTGCGGCGGGTTTCGGGCGGATTACGGAAGCTCGCCGACGTGTTGGCAAGGGCAGGGATGCGCCATTTGCCAACCGTCATCCGAAGGTTCGGATTGGGCCGGTTTCGTCGCAGAAAGGCGACATTTACTTTCGAGGAAACCGATAGCCACTGGTTCGCCATGACGCCTGCCGCGGTGAGGGAGCGCCTCTTGTTCGCCAAGGGAAGCCGAGAGGGCGCAGGCGCGCCTTAGGATCGTCATGTCAGCCACTGTCTTTACGCCCTCCAAATAGGGACTACTTTTTCGGAGGGCTTGTCAAAAGCACCAAACAATTTAGTCTTATTCTGGGTCGTGCGGAAATGCCCTGTCCTTGGAGCGCTCCATCCCGTCCAGTTAGACTTTATACAGGCAATTACAAGCTTTTGCAGTCGATCCGACAAAGCCGCGAATTTGTTGGCGTCGTCTTTTGGGCGCGCGACAGAGTTCCTTGTTCGTTCCAAAGCACAATGGCTCGTTGTTGATTTGGTCGAGCAGGTAAACAGTCCGATCGGATCTATCGGGCCAGGTTCGAGACCGCGATAAGCAAAGCGGTGCGGACTTTATCCAAAAGAATGCTATTCGCAGATGGTTATACTTGGCGGGGATCGCTCCGCACGGGCCAGCGCCGGACGATAGTCCCAAGCACTTGCACCCACTCCTGCGTTCCGAGGGGTTCGGATATGGTCAACTTCAGGGATCCCGGCCTGCAAACCAAGGTGACGCGCTTTCGCAGCGCATTTTCGAACCATCCGCAACTGGTCGACGAAGGCCAATATTACTAACGAGCAGACTCTTCCGGCCTAGGAGCGGCGCGATGATCCTCCTCGACATCTCTATTTTCACGACCGCCGACGCCAACTGGTCGCGCGGCCTTGGCCCTTATGTGGACGGGGCGAACTATTACCTGGCTTCGTTCAACATCAAGCTCAACGTGCTGCCCGCCGCCTCCGGCCCGCCGGTCGATCTCCTGCTTTCGGGCAAGATGTACGACCCGCCGCCCGATTTCAACCTGATCTCGATGCGGCCGGGGGATCTGAGGGCCGCAGCGCAGACGCTATCGCCCAGTCTGCGCGGGCTGCCCGTCATCTTCTGCAAATTCAACCGCTCAGACGCAGGCCTGACGACCTATACCGAGGACAAGGCGGCGAACCGGTATTTCCCTTGGGCGAACTACTGCATGATCAACGAGAAATACCTTAACTCTGACCGCGCGGCGCTGCTGCACGAAATGATCCACGCCTCGGGCTACATCGGAGACATCGACCCTCTCTGGGGCCGCAACATCCACGACTCGCAGACCGGAAGCATCATGCGGCCGAACCCGGATCCTACCCGCCCGGTGCAGGTCTTCGATCGCCACGCCCGCGCGCTCGAAGGCGCGTATTTCGCCCGCGCGGCGTGACCGCCGAAATGCCGTCATGGCGGGACAACCCGGCGATGACGCAATGACCAGAAGCCGACGCTCGGAGTTGAGGCCATGGCGAACCGTACGCTGCTCGAGGTTGTCGCTCAGGACTTCGGCTTTTCGGTCGATCCCGACGGAGACGGCGGCCAGATACTCAACAGCTTGAGGCTAGAGGGCGATCTTTCGCCCGAACACACCGGCAAGGCGCTCGGCGAAGCGCTGACGCTGACGCCCGGCCGAAGCGGCGTCAGCGTGCGCGCGGCCGCGGCATCGGATGCGATGGTGTTCGCGCTGCCGGCGGTCGAGCGGGATGTCGCTATCGTCCCGCCGGCGGCCGCGGCGGCCTCGCTGCGCGTCGAGATCGCGCTCGTCTCTCCCGAATTGAAGCTGCCCTTCCTGCGCCCGGCAAAGCTGGGAGAGGACGGCTTGCTGGCCGAGGATCCGGCGGGCGGCGGCGTGATGGCGGCGTTCCCGAAGCTTCTGCTCGTAGTCACGGCGCTTCCGGGCAATCCGGACGCCACGGCGAAGCTCGCCCCCTCGCACGACGCCGCGGGGGCCTTGGTGGCGAGTTTCGAACCCGGGCATTCGTTCTTTGGGGGCGGAACCGTTCTGGGCCTCGGCTTGCCGTCGGCGTCGGTCGATTTCGACGCGCCGGGCGGCATGACGCTGCGGTTCCCCCAGGTGGAGTTGTTCGTCGACCCGCCAGGCGTCCCGGCGCTCGCGATGCGGGGCGGGAGTCAAGGCGAACTGAAACTCGAGACCGGCGGCGGAGGATTCACGGGCGACCTCGCGGCCCACGCGGCGGAGGGCGCGCAAGCGGCGCAACGGCCGCGCTTCGTCAAGAGCCTCGCCGCGCATGTGAACCTCGCCCGCAACAGCATCATGCTGCTGGAGCTGGCCGGCAAGATCGAGCTGTCGGCCGAGATCGCGCGCTGGCTCGGCGCCGACATTGGCGATGCGCCAAGCGACCTCGACTACAAGCTGGCGCTGGCGCTCGACGCGGACTGGACCGCCTCCCTGAAGCTGCGCGCGAGTGGCGGACAGGATTTTTTATGGCGCTCGCAGCGCGGCCAGCCGCATGTGCCGAGCCCCGCCCGGGACGCCATGGGCGCCTATGCGGTCTTCGCGCCGCTGCTGGCGCCGTCCCTGCCGGGGGCCGGGTCGAGCGGCTATGCCGATCTGGCGCTGAGCGGCGGCCTCGCCGCCGGGCTGGCCGGCGCCGGCTTCGTCACCACGCAGCAGCTCACCATCCTTGGCGCCGAGCTGGTGGTGCGCCCGGTGGCCGCCGGGGGGCGCGAGGGCGTCGTGTTTTTCGACGTGGAGTCCGAACTTAACCTCAACGCCGGGCTCGGCGGCGTGTCGCTGCTCAAGTCGCGGCGCGCCATCAAGGTGCGACAGAAGGCGGTCGGGCTGAAACTGGCGTTCGGCGGGGATGGCGGCGCGCCGCAGCTACATCCGGTGTTCGACCCGCTCCAGGGGTTTGCGCTCGATCTGAGCGATCCCGGCACCTTCGACGTGCCTGCTCCGCTCGGCGAGTTCCTTCAGCCTGACGCCGCCCGCATGTCGCGCGACAATCCGCTGCTGTTCGAGGTCGACCTAGTCACCAAGATCGATCTCGGCGTCGTCACCATCGACCGCGCCAGTGTCCGCGTCCCGCTCGAAGGCGGCGGGCCGCCGACTCTCACCGGCCTCGGCGCCCGGCTAAACCTGGGGATGATCGACGGCAGCGGCCATATCCGGCTGCTGAAGGATGGCGTCGACGGCGGCTTCGACGTCTCGCTTGCGCCGCCGCTCGGACTGCGGGTCGCGGCGGGGCTGCGGATCGAATCGCACGACGACCTGCTGCAACTGCTGGTGACCCTCGCCGTGCAGTGGCCGATCCCGATTCCGCTCGCCAACTCCGGCCTCGGCCTGTTCGGCTTTCTCGGCCTGCTGGCGATCAACAGCCGGCGCGATCAGCCCGACGGCGTGACCGCGCTCGACTGGCTCCACAATGCGCACGGCGACCCCGGAGATACAAAAAATGGCGCCGCCTGGACCGGCAAGGACGCGCGCGGCGATTTCGCGCTCGGTCTCGGCGCCGTCCTCGGCACGCTCGAGGGCGGCTTCCTGTTCAACGCCAAGGGCATGCTGATGATCGAGCTGCCCGGCCCCCGGCTGCTGATAATGATGAAGGCGACGCTGATGCTGCCCCGGCCGCCGGTGGGGGGAGACAGCGAAGGCCTGCTGCTCGCCGTCATCGAGATCAGCAAGGATCGAATCAGCCTCGGCCTGGTGCTGGAATATGGAATCCCATTCCTGCTTGAGCTGCGCGCGCCGCTGGACTCGGAGTTTAATTTTAACGATCCCCCAAACTGGCGCCTCGACGCCGGATCGGTGGAGAAGCGCAACTTCATCTCGGTGCGGTTCATGTCGTCGATCCGCGCCGACGGCTATTTCATGGTCCACGGAAACGGCATCAAGTCGCCGCTCGGCGAGCTCGGGGGCTTTGCCGTGGCCGCGGGCATCCAGGCCGCCCTGACCTGGGGGCCGGAGCCGATCGGCCTTTACGTCCGCGTCGGCGTCGGCGCGGATGTCGGCATCAGCTTCAAACCGATCATGATGATAGGCCGCCTGGTGCTGGAAGGCGAGCTGCATCTGTTCGTCGTCAGCGTCGGCGTCAAGGCTGAGGCGCTGCTGCGCATCACCGAACTTTCCTTCTATGTGAAGGCGCGTGTCGAGGGGCACGTCGATTTCTTCTTCTTCGAGGTGAGCGGCGGCGTCACCTTTGAACTCGGCGATGCGGATCTGCAGCCGCCGCAGCCGGCCGATCTGATCCGCGCGCTATCGCTGCACAGCCGCAGCACGACGCAGCTGCTGCCGGGGCAAGCGGCCGATGCCCAGGTCGATGGGAGCCTCGGCGAAGCGCTCCCGGACGGCGCGGCGCCGAATTTCACCGTACCTATCGACGCCGTTCCCGTGCTGCAGTTCGAGATGCGCGCCCATGTGCGGCCAGACGTGGAATTACTGGGAAATCCCGTCCACTCGCTGTTGCCGCCGCAGGAATGGGTCCGCCGGGGGCCGCGCCTCTACCGTTACGAAGTGACCGCAATCAGCCTCGCCTGCGACAAGCCGGGGGCGGCGGTGCAGGGCGGCGACACGCCGATCGTCTGGTGGGACCGGTCGGGCAATCCGAGCTTCTCCGACGACAGTGCAGTGCAGCTGGCGCTGCTCGACTGGATTCCCGACGCCACGCCGGCCGCGGCCCTGCGCACCGACAGCCGCGACAAGCAGATCGTCGACCGCTGGGGAACCGCCTGCGCCGAGGCGGCGCCCGAGACCGGCGTGCTGTGGACCTTCCTCGCCTGCGGCCAGGGGCCGTCGGAGAGGGGCTGGACGCTCACGGGCGTGCCCTATCCGGACGATCCGGGGAAGGTTCGGTCGCAACCGGCGCCGCTGGTGATGAAAGTGACCGAGCCCTGGCGCACAGGCGAACTCACCGACGGCTTCCTAGAGGTCCAGCCGGCCATCGTGGCCGTCTTCGGCGCGGGCGGCGCGCGCTATCTGCTGGCGCCGAAGACGGGACCCGAACTCAGGAAATGCGTCGACGGCAATAAATTCGTCGATGCGTTGTTCGAACGCCATCCTCCGGCTGACATCCGCGGCCTCGCCGACGCGGTCCGCCTCGATGCGGGCGAGGTGCGGCAGTTACGGGCGCTCACGGTCGCCGACCCGGAAGCGGGCAA
The DNA here is from genome assembly GCF_019449565.1 of Rhodoblastus sp. Lineage (GTDB taxonomy): Bacteria > Pseudomonadota > Alphaproteobacteria > Rhizobiales > Beijerinckiaceae > Rhodoblastus. Next base: position 56,039 of record NZ_JAGRPM010000070.1, on the reverse strand, counting down.
GCTGATCCTGCGAATATTGGACGCTGGCGGCGGCGTGATGTCGGAGGAGTCGCCTCCCGCCTCGCCTATGCCCTCCCGTTGGCAAGATCCGGCGGGGCCATGGTGGGGCGTCGTCCAACCGCTTCTCAACGCCGCCGCCGACATGCGAAAGTTTTTCTTCGACGCGGAATTGCCGGAAGGCGCGGCCTTCATCGAGATCGGCTTCTCCTATGCAAATGCGCAGGCCCAGCAGGAGCCGCGAAGCTATTGGGGACTGCTCGCCTGCGAAGCGGTGACGGCGGCCGAAATCGCGCGAAGGGACTGGGACGAAGACCGCCAGCGCGAAAAGCGGAAAGTCATCGAGGGCGCGCTGACAGGCGACCAGAGCAACCGGGCGTTGCTACACCCGGACGCGGTCTACACCGTCACTGTCGACTACGAAGTGACCGCCGCCACCGCGGACAACAAGGGCCAGCCGATTGCCCAGACGATCGCGACCTCCCAAGGCCATCAGACATTCTGCTTCAAGACGGACGTCAGCCCGCCCGAGCGGCTGGAGCCGCGCGTCATGGCCTCGGCGCCGGCCGAGGCGGAGGAAGGCTTCTTCTACAAAGACCTCGTCCGGCTGGTCTTCTCGGGCGGCGAAGTGCGCAAGCTCTACGCGGCTTACGGATGCGGCCTGTACGCCGTGGTCAAGGCGGCGTCGGGCAGGCATCCGCCCTCGAACGACCGTTTCGGCGCTGGCGTCTTCTCGTTCGCCGGCGGGGCCGTCGCCGCCGTTCCCATCGCGACGCTGGCGATGAGCCCGTTCGAGGATTCGCTGCGGGACGCGCTCGCCGACATGCCCTGCATCGACGCCGCCAACGACGCCTCGCGGCACGAAGTCGTGACCATCGACATTCCGCTGGAGCCGAGCACCGGCTATGTGCTCGACCTCGAGGCGCGCATCACCGACGCGCCGCCAGCACCAACTCCCTACCCGATGTTTCGCCGCTCGTTCCGCACCTCGCGCTACGCCGACGCGGCGGCCCTCGCAGCGGACCTTGCGACGCGCAAGGCAGGGCACCGGTTCCTCGCCAACGTGGCGGCGCTGACGAGCCTACCGGCCGGAACGACGCCCGACGTCGGTTTCGAGGCGGTCTTGAGGGCGGCCGGCTGGGGCGAGTTCCGCCGCGGCGGCGAGCCGCGCACGACCGTGATCTGGACCGGCGGCGCGGGCGGACTGGCGCAGCCCGTCGCGATCTTGATCGAGTCGGCGGAGGCGACATGGCGGCGGCGGCGGGTTCCCGTCAAGCAGGTCAACAACGGCGTCACCTCCTACGTCTACGACATGCAGACCTGGCTCGACATCGTCGAGGCCGGCGGCCAGCCGTCGGTGTCGAAAATCGTGCAAGCCAGCGACGGCGCACGGACGCTCGCCATCCTCGGCCCGAACGCCCGCGGCAAGCGGGTCGTGCTGCAGCTCAGGCGGACGCAGCACCCACTCTACGAAGGCGGCGGCGGTCACTCGTTGGCGACGCTGGCCGACATCCAGTTGATTGCGCCGTGGGAGGGCCACGCATGAGCCAGCGGATCGTCGTGGACGGCAGGCTGCTGACGCTGCGCGCCGCAGCGCTGCAATGGGGCGAGGAGCCCGGACGGGGCGACGCGCGCGGAACCAGCCCAGTGCATCTGCGCTGGATGATCCACCGCATGCTAGGGCTACCGCTCCAGCCGTTTCAGATCTGGCGCATGTCCTATCCGGGCGGCGCGCGCAGCAAGCAGGACCTCGCCGACAACGGCGATTGGAAGTTGGTCGAAATCGTCGGCCTGCCGATCAACTCCGACGAGTGGGCCGTAACCGGCTATTCGCGCGATCCGCAAGGCCTGGTGGACGCCGGGCTGCTAGACCCAGTCGAAGCGGCGCGACAGAGATTGATCCGCGGCGCGCCGCCGAAGGGCTGGCCGCCCTTCGGGCCGGATGGCGACTCCGTGCCGGCCTGGGAGAAGCCCGACGAAAACGGCTACCTCGACGCGCTGCTGCGCGGCGAGTTGCTCCCCGGCCTTCGCGACGTGCTGTTGGGGGAGCCCGTGCCGGAGCGGCAGCAGACGATCCATGTCGACATCGAGCGGCCCGTCGACGAACTCCGGCCGCGCCTGCTGCTCAACAATGTGGTCGGGTCTTTCTCCGGCGGCGACAAGCCCCGCGGCTCCTGGCGGCCGTTGAGCGTGATGGCCATGGCCGCCGGCTCCGACCCGCTGGCGGCGCTGGCGCTGGGCTTTGGAACCGCCATCGACACGGAGATGTTCGGCGAGGAGATTTACATGGTCACGGTCCGCTGCGCCGACGGCCAAGGGAACGAGGCCGAGCTGGCCGACATCGCCTTGGGCGGCGCGCTGATCCAGCGCGTGCCAAAACCGGCCGGACTCGCGACGCATCTCGCCAGAACCACGCGCCCGCAGCGGCTCGATGGCATCCGGCAGGAGTCCATCGGAGTGACGTGGGATCGGCCCCCGACGCAACTCCCGCCGCCCGCGCTGGCCCCGGAGGTCCCGACCGCCGTGGCTTATGCGGTCGCGCGGGTCGATCGGGGGCGCCTGTTGCTGACGCGCCGCCCGCCGGACGTTCAAGGGTGGCTCTCCTTCGTGCCCGGCAAGCCGATCAACGCCGACCCTATCCTCTTCCTCGACCACAATCTCCGCGGCGACATCGACAGCCACGGCGTCGAGCACGCCAATCCGTTGGCCTACAAGGCCGATTATGCGGTTGCCGCTCAGGACATATTCGGGCGCTGGAGCGACTGGGAAACCGTCTCCTATTCCACCGCGAACGAACCGCCGCAACGGCCGACGGTGATCTCCGTCACCCTCGACAACGCTGGCCGGCTCATGGTCGACTTTAGCTGGGACTGGTCAGACCGCAGCCCGCAGTTCATCGAACTCCAGGGCGTCTGGACCGACGCTCCCGGCGCCCCTGTGGCCTCGGTGAAGATCACATTCGCGGGCGGGCCGGTGGGCCAGGCCGTGGGCGGCGGCGCGGTCGCGCCTCTATCGGTAGAAAGGACGCCTTGCGGCTGGGGGGTGGAGCAAGACAGCGACGACGCCCCGCTGCCGTTCAGCTGGACCGGCGTCGTCGGCTCGGAGCCTGGAACCCGATACTATCGCTGGACGACGCACGTCGATCTCGCCTTTACGGACGCGCGCTGGCGGGAGTTCGGCGTCGCCGGCCGCGGACAGCAGCGGCTGCATTTCGCCTATTTCGGCAGCGGCTCGACGTGGAACATCAGCCCTTGGTCCGCTCCGGCGACGACGCGGGTGTGGGACGACCGGCGGCCGTCCTTGCCCGCCGTATCGTGCGAGGCGCCTCTCTGGGCGTCGCTTCCGGACGCGCTGGGGATCGCCCGGTTCGTGCTCGAATGGCCTGCGGCTCAAGGCGCAGCGGGCTACATCGTCTACGAGGCGACAGAGACGGCGCTCCTAAGCGCGAAGCGGCAGGACCAAGGGCCGGCCGAAGGTCCCGAGAAGGCGGAGCCGGACACGACGATCAGCTATGCGGATAGGCTGCGAGACCTCAAAACCGGCTTCAGCATCGGCGCACATCAGAAGATGTTCCGGCGGGTCACGAGCCCGCCACTCGCCGGACTCCGCCTTGAAGTGTCGCTGCCCCGCGGCAGCAAGGTGATCCACTTCTTCGCGGTCACGTCGGTGACGGAGAACCAGAAGGAGAGCGACTTCCCGGCCGCCAACAATCAGTTTTTTGCGGTCGCGGCGCCGCGTCTCTCCGATCCTCCGACGCTCGGGCTTTCGGTCGCGCCGGCGGCCGGCGACGCCGGCCATGTCGACGTGCGGCTGGAGCTGGCGGGCGGCGAAAGAGCTTTCGTCGAGCTCTATCGCACAACGGTCGCCGACGCCGCGGCCGATGTCGGCTCGATGGGGCCGCCGGTGGCGAAAATCGACGTCGCGGGAGCGTATACTTACGCCGACGCCACGGTGACGCCCGGCTGGTTGCCCCAGCGCTACCGCGCGGTCGCCTGGTCGGTCCGCGACGACCTGCTCGGATTGGTGGAACGCCGCTCCGCCCCCACGCCGCAGGCGGTCGTTCTCGTGCCGCCGCCGCCGGCCCTCGAAAACCTCGCGGGCAACCAGCCGCTTTCGACCCCCGTCGACTGTTTGGTCGTGTGGACCGCGCCATCGCTGGCTGCGCCCGCGCCGAGCGGCGCGACCGCCGTCGTAGAAGTTCGTGGGCCCGACGCGAGCCAGTCGCTACAGCAGCGCTTCTCCGCCTTGCTCAGCGAAGCGACGCGGCTTGGCTCGGTCAATGACCTTCCGGCCCCCGCCGTCGGCGCCGGAAAGCTCTTCGCTTTCGATAATGGCGTCTATCGGGCTTGGGTGAAGCGGCCGGCCGCCGACGCGAAGATTGCGGTGACCGTCAAAATGATCGATCCGCTCGGCGGCATGGCGCGTGGGACGGTTGTCGTGGATCCGATCCCGCCGGAGCAGCAGACCGTGATCGTGCCGGCGTGGCAGACGCTCGAGCAGGTCCTTAATGGCGACGATATGGGAATGGACATTCTGTCCGCGACGGAACTGGGATTGCGCGTCGCGTTCATCTACCTGCAGCAGGTTCCAGGCTTCGCGGACAATCAGGTCATAACGATCGCGCCGCGGCCCGGCGCGCGTGTGGTGGTCGGCAGCCTCGTCACAGTGAGCGTCAATCAGCAGGGCTGACCACGCAGGCGGTGTCTGCGACGGAGAGACGCCGCCCTTCGTCAGTTCACTTCCCAGTCGAACGGGGGAGGAGTGGTCGTGGGGGTAACGCCCGCCGCCAGGGCGCCCTGACCTGAAGAGGGGACCGTGTTGAAATCGAAATTATCGAGGTGCGCCAGGTAAATCGCAAACCCGGCGACGCCGGGGACCGGCACCCAGAGCTGCAGGATGAGTGCGCTCGCGTCCCAACGCCATTCGCCCTGACTGACACCTTGCCCTGAAAGCTGAGCGAAGTCGCCCGACCAGGCGCCTGTCGGCGAAGGGGCCGTCAATTGAGCGGTGTCCCAGGCGATGTCGATAAACAACGTGCCCGGAACCCAACTCGGCATAATCTTTATGGTAGCGCCCTTCTGCACAAATGCCTCCAAATTGGTCGTGAGTTGGAAAACAGCGCGCGTTTGGCCTGCTATCGGTGAATCACAATATACCGTTCAGACCGAACACATCAGGCATCAATGTTGTCATCCGTCGGCGGTGGTAGAATTACCCCGTAATACGTCTTTTTGGGCGCCGCGCCATCCGCCGCAAGCGCCCGACCTCATGGCCGATGTCAGCGGCGGTGAAGGCTCAAGATGATTAATCCTCCACCATTCGCGCATTCGCGAAATTGACGAAAAACCGCACCTGCGCATCGTGATGATGGGCGAACACGAACACGCGGCGTACTCGCAAGCTTCGAATGGTCGCCGCCCGGGGACAAAGCCGATCCGGGCGTGTTCAATCGAGGGCCGCCGATTGTGCGGCCGGCCCGTCCTTGTCCCATCCTTGCCGTTGCCGATGATTTCTACAAAATTCCACTTCCCGCCGTATTGAGACTTTTGGGGGGCGATCGGCGAAATGCCGCCTTGGGTCACGAAGAGACTTACGCCGCGCGCTTCCCGGGGGTCTGCTCGGCGCCACAAGCGGAAGTTTGAAGTTGCGTGAGGGAGCTCGCGCATCGTCAAGTATAGCGGAAGTTCGATCTATCGAGTTGCGGCGGCGCAGTCTGGCGAAGCCGCAACCGATCCCTCACAGTTCTGCGTGCTTGGAAATGCTGAGCGCGTCGTCCACCTCGATTCCAAGATAACGGCCCGGTTTCCGGCATCACCCCAAATAGCGCGCCCGCAAATGCTCTTCGAATGCATCGGCGTCCAGCGCCGAACCGGTGGCATGGCGCAGCAAGTCATTAAATCCGTAGCGGCTGCCCAAGGTATGAACCTTGCGCGTGAGCCAATCCTGCAACGGGTCCATGCTCCCCTCGCCCAAAGCCACATCGATCGTCGGCTCCTCGCGCCTTGCCGCGGCCATCAATTGCGCTGCGGCCATCGCGCCAAGCGTGTAACTGGGGAAATAGCCAAACGCGCCGTCGTACCAATGAATATCCTGCAAACAGCCTTTGGCGTCACTGGGCGGCACAATGCCAAGCAGTGATTTCATTCCGTCGTTCCACGCGGCAGGCAGATCATCCAGCCCCAGGTCCCCGCCAATCAACGCCTGCTCGAGCCGGAAACGCAAAATCACGTGCGCAGGATAAGTGACTTCATCGGCGTGCACGCGAATGAATCCGCGATGCACCCGCCGCCACAGCCGCGCCAGATTGCCCGCCTCAAACGCCGGATCCGGCCCGAACGCCGCCGCCAGCTCGGGGGCCAGAAAGCGCAGAAACGCATCCGACCGCCCCGCCTGCATCTCCACAATCAGGCTTTGGCTTTCGTGCGCGGCCATCCCCGCCGCCTCGCCGACCGGTTGACGCGCCCAGGCGGCTGGCAAATGCTGTTCATACAGCGAATGGCCGGTCTCGTGGATCACACCCAACACCGCGCCGGTGAAATCGGCCTCGTCATAACGCGTGGTGATGCGCGTATCGGTCGGCGTGCCGCCCGTAAACGGATGCGCTGAACGATCGAGCCGCGCATGCGCGTAGTCAAGCCCGATGCGCTCGGAAAGCTTTCGGCACAGCGCCTCCTGCCGATCGGCCGGGAAGGGACCGGCTGGCGCGAGGGGCGCCGGTCTGGCCGCCTGACCTCCCTCAATTTCCTCCAGATTTTCTCGCAAAAACGTCTCATACCGCGCAAACACCGGCGTCACGTCCGCCGCGCCAACGCCAGGCTGGAAATTATCCATCAACGCGTCATAAGGCGTGCAGCCAGACTTTTCGGCCCACAACCGGGCCGTTTCCCGCACCAGCTTCAGCACCTCGCCCAAATACGGCTTCACGCTGGCATAATCGGAATCCCGCCGCGCCTGGCGCCAGACTTTCTCGCATCTGGAATTGGCGCGCGACCGCGCCTCAACCAGTTCGCCCGGCAATGCCGTAGCGCGCGCATGGGCCCGGCATATCAGACGCAGATTGGCCGCTTCCCATTCGTTGGAAGGCTCCTGGGCGGGCTCTGAAGCCGCCGCCAGCCATTCTCCCGTCGCCGGATCAGTGAGCAGCTGGTGCGACAGGCCGGCAAGCGCCGCAAGCTGATCGCCCCGCGCCGCCGCCCCGCCTGGCGGCATCATCACCGAGGAATCCCAGGCCAGCACGGACGAGGCTTCATGGATGATCGCAATGCGTTCGAAACGGTGCTTGAGTTTGGCCAGAGCAGACACGATTTCAGGGCCTTTCGTGCTTGGAGGCAAGCATGATCACGTCGATCAGCCACTGGCTGATCCAGATGATGGCATAATTAAATGATTGTTAGGCGGTCCGGGAAACCGTTCGACAGCGCCGGGGGCGCGGCGCGTCGCCACCAGCAACGAAAGCTTCGGGTAACGCATGCCCTTCCCCCGGCAGCATCCACTGTAACGCCGGTGCGCCGGGTCGTCACCGATGCTACACCAATTGCGCTGATCGGGGCGATTGATTTGCGGTAGCGCCATAGCCATGAACAGAATGGAGACGGGCATGATCCGTGAGATATTGAAGATGGGCGATCCTCGACTTTTGCAGGTGGCGGGGCCGGTTGAGAACATCCATGATCTCACCCTGAGGGCAATTATCGCCGATATGTACGAGACCATGCACGCCGCGAATGGCGTCGGCTTGGCCGCGCCCCAGATCGGCGTCGGCCTGCGCCTGATGATCTTCGGCTTCAACGAGAACCCGCGATACCCCAACGAGAAGCCTGTTCCAGTGACCACGCTCATCAATCCATGGCTCGAAGTCCTGACCGAGGAGACGGAGGAGGATTGGGAAGGCTGTCTGTCGGCGCCTGGCATGCGCGGGCTCGTCCCGCGCGCGACGCGCATCCGTTACGGCGGCACGATGGAAGACGGCAGCGAACTCGCGCGCGAGGCTAACGGGTTTCACGCGAGGGTCTTTCAGCACGAATTCGATCATCTCAATGGCGTGCTCTATCCACAGCGTATTAAGGACATGACCAAGTTCGGCTTCATCGAAGCCTTGTTCCCCGAGAGCGAATTGGCTGCCCTCGAAGCGGACTGAAATGCGCTCTCTTCTATCGCGGTCGCCGCCCCGACAACGTCAAGAGATTTGATTGCTCCTGCACACAGACATCTGCCGTTCCAAATGGTGGCTGTACGCCGGCTCTGCGCCAGTTGCGGACCATTGACCAAAGTCGATTGGTTGAGCCGGCTCGTCGCTTAAGCGGTCGTTCGCTAAGGGGTGGATACCATGCGATTCCTTCCCTCTATGCTTTGCTTTTCCGGAGAGGAGTCGATCTCCGCGAAGTTAAATGCTCCGCGATGGAAGGGGCCGGCCTACGCGAGAGTCATTGCGATCCAATCATAGATCGGGGAGTATCGGGCGGCTCCGCTACGACATTCTCGGCGCAAGTATGAAAATGCGGAGGGGGGACGCCGAAGATACCATGAAAACCGGATTTTGGCGTTTTTACCTTTGGCTTGGCCGCCTCCTGCGCGGGCCGGAGCCATCTGCCTGGACCAGGGTGTCCGAAGGATCGAAAATCGGCGATATCGCGATCCCCGCGATCATCATCGCCATCCCCTTGCTCGCTTTCGGATACCTGATCCTGAACTGGCTCGATGCCGACGACGCGGTCAAGCGACGTGAAGCGCAGGAGCGAGCCAGCGCCGAGGCTCGCAAGGTTGAGACCGTCGCACGCACCGCGCTCGACGCCAAATCGCAAGCGATCTTCGAAAGGATCGAAGCCGTCCGCAAACAGGAAAATCCGATCGGCCAGTTGCGCCAATTGATCTATTCCCGAGAGATTTCCTACGTCCTGATCCGGCGCGGGACTGATCTCGTTTTTCCCACAAGCGAAGAATGGGCGTTTCCTTACATTGAAGATCAACGGCGTCAGTTGCTCTCGGTCGCGGCCGATCTCTATTCGCGGATGGACCCACCCCAAGGCTGGTATGCGGGCATTTCGGGCATCGTCTTTTTTCGGTGCAATCGCATCGAAAAGGAAAGCGTCTGCTTTGCCCTGGACGAAGCGGCCTTGCGCCCCGACCTCGTGTCCGCCCTTAATTCGGCCGCCGAGCAAGCGCCCGATTGGGCCATTTTTCTTCGCGACAGTTATAATCGCGATTTTTGGACCAACAGACCCGGTTTCGTCGGCGATGGCTATACCTTTCCCATGAGCGGCCCCTTTCAAGGATGGACGCTGCAAGTCAGCGGCCTAGCGCCGGCGAAGACGAGCCCCGGGCGCCTTGTTGCGATGAGCATCCCCTTCGCGCTTTTCTGGATCTATTTTGTCCTGAACCTGAGCAAGCGCCAGTCGGAGAAACTTGCCCTGGCTGAACGACGAAAGGCCTTCCTGGACAAAATCGCACATGACCTGCGCACGCCGCTCTCCAATTTGAAGCTCTATTGCGAACTGGTCGCGCAGGAATCACAGGGGAACCCCCAGGCGGAAGACCATTGCGCGATCCTCTCGGCGGAGGTCGACCGTCTCGACCAGGTCGCCGCCAATGCGATGGCCTTTGGCCGTTCCGAGCCTCCGCAACGGCGCCAGGCCGTACCGGATGATTTGGTGCAGCTTTCGCTCGAACGGTTCAATCTTCGCTTCGCGTCCTGCAAAACCATTTGCACGATCGCGGCCAGCGAGACGACGCCTCTTGTCTTTGACCTGAGCGCATTCGAACGGATCCTCGTCAATCTGCTCGATAACGCCTGCAAATATGCGCCCGGCGCCATTGTGGTGGCGACCCGTTACGAAGCAGGATTCCTTCACCTGGAGGTCTCGGATAAGGGGCCCGAAGTGACGCCATCCGCCGCCGCCGAGCCGTCGGGCTCAGGTCTCGGCCTGTCGATCGTCCGCGAACTCGCCGAGGCGAATGACGGCCACGTCACTTTGGTCAATGGACAGCCAGGTCTCCATGTGATCGTCACTTTGAAAGCAAACCGTGCGAAGGGACGACTCGCTTGACGCTGCTCGTGGCTGAGGACGATGTCCATCTCCTGAAAGGATTGCTTGAACTGCTGACTCGCGCGGGTTTCGATTGTATCGGCGTTGTGGATGGCGAGCGCGCACTCAAGGTTTTTCGGGAAAAAAAGCCCGCGCTTTGTCTGTTCGATGTGCTGATGCCAGGCATTGATGGCTTGTCGCTTTGCCGTGAAATCCGTTCCCTGGACCCACAGGTTCCCATTCTGCTGCTGTCCGCGAGGGACGCGGAGATCGATCGTGTGCAGGGGCTGGAAATCGGCGCCGACGACTATATCGTCAAGCCATTCGGTCCGCGCGAACTCGTGGCCAGGGTCAAGGTCGCCCTTCGCCGTCGAGGAAACGATGTCGCTGCGCCCGACGATCCAGACAAGCCGTTCGTCATGGGCGACATCCGAGTGGACGTCGCTGCCCTGCGCGCCTTTCGCGGTGAACATGTCATCGATCTCACGCGCCGCGAAGCAGTGCTGCTGAAAATTCTGTTCGAGCGAAGCGGCAGGCCAGTGCCGCGCAATGACCTGCTCGATCTGGCCTGGGGCGAGAATTTCATGCCCGACAGTCGCGCCCTCGATCAGTATATCTCCACACTCAGGCGCAAAATCGAGCGCGATCCCGCAAAGCCTGAGATCATCAAGACGGTTCACGGCGTCGGCTACCGTTACGATGCGGAGTCCTGATCAAAGCCAGGCAGGCTGAGAATTGTCTTACAAAATTTATGGGTCCGCCTGACCCCTTCCGCCGCGAACGCGATCATCCTCTTCATTGCTCGGGCGTGACATCGCCTCGACCTTTCCCGGCCCCGCCGAGGGAAGCCGTCGTTGATTTCCGCGCGTGCGTCGGAACTTCAAAAAATGAATCGCAGGGGAGGAAACAGGCAATGTGCGTGGCATGTCTCGGTCTGAGAAAACCGAAAAATGAAATCACGGAATCCGAGTTCCGATCAGGTTTCGCTTCGCTCCTGGCCAAGGCGCCGCCGGATACGGTGCGCGACTCGGCTTTCTTCTCGGTTCCCGCCAATCAGCCGCCCTGGTTCGATACCGGTCTGGAGCTTCAGGCTGGCGAGCGCGTGAGCCTTTTTCTCGTCGGAGAAGCGGTTCTCTCGCGCGACCTCAACCTGTCCTTTCATCCGGACATGCAGCTCTGGTATCGCATCGGCGACGCCGGGAACATTTTCAGGGGCACGCGCAACTCGCACACGTTTACGGCCGACAACGCCGGGCGTTTGTTTCTCGGCAGCTATTTTCCGGGCGAATGGGCGACACGCACCGGCGCCGTCTCGGTCGGAACGGAAGCCTATCGTCTGATGGAGGGCGGCCTTGGCGTCTTTATCGTGCGCTGGGCCGGGCAGCCCCTGGAAGGCCTGAAGCGGCTGGCCGCGCTCGGGGATGTTGGCGGTCTCCTCACTTCGGAGATCGACCGGCTGGAACATGCGGTCAAGCCGCCGCACGGCTGGGACTATCTCTGGTTCCTCGGCCCTTCCGAAATCTATTCCGTCGGTCAGATCGCGCCCAGCCAGCGCCCCTCTATCGCGTGCCATACGCATCGCGACGCGGCGATATTGCACAAGGACGTTTCCGTTCCTCTGACCAGCGACCTGCGGCTGCAATGGTCCTGGAAGGTCGACGCCCTGCCGTGCGATGGACCGGAAAACACGCTTGAAAATCACGATTACGTCAGCATCGCCGTCGAGTTCGACAATGGGCAGGATCTGACCTTCTTCTGGAGTTCGCAACTTCCGGTCGATTCCGGCTTCCGCTGCCCCATTCCCACCTGGACGGCGCGCGAGACGCATGTCGTCGCGCGATCCGGCTCCGGCGATCTGGGGCGCTGGTGCGACGAAGAGCGACCCCTTCATGCCTATTACGAGCGCTTTGTCGGGACGATCGGCAGACTCGACGACGAGCGGGATCCAAGAGTCGTGGCGCCGCCGACCAAGGTCGTCCGGGTTTGGCTGATCGCCAACACAATGTTCCGGCAGAAGGAAGGACGATGTGAATTCGGCGCCATCGAACTCGTGTCGGACAATGCTGTGGTGACCTTGAACTAGAGCCGACGCCGACGGCCGCTTCATGCGGTCGAAACCCGACCCGAGGCAGCCAGGGGAACGAGATGCCATTTCGCAATGCCGCGACTCGAACGCTGGCTGTTTCCGTTTGGGCGATCCTTCTCGCATCGCCATGCGTGGCGATTGACCGAGTGAAACTGCAAGAGTTTTTCGCCGCGCCTTACTCCGTCGGGGCGCGTGACGGCGAGCTTCCAATCTGGCCGATTTTCAAAAGAACACCGTCCCGAGACGAACTGATTGCCTATGTTTTCGAATTTACCGATTTCGAGGCCGCGCCGGTCTCGCCAGACGCAGGGATCGACAGGCTCGTTGCCGTTCGCCCGTCGGGCGAATTCCTCGAGGTTCAGGTGATCGGCGCGGAGCCGTCGCCGATATGGAATTGGTTCCGGAAAAAGTCTGCCTTCGACTTCATCCGGCGAGATCAGGCCGGCGCATTGAAGCTTGAGGCCGGCGCAGCTTCAGGCGCTTCTCCTCAAGAAGCTATCGAGCGTTCACGCGATTTCGTGCGCGCGCGGTTGTCGATTGCGGCGGAGTCGCCCGGGACTCCTCTCCCGGAAGCCATCTTCCGCGAGCCTTCGGCCGCGACCCGAATAGCTCTGACCGCTCTTGCCGTTTCCATCGTCTTGTTCCTGGCGGCGCTGTTTCGATGGCGCGCACTGGTCCTTTCGCCCGTCTACGAAGAGCGCCAAGGCGAGCTCGCTGCTGGGTCGCCATCTTCTCTGGAGTTCGACGCATGCAACCGAGCCGTCGCAACCTTTTGAAACTGGCGCTATCGGCATCGGGGCTTGGCGCAGCCGCCTCAACGGCGGCCCTCTCTCGCGATTGCCCCTCGTTGCGGCGCGCCGGCGTGGCCTTTGACACGGGCGTCGCGTTGACGGTCGTCGGTCTCGACGAGCGCGACGCCGAAGACGCCCTGGACGCCGGTTTTGCGGAAATTCGCCGGCTGGAGCAAATTGCGGGCCTGACGAGGCCGGGCAGCGACATATGCCGTCTCAACGCCAATGGTCGCCTCGCCAACCCCGATCAGGCGCTGCTGGACATGCTCGCGGTCGCCGACCAGGTCCATCGTGCAACCGATGGCGCTTTCGATGTCACTTTGCAGCCCTTGTGGATTCTCTATGACGCCTATGCGAAGCGCGGCGAATGGCCTAGCGACGCGCAATCGGCCCCGGCGCGCGCGCTGATCGGGCAGGCTGATGTGGCGTTCAATCGCGACGAGATCGCTTTCGCGCGCCCCGGCATGGCGATCACCCTGAATAGTCTGACGCACGGATACGCCGCCGATCGCGTCGCGCGCGTGTTCGCCGAACGCAGCGTCCAGCACGCCTTCGTCGATACCGGAGAAATGGAGTCGCTTGGTCACGGCGCCGCGGGCGGGCCCTGGAAAGCCGGAATCCAGCACCCGCGCCAGCGCGATAATCTGCTCGGCTCTCTCCCCGTCAGCGGGTGCATCGCGACGGCGGGCGACTACCAATATTATTGGTCGGAAGATTATTCGCGCAATCACATTCTCGATCCGCGCAGCGGCGCCTCGCCCAGCTCTTTCGCCTGCATTTCGGTCATCGCCCGGACAGCCGTCCTCGCCGACGCGCTGTCGACGGCGGTCTGCGTCGTCGGCCCGGACAAGGCGGTCGATTTGCTGCGGCGTTTCCAGGCGGAAGCCTACGGACTGACCAAAGACGGTTCGGTCTGGTCCTCGCCCGGCTTTCCGCGTGACAGCCTGGCGTGAAAACGCGCCGCGCGCTTTTCACGGCGCATCAAGGCCTTGGCCGGATTTTATCGAAGGGAAGAAGGGATGATCGGTCGCACCCTGGCGGCGGTCGCCGGACGCTGTTTCGGCAAAGCCATCGCGCTCGTTTTGGCGGCGGCCTGCCTCTCGCCGACCTGGGCGGGGACGCTCACGCGGGAACAGGTCCAGCAGCGTTTCAAACTTCCCTACGAAGTCGGCGAAAAACTCCCCGATCTTCCGGTCTGGCCCGTCACCAGCACTTTGGAGAAAGAGGTGGGCAATGTCGCTTATGCCTATGAAACCTTAGATATTGCGCCATTGCCCGGCTTCGAGGGCACGCCGATGAATTTCCTGGTGACCCTCGACCGCAAGGGGGAATTTGTCGATGTCGAATTGCTGTCGCAGCGCGAACCCGTCTTCACCTTCCGAGATCTCGGCGGCTATGGCGACACGTTCTTGCGGCAGTTCATCGCGCAATATACCGGCAAAAACCTCAACCAGCCCTTCATTATCGCGACGGATTCGGCACGAAACCCCGGCGGAGTCGGCAAGGATCGCGGCGGCGTCGCCATGCTCGACGGCGTCGCCAAGGCCACGACCTCGGTCCGCATCGTCAACCAGACAGTCCTGACGTCGGCGCTGGCGGTCGCGCGCGCAAAACTCGGCTTTGTCGATCGCGGCGCTCTCGGGCCGCCGGCCAAGGTTCGCCGCGATGAATTCGAACGGGTCACTTTTGCCGAAATGCTCGACAAAGGCATGATCCGACGGCTCGTCCTGACCAATCGCGACGTCGAAACGCTCTTTCGTGGAACCGACGGCGCCGGGGCCGACGAAGAGGCGCTCGCCCGGCCGGACGATAGTTATGCCGATCTCTATATCGCCTACCTCAATGCGCCAACAATTGGCCGCGCCCTGCTCGGCGACGAGGGTTACAAGGCGCTGACGGATCGGAATTTCGACAATCGTCACCTGTGGTGGATCGGTGTCGCCGGGCGCTACCAGATCGTCGACGACGACTTTGTTCCTGGCGCCCAATCGCCACGTCTTGCGCTGCGGCAAGCCGGCGGCTTTCTCGATTTCCGCGACCAGGGCTTTGAAAATCTCGAAACGACGGCGCCGGTAAAATTGCAAATGTCGCGGGTGTTTGGCTTGCGCGGAGACTCGGATGTCGATCCCGGTTCGCCGGTCGAACTTATCGCCACGCTCACCCGCGCCAAAGGGCAGATGCTGCCGATTTTCACCCATCAGCAGGTCGTGCTGACCTATGCGCCGCCGCCCTATCTTTTTTCTTTTCCGCCCAAACCGATTCCAGAATGGCTGGCGGCCTGGAAGGGTCGGTGGATCGATATTTCCGTGATCGCCTTTTCACTCGCGCTGTTGACGGCGGCGCTCGCCCGGCCGCGCTGGCTCGTGGCCAGGCCGGGGCGGCTGCGGGTTTTCCGGCTGGCCTTTCTGGCCTTCACGCTGGTCTTTCTCGGTTGGCATGCGCAGGGGCAATTGTCGATTGTTCAAGTCACTGGCGCACTCAAATCGCTGAGCTCCGGCGGCGGTCTGACCAGCTATCTCTATGACCCGGTGTCCTTGCTGCTCATCGGCTTCACCGTTCTGACTTTCGCGATCTGGGGCCGTGGAACTTTTTGCGGCTGGCTCTGCCCCTTTGGCGCCTTGCAAGAATTCGTCGGCCTGATCTCCGAAAAATTGCGCCTGCCGCAAGTCAAATTCCCGGCGAAATACGGCCGGCAACTCGGAAATTTGCGTTACGTCGTTCTGGCGCTGTTGGCGTCAGCGGCGGTGTTTGCGCCGACGCTTGGCGAAAGCCTCAATGCGGTCGAACCGTTCAAGACCAGCATCACGCTCGGCTTCAACGCGAGCTGGCCGTTCGTCGCCTATGCGCTGGCGCTGCTTTTGGTCGCGGCCTTTTATTTCAAGTTTTTCTGCCGGTTCATTTGTCCGCTTGGCGCCGTCATGAGCATCGGAGGCACGTTGAGGCTCTTCCACTGGATCCCGCGACGCCCGGAATGCGGGAAACCCTGCCAGTTATGCAAAATCGAATGCCGATATGATGCGATCAAACCAAAGGGCGACATCCGCTACGACGCCTGTTTTCAATGCCTCGATTGCGTGGAAATCTATAACGACGTACGTCGCTGCGTGCCTGCCGTGCTCTACGAGAAACGAAAGAAGACCTTGATCATTAAGAACGGCGCTTAGGCGACGCCGCCATACGCCTGTAAAGAAGCAGATGACCGCTTCGGCCGCGAGCGGCCCGTCGGCAACGCGTTTTTTGAATTTCCGCCTTGGGTCATGAGCGCTGGTTCATTTCGCTATCGGAACGTCCGCTGAGAGTGCGAGAGCCGCCGGCGGGTCGTAGGTTCGAGCCCTACAGCGCCCAAAATGCGCGACCTTTGACTTGTGCCCCACACTGTGACCCACTGCGGTCGAAGCGTGAGCTGAACCCCCAGAAGAACAAGGGATTTGGCTGAACGGATGAGTTTCCCTCCCTCTCCGCCAGCCTTGCCATTTTCCCAAGATTCTCCAGGATTGCTATAAAATCAGCATGTTCACGCCGCCAACTGTGACCCAGCGGGGTGATCGCTTTTTCGCGAGAAAAACGACACAGGAATTCAAGGTCGATTGCGATTCCGCAATCGAAGAATCCGACTAGATCCGGCGATCGCCCCGGAATACGGCGTGGAATGCTCTGCCCAAATCGACGATTGTGCCGGCCAGCGCCTCGAGGAAAACGCTGGGCCGGCGCACGGCCGGCCGCCGGTCCCTCGAAGCACTTCGACGCACCTCTGCCCGAATATCAGCTGCCGCGAGGGCTTTCTGCTTCATCCATTGCGGTGAGCGAGATGGCGGTGTGCGCATACGCGGCCCCAGCCCGCATTTCGACAGCAACCCAGATGGCCTCCATCATTTCCTCTTGCGTGGCGCCATGGCGGAGCGCCGCTTTCGTGTGCCCTTTGATGCAATAGGGGCATTGAGTAACGTGCGCCACAGCAAGAGCGATCAACTGCTTGGCCTTCGCCGGCAGCACGCCGTCAGCAAAGACCTGTTGGCTAAAGGCTTGGAAGGCTTTCTCCGTTTCGGGGCCGAGAGACCGCCGTTTCTGGGAGAGTTCACGCGACAACGCGGGGTACAAGGATTCAGACATTTCGATATTCCTCGCTGATGGGGTCCCCAAATGAAGCCCCGTGCCGGTGGTCAGGCGGTTGCGACCGCCTCCGCTTCGCCGGCTTGCGGCGGCCAAGCGCGCTCGGCTCGTTCTCAAACAGCCCGGCTGTAGGCGCCTCCGCTTGAGGTCAAGTAAGCGTC
Source organism: Rhodoblastus sp. (assembly GCF_019449565.1). GTDB lineage: Bacteria > Pseudomonadota > Alphaproteobacteria > Rhizobiales > Beijerinckiaceae > Rhodoblastus. Next base: position 38,872 of record NZ_JAGRPM010000070.1, on the reverse strand, counting down.
GAATGCTGAAGCGACCGTCCGAACGAGGATATGTGAATTCGACGCGATCCGAACCACGTTTCCGTCAAGGTGGACAATCCCGTCCGCGACCAGCGCCTGAAGCCGCGGCGCGGTTCCCATGAGCGCCTCGGGTCTTGTCTGATGACGAGCGCAGACCTGTGCGAGGTCCACCTCGAAATCACACATCAGGCGCTCGATCAAATCAGCCCGCAACCGATCGTCCGCCGTCAACCCATACCCCTTGGAAGTAGGGAGTTCTCCACGGAGCACGCGTTCCGCATGACGTCCCAGGACAACTTCATTTTGAACATAACCTTGCGGCAAGCGGCTAATGGCCGACGCCCCCAAACCGATCAGAACGTCGGATGAATCGGTCGTATAACCCTGGAAATTCCGATGAAGGAGGCCGGCGGCCTGCGCTTGAACCAGACTGTCGTCAGGGAGGGCGAAATGATCGAGGCCAATGCGCTCATATCCAGCGGCGACAAGAGCTTGCGCGATGGCCGCAGCCTGATCAAGGCGGGCTGCGGCATCGGGTAGAGCGGCTTCATCGATTTTCCGCTGATGCTTCTTGAATGTCGGGATGTGGGCGTAGCCAAACACCGCGAAGCGATCCGGCCGCAGGGCCACGCATTGCTCGACGGTTTCAACGCATGACTGGACGGTTTGGTGGGGAAGGCCGTAGATCAAGTCGAAGTTGACGCCACGCACGCCGGCGGAACGTAGGCCAGCCGTCGCCGTCGCGGTCTGCTCAACGCTCTGAACCCGATTGATCGCTTTTTGCACAGTGGGGTCGAAGCTTTGGACGCCCAGGCTTGCGCGGTTGACGCCGGCCCTGCCCAACGCCGCAGTCATGGCGCACGTCAACCGCCTGGGATCGATCTCGACCGCGATCTCGGCGTCAGCAGCGATCAGGAACTGTTCACGCAGCAGGCCGATAAGATCGGTGAATTCCTCAGGCGTCACGATGGTCGGCGTTCCCCCGCCAAAATGCACATGCCGGACAGCAAGCGGATTCGCAAGCTTGTTCGAGACAAGTTCGATTTCCCGGCGCAGGACGGTCAGGTAATCGGCGATCGGCGCGTCACGTTGCGCCACTGTTGTGTGACAGCCGCAATACCAGCACATGGATCGACAGAATGGAACGTGCAGGTATAGCGAGGCCGTCGCGGTTTTTTCGATCGAGGAGAGCCAGTCGGCGTGGATTGCGGCGGATACCACGCCCGTGAAGTTTGGCGCGGTGGGATAGCTTGTGTAGCGAGGCAGCCGCTCCTCGCGATAATGATCTGTCATTCGCATATCCAAATCCGATCTCCCCCGCAACGGCGCGCCCCAGGTTCATTGCCTCGTCGCGTTCGTGCGATCTCTCCCGACATTGACGGTTCGCATTCCCATAAAGCGGCCGGTTTCAGGGGTCTTTGTGCGGCGACAAAAAAACATGCATTTTTTCTGCTGCGAGGATTGCGGGGCCTCGGTAGGCGCGCAGACATGCGATTGGTGACATCCATCAATTTTCTTACACAAGGCGAAAGCAGAGCCTTAGTCCTTGAGCATTCGCCTTTTTTGCTTTGTAGCGGCGAACGCGCCCTGTAACCTTGCCTGCCGACAAACAGGCCGAGGTCGGAACTTACGCTCCGACCACGACGGCGCGCGAGTCGCCGCGGTGGATGATCGAAAAGCTCGATTCGGAGATTTTTTGTTATGGCGCAAATCGACCGCTCGCTCATCGCGGCTTTGCCGTCCTTTGTCGGCATGGGGCCTGAAGCGCTCGACGACGTGTTGGCTCAGGCGCGGCCCTTGCGCGCCCCAAAAGGCTCCGCGGTCTTCAACCAGGGACAAAACGCCGAGGAGTTTTTTCTGCTGCTGCACGGTCGGCTACGCGTGACGCGCATCACTCCACAGGGCGAGCAGGTGGTCGTGCGATTTGTCGGGCCGGGCGACATGTTTGGCGTCGCCATGGCGATCAAGAGCGAGATTTATCCCGGCACGGCCACCGCAGTCGTCGATTCCCTGGCGCTGGTTTGGCCTAATTCCGCCTGGACAGGACTGATCTCCCGTCATCCGGCGCTGGCGCTCAACACCATGGGGACGCTAGGCGCGCGTTTGCAGGATTCACAAACGCGAATTCTTGAAATGTCGACGCAGCAGGCCGAAAAGCGCGTCGCCCATGCAGTATTGCGGCTTGTCAATCAAGCAGGCCGCAAGACCGACGAAGGAATTTTGATCGATTTTCCGATTTCTCGGCAGGACATCGCCGAAATGACTGGCACGACACTGCATACCGTCAGCCGCATCTTCAGCGCCTGGGAGGAAAAGGGGCTGGTCAAGGGCGGCCGGCGACGCATTCTTGTGTGCGACCCGCATGGCCTGTTCATGCTGACGGAGAAAGCGGACTAGCGAGCAGTTCTTCGAGCAGCCGCTCCGCATCGACGCAATGTTCGCGAGCGGCGTCGGCGACGGTATGGAACTGTCCAATTGGACAGCCGACACATCGAAGCCTTCTGCGAAGAAACACCTTGATCGTCGCCGGACGCCATCGCATCACGTCGTCTACAAGGGTCTCGATATCTATCTCACGAGATTTCGGATCGGTTGACATAGGCGGAAGTCTGACCTGCTCTCGCTGGCGTTTCGTTGTGCTGGAGCAAGCATAACTGATCAAGCTCCTTCATCGCGACGTCTGCGGATCAGTCATGATCAGATCCACTTATTTGGTCCTGGCTATGGTTGTTCCCGATCCACGCCGCTTCGTATGACGCCGTAAAAAAACACATGGGATCGAGTGCATCCGCCCGGTCGGACCTCTTCACTACCTCTGGAGCGTTCGTCAGGCGGCGCCCATCCCCAAAAGCGTATTGCTGCGCGCGCCGCCGGCGGTCGCGAGACGCGTTACGATATTGCTCGCGCGATTTTGCGCTTCCGCGACCAGCGCTTCGTCATCCGATTTCTCGGCGATCGAAGCGTAGCGATCAAAACATTCTTCAAGGATTCGCAATCCGTCGGCGACGCTTCGTAGGACCGACGCCGAGTCAGCTTGGACGCCTGCCGAGCAGCGCAACTCATCTTCCGACAGACGCTGAAAAATCGCGGCGTCGGCATCCTCGCCGTTGGCGCGAAGAGCGTGCGCAAGCCCCGCATGCGCCGCCGCCGCTTCCGCGTCCCAAAGTCGAGCCAGCGCTCGCAATTCGTCAACATTCGTGGGAATTTCGAAAGTCGCAGGCCGTTTCTTATGAAAGGCGCGGCGACGATACTGACGAAGCAGCGCCGCGTGCTGCAATTCCTCAAGCGCGAAATTTTCAGCCATGGCTCGGATTTCGTCACTTTCCGCTTCGGCTGACAGATAGCTGTAAAAGGCGAAGGCGCGTTCCTCATTGCGGACCGCGAAAGCAAGCGCTTCATAAGCTCCCAGTTCGGCGCCGCGAGCTTCGTCCTGATCATAACCCGGCGGCGTCTCCCATTTTACATGTGCGATATCCGGTCTGTGGCCAAGCAGCTCCAGACTGCGATCGCCGATCTGGCTCGCGTGCCGATCCTCCATTCCGGCAAGGCTGTCGAACAGGGCGGTCATTTCCATATCGCCCTGCCGCGCCATCCGCGCCGACAGGCTGCGATAGCGGGCCGCGGCCTCGCGCTCCAAAGCTTCCGCCACGGCAAGGAGGTCATCGGCGGAGCGCACTCGAACGTTGACATGTCCCGTGTCGCCCATCATTCATCCTTCCGAAATTTAAGCCGCTGCGCCAGCCCGCTAACGCCTCTGTATGCTTACCCCTTCTGCACGAAGCGGGAACCGTCGGGGCGGACAAAATGAGCGACCAGTCCAAGTTTGCGCACAATGGGCGCCGTCGCCTCTTCCGGCATCAGAGCGAAAGCGGTCGAAAGCGCGTCCGCCTCGGTCGTCGTCGCGGCCTCGACCGAAACCGATAGCCAGCGCCAGCTGGTGCGGCCGGTTCGCGGCTCGAACAGATGATTGAATCGCCCGCTCGCATCGAACATCGTGCCATAGCCGCCCGACGTCGCCACGGCGCGATCGGCGAGCGGAATGCGCTGATCCAAATGCTCGGGGGCGCGAGGGTCCTCGAGTCCGACGGACCAGGGCTCGCCCATCGGATGAGTCCCCAGCGCATAGATTTCGCCCATATTGACCATTGCGTGCTCGACGCCGCCCGCACGCAACAGGTCGACGACGCGATCGGTAATATAGCCCTCCCCGATGCCGTTCAGAGTGACGCTCATCTCTGGCCGCGCCAAGCGGATGCTTTCCGCGTCCACCAACAGCGCGTCCTGTCCAATACGCGCAACGGCGGCGGCGATCGCCTCGGCGGGAGGACCTCCTGATGAGGCGTCGGGCCGAGAAAAATGCGCGGCATAGAGCGCCCACAGAGGCTGCACCGTCACATCAAAGGCGCCGCCCGTCAGTTCGCCATAGCGGCCGCTTTCGGAAAGAACCCTGACCAGATCGAACGGCGGATTTTCAATGTATCCGTCGCGATTGAGACGCGATAACGCGCTGTCGGGACGATAGAGGCTCATCACCCGCTCCAGGCGCTCGACTTCCGCCAGGCTCGCAGCGATCAGCCGATCCGCTACCGCGGGGTCGGGGTGGTGAATTTGCATGGTGGCGTCGGCGCCCAGAGCCGCGCCCGACCAGACGCGGAGGAAAGAGTTTTTCGAAGGCGCGGCGCGGGCGGCGGCGAAGGGAAGGAGAGGCAGTCCGCCAGCAGCGGCGGCGATGGCGATAAAGCGCCTGCGCGTGGCGTGCATCATTGTTCTCCCGAGTTTGAAGCCAGAATGTAATCGCGCGGCATGTCTTCGAACCCGACGATCCTGCCGCCCTCCGCCTCGACAAATTTTCTCGCGGCGTCGGCGGCCCCGAAGGGGATGGCCTCGTCGGTGTTCATCCCGCTGCGACGCCGGCTTCCGATCACAAATAGCGCCTTGTTTGCCTCGACCCACATTCCGGGTTCCGGTTGCTCCCAGTTTTTCACCCGCGCCATGTCGTTGACATAGATCGCTTCAATCGCCTTCGGCATTTCCGGCAACATGACAAAGGCGAATGCGTCCCGGACAGTGGCGAACCAATAGGGGTCCGGCAGGCCCCGAATGAAGATCTGGGCTTTGGGACCGGCATGTTCACTCAGCGACATGCCGCAGAACTGCGCGACCGAAGCATCGGAGATTTCACGAGGCGGCGGCGCGGCGGCGGCGTTCCGATTCTGCTTGCAGGAAGCAAGCAACGGTGCGGCCAGCAAAGCGAGCAAGACCGTGCGGCGTTTCATACCTGTCTCCGTGCAAACAAGGCGACGGACGCTGCCAACGGCGCGACCATCCATGCTGCAAGGGCTCCCATGAGCGTCCACGGGCCGAGGCCGGCGCCGGCGCCAAGCCCAGCGACTCCCGCAAAGCCGCTTACATCATTGCTCGTCGTCAGATTGAGCAGCCGATAAACATCGGCCGGGTTGAGAAGCAGCAAAACATTCAACATTTGCGGCGTCACATTGCGGCCTTGGTCAACAACCAGTCCGCCCAACAACGCCATATCGTAGAGCAACACAAAGAACAGCCAGACGCCGATGGCGATGCCGCCGGCCGTCCCACGATCACGGACCAGGGCGCTGATGAAATAGCCGATGGCGATGAACACGCCGCCGAGCAGGGCGGAGGTCCCGATCATGAATACAAAGGCCGACCAGGCGTCGGAATTGTCGTTTCCGGCCAGTTGCAGGGCCAAACCTGCGAAGCCATAGCCGATCACGGTCGCGAAACCCAAAATGGCGAGATGGCCGAAGAATTTGCCGAACACCACCTGCCAGCGCGCCACCGGATAGGAGAGCAGCAAGGCCATTGTGCCGCGATCAATCTCTCCGACAATGGCGTCATAGGAAAGCAGCAAGGCGATCAATGGAATTAGAAAAATCGTCAGGCTCGACAGGCTGACGATCGTCACGGCGAGGGCGCCGGTCTTGACCGCGCCGGTGGGAGCCGAACCCAGAAACGCCAAGGTTAGCGCCAGCGCCGCGAGCAAAGCCGTTGTCGCCAGCACCCAACGGTTTCGCATCCCGTCGCGCCATTCCTTGCCCATGATGATGAAAACCTGCCTCACTCCGCCCCCTTCTGGAATTGCGCATAGAGTTCATCGAGCGTCGGGCGCAGAATTTCGATCTGGCGCGCAGATTTCGGAAGCTCGCGCAAAATGGCGGCGACTTCGTCCTCGGCGCAGGCCCGCTCCAACCGTCCGTCGGGCGTCGACGCCCAACCAGCAAATTTATCGATCTCGGCGCCATCCGCACGAAATCGAATTCGCGGCTGGATCGCGGCGAGGCTGCGAAGCTCGGCAATGCCGCCGTCGGCGACCTTCCGTCCCCGATTCATCACCACGACGCGATCGACCTGCCCCTCCAGCTCCGCGAGGGCATGGGACGACAAGAGAATCGTCGCGCCATCTCGGCGAAGCTCGCCGACGATCTCGTAGAAACTTTGCCGTAACGCGGGATCGAGGCCAGTCGTCGGTTCGTCGAGCAACAAGGCGCGCGGATTGCCGAGCAGAGCCTGAGCCAGCCCGAGGCGTTGCCGCATTCCTTTGGAGTAAGTTCCGACGCGCCGATCCGCTGCCGCCGCAATGCCGACCCGTTCCAGCAAAGCCTTGTTTCCGGCGACCGGCTGGCCTTTCAGTCGCGCATAGAACGCCAGCGTTTCTGCGCCCGTCAGAGACGGATGCAACGCGACATTTTCAGGTAAATACCCCAACTCACGCCGGGCTGCCGCAGCCGCCCCGGCGGATGGATCTTCCCCAAGAACCTGAACGCTGCCGCGCGTCGGTCGAATGAGTCCGAGCATCATCTTGATCATCGTGCTTTTGCCGGCGCCGTTATGGCCGACAAGCCCGACGCATTCCCCGGCCCGCAGGTTCAAATCCACAGCGTCGACGGCCAGTTGCCGCCCATAAAGGCGTGTGACGGCGCGCAGGACGATAGTATCCCGGTTTACGAACTCGTGTCTCATGGCGTCAACCGCTCCATGGACGATGGCCGAGTCGGTTTCATCAGAGGCGCAGTGTCGATCACCCCACCCGGGTGAATCGCTGGAAATCGCGCCTGCGCCCAACGCACGATCTGAACAGCAGGACTGTTCAGCAGAAGCTTTGCGGTGGGCGCGCGCCAGATTACCTGGTCCATCAGGTTGTTCGGGCGGTAGGCCGTATCGGCGATACCGTCGCCATTCAGGTCAAAAGCCGGATTGTCGCTGTAATAATTGCCGCGCCCGCGGACCGACCAGTCAAGCAGTCTTGTGCCAACATACATCACTTGGGTGCGATTGTTGACGAAGGCGTTTCCGGTGATCTCATTGCGTTCGGAGCCTGCGGTGAAGTGAATGCCGATATTGCACCCCTCGAACCAGTTGCCTGCGAACCGGTTCTTGTTCGCGTTGTAGATAAAGACGCATTTGTCGCTGGCGCGCGTGACATTGTCTTCCACGCGCGAATTATTGGCATAGTTGAATAGGAAGCCGTGATCGCGATCCTTGTCGGAGACGTTTTCATGAACGTCCAGGCGATCCGAAAACATCAAGACATAGCCGACTTCATTGCCGGTCGAAAAATTCGCGACCACATTGCTGTCGTTGGTGTACATGAAGTGCACCGCGAAACGCAGATCGTGAAACGTGTTGCCGCGCACGATGTTGTTTTTGCTCGACACCGAAAAGACGCCGTCGCGGCCATAACGTATATCGTTGTCGACGATGGCGGAGCCGGGCGTGTTCCACAGCGAAACCGCCGGACCGCGTTCGGTTCTGCGTAACCGCTGCAAGCCGTAGATCTGATTGTGGCTGACGATCACGTCATGCGGCCCGTCCAGATAGATCGTGATCAGGTTATCGGTGAGATGATTGTCTTCGATCCGCGCGCGATCGCCCGTGCGATCGACGAAAATGCCGGAGTTCTTGCCGATCAGCGAAAGTCCGGATCGTTGAATGTTCAGGCCGCGAATGGTCGCTTCCGGGGCCACAATGGTAATGACGTTCCCCGTTTCATTTCCATCGAGCGTTGCGCCGGGCTCTCCCTCGATCGTCAGCCCGGGCTTGTCAATGACCAACCCGCCCTTGAAGACGCCCTTCGAGAGATGCAGCGTATCGCCGGGCGCCGCGTGAGAGAGCGCCTCGACGACGCTCTCTCCTTCGCCCACAGGAATAATCGCCGCCCGCGCCGCCGCCGCCGCAAGGACGGCAGCGGCGAAAAGCGCCGCCTTCAGCGGAATGCGCGAACGGCTCATGGTCAGCCCTGCTTCGGGTGAACCAGCATGCGCCCTGACATTTCCATGTGCAGGGCGTGGCAGAACCACTGACAGTACCACCAATGCACGCCGGGCCGGTCCGCCTTGAACGTGACCGACGCAGTCGCCAGTGGGCTGATCTCCATGGCAATGCCGTAGCGCACCATGGTGAAGCCGTGAGTCACGTTTTCGATGTCGTCCATGTTGGTCAAGAAGACCGTCACTTCATCGCCTTCGTTCACCTCGAACTTTTCGAGGCTGTATTTGGGCGCGTTCGAGTGCATATAGACGCGCACCTTTTTGCCGTCCCGGATGACGTCGGCCGCCGTCTCCAGCTTCACGCCGTCCTTGGCGGCCCACTCCCGCGCGTCCGCGAACATCGGATCGTCGCGTTTGTAGATGCTGATCGGGCTGAGCTTCGACTTGTGCACAATGTCCAGATCGTGCGGCTCGGCGAAGGCCGGACCGTCATGCACGATTTTCATTTCCTCGCCAGAAATGTCGATCAGCTGGTCATTGTTCGGCTTCAGCGGGCCAACGTTGAGGAAGCGGTCCTTGGAGAATTTGTTGAGCGAGAGCAGCCATTTGCCGTCGCACTCCTTGGTTTCGCCCATCGACGAGTGATTGTGTCCCGGCTGATAATGAACATCCAATTTCTGGATGATCGGATCGACCTTTTCGCCCGAGAAGGCGCGCCGCGCCTTGTCGAGGCTCCATTTGCAGACCTGGCTGTCGATGAACAGAGTGGTATAGGCGTTGCCCCTGCCGTCGAAAGCCGTATGCAGCGGTCCGAGGCCGAGTTCCGGCTCGGCGATGATGACGTCGCGTTCCTTGATCTTGCCCGCGAACAAATCATCGATCTTGCGTACGTCGATCACGCTGACGGTCGGTGACAGCTTGCCGTTGATGACGACATGGATGCCGTCGGGGGCGGTGTTGCAGCCATGTGGCGAATTGGGGATCGCTACATAGCGCGCATATTTCGCCCCCGAACCATGGCGGCCGTCGACGATTTTCACGCCATTGGTGACCTTGAAATCGCCGTCCTTGATGGCCTGTTCGATCGCCTTGATGTTGAAGATCACCGCCCAGGCCTGCTCGTGATCCGTCATTTCATCGGTGGTCACGCCCTTGTTCGGGTTGTAGCAGGTTGAGAAGGCGTATTTGCCCTGGTAGTCGGCGTCGGTATTGTCGAGATTGCCGTCGACCAGCACCTGCCAGGCGACCTCCATCTTGTCGCCGTCGACCGCCGTGAACACCGACCAATAATTTTTCGGATCGTCGAGCACCGAGCCGTCATTGGGGATCGGGATGATGTGCTCGCTATTGCAGAAGATATAGCCGGTGCGCGGATATTTCTGCGGCCGCAGGCCATGGATGTCGGAGGCGTTGGGGACTTCGATGATCTTGTCGACCTTGAAAATATCCAGCCTGATTCGGGCGACGCGGCAATTGGCCTTGTCGTTGACGAATAAATAACGCCCGTCATAGGTCCCGTCGGTGAACGAGACATGCGGATGGTGCAGGTCGCCGTTGTGATAGTCGCCGCCGCGGCTCTCAAGGAATTTCCTGGTCGCAGGCGTCAACCCCTCGGTCAGGATTTTCTTGCTTTCATTGGTGATGCCCCAGCCGGTGGCGCTGTCGCGGTTGAAGACCGGAATGCGGACCAGCTCACGCATCGACGGCATGCCGAACACGCGCACCTCGCCGGTCTGGCCGGAACTGCTGAATCCGTAATATTCGTCGAGATCGCCGGGCTTTACCTCGAAGTTGAGAGTCCCGGTTTTGGCGGCCTTGGCCTCTTGCACGAGGTTCAGGTAGGCGGCGCCGCCCGACAGTGCGGCGGCGCCGACTGCGGCGGTTCCTCCCAATATGCCGCGGCGGCTGACGCTCGGCGTGGGTTCCTCGCCTTTTGGATCGTTATGCTGCTCGGTCATGGTTTCCTCCCTGGGAATCGGTTCTGCGAGAACCACATTGAAAAAAGCGTCGCGGCGACGGCCGAGTCGTTCACGACGATGCGTGCTGGTCGGCGCTCTGCGCCGAGACCTTGGTTTTGGGTGGAAGAGAAACGTGCGAAGCGCCTGCGCCCGACGAAGCAGAATGCCTTTCGCGCTTGAGACGCCGCTGAATCATCACCGGGCATTTCTGGTCGTGGTGATAAAGCATCTGGCAATGGAGGCATTGAATGCATTCGTTGGGATTGATGTGTCCTTCCGGATGGATCGCCTGCACTGGACATTCGTTTCCGCATCTCTGGCAGGGAACGCCGCATTCCCTATAGCGCCGGAGCCAGTCGAACAGGCGAAGGCGCGCCGGAATGGCGAGGGCCGCGCCCATGGGGCAGACGTAGCGGCAGAAAGCGCGTTCGACGAAGAGGCTTGATGCGACCATCGCTCCCGCATACAGCGCAAACGGCCACTGGCGCGCGAACTTCAGGATGATCGCCGTCTTGAACGGTTCGACTTCCGACAGGCGTTCGGCAAGCCCGAGATCGCTCAGCGAAATGCCGAACAGCACCAGGAAGATGATGTATTTGAGGGCCGTGAGCCTTTGGTGGACGCCAAAGGAAATTTTCAGCTGCGGAATGTTCAGCCGGCGCGCAATTCGATTGGTCAGTTCCTGCAAAGCGCCGAACGGGCACAGCCAGCCACAATAGGCGCCACGGTTCCAGAATAGCAGTGAGGCGGCGGCCGCGAACCACAGGATAAAGATCAGCGGGGCCATCAAGAAATAGTCCCAGCGAAAATCGGTCCGCAACGCGCTCAGAAAGGCAAGGACGTTGACGATGGACAATTGCGCCTGCGCAATCCATCCGATCCAGACCAAAGTGAACACCAAAAAGCCCAGGCGAAGGCGGTCATAGAACACCGGGCGCCGCACGAGCCAATCCTGGAAGAAAAAGATCACGGTTAGCAAGGCGAGCGCCCCAACCAGTACGCTGATCTCGCCGGTCTTGGCTCTCCACATGGCGTGCCACATTGGCGGTTCGGTCGATTGCGCGTCTGTCGCCGCGGACGGCGCGGGCGCATTGACCGCGGCGGCGGCCGCAGTTGTGGGAGGCGCCGGCTTGAGATAGGCTTCAGGCAATTCATAATTCACATCGAAAGTCAGGAACGCCTTGTCACGGGACCCATAGGCGCGCTGCGCCAGCAATTGGAGCCGCCATGGTTGCGCGGGGTCGAGCGCCGTTCCCGCTGGCACGCGGAAAAGATCGACATCACGGAAACTCGGCGCGCCGACGGCGTGAATATCGCCGATCCGCGTGTGGTCGCGATCCCGGAAGCGGATGCTGCTGTCGCCCTGCAGAACCTCGAAACGATCGAATATTCCGCCGCGCACATAGCCGGAGCCCTTGAAGGAATAGGCGCCATTCGACGCGACCAGGATCGCCTGCTGGCCTGGCGCCAGCGTCTTTTGCAGCGACGCAAAGCCGTCCGCGCCAAGCAGGCTCTTTCCGATCGCGGGAATGGAAACGGGAGCGATATACAGATCAATGAAAGTAGTCGCCGGGTCTGCGTCCTCGGGGTGCTCGACGCCATTTTCATTGCCGGTGCGTCGGAACGCCTCCGTGACCTCTCCGACGGACAAGCTCAGCCGGCGCACCGCGCCCCCGCTCACGAGCGCATTCCAGTCGGCGGGAGCCGCATGAGACGGATCCAGTTCGCGAACAGCTGCAACGGCCGCAACCGGGCCGCCCATGCCTTCTGCATTCGCGACCTTGATCGCCGCCCGCACCATGCTCTCGGCGATCACGGCCACAGTCACGGTCGCGCCGCTGACAATATCCACCGCCGGGCGATCGGACGGCGCCGAATGGCTGATGGCCAGCACGTCCCGACCGACGTACCCGCGAATGAAGGTTTCGATACGCTCGGGAGGAATGCCGATCAGCACGATCGGTTCGTGATGCGCCATCAGACGCGCGCCGGAGATCTTTCCGTCCGTCGACAAGCCTTCGAGGATCTGGATCGGCTGGCCGGAATAGCCGGTCGAGTTGACCCAATCCGCGTTAACGAAAGCGTAGCCAAGCAGCCTGTCGCCCGCGAAGATTTTCGCGGTCGGCGGGCTACCTTGAACAGGTCCATAATGGTCCGCGCCTGGCGCGAACTCCGCTGCGGGAACCTGACCGATATATTGCTGAAGTTGACTGGCGAGAGCGAAACATGGGGCCGCCGCCGCCAGCCATAACAGCACACCCAAAATGATTCCGAAGAGCCTTGCGATTGCCAGCACGGTTCATTCCGCCTAATCGATACTATGCGCGCAACAACACTCGTCTCACGAACGTATCGCGCGAGACGTCTCTAAACAGTTGGCGAATGAAACCGCTGGTTACGCGCACAAAGCGAGCGCCAGCGACTTCCGACTTTATTTAAGAGTTGCGAGATAGGCGATCACGTTTGCGCGATCGTCCGGACTCGGAATACCCGCGAAGGCCATTTTGTTACCAGGGATCGCCGCTTTGGGATCGGTCAGATATGCGTTCAGCGCCGCCTCGTCCCAGGTCTTGTTGGCCGCTTTCATCGCATCGGAATAATTGTATCCGGCCACTGACGCCGAAGGCCTACCAACGACACCGAACAAAGACGGACCGAGTCCGTTTTTCCCCGCGACCGCCGTGTGGCACACCGCACATTTGCTGAATACTTTTTTGCCGGCGTCAGCATCGCCCGCCGCGTTTGCAGCCGTCGCGAAATTGGCGCCAAGGAGAACGGACGCGAAGAGAACGGCATATTTCATCGATGTGACCTTTCAGGAAACTTGTCGATACCCTTACATGCCGAAACGAATCCGCCTTCGGCGACGGACATTCGGAACGACATGATTTGGCCTCGTACTCTTGTCGCAGTGAGACGGCGGCGACAACTCCGTGGCACAAACTATTCGTAGTGGTATTTGCGAAACCGCAAACTCAGTGAAAAACGTCGTTCGCTGTCACCACAACCCCCGCATGACAATGTTCGTTCCGCGATTCGACGGAGCGATCACTCGGTTGCGGCAGCAGGATTTTCGAATCTGCTTGCAGATCGACACGTCCTACAAACCTTGCGAGCGCAAACCGAAACCGTCTGATCGGCGCAAACGGATACTGTTTGATCGACGTTTTCTTCAAGACATTGGCGATATCGTGCACGCTTTGTCATCATCGTCAACAATATTTGGAAAATCCAAGGATTAGTTGATAATAGTCAAGACTTAAATCGCAAGATGAAAACACGCCGCTGCATTTAATCACTTCTCGTTGCATGTGCGAAGCGGCCCGCCGCGCTTTCCCGGCGCCTTTAGGGGGCTACGAAAGCCGCGAATAGCGCGGCCGCCTCAACCTCAGTCCCAAAGTCTCCGGCGAAGGCTTGCCAAGCCGCTAGATTGCGGCGCGGTACGCCGATATAAACGGGGACCTCCAACGCTAGCGCATCGGAGATGATGCACCGGAAGCCGCCGCCTTCCGCTTCCGACTTGCCGAACTTGTTCAACAGGATCAGATCGCAATCTGGCAGGCTGGAGAGTACAAGGGCGCAGATCCGCGCCAGACCATCATGATCGAGGCGACAGCCGCGCGCCAAGGCGCCGCGTTCTTCCGAAATCTTGATTGTCTGACCCGTGGTCAGGTCTTGAAGATGCATGTCGCAGCGCCGTCCGAGCGCAGGCGCAGCGGCAGGCTTTTCCATCACCCCGCCGAGCCGGAATCCCGCGCCTCTCGCGTGTTCGGCGATCGCCGCGAAAATTTTGCCGATATCGAAACTTTCCTCATAGACCAACGCCGTGAGCGGATTGGACAGCACATCGACTGGAAAGCGAGCCGAGAGAAACCGATCGTTGTTTTCGATTGCGTTCATGGGGTTTCTCCGCCGCCAGTCCTATGCGCCGCACAAAATTTCGTTTCCTTTCCGTCGCGCGCGATCGCCCAGTCCATCATCCGCCGCAGGCAGACGACTCCGGGGTCTGCGGCGCGGTTGAGCGCCGACACAAGCGAGAGCCAATCTTCTTCCTGGGCGCCCGAAGCAAAGCGCTCGACCGACGCGCTGGCGTACTCGCCCAAAGCTTCGCCATGTTCGGCGGCGACAGACGAGGCGCGCTCCTGCCATTGCGCGTCGCCGAGTTCGGGAAGCAGTCGCGCGACGAAATTTTCGTCGTCGAATTGCCTCAGGATTTCGCCAAGGCTCACGACATGCTCCGTTGGTCTTCCGCCTTGTCCGGCGACAGGACAATCCCTTCGATTTTCGCCTGTTGGGCAAGATGGGCGATATAGCCGGCGATTGCCTGGCGAGCGCGCGTTTCATCGAGAAAGGCTGAGATGCGCTCCCGCACCAATTCGAACGGCAGGGTCACGCCTTCGATCTTCCGATCGAGCCGCAGCACGTGATAGCCGAAGCGCGTGCGCACGGGTTCGTCCGATATGTCTCCGGGCGCCATGGCGAAGAGCGCGCGCTCGAACTCGGGAACCATCTGGCCTCGCGTGATCTGACCCAGGTTGCCGCCGTTCTCGCGCGAGGGGCAGGCTGAACAAGCGCGCGCGGCGCCGGCGAAGCCGGACGGATCGCGCTTGAGAGCAACAATCAAGTCCCGCGCAGCCTCCTGCGCGGTGGCCTCGCTCTCTGGGTTTGCAGCGATGAGAATATGCGCGGCCTCGTAGATATCGGCCGAGCGGAAGCGCCGCAAATTATTATCGTAATAGCGGCGGCAACTGTCCTCGTCCGGCGCGTCCTGTGGCGTCGCGCGGGCGATCAGGGCGCGGATCAGCGCATCCTCATCCGTCTCCCGCCTGCCTTCGTCATCCTGTTCCGGCGCGAGCGTCACACCAAGCCGCCGCGCCTCTTGCAGCAACAATTCACGAATGGCGAGCGCGCGCCCTGCCGCCGCGAAAGCCTGTGCGGGCGTCCCGGCGCGATGGTTCTGCGCCTCTCGCGCAATCAGCTGATGCGGAATCGTCACGCCATTGACGCTAACGTTTTTACGGCGTGGGAACGCTTCCAATTTTTCGGCGGCGCAGGCGCTCATGGTCGTCACTCCCCTGCCGGCAGCGTCTTGCGGCTGCGCACGATTTGATAGCCCTGACGGCCGAAATACCATACGGGCGCAGACCAGATGTGTACGAGTCGAGTAAAGGGAAAGAGCAGGAAGATCGTCATGCCCAACACGAGGTGCAGCTTGAAGATCGGGCTGACGTCCGAGACATTGAGCCAGGCGTCGGTCTGCAGCGTCAACACGCCCTGCGCCCAGTTCATGAATTTCACCATTTCATGGCCGTCCAGATGACCGAGCGACACAAAGATGGTGGACAGGCCGAGCAGCAGTTGCGCGAACAGGATCAGCAGAATCGCGATGTCGCTGAAGGACGACGTCGCGCGAATGCGCGGATCGGTCAGCCGCCGATGCGTCAACAGCACGATGCCGACAAGGCACATCAGGCCCGCTGTTCCGCCGACGACGATCGCCAGCATCTGCTTGAAGGAATGCGAAATACCGAGCGCGTCGAAGATGGCGATGGGCGTCAGCAAGCCGACGCAATGGCCCAGGAAGATGACCAATATGCCGACATGGAACAGGTTAGAGCCCCACATCAATTGCTTGCGGCGAAGAAGCTGCGACGAGCCGGAGCGCCAGGTATATTGCTCGCGGTCGAAGCGGACCCAGCTCCCCAACAGGAACACGGTCAGGCAGAGATAGGGATACCAGCCGAACAGCAGGTGATTGACATAGTCAGCCATGACGACCGTCCTCCGTCGCTTGGTGGGAAGGGGAAAAAGTGAAATTTGTGCGCGGCGTCTTGTCCTGGACCACGCCCGGCGCAGGGCGACGGGCTTGGCGCAATTTCGCCGCGAGCGAGTCGTGGCCGCAATCGCCGTCCACCGGCGCGCCGAAATCCACCGGCGCGTCCTCATAGGCTTCGTCCAGCGCCTCGAAATCGTCAGGTTCGGGATCAGGCTCCGCGCGGAGAACCGCGAGCAGGGCCGCGTCGGGCTGAACCTGCGCCATGGCCGCCAGGGCGCGGAACACGGCCTCGTAGAGCGAGGCGCGCTTGCGCAGCCGTTCGGCCAGGGCCGCGAAGACATGCGCCGGTTCGCCGAGCAGAGGCAGCGCCTCGGCGGGTTCGAGCGTGGAGAGGAACTCCAGGAACAGAGGCGTGAAGTCGGGCAGTTCATTGGCCGCGCCGAGGAGGCCCTTGCTCTCATAGAGCGCGCGCAGATCCACCATGGCCTGGCCGCGATCGCGGCTTTCGCCATGCACATGCTCGAACAGGTGCAGCGATAGCGACCGCGTGCGGTCGAACAGCAGGATGTAACTTTCCTGCAAATCATAGAGATCGCGGCCGCGCAGATCGTCGACGAGACGAAGCAACGCCGCGCGCTCCGTTGCGGGCATGAATTTCTCATTTTCAATCGTCGCGCGGATTTCCTCCAGCGCCGCGACGAATTCCGCCGTCGGATAGGAGAGCAGGGCCGACAGAGCCTTGAAGATTTTCATCATTCGACCTCCATCGGCGTCTTCACTGACGGTTTTTTCGGACCGCCGAACAGATTGACCGGCGTCTCGCCGCCGGAGCAGCCGTTGCCGAAGGAGAAGCCGCACGAGCCGCGCAACTCCAGCGCATCCTCGCTCGATTCGCGATGCGCGGTTGGAATGACGAAGCGATCCTCGTAATTGGCGATCGCCATGATCTGGTACATCTCCTCGATCTCCGCGGGCGTCATTCCGACCTGCGCCGCGATCTTTTCATCGATGACGCCATCAATCGTCTTGCTTCGCATGTAAGCGCGCATCGCCAGCATGCGCTCAAGGCCCAGCGCCACCGGCCTCTCATCCCCCGCCGTCAGCAAATTGGCCAGATAACGCAACGGAATGCGCAGCGACCTCACGTCCGGCATGGCGCCGTCCATGCCCATCTTGCCGGCTTCGGCGGCCGACTGGATTGGCGACAACGGCGGCACGTACCAGACCATTGGCAGGGTGCGATATTCGGGATGCAGCGGGAAAGCGATCTTCCAATCCATCGCCATCTTCCACACCGGCGATCTCTTCGCCGCTTCCAGCCAGGCGTCCGGCACGCCGTCGGCGCGCGCCTGCGCGATCACCGCCGGGTCATTGGGATCGAGGAAGACCTTCAATTGCGCCTGATAGAGCTTTTTCTCATCCTTTTCGCTCGCCGCCGCCTCGATGCGGTCGGCGTCATAGAGGATCACGCCCAGATAGCGGATGCGGCCGACGCAGGTTTCAGAACAAACCGTCGGCTGTCCCGCTTCGAGGCGCGGATAGCACAGGATGCATTTCTCCGATTTGCCCGACGACCAGTTGTAATAGATCTTCTTGTAGGGGCAGCCGGAGACACACATGCGCCAGCCGCGACATTTGTCCTGGTCGATCAGAACGACGCCGTCCTCCTCGCGCTTGTAGATCGCGCCAGAGGGGCACGAGGCGACGCAGGCCGGATTGAGGCAATGCTCGCACAGGCGCGGCAGATACATCATGAAGGTGTTTTCGAACTCGCCGTACATCTGCTTCTGTACGCCCTCGAAATTATAATCCGCCGAGCGCTTGGAGAATTCGCCGCCGAGAATTTCCTCCCAGTTGGGCCCGCCCTCGATCTTCTCCATCCGCTCGCCGGTGATGAGCGAGCGCGGTCGCGCGGTCGGGAAGGCTTCGAGTTCCGGCGCCTTTTGCAGATGCTCGTAATCGAAGGTGAAGGGTTCGTAATAGTCGTCGATTTCCGGCAGGTCGGGGTTGGCGAAAATATTCGCCAGCACCCGCCATTTGGCGCCGATCTTCGGCTCGATCGAGCCGTCGGCCTTGCGCGTCCAGCCGCCGTTCCATTTCTTTTGATTTTCCCAGTCCTTGGGATAGCCGATGCCCGGCTTGGTCTCGACATTATTGAACCAGGCGTATTCGACGCCCTCGCGGCTGGTCCACACGTTCTTGCAGGTGATGGAGCAGGTGTGGCAGCCGATGCATTTGTCGAGGTTGAGCACCATCGCGATTTGTGCGCGGATTTTCATCGAACTTCTCCCTATTCCGCCGCAGTGGTGAGCGGACCGCGCGATGCGCCATGTTTGCTTTCGTCGAACGGCTTTTCGAGCCAATCGACCTTCGACAATTTGCGGATGATGACAAATTCGTCGCGGTTGGTGCCGATGGTGCCGTAATAGTTGAAACCATAGGCCTGCTGGGCGTAGCCGCCGATCATATGGGTCGGGTTGAGCACCACGCGCGTCACCGAATTATGGATGCCGCCGCGCCGTCCCGTGGTCTCCGAACCCGGCACGTTCACGATCTTTTCCTGCGCGTGATACATCAGGCACATGCCCTGCTTTACACGCTGCGACACCACCGCGCGGGCGACCAGAGCGCCGTTGGAATTATAGGCTTCGATCCAGTCATTATCGACCAGCCCGGCCTGTTTGGCGTCGACCTCGCTGATCCAGACGATCGGCCCGCCGCGCGACAAGGTGAGCATCAGCAGATTGTCGGTATAGGTCGAGTGGATGCCCCATTTCTGGTGCGGCGTGATGAAGTTCAGGACGATCTGCTTCTCGCCATTGGGGTGCTTGTCGATCACCGGTTTTATCGCGCGCGTGTCGATCGGCGGGCGATAGACGCAAAGGCCGGCGCCGAAGGCGCGCATCCACAGATGATCCTGATAGAGCTGCTGGCGCCCGGTCAGCGTGCGCCACGGGATCAGCTCATGCACATTGGTGTAGCCGGCATTGTAGCAGACATGCTCGCTTTCGAGCCCCGACCAGGTCGGCGCCGAAATGATTTTTCTCGGCTGTGCGACAATGTCGCGGAAGCGGATTTTCTCGTCTTCCTTCGGCAAGGCGAGATGGGCGTGTTCGAGGCCCGTCGCCTTGGACAGCGCCTCCCACGCGCGCACCGCGACCTCGCCATTGGTCTCCGGCGCCAGCATAAGTATGACTTCAGCTGCGTCGATGGCGGTGTTGATTTTCGCCAGTCCCTTCGCGGCGCCGTCCTCGAGAACCACGCCGTTGAGATGTTTTAAGTGCTCGACCTCCTCGCCCGTCTCCCAGGAGATGCCCTTCACATTATTGCCGACCTTGTCCATCAACGGGCCGAGCGAGGTGAAACGCTGGTAGATATTGGGATAGTCGCGCTCGACGACCGTCACCGCCGGCATGGTCTTGCCGGGAAGCGCGGCGCACTCGCCCTTCTTCCAATCCTTGACATCGAGCGCCTGCGCGATCTCGCCGGGGGAATCGTGCATGATCGGCGTCAACACGATGTCCTTCTCGACGCCGAGCACTTCGGGCGCGACCTTTGAAAAGGCCTTGGCGATGCCTTTGTAGATTTCCCAGTCCGAGCGCGACTCCCACGCCGGATCCACCGCCGCGCCGAGCGGATGGATGAAGGGATGCATGTCCGAGGTGTTGAGATCGTCCTTCTCGTACCAGGTGGCGGTCGGCAGCACGATGTCGGAATAGACGCAGGTCGTGGACATGCGGAAATCCAGCGTCACCAACAGGTCGAGCTTGCCTTCCGGCGCCTGCTCGCGCCAGGCGACTTCTTGCGGCTTGGCGCGGCCCTCCTCGCCGAGATTCTTGCCCAGCACGCCATGCGAAGTGCCTAGCAGGTGCTTGAGGAAATATTCGTGGCCCTTGCCCGACGAGCCGAGCAGATTGGAGCGCCAGACGAACAGGTTGCGCGGCCAGTTTTTCGGATTGTCCGGGTCCTCGCAGGACATTTTCAACTCGCCGGAAACGAGCCCCTGCGCGACATAATCCTTCGGCTCCAGACCCTTCTCCGCCGCCTTGGCGGCGAGGGTGAGAGGGTTCTGTTCGAGCTGCGGCGCGGACGGCAGCCAGCCCATGCGCTCAGCGCGCACGTTATAGTCGATCAGGGCGCCATCCCACGGGCCGGCGGGCGCCGTCGGCGAAAGGATGTCCTTCGGGTTGACCGTTTCGTAGCGCCATTGATCGGTATGGGCGTAGAAGAAGGATGTGCCGTTCTGCTGACGCGGCGGGCGGCCCCAATCCAGCGCAAAGGCGAGCGGCGCCCATCCGGCCTGTGGTCGCAGTTTTTCCTGCCCGACATAATGCGCCCAGCCACCGCCCGACTGGCCGACGCAGCCGCACATGACCAGCATGTTGATCACGCCGCGATAATTCATGTCGCAGTGGAACCAATGGTTCATGCCCGCGCCGATGATCACCATGGAGCGGCCGTTGGTCTTCTCGGCGTTCAGCGCGAACTCATGCGCGACTTGAACGATCTTGTCGCGGGACACGCCCGTAATCGCTTCAGCCCAGGCCGGCGTATAGGGAATGTTCTGGTCGAAATTGCTGGCGACATTGTCGCCGCCAAAACCTCTGTCGAGACCGTAATTGGCGAGGAAGAGATCATAGACCGAAGCGACCAGAACCTCGCCCTCGGCGGACTTCAGTCGCGTCGCGGGAATACGCCGCTCCAATATGCTGGCGTGATCGGAACTGGCGAAATGTTCGTGGACGATATTGCCGAAATAGGGAAAGGCGACATCCGCCAGTTCATGCTGTCGATCCTTCAAGGACAGCATCAGATCGACAGGCGTCCCGTCCGAGCTTTTGGCTTCGAGATTCCACTTGCCTTTTTCGCCCCAGCGGAACCCCACGGAGCCGTTGGGCGCCACCAGTTCGCCGCTCTTGGCGTCGAAGGCGAGCGTCTTCCATTCGGCGTTGTTGGTCTCGTTCAGCGCCCCGTCCAAATCGGAAGCGCGGAGAAAGCGGTCAGGGATGAGACGCCCGTCTTTTTCGACCAGCCGCACCAACATCGGCATGTCGGTGTAGCGCTTGCAATAATCGACGAAATAATCGACCTGCCGATCGATATGGAACTGACGCAGGATGACATGGCCAAAGGCCATGGCCAGGGCGGAATCGGTCCCTTGTTTCACCGAGACCCAGATATCGGCGAATTTCGCGGCTTCGGAATAGTCCGGGCAGATCACCGCGCTTTTGGCGCCGCGATAGCGGGCTTCGGTGTAGAAATGTGCATCCGGCGTGCGGGTCTGCGGTACGTTGGAGCCCCAGAGCAGCAGGAAGCCGGAATTATACCAATCCGCCGATTCCGCCACATCGGTCTGCTCGCCCCAGGTTTGCGGCGAGGATGGCGGCAGGTCGCAATACCAGTCGTAGAAAGAGAGACATGCGCCGCCGATGAGCGACAGGTAGCGCGCGCCGGCCGCATAGGAGACCATCGACATGGCCGGGATCGGCGAAAAGCCGATAACGCGATCCGGGCCGTGCTTCTTCACGGTATAAGCGTTGGCGGCGGCGATGATCTCGTTGACCTCGTCCCAGCTGGCGCGGATGAAGCCGCCGTGACCGCGCTTCGTCGTGTAGGACTCGCGCTTGGCCGGATCCTCGACGATCGACGCCCACGCCGCGACCGGCGGCTGAACTTTCCGCGCCTCACGCCATAATTTAACGAGGCGCGAGCGCACGAGAGGATATTTCACGCGGTTGGCGGAATAGAGATACCAACTGTAACTGGCGCCGCGCGGGCAGCCGCGCGGTTCGTGATTGGGCAGTTCCGGGCGTGTGCGCGGATAGTCGGTCTGCTGCGTCTCCCAGGTGACGATGCCGCCCTTGACGTAGATTTTCCACGAACACGAGCCGGTGCAGTTCACGCCATGGGTCGAGCGCACGATCTTGTCGTGCTGCCAGCGCTTCCTGTAGCCGTCTTCCCAGCTGCGGTCCTCATTGGTGGTGACGCCATGCCCATTCGAGAAAGGCTGTGGCGCCCTCTGGAAAAAGGTCAGACGGTCGAGAAAGTGGCTCATCGCTCAAGCTCCAGATCTGGATTCGCGTTTTGATTATTCTGCTGGCGTCGGCGCGGCCGCCCGACGTCCCTCGACGTCGTGGAGCAACGCGCCCTTGCGGGTGTAGACCGCCCAGGTGACCACGACGCAGATGACGTAGAATCCACAGAAGGCCCAGAGCGCGCCGCTCACCCCGCCGGTGAGCGAGATCGACGTGCCGTAGGATTTCGGGATGAAGAAGGCGCCATAGGCGGCGATCGCCGAGGTGAAGCCGGTGATCGCGGCGGATTCCTTCTCCGCCTGGCGCGTGCGCTGGGCGGCGTCCATCTGCGGCTCCAGCCGCGCAATCTCCTTGCGCATGATGTTGGGGATCATCTGGAAGGTCGAGGCGTTGCCGATCCCGGTCATCAGGAACAGGAACAGGAAGCTGGCGAAGAAGCCCCAGAATGCGCCCGGCTGGTCCTTGACCCCGATGAACCAGATCACGCCAAGCACGCCCAGGATCATGCCGAGGAACACGCCGAGCGTGACCCGCCCGCCGCCCCAGCGATCGGCGACCCAGCCCGTTCCCGAACGCGCCAGCGCGCCGACCAGCGGGCCGAGGAAGGCGTAGGCCAGCGCGTCGACCTGCGGGAACAGGATCTTGCTCAGCAGCGGGAAGCCCGCCGAAAAGCCGATGAACGAGCCGAAGGTGCCGGTATAGAGGACGCACATGATCCAGTTGTGGCGGCGAGTGAAGATCACCGACTGTTCGGCGAAACTGGCCTTGGCCGAGGCGATGTCGTTCATGCCGAACCAGGCGGCGAAAGCCGACAGAGCGATGAAGGGCACGAAGATGAAGGCGGCGTTCTGGAGCCAGAGCTGGGTCGCCTTGTCCGCCGCGCCGACCACCTGCGGCGCGCCGCCAAGCGAACCGAACACGCCATAGGCGATGATCAGCGGCGCGACGAACTGCACCGCGCTGACGCCGAGATTGCCGAGGCCCGCATTGAGCGCCAGCGCATTGCCCTTTTCCGCCTTGGGGAAGAAGAAGGAGATGTTGGCCATCGAAGAGGCGAAATTGCCGCCGCCGAAGCCGCACAGCAAAGCCAGGATCAACAGCACGACATAAGGCGTGTCGGGGTTCTGCACGGCGTAGCCGATGCCGATCGCCGGGATCAGCAGAGACCAGGTCGCCAGCGTCGTCCACAGCCTGCCGCCGAAGACCGGCACCATGAAGGAATAGAAGATGCGCAGGGTCGCGCCGCTCAAGCCCGGCAAAGCGGCCAACCAGAACAATTGATCGGTCGAGAATTTGAAGCCGACCAAAGGCAGTTTCGCCACGACCACCGACCAGACCTGCCAGATGGCGAAGGACAGGAACAAAGAGGGGATCGACAGCCACAAATTCTTGCGCGCGATCGCCTTGCCGGTCTGGTCCCAAAAGCTCTTGTCTTCCGGGCGCCAATCCTGCAGCACCGCGCCGGACAAGGCGCCGACATGCGCAGGCGTGTGGACCTCCTGCATTTCGGGAAGCTGCGGCAGCCGTTGCAGTTCGACGGCGCTCGCGGCGCCGCGCTCCATGGCGCGGATCGAGAAATGCATCCAGACCAGCGCGCCCGAGACGAGCAAGAACAGCAGCATGAAACAGCTGGTCCACAGGCCCGTCAGGTCGAACAAGGCGCCGAAGGCGATGGGCAGCACGAAGCCGCCAAGGCCGCCGATCATGCCGACCAAGCCGCCGACCGCGCCGACATTTTTGGGATAATATACCGGGATGTGCTTGTAGACCGCAGCCTTGCCCAGCGCCATGAAAAAGCCGAGCACGAAGATCGTCACGATGAAGCCAGGCAGGCCCATCGCGAGATGGAAGGCCTTGTCGCCCTGCGCCGTATGGACGATGTAGTCCGTCGGCGGATAGGACAGAATGAAGGTGCAAAGCACGCCGACCATAAAGGTCCAGTACATCACCGTGCGCGCGCCATAGCGGTCGGAAAGATGGCCGCCATAAGCGCGGAACAGGCTGGCGGGCAGCGAGAACATCGCCGCGGTCATGCCGGCCGTCTTCAGATCGACGTCATAGACCTTGATCAGATATTGCGGCAGCCATAGCGACAGCGCGACAAAGGCGCCGAAGACGAAGAAATAATACAGCGCGAAACGCCAGACCTGGACATTCTTCAGCGGCTCCATTTCCAGCCAGGCGCTCGGCGGCTTTACGCCGGTGCGGCGACGCTCGGCCACCACCGGATCTTCGCTGGTGGTGAACCAGAACACGACCGCCATCAAGGCCAGGGCCGCCGCCCAGACTTCGGCGACGCCCTTCCAGCCGAACGCGATCATCACGAAGGGCGCGCAGAACTTGGTGACCGCCGCGCCGACATTGCCGGCGCCGAAAATGCCGAGCGCCGTGCCTTGCTTGCCGGATTCATACCAGCGCGAGACATAGGCGATGCCGACGGCGAAAGAGCCGCCCGCAATGCCGACGCCAAGCGCCGCCAGCAGGAATTGCGGATAGGTTTGCGCGTAAGTCAGCAGGAAAGTCGCCAGCGCCGCAGCGAGCATGACGACGGTGAAAACCCGCCGCCCGCCATATTGGTCGGTCCAGACGCCGAGCGCCAGGCGGATCAGCGAGCCGGTGAGGATCGGCGTGCCGACCAGCAGACCGAATTGCGTCTCGTTGAGGCCGAGGTCTTTCTTGATCTGGATGCCGATGATGGCGAAAATCGTCCAGACCGCAAAACAGAGGGTGAAAGCGATGGTCGAAATCCAAAGCGCCCGGCTTTGATCTCCGCGTTTGATTGCAGTCTCGGACATTTTCAATCCCGCATTTTGTCGATGACGGTAATGCCTTCGATAATGTGGGAAAATTGCATTCCATCGAACGGGTCGCCTTGACTGCGATCAACTGGATGATTGGAAAAAAACGAAATAAATCGCATGACGATATCGGTCAGGCCAGCCCTTATCTATTCATTGGGCACAGACGTTAAATTGCAAACCGCCGCTTGATAAAAATCAAGAACGCTCGAGCTCAACCCTTGTATTACTTACGAAATGGATATCGACCGAATGCTGCACGAAAAGGATACATCCAAGCTTGCCAAACTCGCGATCTTTTCGGGATGCCGGAAAGAAACGCTCACGCTTTTGCTTCAAGGCGCCTTCCTGCAAAAGATACCAGCGCGAGTGGAGCTTGCACGCGAGGGCGAAAATGCCGATTTTCTGCATGTGATCATCAGCGGCACTGTCGAGCTTTACGCTACTTGTCGTGACCGCGAAACAACCATAGCGGTAATCGGGGCGCCCCACACGTTTATCGTTGCGGCCGTCGTCCTGGACCGTTTCTATCTCAAATCCGCGCGAGTGCTCCAACCGGCGAAAATTCTGATGATTCCTGCGTTGGCCGTCCGCAAAGCGATGAAAGAAGACACGGCTTTCGCGGTTGCGATCGCCACCGAACTCGCCATCGCCTATCGCAACCTCGCCGAGGACCTGAAGAATCAAAAATTGCGGTCCGGTTTGGAGCGGTTGGCCAACTGGCTTGTGTTGCGCGACAGGGAGACCGGCGAAACGCACCGTTTCGTCATTCCCTTCGAGAAAAAAGTCCTGGCGGCGCGTCTAGGGATGACTCCGGAAGCACTCTCGCGCGGCTTTGCCGCGCTTGCCGCATACAAAGTGGCGATCACAGGCTCGGAAGTTGCGATTCATGATCCCGAAAGCCTTACGCTCCTGGCCAAACCCGACCCGCTGATCGACGATTCGCATATCTGAATTCGTCGCTCCGAAGGCCTGGTCTTGAAACGCATCCATGCGCGACCGATCGCGAAGGGGCTCATGACATTCCCGCGAGACTTGAGAGTGCGAAACGGCGCGGAGGCGCCGCGCCGAACGATCTCACCGGGACATGCCAATCACACGGCGGAGACGTTGGGTCCTTTCGCTCACAAACCAAAATCGCCATCATCATTCGCCGCACGAACCACATCGCGCAAAT
Organism: Rhodoblastus sp.; assembly: GCF_019449565.1. GTDB lineage: Bacteria > Pseudomonadota > Alphaproteobacteria > Rhizobiales > Beijerinckiaceae > Rhodoblastus. Next base: position 12,882 of record NZ_JAGRPM010000070.1, on the reverse strand, counting down.
GGCCCAGCAATTCCGGTTCGGCGTCGAGCTCGCCCCATTGTTCGAAATGTATGAGCGACTCCAGCGGCAGCCGTCGCCGCCATCCAGCCGCCTCCAGTTCCGGTCGCGGATGATAGCCTTTGACTTTGCCGACACAGAGATAAGCGACGGGCACGATGCGCTTGGGAATGTTGAGAATGCGCTGAACGGTCCCATTGTCGAATATGCTCACCCAGCCAACGCCGAGCCCCTCCGCGCGCGCCGCGAGCCAGAAATTTTGCGCGGCGCAAACGGAGCTGAAGAGGTCCATGGCGCGAATATGAGTCCGCCCGATCACGGCCGGCCCCGCCCGGTCGCGATCGCAGGTGACGCAGATATTGATCGGCGCCTCCATGATCCCCTCGAGTTTCAACGACCGGTAGACGTCGCGTTTGTCCTCGGGAAACATCAGGGCCGCCTCGCCGTGCGCCTTCAAGAAAGCGTCGTGGACGCGGCGCCGAATTTTTTCATCGCGGATGACGACGAAGCTCCAGGGCTGCATATATCCGACCGATGGCGCATGATGCGCCGCGAGCAGAAGCCGGCTGAGCGTTTGGTCGGGAACCGGATCCGGCAGGAATTCGCTTCTGGTGTCGCGCCTTGTCAGGATCGCGCGATAAAGCCCGGCGCGTTCGGCGTCAGGCAAAGGCAGGGCTGGCAGCAAAGCAGAATCGTCCATCGTCATTCCCCTTGATGGCGCTTTCGTCGCGCTGTCCATGCGCGACGAAAAATGTCCTGCCGGCCGGTCTTCTGACTGGGCTCATCCCGACGAAACGCCTTCCCGGCAAGGCCAGTGGCTTGTGTTTCGTCAGTCCCCCTCACAGCGCTGGGCGCGTCGCGGAATTTCACCGCGTTCCCGATTCTCCCGCACGATTTTTCTCCGCGCGGACACCGGCAGGAAAAGGCTCAATATCAAGTCTTCGGCCAGCCGCCAATGCGGCGGATTAGCGTCATTTTGGCGTGTTATCGAGAGGCCGCCTCCGAAAGATTTTCCATAACGGCGCTTCGCATGACCTCCGGCGCCGTAGTCCCCTTGAACACAAAATCGGCTGTCCGCCGCGCGAGCGAGGGCGCGAGCAGAAACCCATGCCGGAACAAGCCATTTATGAAGATCACGCGGTCCTGAACGATGATCCGCGGCAGGTTGTCGTGAAAAGCCGGACGAAGATCCGACCCCATTTCGGCGATCTCTGCCTCTGCGAAGGCAGGGTGAATCGCATAGGCTGAATTCGCCAGTTCAACGATAGAGCGGACGGTGACGCGGGCGCGCTCCTCATTCTCGATCATGGTCGCGCCGATCATGACGCGATGTTCATCGCGCGGGACGACATAGACCGGGTGGCGCGGATGCAGCAGCCGGATCGGACGCGAAAACGAGAGGTCGGGAGCATTGAGAACGAGCATTTCGCCTTTCACGCCGCGAAGGCCGGCAAGCTTCCCGCGCGCCGCGTAGCCGGTGCAGTCAATAGTCCATTCCGCCTCGCCCTCCGCCTCAGCCGAATCGAAACCGAGACGCAGACGCACGTTCGCCATAGCCGTCAGGCGTCGCGCGAGCGTGTCGAGAGCGACGCGCGGGTCGAGATGCGCTTCGCGCGGAAAATAAAGCGCGCGCGAAAACCGCCCGGCGAGGTCGGGCTCCAGCTCCGCGATGCGATTGGCTCCGATCTCCTCGAATTCCTGGGTCCGCCGGGTAAAGAGGCGCAGTTCGGCCTGGTCGCGGGGCGTCGCGACGACAAGGCTGCCCCGCGCCAGAGCGACCGGAATTGTGCGCGTCCAATAGACGAGCGCCTCCATGCCCAGCCGGGCGACCAAGGGCTCGGCCGATTCGAGCTCGCACCAAGGCGCCACCATGCCGCCGGCATACCATGAGCAGCCCCGTCCCGGCGCTTCCGCGCGTTCGATGATTTCTACCAGCGCGCCGCGCCGCGCGAATTCATAGGCGGCGGTCAATCCAGCGACGCCGGCCCCGATTATTCTTACGCGCATGCGAACGCCCTTTCCGCCGGAAGCGATCAGACATGCGCAAGGTTATGGGGGAAGGCGCGCCAAGAAACGGAGCAGCGTTCGCCATCCCTCCGCCAGCATGAACTGGATCAGGTTCTCAGGATCGCCGCGCCGCGCTCACGCGCCAGCAGCCTCTCAGCTTCTTGCCGAAGCTCTCCTTGGCCATGCGGATATTAGCGAAAGGCGAGGCGGCGGCGTCAAGAATGGAAATGCGTCCCACGATCCGGAATCGCCAGCGTGTTTGCGCCAGAACAAACAACGCCGCCGCCGGATGGCGCCATTCGGCCAAAATCCCCTGAAGCGACAGCGCGTCATCGTCCGCTTGCATTGTAGGACCTTCTGGAAATGACCGCACTTCGCGCCACGCTCCCCGCAGGCCGGACGCCGCCCTTCGTTCCGTTCTTCGCCTTGGCGGCCCTGGACGCCATATTCGGCGGCGGCGCCTGGCTTTTGACGTTTACGGGCGCCGAAGCGCCCCAAATTCCGTTCTCCGACTTCGCCAATTGGCATTCGCGCGAAATGCTGTTTGGCTATCTCGCCGCAGCGCTCTCCGGCTTTTTTCTCACCGCTCTCCCCCGCTGGACCGGTCGGCCCGTCCCGCTCTGGAGCGTTCGCGCGATTCTGGCCATGTGGCTCGCCGCGCGCGTCGCGCCATTGCCGCCAAATCCTTTCGCTGTCATTGCGGCGGCGCCCGGCATTGCCCTGGCCGTCACGGCGGCGTTCCAGGTCGGCGCGGCAAGAGATGTACGCAACGCCAAGACCGTCGCCTTGTTGGGATTATATGCCGGTGCGGGCGCTTGCTGCGCCGGCGCCGCCGCCGGTCCAGCGAGGGACCTGGCGATGCGGCTGGCTATCGCCGCGATGATCGGGCTGGTCATGATCGTCGGCGGACGCGTTCTGCCGGCGCTGACGATCCGCTACGACGCCCTGTGCGGCGAAGCGCCGCTTCCTCACGTCGCCCGAACGATCGAGCGTTTCTCCGCCGCATGGGCGGCGGCGGCGCTGGTCAGTTGGCTGGTCATCCCAGATGGCGGAGCGCTCGCCATCGTGCTTGGCTGCGCGGCCATCGGTCAAATCTTGCGCATGGCCGGCTGGCTCGGACGGCGTACTGCATCATCGCCACCGCTACGCATCCTTTACATCGCATATGCGTCAATCCCGGCCGGCTTCGCGCTCCTGGCGGCCCACGCGTTTGCGCCGGAACTGATTCCCGAGAGCGCCGGCTTTCATATGTGGATGGTTGGAAGCTTCGGCGGCATGACGCTGGCGATCATGTCGAGCATGATCCGCAAGCGAAATAATCTCGCCTTTACAACGTCCCGCGCGGGCGCCGCGACGGCGCTGTTCTGGCTCGCCGCCACACTCTGCCGGATTGCCGCCGCTTTCGTTCCATCGCCGGCCGGCTGGCTTATCGCCGCCGCTATCGCCTGGGCGGCGGCGTTCGGACTGTTCCTGTTTGATTTCCGCGCGGCGCTGTTGCGCGGGCTTTTCACGCGCTAGGGAAGAATGCGGCGCCGCAATCACCGAACAGAAAGCCGTTGGAAAATTCCGCCTCCGGGGCCGCCTGACGTAGAAGGGCCAATCCGTCTTCCGGCGAAATCTCGCCGCTGGCCGTGGCGGCGAAGGCGCGCGTGACCGCGACGAAATCGCCGCTGTGCGGTGAAAGGCGCAGCGACTTCACGCCTGCTTGCGCCAGCCGGTCGAGATCGCCGATCAGATTCCCATATTTGTGCGACAGGGTCTGGACGCCATTAACCGCCAGGAATTCGGCGCCTTCGAGTGTGCGCACGGCGAGTCCGTCCAGATCCTTTTCGCAGACGAACCGGCAGGAGTCCTTGCTCAGCCCGTGCGCGCGGGCATGGTAGCAGCGGCCCGAAATGGCGAGAGGAATGCGGCCATAGGCCCACACTTCCACTGCGGCGCCGTTCACATTCGCCGCCGCGACCAAGACCTCGACCGAGGCAAAAGGCAGCTCCGGCGGCAGACAGAATCGTCTCGCTCCTTGCCTTGCGAGAAAGCCGAGCGTCGCTTCGTTATAGACATTGACCAGCGGCCCGATCGAGAACGACGTTTCCGGTCGCACAAAATTCATCAGGGTCAGGTCGTCGATCTCGACTTCGTGCTGCGTCTGCTCGAACAATTCGCGCGCGGCGCGTCTCTCGCGGTCCAACGTGACGAGCGCCAGCGAAGCGAGGACGACGCTCTTACCGCCGCGCTCAAGCCGTTCGATCGCCGCCGGAATGCGATCCGCATAGAAAGGCTCCCGCTTCGAGCAGACGCTTTCACCGATCACCACGCGATCGACCGGCGCCTCGTCGGCGATGCGCGCGTAAAAATCAGCGAAGGCCGCCGCCGACCAGTTGAATTGCAGCGGTCCCAGCGTCGATTCGAATCTTTTTGTCGTCACGAATCCAGTCCTCGTCTCCAGCCCCGCTCATCGCCAGGTCTTGCGATAGGCGCCGGAAGTGGTTTGTTGTCCTTCCGTCAGTTCGCGCAATTCGCCGGCGGCGATGGGCCGACCGGCGGCATAGGCGTCGAGCGCCCTGCGAAAACTTCGAACAACGGCCTCGGTATAGGCCCGGCTTCTTTGGCGTCCTTCGATCTTCAGCGCGGTGACGCCAGCCTCCGCCAATTGCGGAATGAGCGAAGCCGCATCGAGGCTGACCGGGTCTTCAAAGACGTGGCCTTTATAGTCTCCGGCCTGGAAACATCCCTTGCACAGGGTTGGATAAGGCGCAGCTTCCGCCGCCGAAACGCGGTGAATGGCGAAGCCGCCGAGACGAGAAACCAGTTCGTCGCCCTCCTGGCGATATTCGACATGACTGGCCGGAGAACAGGCGCCATTCATGTTGGGCGATTTTCCGGTGGCGTAGGACGACAGGGAACAGCGCCCCTCAGCCATCACGCAGAGGCCGCCGAAAACGAAAACCTCGGTTTCGACATCGATCTCACGATTGATCGCCGCGATTTCCTGCACCGTCAACACACGCGGCAGCACCACGCGTCTGGCGCCAAACACGCGCGCGTAAAATGCAATCGCATCGGCATTCGCCGCAGCCGCCTGGACGGAAACATGCAGCCTCAACCCGGGGTGGCGCCGCGCTGCGTCATCGAGCAGGCCGAGATCGGCGAGGATGACAGCGTCGGCGCCCAGACGGGCGGCGTCGTCCACCGCCTTGCTCCACCGCCAGAAGGCGCCGGCGCGCGGAAAAGTGTTGATGGCGATCAGCACCTTTGCGTCATGCTGATGCGCATATTTTATCGCGGCCGCCATTTCCTCACGCGAAAAATTCAGGCCCGGGAAATTGCGGGCGTTGGTCTCATCGTTGAAGCCGCAATAGACGGCGTGGGCGCCGGCATTGATCGCCGCGCGAAAAGCGGCTGGCGTTCCGGCGGGGCAGATGAGTTCGAGGTCCTTCGCGCGCGCGCTCATTCCGACCGCTCATTTTCGGCGCGCGTCAAAGCGACGCCGCTCCAGCCGCCCACAAACGCAGCCAGTCTGCGCACGGGACGGGACGCTAAAAGCTCCAGCGGCCCGAACAGAGCGGCCGCCTCGCCCGCCAGATCGATCTCTTCATTATCGATGGCGTTGCGCAGGGCGAGCACCGCCTCCGTATCGCCCTCGATGATCAAATCGCGGGAAAAAAACAGGGCGTCGCCGTCATAGGCGCCATGCACGAGGCCGAGCAATCCGGCGAACGATCCAGCGATACGCGCGTCCCAGGAGCCAATGTCGTCGCGGCGCAGGGCTTCGAGCCGGGGCGCCTGGGGCTGCGGGGCGAGCAGGAAAACAAAAGGCAAATCGGTCGGATCGATCAGAAAGCTTTTGCCGGCCTGCTCGCCAAGACGCGCGAACAACGAGGGATGGCGCCGGCCAAGGCTTTTGGCGAGACGCGCGCCAGCCAGCGACAAGGGCGCAAGTGGCGCGAAGCGCAGCGCAGCCGCGCCGGCCGCCGGGAAACGAGGAATGATTCTGGCGTTCGACATGAAGACCATAAATCAGACGCCGTTTCGGGGCGCATTAACTCCGGTCAAGGCGTCGACGCTTCTTTTGAGGCAGGAGAACGCCATGACCTTTCGAGATCTGCCCGTCTTTCGCGATTTGCGCTCCTTCGCCCGGTTCCTCGAACAGGGAAAATCTCTCGCCCGCATCAGCGAACCGGTCAGTCTCGTCCACGAAATGACCGAAATTCATCGCCGCGTCCTTGCCGCCGGCGGACCGGCGCTCTGGTTCGACAAGGCCACTTCCCACCGTGGCGCGGCCTCGATGCCGGTCATCGCCAATCTATTCGGAACGCCCGAGCGAGTCGCCGCCGGCTTCGGCGTCCGACTTTCGCGCATCCGCGAATTGGGCGAATTGCTGGCCGCTTTGCGCGAGCCCGCGCCGGTCGATGGCCTGAAGGACGCCATGAACCGCTGGCCAATGTTGCGCGCGGCTCTGACGACGCGCCCGCAAAATGTCGCCCGGCCCGAGTGCCAATCACAGAGCTGGCTGGGCGGCGACGTCGATCTTGGAAACCTGCCGATCCAGACCTGTTGGCCCGGCGAACCCGCGCCGCTCATCACATGGCCGCTTGTCATCACCCGACCGCCGGATAGCGACGCCGAAGAAACGGCCCGGATGAACCTTGGCGTCTATCGGATGCAGGCGCTGGGCAAGGACCGCGCCATATTGCGTTGGCTGGCGCATCGCGGCGGCGCGGCTCATCATCGCGCCTGGAGCCGGCGCGGCGAGGACATGCCCGTCGCGGTCGCGATCGGAGCCGATCCGGCGACCATTCTCTCGGCGGTTCTACCACTGCCCGAAACGATTTCGGAATTGCGTTTTTCAGGCGTGTTGCGTGGGGAACGGCCTCGCGTCGCCCAGGCGCTGACCATTCCCATGCTGGTTCCCGCCGATGCGGAAATCATACTGGAAGGTTTCGTTTCCGCGACCGAGACCGCGCCGGAAGGGCCTTATGGCGACCACACAGGCTATTACAATTGCGTCGAATCCTTTCCCGTGATGCGGATCACCGCAATCACCATGCGGCGCGATCCAATTTACCTGACCACTTTCACAGGCCGGCCGCCCGACGAGCCTTCTGTGATCGGCGCCGTTCTCAACGATCTCGCATTGCCGACCATGCGGCGGCAGATCCCGGAAATCGCCGATGTTTGGCTGCCGCCCGAAGCCTGCTCCTATCGCATGGCGATCGTCTCGATCCGCAAATCCTATCCGGGCCAGGCCCGGCGGGTGATGATGGGCTTGTGGGGCATGTTGCCTCAATTCAATTATACCAAGACGATGATCGTGGTCGACGAGGACATCGACGTCCGCAACTGGACCGACGTGGCATGGGCGTTGGCGACCCGCATGGACCCGTCGCGCGATCTCGCGATTCTTTCGGGCACGCCAATCGACTATCTCGATTTTGCGTCGCCCGATCCCGGATTAGGCGGCAAGTTGGGTATTGACGCGACCAACAAGATCGGCGCTGAAACGCGCCGTGAATGGGGCAAGACGCTATCGATGTCGGAGGAGGTCCAGCGACGCGTGGACGCCCTATGGCCATGCATCGCAGCGAGATTCGCGAAAGGGTTGGCATGATGAAGCCGCATGTCGTGGTCGGGCTCAGCGGCGCTTCCGGCGCCGCGATTGGTTTACGCATCGTCGAAATTCTCGGCGATCTCGGCGCCGAAATTCATCTCGTGGTTTCGCGCGCCGCCGAGCGGACATTGCTGGAAGAAGTTGGCCCTGACGCCATGTCGCATCTGCGCGCCTGCGCGCATTATTGGCACGGCGTCGACGATATCGGCGCCAGCATCGCCTCGGGCTCTTTTCCAACGCGGGGCATGATCGTCGCGCCCTGTTCGATGCGGACCTTGGCGGCGATCGCGCATTGTCAGGCCGACAATCTGCTGGTTCGCGCCGCCGACGTCCATTTGAAGGAGCGTCGTCCGCTGGTGCTTGTGGCCAGGGAGACTCCTCTGCATCTAGGCCATTTGCGCGCGATGGCAGCCACGACCGAAGCGGGCGCGATCGTGATGCCGCCGGCTCCGGCATTTTACCTGAAGCCGGCCAGCGTCGCCGAGATCGTCGACCAGATCGCGAGGCGCGCCATCGACCTCTTGCGCTTGTTCGAACCGGTCGCGTCTCAATGGCGCGGACCTGCGGAACAACGTGACGCAAACCCTTTTCTTGTCGCCTCGACGCCATCGTTCGATTCAGCGAAAGTTGATGCGATCAAGCGAGTCATTCCACAGGAACGCAAAGAATGAGGCCCGAGCGGCGGCTCTCCGGCATTCGGGTCCGGAACGAGGCGTTTGTCAGAATCGAGGCGCTTTTCCAGGCCCGCGAAGGTGAAAATCTTTGGCGCGCGCAGATAAGGCCGGCTGAAATGGTCCAGGTCGGCGACCGCCTCCGCTTTGGCGACTCCTCGGAGAACCTGGCCTGTTTTCTCGGCTTTCTCGACGCCGAAATTGTCGAAAAAAACAGCGACACTGTCCTGCTGTCCTTTCACTTCACCGGCGCAGCCCTCGACGAAGCGCTCGACCGACTGGCCGAACCGCCGCCTTGAGATGTCACGACGTCGGTGTGGTCAATCGTTGCAACTCCGGAAGCTGTAAACTTGCTACATCTGCCGTAACGACGTGGATTTTCTTAAGCGTATAGGTCTTGCCGTCGACCGCGAATTCGATTTTATCGCCAATGCGCACGGCCTCGATCAATGAGCCTGGATCGACATCACTTTTTCCATTTGAGCCCCCACCGTGACGCCCGGAGATCCGACCTGGAAGAGGACTTTAACAATACTATTCCTTTGGATCGTAAAAAGGCGGCTCGGGCTTGGCCAATCGATCCAGCGCCGCCGGATCGCGAATTTCGACGGCCGCACGTCGCACATGGACATCGTATTTGCCGAGCGTCGCCAGCCCCCGCGAAAGCACTTCCGGAACCATGCCGAGTCGCGCGGCCAGAGTTCTTTTGTCAAAGGGAATGGCGAAGTGGTGACGCCCACCGGTTTCTTGGTCTCGATCCAACATCCAGTTCGCTAATCGTTCGACGGCGGAAAGAAGCGTCTGCCGCCTGAGTTCGCTCGTAACCACGCGATAAGAATGCGCCAGTTCAATCGCCATTTTTCTGGAAAACAACTCGTCGTGATCAAACGCCTCGCGCACGCAATCGGCCGGGATCATCAGAATCTCGGCTGGCTCAAGCACGCGCGCCGATGTCAAATGGAATCGATTCGTAATAACCGCCGCGACGACGAAAGCGTGCGGCGGCTCGATCACGGCAAATTCTGTCTCCTGATTTCGATAGCGCGAGAAAAGCTCAATTGAGCCGCCGATCACGACATGAAGAAAATCAGCAGGGGTTCCTTCGAGCGCAATGATTGCGCGAGACGAGAATTTTTGCCTGACGCTGCGTTGCAACATCAGTTCGATCGTCGATTGCCGACACCCATCCCAAAGCGGATGATTCGCCAACTCACTGGCTTCTCGCGAGGGCGTCAGTCGAGAACATTCTGATTGAAGCGCCAGCACTTCTCACGCTCCCAATGCATTCGGCCCATGCGAGCCATATGTCCGCCGGCAATCACACGGGATCGGCGGCCGATTCGCGCGCCTGTAAGCTCGATCGCAACTGGACCGTATTCATCATCCCGCTTCGCCCGCATCGGGCATTGACTTTGGTTAGCTTCGACGCGGATGTTTCGCGAATTCTCGCCAAACATCGATGATCGACGTCTGATATCTTTGGATATGTTTTTTGGCGCCGATAAACGCCGCCGCATCGGTGAATTGCGACGGCCTGTTTCGGATCACGACGATCAATCGAGAAAGCGTGGGAACAGGATGTTGTTTTCCATATGGATATGATCGGTCAGGTCGTCGGAAAGTTTGCGCACCCCGTTATATAGCGCTCTCCACGATCCACAGGCGCCTTCGGGCGGCCGCATGTCATAGGTGAGCACAGCAAGCGCCTCCAGGACTTCGCCATGCCCCACATGTTCGGCTTGCATCGCCGCAATCGGCGCACTGACCATAGGATGTCCCGCGAGGATCATCGGAAACAGGATCGCCTCCTCCTTCTGCATGTGCGCGCCCAGGGTTTGGTCCATTTCCGTCAGAAATTCCGCCAGTCCTTTCGGGCACTCTGGATGATCCGCGTGAACTTTTTCGACCCGCCGCGCCAATTGGATGAGCTCCGGAAGCTCACGCCGATGCGTATCGTGATACCGGGAAACGATGTGATCAATAATCGCCTCGGGATCATTGGGCGTTTCAGTTGGTTGCGGTATTAATCCGGCGAGTTGGCGCTCGATAGTGGCAAGATCGGCTCCGCGTCGTTCCACCGCGGCGGCGAGCGAAAACCCGCCGTTGCAGCAATAGTCGAGCTTGTGTTTACGAAAAATGGCGATCGCGCCGGGCAGTTTCACCGCGATCTCTCCAATCGGAGTCGCGCCGAAATTCAACTGCAGCAAGTCCAAATCCGTCATCGTCGGCCTCCTTGCGAACAAAGGAAACTCCCGTCGCATCACCGATCTTCGCACTTCGCCGACACGCCAATCGTTGCGCGTCCGCAAGCTCCCGGCGATTGAACGATCCGTCGTCAGCGCGCTGAGACATTTTTCAGCACGGCGCGATTGTTGGAAAGTGCGCCGCTCCCATGGATTCCACCTGATGGGGGTGGTAAGAGGCGGCGTCCGCGTAAGATAAGGCATCCAGGCTTGCTTCGCGCGCCATGTCAGCTGGATCAGAACAGCAGGCTTAGACGTCATGTCGAATTCAAAAAATCCTGAAACGATCGCGGCGGTCAATGGCGTCGCCGCCGACACTGCATTCGGCGCGGTCACGCCACCGATCATATTGTCCAGCACCTTTGCTTTCGCCGGCTTCGACCAACCGCGCGCCCATGATTATACGCGAGCAGCCAATCCGACGCGTGAAATGCTCGCGGACACGCTCGCCAAACTTGAGGGCGGAGCCGGCGCCATTGTGCTGTCCTCCGGGATGGCGGCTGTCGATCTGGTGTTGTCCCAACTCGCGCGCAGCGATCTGGTCGTCGCGCCCCATGATTGTTATGGCGGCACCTATCGCCTGCTCGCGGCCCGCCGTGACCGGGGACAATTCGATGTCGCCTTCATCGACCAAGGCAATGAGGAAGCACTCGCGGCATCGTTGCGACGCTGTCCGTCCCTGGTGCTGATCGAAACGCCGAGCAATCCTTTGATGCGCGTTGTCGATATCCGCGCGATCGCGACGCGGGCGCATGCGTCCGGCGCAAAAGTCGCCGTCGACAACACATTTCTTTCGCCCGCGTTGCAGCTTCCAATAGCCCTGGGCGCAGACTTCGTCATTCATTCGACCACCAAATATCTCAATGGCCATTCCGATGTCGTCGGCGGCGCGGTCGTCGCAGCGGACAAGGCGGATTTCGAGATTCTTTCGACCTGGGCCAACATTACCGGCGTGACGGGCGCGCCGTTCGACTCCTATTTGACGCTGCGCGGATTGCGCACGCTGTTTCCGCGAATTCGGCAGCAACAGCAAAGCGCCGCCGCCATCGCAAGCTTCCTTGAGCGGCGCCCTGAAGTGAATGTTGTCCACTATCCCGGCCTGGCCTCGCATCCCGGGCACGAAATCGCCAAGGCGCAACAAGCAGGCTTCGGCGCCATGCTCAGCTTTGAACTGGCGGGCGGGTCCGAGGCGGCGCGCCGCTTCGTCGAGGCCGTGGAAGTGTTCACTTTGGCCGAATCTTTGGGCGGCGTTGAAAGCCTTGTCGCGCACCCCGCGACGATGACGCATGTCGGAATGGCCGCGGAGGCGCGCCTCGTCGCGGGCATCGGCGATGGACTGCTGCGACTGTCAGTCGGTCTTGAAGCCGAAGCCGACCTGATCGCCGGCCTCGCAATGGGTTTGGCCGCCGTCGCGGACGGCAAGAAGCAGGAGAGCCGATCATAAACATCGATTGCCTTGCGTAGACACTCTTCGCGGCGAAATGCGTCCGCTCCGATGATCACGCGACGTGAAGTCATTGCGGCACGCACAATATCCTCCCGCTCCGCAGCGGCGGCGCAGTTGCTGCACTAGGCCGCCGCCAGCGTGGCAGGCCGGTTGTGGCGATTACAGCCTCGTCTGCTGGCCATTTTGGCTTACGCGGCATCCGTTCTGCGTACTCCGCTCTTTCCGACCCCGGCTTTACTTGAAATTTCGCCGCAACATATGAAAAAACGCGTCGGAGCTCTCAACAAAAGCTGCGTTGTAAGAAATCCGTAAGCTAGCCGCAATTTTGCGTCGGCCTCGAAAAGAGGTACGACGCAACCTATTGTATTACAAATAATTTTTGCAACGTTTATCATTTGAAAAGTGGCCTTTGGCCAGCCCGGGACGCTTAACTAAAATCAAGCTGCGTTTTTCGCATCGCTTCTATGCTTGAAATGGCGAGCAAAACTGCCGCCGCCGACCATCAACAAACATTGGGGAAACGCGATGAACTGGATTGAACCCGCCTATTGCGACGTTCGCTTGGGATTTGAAGTGACCGCCTACGTCTTCGTGCGTTGATCAATGTTGGAGAGGCTGCGACGCCTCTCCTTCTTCCCCGCGAGGACTGCATGGAACCGGACAAGCCTTTGCGTCTGGAAGACGCCGTCGAACTCAACCCGACGCATCATTTCCGTTGGGAGGAGCCGCAGCAGGCATATGTCCTGCTCTATCCGGAAGGGATCGTGAAATGTTGATTTCCGTTTGGAACTGACCCGGGATTTTCACTGAGAAGTGACCCGCCTTTTTATGTTCCTGCGGTCAGGTTTTGGTCAAGGCATTGGCTTTCTCCTTTCGTCCTTTTGCGGTTGCGGCGCTGGCCTTGAAGCG